>NZ_JBFWIB010000002.1:0-778889 GCF_041300785.1 Luteimonas salinilitoris
CCAGCAGAGGACAACAAATGGGGGGGGGGCCCTCCCCCCCCCCCCCCCACTCCCACAGGTGCCGATTTGCGGCCGCGACTTCCCGCTCGAGCTGCAGCGCGTGATCATCGCCGTCGTCGGCCATGGCGGGTTCCGCGGAAAGGCCACCCGACTATCGGTTCGGCGATGTGGAGGATGCGGGTGTGCCGCGCCGGAAGTCCGTTCACGTCGCCGTCTCCCGCCTTTAACGCCGGGCGCGCGATCTTCGAGGTGTAACGCCAGGAGCCCCAGGAGTCGGGATGAAGCACGAGCGCTTCCGCTTCGACAGCGGGTTCCGGGTGGCTTTCGACGTACGCGATGTGCAGGCGGCGGAAATGGTCGTCCGGCCCGGCGACAGCGAAGGCGGCCCGGACAATTACCATCAGGGCGCGGACCAGTGGTTGTACGTGGTGTCTGGCACCGGGCTGGCGATCGTCGATGGGGTCCATCAGCGGCTGGGCGCCGGCAGCCTGCTGGTGATCGAGCGCGGCGAGCGGCACGAGATCCGCAATACCGGTCGCACGCCTCTCAAGACCCTGAACTTCTATGCGCCGCCGGCCTACGACGAGGGCGGGGAGCCGCTGCCGGCGGGTCGCAAGCGCGGATAGCGCGATGGCAGGTTGCGGCGCGGGAAACGCCGGCGCGGAACCTGCATGCCAGGAGCAGGGAGGGCGTACTGGAGGGCCGAGGCCGGTACGATCGGCCATCGGTCGGCCACGCAGGGCGCGCGCGCATGCGTAGATTCGTGCAGACGTTCGTGCCGGGCGGCCTGCCCGGCGAGCTGCCACCGGATGTTTCGGCGGCGTTGGCTGACATGCCGGAGCGCTACAACATCGCGGTGCGCAAGCCGGCCGCCGTGATCTTCGACCGCGGCGACGGCCTGCGCGTGGAGGAGTTCGACTGGGGCCTGATCCCACGCTGGGCGGCGCTGCCGGAGACGAAGTACACGACGGTCACCGCGCGGCTCGAGCGCGCGCCGAAGAGCCGCATCTTCCGGCGTCCGTGGGAAACCCGGCGCTGCGTGGTGCCGATGAACGGCTACTACAAATGGGACCGCTCCGCGGCGCCGGCGCAACCGTACTTCATCCAGGCGCGGGACGGCGCGGCGCTGTTCGCGGCCGGGCTGTGGGACCATTGGGAGAAGGGCGAGCCGGAGGTGTATTCGTTCGCCGTGCTCACGCATGCGAACGCCGCGATTCCGCCGCCGCTGGTGCCGGATGGCCCGGTGTTCCTGCCCGCGGCCGAGGCGGCCGAATGGATCGCGGGACCGCGGCTGCCGATGCCGTTCCTCTCGCGGATGGCGCAACCTGCGCTGGAGGCCTACCCGGTATCGCGTGCGATCGCACGCCGCGACGTCGACGACTACACGCTGCTCGAACCGGTCGACCCGCTGGAGGACGCGATCGCGAACGTGGGTTTCGATGACGCGTTCGACGACGAAGAGGAATAGCCGCGACAGCTTGTTCGTAGGAGCGCCCCATGGGCGCGATACCGCGGGTGTCGGAATTGCGGGACGAAAGCCGACTCGAGTGGACTCGAGTGCCTTTGTGGAGCAAGCCCACCCCGGGGGTTGAAGCGCCTGCAGCCGGATACCCGCGGTATCGCGCCCGTGGGGCGCTCCTACGGCGGCTTCGCCGGCATGCTTACCGCTCGAAGCGCGGCGTGACGTTGCCCGAATGCAACACCCGTCCCCCGTCCTCGCCGACATCGTCCGGACTGGCGCCGGCCAGCAGTGCCTGGATGGCCGCCTGTCCGGGCGCGCGTCCCGGCGCCAGGCCGACCCAGGCGTCCTTGCCGCCGCGCTTGGCGCTGTACAGGCAGCGGTCGGCCAGCGCCACGCTGGCCTCCCAGTCGCCGAGCGCGGGCCAGTCGAGCGAGAACGGCCACGGCGCGAAGCCGATGGAGCAGGTCAGCTCCAGCATCACGCCCGGGCGCGCACGGATCGGCTGCCTGGCGATCGTCCCGCGGATGCGCTCGGCCAGGACCATCGCATCGTCGATGTGGGTGAAGCGGCTGATCAGCAGGAACTCCTCGCCGCCCCAGCGCACCAGCAGGTCGTCGTCGCGGCACAGCAGGCGCAGGCGGTCGGCGAAATGGACCAGCACCTCGTCGCCGGCCTGATGGCCATGGAGGTCGTTGACCTGTTTGAAATCGTCGATGTCGATCATGAAGAACACCAGGCGCTCATGGCCGTCGCTGGAGCGTTCGAGCCGGACGCGCAGGGCGGCGGCTTCGCGGCCGAGCCAGTCCTGCAGGTCGCGGCGGTTGGAGATTCGGGTCAGCGGATCGCGCCGGGTGGCGACGTCGAGCTGCTCGTTGGTGTGGCGCAGCCGCTGGTTGGCCTCCTGCAGCTGCGCAGTGCGCTCGGCGACGGTCTGGTTGAGCAGTTCGACCCGGCGGCCCTCGCGGCGCATGGCCGCGCCGACGCGGGTCGCGAGCCCGGCCAGCAGCAGCAGCGTCAGCAGGCCGTAGCCGAAATAGGCGAGGGGATGCCGCCACCACGGCGGCGTCATCCGGACCGCCAGGCTGCGCGACGGGCCGAACTGGCCGTCACGCCCGGCCGCCTGCACGTGCAGGGTGTAGCGTCCGGGCGGCAGGTGGCTGGCGGAGAACTCGGCATGCGCCGCGTTCGGATGAATCCACTCCTGGTGCAGGCCCTCCACCCGGTAGCGCAGCCGCGCCGCGTCCGGCGCGGTGAAGTCGATCGCGGTCATCGCGATCGAGAACACGATGTCCCGATGTCCCAGGGTAATGCCGTCGGCATAGACGAGGTCGGTCTCGCGTGGCGCGGTATCGCCGTTCGGCTGCTCCTGCGACATGATGCGCAGCGCGGTCAGCACCGGCCGCGCCGGCGCGCTGCGGACCGGCAGGCCGCGTGGATCGATCACGTCCAGACCGCGGGTGCCGCCGAAGTACAGCAGGCCGTCGGCCGCGCGGAACGCCGAGCCGCTGTTGAATTCCTGGTTCTGCAGGCCGTCTCGCGGCCCGAGGTTCTGGATGATCCCGGTGGCCGGATCGAGCACGCTCAAGCCGTGGTTGGTGCTCAGCCACAGGCGCCGGTCGCCGTCCTCGAGAATGCGGTAGACCACGTTGTTGGCCAGTCCGTCGTTGTCGGTGTAGGCGCGTGCGTGGCCGCCGGCGGGCTCGATGCGGTACAGGCCGCCGGAGAAGCTGCCGGCCCACAGCGCGCCGCTGCCGGCATGCAGCGACCAGATCGACTCATGCAGCTCGCCCCCGGCCGGCCGGAATCGTTGCGGCACGCCGTCGTCGTCCAGGCGCCACAGGCCATCGGCGTTGCTGCCGATCCACAGGGTGCCGTCGTCGTCGCGCAGCAGGCAGGTCAGCAGCACGCCGGACAGCGGTGCCAGCCGGGGGTCGTCGACCACGCGTCCGCCTTCGATCCGGGCGAGGCCGCCGCGGGTGGCGACCCACAGGCCGCCATCCGCCGGCCACAGGTCCTCGATCCGCGCGTCCGGCAGGCCGACGATCCGTTGCGCCCGATCGCCGCCGCGCCAGTGCCACAGTCCGGCGTGCGTGCCGATCCACCAGCCGCCGCCGCGCGCCGGCCGGATCACGCGCACCGAGCGTCCGGCGAACGCCGGCACCGGTTGCCACGGGCCGGCGCCGTGGCGTTGCATCAGGCCGGCGTCGGTGCCGGCCAGCAGATGCGTCCCGTCGCGCCAGATCGCGCGCATGCTGCGGCTGGGCCAGGTGGCCGGGCCGGAGGAGACTCCTGGGGCGCCCTGCCGGATCGCCGCCGATAGCGGCCGCATCTGGTACAAACCCGACGTATAGGTGCCGATCCACAGCGAGCCGGAACCGTCCTCGTGAAGGCTGACGATCGCACTCTGCAGTGCGCGGTCGAGCGGCAACGAGCGCGGGGACGCGCCGTCCGCCGGCAGCTGCCTCAGGTTGCCGTCGCCAAAACCGACCAGCACGCGCCCGTCGGACAGCCGCAGCAACGCGCTGATGCGCTCCGGGCCGGCGCCCAGTTCCGACATCGGCAGGTGGCGCAGGAGCCGACCGTCGACCGCATCGAGCAGGTGCAGGCCGCCGCGTTCGCTGGCCACCCAGGCGCCTTCCGGGCCGTGTTGCAGGCCGACGCAGACCTCGGCGCCCGCGGGCGGTTCCGCCAGCGGCTGCAGCCCTTCGCGGGTCGCTCGCCATAGCCGGCAGTTGCGGTCGAGCACGAGGGCCGAGCGCCGGTCGTTGCCCGCCACCAGCCGCACCACCGCGGCGGTCGCGCCGAGCCGGCGCACACGGCGGAGGTCGGCATCGACATGGTCGATGCCGGCACCGGTGCCGACCCAGGCCCCGCCGGCCGGATCCAGCAGGATCTGCCCGACCTGGCTGTGCGACAGTCCGTCGGCCGGCCCGAGCCGCGTGCGTCGCCAGTCCGGCAGATGCACCACTTCGAGCCCGGCGTCGTTGGTGCCCAGCCACAGGCGTTGCCGGCCGGTCTCGAACGCGAGTGCGTCGATGCTGCCGCTCGCGAGCCCGTCGTCTCCGGTCCGCCCGCGCCGATGGACGCGGAAGCGGTGGCCGTCGAACCGGTTCAATCCCTCCTGGGTGGCGAGCCACAGAAAGCCGCGGTCATCGACCTCCAGGGCATTGACGGTGGACTGGGACAGCCCCTGGTCGGGTCCGTAGCCTTCCAGGCTCAGTCGCATCGTCGCCGCGTCCGCCAGTGCGACGTCCTGCGCGCCGGCCGCGGCCAAGGGCAGCCAGAGCAGCCAGGCGGCGATCGCGCGAAGGCGCGCTCCGCGGATGGAACGGATGCAATTGCGCATCGGAATGGCCGCCCCCGTGCCGGCCGGTCGTCGGTGCCGTGTCCGGCTCCGGTTCGATCGGAATCGGCGACAGGATAGCCGCTTTTCCGGGACCTCCGGATCGATCAGGCGCGAATCGTGGCCGGCGTGCGGGGCGGACAACGCACCGCTGCCGGACGGTTGACGCGACGGTAACGGCGCTTGCCCTAGCGTGCGCCGATCGCGGCGACCGGAGCGACTGCATGTGGATGGCGGGCGTGCAACTGTTGTGCCTGGTTCTGGTTGCTTGCGCCATGGCATTCGCCCTGGCGCACGCGGCCGAGTTGCCGGGAAAATTGCGGCTGGACAAGACCGCCTATCTTGCGACGCAGCCGATCTACCATCCCGGCTTCACCATCGGCGGCGCCAGCGAGCCGCTGGCGATCCTGGCACTTGCCGTGCTGACATGGTTGGTGCGGACCGACGGCGTCGATCTCCTGCTGGTGCTCGCCAGCCTGGTGCTGGTGCTGGGCATGCAGATCGTCTATTGGCTGGCGGTTCATCCGGTCAACAAGTTCTGGCTGGCCGATCGTTCGCTGCCGCGGGTCAGCGCCGGTTTCTTCGGGCTCGGAAAGGCGCCCCGCGATTCCGGCATCGACCGGTCATGGCGCGCATTCCGCGATCGCTGGGAGTATGCCCACGCGGCACGCGCCGCATTGGCGTTCGCCGCGTTCGTGCTGCTGTGCCTCCATGTCGTGAGGCCATGAGCCGGCGAAGACGGCTGAGATCGTGAGGCCGGACCCCGTGAAACGGCGCGCCGGAGCGCTTATTCGCTGCCGGCGGGCGGGTTGCGGGTGGCGTCGGAGCTGGACGGCTCGGCGCTTTTCGCGGCCTGCTTCTTCGCGCGCTTTTCTTCCTTCTGCTTCTGCTTGGCGATTTCGCGCTGTCGCTTTTCGAAGGAATAGTTGGGCTTGGCCATGGGCGTAATCTCCAGGGAGGGGTATCCCAGTGTAGCCAGCATCGCGAAAAAGGGTTGCGAAAGGCGGGGTTGCGTCGGAGGCGAGACGCGTGTACGGGCACGTCCGCCGCGCCCTCCAGCGGGCAGCGGCGGCGCGCGCGGCCGCGGTCACCCGCGGTATTCGAGCTTCGGATACCAGTCGCTGCCGCGCCCTTCCGGCGTGGTGTCGAGGACCGTCCAGATCGGCATCAGGTCGGGCGCGCCGCGCGGGTCCTGGCCCGGATCGGCGGTCTCGAATCCCATCTCGCCGCTCCAGAAGTGCCGGATCGTCCCGTCGCGGCGCGTGAACACGTTGAGCGCCGCGTCGTCGCCGTCGTCCTCGCTCACCGCGTGGTAGTCGCGGCTGTAGGCGTCGTCGAGATCCGAGTAGAGCCTGAGGTTGCGCCAGCCGCGCTCCGCCTTGAATGCGCGCAGGCGCTCGATCGGCGAGCGGGCGACCACCGCCAGCGCGACGCGCTGCTCGATGTCGGCGGCCTCGCCGTCCCAGGCGCTCAGCAGCGAGGTGCACATCGGGCACGGCCGCTCGCGTTGCGGGCCGAACATGTAGCTGTACACCACCAGCGTCTGCTTGTCGCCGAACAGGCCGGCGAAGTCGACCGGTCCCTGTTCGCCCTCGAAGCGGTAGTGCGCCGTGACCTGGCCGCCGGGCGGCAGCGCGCGGCGCTGCTCGGCCACCCGCTCGATATGACGGCGCAGTTCGATCTCCTCGGCCAGCAGTCCGTCGCGGGCGCGCCGGTACTCGTCGCTTTCGTTCGGGAAGCGGAGATGGTTCCTGTTCACCAGTTCCGCGGCGGCCGTCAATGTCTGATCCGGTGTCATCGGTTGTCTCCTCATCGAGTCGGGTCATGGTCAATCGCGGTCGAGCGCGCCCAGCGGGAACAGCGGGCGATACGGGCGCGCCTCGTCGACCGCGCGTGCGAACGACGGGCGCGCCAGCAGCCGCCGGAGATAGGCCGTCACGTTGGGGAACGCATCGCCGATCGGGTGCGACCAGTCGGCGTAGAACAGGGCGGGTGCCGCGGCGCAGTCGGCCAGGCTGAAAGCGTCGCCCGCAGCCCATTCGCGTCCGGCGAGGGTCTGGTCCAGCCACGCATACGCGGTATCGAGCATCGTGCGCGCCTGCGCAACCCCGTACGGGTCATGGTCCGTTTCCGGGCGGATGCGATCGAACACGATCTTCTGCTGCGGCGTCGAGACGTAGTTGTCGAAGAAGCGGTCGAGCATGCGGACCTCGAGCGCGGCCTGCGGATCCCCGGGAATCAGCCGCACCGGCCCGGGGTGGTGCAGCGCCAGGTGCTCGATGATGATGCTGGCCTCGACCACCGTGCGGCCGGCGTCGACGAGGACGGGAAAGCGCTGCATCGGCCACAGTGCCGCCAACTCCCGCGTCGCCGGGCTGTCCGGCCCTTCGAGCAGGCGCCACTCGAAGGGCGTGTCGTTCTCGTAGAGCGCGATGAGCGCCTTCTGGCAGTAGGACGAGAACGGGTGGGCGTAGAGTTTCGGCGGCATGTCGGTCTCATGTGGGGAAGGGAACGTGTTCCCTTCACGACGAACGAGAGGTTGCGCGATCGACATCGGCGATCCTGCCTCGTTTCCGCGTGCGCGTCGCCGGATCGTCGGGTAGGGTTGGCGGATGTCGGCCGTGCGCCTGCCCGTCTCGCTACGCCGTTGTCGGTTGCCCTGTTCAGGAGGTTCCGATGTCGATGTTTTCTGCGCTGGGGCTGGCACTGGCCAGCCTGCTGGTGCCGGGCGTTTCTCACGGCGAGGCCTTCGCCTGTCCTGCGGGCGGTACGCGCGACGCCGTCGTCACGCTCGAAACTCGTCTGGCCGGCGTGCCGGCGCTGTTGCGTGTGCCGCCGACGATCACCGGGCCACCGGTGCTGCTGTGGCACGGCTTCGGCCCGCCCGCCAGCGAGCGGGCGCTGATGGAGATGCTGCCGCTCGACGACGTGGCGGCGCTCAAGGTGTATCTGGGACTGCCGCTGTTCGGTGCCCGGGCGCCTGCGCCGGGCGAACTGGCGCGGCGGCAGGCGGAAGACCTGGCATCCGAGGTCTTCGAGCCGGTGGTGATGGCGGCTGCGGAGGAGCTGCCTGCGGTGCTCGGCGCATTGCAGCGGATCGGCTGCATGCGGCCGGACGATCGCATCGGCCTGTTCGGGTTCTCGGCCGGCGGTGCGGCGGTACTGTTCGCATTGGCCGAACGCGATGTGCCGGTCGCCGGCGCCGTGGTCCTGAACGCATCGACCGGGCTCGGCACCTCGGTCGCGGCCTACGAGCGGACGACCGGGAAATCCTATCCGTGGAACGACCGGGCGCGCGCGCTGGCGCAGCGGTCGGACGCGGTGAAGCGGGCCGATGCGATCGCCGCCGGCGATCCGCCTCCGGCGCTGCGCATCGTGCAGGGCACCGCGGACGCGATGTTGACGCCGGAACCCGCGCTGGCGCTGCAGCAGGCGCTGGCGCCGCGATACGGCGCGCATGCCGGGCAGCGCCTGCACCTGGAGCTGGTCGAGGGCATGCCCCACAACGTGACCGATGCCGACACCGTCGCCGGGCTGCGTGCATCGGTCGTAGACTGGTTCAACCGATTTCTGGATGCGGCGGACGTGCAGGACGGGGCCTGAGGCAGCGACGATCTGCCGGGAGCTGCGGAACGGGGTCGAGCGTCGCGATTGGCCGGCGACGGCATGCCGTCGCCACTCCCGCAAGGGCAGTGGAGGGCAGGCGTGCTTTCCGTGGGAGCGACGGCAGTCGCGACGGGGAGCCCGCGGCCGTCGATCGCCCGCGTGCTGCGACCGGCGCCTGCAATGGCGTTCAGAAACGCGCCGGGGTCTTCGACAGGGGGGTGGTTCAGGCACTTGGTCGCTCCGATGCCTGTTTCCGACGACAATGGCCGCCCTTCCGCACCGGTGTACCGCACTCGATGAAGATCCCCCACGGCCTGCAGCCGATGATCGACGATGGTCTGATCGACGAGGTGCTGCGGCCGCTCAAGAGCGGCAAGGAAGCGTCGGTGTACGTGGTGCGCTGCGGCGACGAGGTGCGCTGCGCGAAGGTCTACAAGGACATGGCGCAGCGCAGCTTCCAGGCGCGCGCGCAGTACCAGGAAGGCCGCAAGGTGCGCGGCAGCCGCCAGGCGCGGGCGATGGCGAAGGCGACGAAGTTCGGCAGGCGCGAGCAGGAGACCGCATGGAAGAACACCGAGGCCGAGGTGTTGTACCAGCTGGCCGATGCCGGCGTGCGCGTGCCGCAGCCGCACGGCTTCTTCCACGGTGTGCTGATGATGGACCTGGTCACCGATGCCGACGGCCACAGCGCCCCGCGGCTGGTCGAGGCCGACCTGACCGCGGACCAGGCGCGCGCGTTCCACGCGACGCTGATCGGCGACGTGGTGCGCATGCTGTGCCTGGGCCTGATCCACGGCGACCTGTCCGAGTACAACGTGCTGGTGGCGCCGGACGGGCCGGTGATCATCGATTTCCCGCAGACGGTCAGCGCAGCCGGCAACAATGCCGCGCGCGAGATGCTGCTGCGCGACGTCCACAACCTGCGCGAAAGCCTGGGGCGCCACGCCCCGGAGCTGCACGACACGTACTACGGCGAGGAGATGTGGGCGCTGTTCGAGCAGGGCGAGCTGCGCCCGGACGCCGCGCTGACCGGTGCCTTCGTGTTCGACGAGCACACCGCCGATACCCGCGCGGTGCTGTTCTCGATCGAGGACGCGCGGCAGGAGGCGATCATCCGCCAGCAAGGTCGCGAGGAGGCCGCCGAAAGCGATTGACGGCGGCGTAGACGACGCCAGCTAGCTGGCGTCGACGATCGATTCCGGATGCCGCACCTGGCCCTCGCCGCGCACGACGTAGCGCTCGATCGTCAGCGACTCCAGCCCCATCGGGCCGTAGGCGTGCAGGCGGGTGGTGGAAATGCCGATCTCCGCGCCCAGGCCCAGGCTGCCGCCGTCGTTGAAGCGCGAGGAGGCGTTGACCATCACCGCCGAGCTGCGGATCTCGCGCACGAAGCGGTCGGCCGCCGCCGGATCGGCGCTGGCGATCACCTCGGTATGGTCGGAACCATGGCGCTGGATGTGGGCGATGGCCTCGTCGATCGAATCGACCACGCGCACCGCGAGTATCGGTGACAGGAACTCGGCGGCGTAGTCTTCCTCGGTCGCCGGCGCGGCGTCCGGGAACAGCGCGCGGGTGCGGTCGCAGCCGCGGATCTCGGCGCCGCGCGCCTTCAGCTGCGACAGCGCATCGGGCAGCCAGGCGTCGGCGATCCCGGCGTGGACCAGCAGCGTCTCCAGCGCGTTGCAGACGCCCGGCCGCGACAGCTTGCCGTCGATCGCCAGCTGCAGCGCCAGCGCCGGATCGGCGGCGCGGTCCACGTACAGGTGACAGACGCCCTTGTAATGCTTGATCACCGGTACCCGTGCGTTCTCGGCGACGAAGCGGATCAGCCGTTCGCCGCCGCGCGGGATCGCCAGGTCGATCAGGTCGCTGAGCTGCAGCAGTTCCAGCACGTGCTCGCGCGCGGTGTCCTCGACCAGGGCGACGGCCTCGGCCGGCAGGCCATGCGCACGCAGCGCGCGGTGCAGGCAGGCGGCGATCGCGATGTTGCTGTCGCGTGCCTCCGAACCGCCGCGCAGCAGCACCGCGTTGCCGGCGCGCAGGCACAGCGCGGCGGCGTCGGCGGTCACGTTCGGACGCGCCTCGTAGATCATCGCGATCAGGCCCAGCGGAATGCGGACCTTCTCGATCAACAGGCCGTTGGGGTGCACTTCGCTACGGGTGACCTGGCCGACCGGGTCGGGCAGGGCGGCGACCTCGCGGATCGCGGCGACGATCGCGTCGACGCGGCCGGCGTCCAGCTGCAGGCGGTCGAGCATCGCGCCGGTGGTGCCGGCGGCGCGCGCGCGTTCCATGTCGGCGGTATTGGCCGCCAGGATGTCGTCGCGGCCTTCGGCCACGGCGTCGGCCATGGAGCCCAGCAGCGCCGCGCGCTGCGCGGGCTCGAGGCCGGCAATGGCCAGGGCCGCGGCGCGGGCGCGCTCGGCCAGGTTGCGGACGTATCCGGTCATCGATCTGTCTCCAGCAGGAATCAGTGCACCGCCGCGGCGGCGCCCAGCAGGACCATGTCCTCGCGGCGGATCACCGAGTGGCCATTATGGAACCCCAGCACGGCCTCGATCTCGCGGCTGTGACGGCCGGCGATGCGCTGCAGGTCGGCCGACTGGTACTGCACCAGGCCGCGTGCGAGGCGCTTGCGCCCCTGGGCGCAAGTCACGTCGACCATCGCCGAGCAGTTGAAGTCGCCTTCCACCGAAACCACGCCGCCGGGCAGCAGCGAGGCGCCGCGTTCGGCCAGCGCCTCGGCGGCGCCGTCATCGATCCGGACCACGCCGCCGCTGGGCGGAGTGTGCCGCAGCCACATCTTGCGCGCGACCAGGCGGTCGCCGTGGGGAGGAATGAAGGTGCCGCGCAGGCGATCGTGGGTCAGCGCCGAGATCGCGACCTCGTCATGGCCACAGAACAGTGCAGTACCGATGTCCGCGGCCGCGGCCTTGCTCGCCGCCTCCAGCTTGGTGGACATGCCGCCGGTGCCGAGCGTGCCGGCGCCGCCCTGCGCCATGCGCATGATCCCGGGGGTGATCTCCTTGACCCGGGGCACCGGACGCGCATCGGGATCGCGCGTGGGGTGGCCGGTGTACAGGCCGCCGGTATCGGTGGCGATCAGCAGCATGTCGGCGTCGACCAGGGTCGCGACCACGGCGGCGAGGTTGTCGTTGTCGCCGAGCTTGAGCTCGTCGACCGCGACGGTGTCGTTCTCGTTGACGATCGGCAGCGCGCCGATCCGCAGCAGTTCCCGCAGCGTCGCCTGGGCATTGAGGTAGCGGCGACGGTTGCGCAGGTCGTCATGGCTCAGCAGCACCTGCGCCACCGGCTGTTCGACCAGGCCCTGCCACAGCGACAGCATCGGCGTCTGTCCCAGCGCGGCCAGCGCCTGCCGCTGGACCAGCCCGTTGCGTTTGCCGGCCATCAGGCCGCGTCCGGCGGCAACCGCGCCCGAGGAGACCAGCAGCACTTCGCGACCCTGGTCGCGAAAGCGGGAGACCAGGCCGGCCAGCGCGGCTGCGTTGCGCTTGCCGAGTCGGCCCTTGCCGTCCGTCAGCAGGCTGCTGCCGACCTTGAGTACCGCGCGCCGCCACGTAGGCAACGGTTGTTCCGGAAATGGGAATGTCATCGTCTGCGAGGTTCTCCGAGGGAATATGGAATGGAGCGCCGCACGACATGCGTCCCCGGGGCCGGCTTGGATGCAGCCGGGCGGTGGACAGGCGATCAAGGATCAGCAGCGCTGTCGGCTCACGAAGAGCCCGATACACGAACCCGGACATCGGAACGTTGCATGCAACGCCGGAAAACCAGGTTCAATGGCTGCACACCTTAACATCGATGACGTTCGAACCCAAGCCGGCACGGTGAATCGCGGGCGATTCGACCGGCGACAACGGGCGCATGCCGGTGCCGCGACGGATCCGTCATCGGCCGTATCCGGGGCCCGCTTCGTCATACTCCACGCGATGTCATCGACGCCTCCCGCCATCGCCGGTGTCCGCGCCAGCCACCTGCAGCTGCCACCCGGCCCGTGGCCCACCGTGCTCGACGGCCTGTGCGCGCGCTTTCCGGCGATCTCGCGCGACTGCTGGCGCGAGCGCTTCGCGCGCGGCCGTGTCCTCGATGCGGGCGGCGCGCCGCTCGCGCCCGATGCGCCGTACCGCGTGGGTGCCGAGATCCACTACTACCGCGAAGTGCGCGACGAGCCGCGCATTCCGTTCGAGGAAACCGTGCTGCACGTCGGCGCGCACCTGGTCGTCGCCGACAAGCCGCATTTCCTGCCGGTGGTGCCGGCCGGCGGATTCGTCGAGGAGACGTTGCTCGCGCGCTTGATCCGCCGCCTCGGCAATCCCGACCTGGTGCCCTTGCATCGCATCGACCGCGCGACCGCGGGCCTGGTGCTGTTCTCGGCCGATCCGGCCACGCGGACCCGCTACCAGGCGCTGTTCCGCGAGCGCGCCATTCGCAAGGGCTACGAGGCGCTTGCGCGACCGCTGCCGCAGCTGCGGTTCCCGCATGTGCGCCGCAGCCGCCTGCGGCGCGGCGAGCCGTTCTTCCGCATGCGCGAAGGCGACGGCGACGACAACAGCGAGAGCCGCATCGACGTGATCGGGCGCGACGAGCCGCACTGGCGCTATGCGCTGGAGCCGGTGACCGGTCGCAAGCACCAGCTGCGCGTGCACATGGCGGCGCTGGGCGCGCCGATCCTCAACGATCCGCTGTATCCGGTCCTGCGCGAACCGTTGCTGGATGACTTCGCCCGGCCATTGCAGCTGCTGGCCAGGTCGCTGACGTTCACGGATCCGCTGGACGGACGGATGCGGCGCTTCGAGAGCGGGTTCACGCTGGCCTGAAGTGACGCCCGGTGTGCGATACCGGACTCGCGACGGCTTCGCGATCCGGTCGATTCTCGCCGTGCAAGGTAGTACAACAGCATCGACAGACGCCGACGTCGTGACGATATGACCGAGCCCGAGACCATTCCCCTGCCGTCGCTGCCGGCGCTCACCGACCAGGCGCGCGTCGCCCGCGCCGCCGCATTCGCCGACCAGCTGGCGCGGCGCCGGACCGTGCGCGACTACGCGCCCACGCCGGTGCCGCGCGCGCTGATCGAACACTGCCTGCGCGCGGCCGGCACCGCGCCCAGCGGCGCCAACCAGCAGCCGTGGCGGTTCGTGGCGGTGCAGGACGCGGCCCTGAAACGCCGCATCCGCGAAGGGGCCGAGGCCGAGGAGCGCGAGTTCTACGGTCATCGCGCGCCGGCGGAATGGCTGCAGGCGCTGGCGCCGCTGGGCACGCATGCGCAGAAGCCTTTCCTCGAGACCGCGCCATGGCTGATCGGAGTGTTCTACGAGCGCTTCGGCGTCGACGACGCGGGCGGACGGCACAAGCGCTATTACCCGCATGAGTCCGTCGGCATCGCCACCGGCATGCTGATCGCCGCCCTGCATCACGCGGGACTGGCGACGCTCACCCACACGCCCAGTCCGATGGGCTTCCTCAACGAGGTTCTCGGCCGCCCGCGCAACGAGATGCCGTACCTGTTGCTGGTGGTGGGGCACCCGGCGCCCGACTGCCGCGTGCCCGATCTGCAGCGCCTGCCGCTGGAGCGCATCGCCACGTTCCTGTAGGCCCTAGTGCCGATGTTGCGATCGGACAGCGCCACCGTCACGCCGTCAACGCAGCCGGAATCCGCCTTCGTCGCGATGCAGCTCGCGCAACCGTCCGGCCAGCAGGTCGACGTTGCCCTCGGTCGTTTCCAGCGCCGCGCTGCGCTGGGGCGGTAGCCAGCGACGCGCCTCGGTGCGCAGGCGTTCGCCCTGCTGCCGCCACTGCGCGGCGTGGCGTTCGCTCAGCCGCGCCAGTGCATCGCGCTCGTCCTGCTGCGGCAGGCCGTAGCCGGTATCCGGCAGCAGCGTCGCCGGACGGCTGAGGAGCGCCTGCAGGCCCAGGAAATCCCGCACCGCCGCGAGCGCTTCGGGGTCCTGCGCATCGCCGCCGAGCAGACGCCGCTTGAGTTCGTCGCGCGCCAGCAGTTCCTGTCGCCGCAGCGCCGCCTGTTCCAGCAGCAGCAGCGCGGCGCTCGCGCGCAGGTCGGCGCGCCGCAGCACCGGCGTGCGCTCGGCCGGCGCCAGATCCAGCCAGTCCTGCACCCGTGCCTGCGGCAGGTCGAGCGCCTGCCGCGCGACCTCGAACATCGCCTGGTAGCGCGCGCTCAGCGGTTCGAAGTAGTAGCCGAGACGGCGCGCCTCGTCGCGATCCTCGAGCACATCGGTATCGGCGATGCCGGCGCGCCGCAGCCGGCGCAGCAGCGCCGTCGGGGTGATGCTGGCCAGGCGCTCGCCGGCCAGCCGCGGCACGCCGTCGTGCAGCAGCTTGAAGGTCTCCACCGCGCAGTTGTTGCCGAGGAAGTAGTAGCGGCCGTCGTAGCTCCAATGCAGGCGCGCGGCGCGTTCCAGCAGCGCGGCGATCTCCGCGTCCTGCAGTCGCAGCGGGATCGACTGCAGGCCGCGCAGTTCCACCTTGGTGTATTCGTCGATCACCTGGGCCAGCGGCAGTACGAACAGGCGTGACGGGTACGATCCGGTCAGGCCGCGCCAGCTGGAGACCTGCACGTCGTCGACGAAGGCGCGGAACGACAGCACGCGGTGATGGTCGAGGTCCAGGCGGCAATCGGGCCCGCGCGGCCGCTCCGGCGCGCAGATCACCAGCCGCAGCATGCTGTGGCCCCAGCGGCTCATGAGGCGCTCGTTGCCCTCGGCGAGCAGGTAGTCCACCGCGTAGACGCGTGCAGGATCGATCCGCAGCAGCGGCTGTGGCGCATCGCTGCCGGCCTGCAGGTAGACCAGGTCCGGGGCGCAGTCGGCCTGCGGCGGCGACGTGCCGAAATGCGCGGCGAAATACCGGTACAGCGCCGGTCGGCGGCAGCCGTAGTCCGGATCCAGCAGGAAATGCTCCAGGTTCACCGCCACGAACTCGGCCGGGCTGGTCAGTTCGTAACGGTCCGGGCTGCGGTCGCTGAAAGCGTTGTGCCCGACGCGCAGCCCCAGTCGCAGCGGGCTGACCTGCCAGCCGGCCAGGTCCAGCAGGCGCGGATCGCGCGATAGCCCGCCATGCGGGCTGCGGTCGTAGAAATGCGCCAGTTCGTGGAGCACGGCGGCCTGCGCCGCGCGGGTGGCCGGATCGTCGCTGTCAGCATCCGCCGGCCGCGCCATCCAGTCGTCCAGCAGGGCGCGGTCGAGCAGCATCCGCCGGCCCTTGGCGCGGCCGTGCACCTGCGCCGGCAGGTCGTCGCGCCATTCGACCGCGACGCGGCGGTCCAGCGCGGCCGCCCAGGCTGGCGGCAGGCGCTCGACCGTGGTGTCCAGGAGTTGCCGCGTGGCTGCGGCCTGCGCGGGGCGCAGTGCCGCGTCCTCGATCTGCAGCGACAGCGCCTGCGCCGGAGCGGTGCAGGCGAGCAGGCACAGCGCCGGCCACCACGGCGACCAGGGTCGCCGCAGCCGGCGGATCACAACGCCAGGATCGCTCGTGCCAGCTGCATGTCGTTGACCCGGCGCGCGTCCGGTCGCCGCTCGCGCAGCTGGCGCAGCGCCGCTTCCAGCTGCGCGCCACGGATCTGCCCGTCGCTGGCGACGAAGCTGGCAGCGTCGTCGCGCGCCTGCAGCACCACCTTGTCGTCGCCGGAGGTGCTGTCGGACGAGGCCGACGAACCGGCGGAGGAGGCGCCGGCCGAGGTGCCGGCAAAGCTGCCGGCCAGAGCCGGAGCGGAGGAGAGCGCCAGCAGGGCGCAGATCAGGATCGGTCGAATCATCTGGAGTTCCGCGGAATGGACAGGAAAGCGCCGCCCTGCGGGCGGCCCGGCAAGACTACCCGCATGCACGCTGTGCCGGCTGAATCGACGCCATTCGGTCGCCCCGGGCGGATTTCATGCGGTTCCGAGGGGCGCGAACGGCGGCCGGCACGGCGCCGCGTCGGGACGACTGCGGCGCGTTTCCTGAAGGGAATCCCATGGGGCGCGGCAAAAACCGGGTGAAATCCGCCGCCCGGGCGTAAGATGCAGGGTCTGCACGTGGTTCTGCGCGTTTCGAACGGCCGCTCCTGCCGCCGTTTCGCTCCCTGCCTCGCGCCAACGTCCCGTTGCGGGATCCGGCCTCTCGGGAGCCTCCGTGCCTGGTTACGACACCCACATCCGTACGCTCGACATCGGCGGTCGCGATTATCGCATCCGTTCGCTGGTCGACGTGCAGCAGTTCGCGGATCCGGACCAGCTGGCGGAGCGTGCCGGCATTTCCTCGGCGCAGTGGAGCCTGTTCGGCCATGTCTGGCCCGCAGGCCGGCTGCTCGCCGAAACCATGGCCACGTTCGACGTCGCCGGCAAGCGCATCCTCGAGATCGGTTGCGGCATCGGGCTGGCCAGCCTGGTCCTGCGGCAGCGCGGGGCGGACGTCGTCGCCAGCGACCATCATCCGCTGGCCGAGGTGTTCCTGGCCTACAACGCCGCGCTCAACGGCATGCCCGCGGTCCCGTACCGGACCCTGCGCTGGGACGTGGAGAACGCGTCGCTCGGCCGCTTCGACCTGGTCATCGGCAGCGACGTGCTGTACGAGCGCGGTCACGCCGGGGCGCTGTCGGCATTGCTGCTGCGGCATGCGCAGCCGACGGCCGAGGTGATGATCATCGACCCCGGGCGCGGCAACAACGGCCCGTTCACGCGGGCGTTGCAGGCGCAGGGCTACGTGCTGCACGAGCAGCGCAGTCCGATGAACGAGGGCGAGCTGCCGCCGTTCCGCGGGCGCCTGCTGTACTATCGCCGCGGTGCGGCGGCCGGCGCCGGATTGCTGCGGTGAAGGCCGAAGTCGATCTCCGCGACGCGGACGACGAGGGCGTCGATGCCAGCGTTTCCTGCGGGCGTTGCGACGCGATCTGTTGCCGGCTTACCGTGGTGCTGATGCCCGAGGACGACGTGCCCGCCCATCTCACCGACCATACCGAGCGCGGGCTGCACGTGATGGCGCGCGACGAGGAGGGCTGGTGCGTCGCCGTCGATCCGCTGCGCATGTGCTGCTCGATCTACGACCAGCGCCCGTCGGTGTGCCGGAAGTTCGCGATGGGCAGTCCCTACTGCCGCCACGTCCGCGAGACCCATCACGACCAACTGCGGCGCGGCATTCCGCTGACCATGTACTGACCTTGGAGCACGACACCATGCCATCCAAACCATCCACGCCCGCACCCAGGCCGACCCGCGCAAGGCAGGGCCGCAACGAGGCCGGCTCCGACAAGCGCCTGACCAGCGAGCGCATCTCCGCCGACCTGGCCGCCTTCCGCAAGTCCGGGGGGCGGGTCGAGGTGCTCGGCGTCACCCGCACGCTGACGAAAATCGACGGCTCCGGGAGCTAGCGCGCCTCGACAGGCGCCGATCGCGCCGATGTACGTGCGGCCCGGTCGACACGCGAGCTGCACCGTGTCTGCTTTGCGTTCAGCGCCGGCCGCCTATGCTCGGGAGGCTCTGACAGACAGTTTCCGGAGGCGGACATGGCAACCGGCTGGGCCGGCGACGGCGCCGTACAGGACCAGATCGACGCGACGGTGAAGGACGGGATCGAACGCGCCCGCAGCCGATTGCGACGAGGCCCCGGACTGACCCACTGCGAGGAATGCGACGCGCCGATCCCGGAGGCGCGGCGCAAGGCCGTGCCCGGCGTCCGCCTGTGCGTGTCCTGCCAGGAGGCGCAGGACCGTGACGACGGCGGCGCCGGCAGCTGCAACCGGCGCGGCAGCAAGGACAGCCAGCTGCGCTGAGATCGCCGTAACGCCGGGAGGGACGCTCTGCCCCTGCAGCGCGCATCTCAACGATCCGTATCCGATGGCCGCCGCAGCATGCCGGCGGCGCCATGTCAGTCGTCCGGTGCGGCGAGGATCACATCGCGGCGAACGACCAGGGTGCCGTCGCCGGTGCGTTCCGGCCTGACGATCGCCGGTCCGCCGCGGCCGCTCCGTCGCGACAGGATGTCCCGGGTGATGAGCGGGTCGCCTTCGAACAGCACGTCGTCGAGCCAATACTCGGCGCGGCCGGGCTCGGTGGCCGTCATGTGGATGTGTGCGGGTTCGCTTCGCGAAGGATAGGCCGCGGGTCGAATGGTCCGGATGCGGTAACGACCATCGACGTCGCTGACGACCCAGCCACGCAGATGACCGTGGCGGCGCCCGTTTCCGGTTTCATCCCCGCGCCGCGGATAGCTGCCGGTGGCGTCGGTGTGATACGCATACAGCAGCACGCCCGGCACAGGGGTCCGGCCGTCGGCCGCGTGGACGACGCCATGCAGCAGCAGTCGCTCGCCCGGTTCGTCCGGTCCGGCCAGGGTGGCGGTGGAGCCGGGATCATCCGGCGCATCGGCTGCGCCGCACCACTCGCATGCCGGAAGCGGATCGCTGCCGGCGCGGCCTGGCGCGCTCAGAAACAGCAATGTCGCGTAGCCGGACAGAAAAAGGAGCGTGCGCCGTTTCATGGGAACGATCTCGCAGGGGTATGTGCCTGCAGGTATACGGCCGCTGCCGCCGCACCGCATTAACATCGATCAAGATGTGCGTTGCCCGCGCCATTCGCGCAACAGCCGCGAAAGTGCCTGCTCGGTGACGCCGATGTAGGAGGCGATCTGGCGCTGCGGAATCCAGTCGACCAGCTCCGGATAGCGTTCGGCGAAGCGCCGAAAACGGGTCAGCGCGGAATCGAGCAGCAGTTCGCGCTCGCGCGTCTCCTTGCGCATGGCCATCTGCTCGGCGAGCACGCGCCCGATGCGTTCCCAGGCCGGATGGCGCAGATACAGCGTCGGCACGAGCGACACCGGAAACGCCAGCGTTCGCACGTCGGTGATGGCGGCGATGACGAACGCGTTCGTGGTGCCGGCCAGCATGGCCGAGAGCGGTACCACGATCTCGCCCGGCCGCGAGAACGCCTTGTTGTACTCGCGTCCCGACTCGGTGATGTAGAAGAACCTGAGAAAGCCGGACGCAAGGAACCAGCAGCGGGTCGGCGTTTCGCCGATGTCGAGCAAAGCCTGCCCGGCGTGGAACGTTCTGACTTCCGCATGCCGGCGCAGGTGTTCCAGTTCCTGACCCGGCAGCGTGGCGATCCCGCCCAGCACCGAGGCGAGCGCTGCGAAGTCATCGGTTCCGGCAGTCATCCGTCAGGCCCTATCTGCCACTGCAATGTGGCGGCAGATTGGATCCGCAGTCAATCCTGCTCCAGGAACGCCCGGTAGTCCTCGATCGTGTCCTCGACGCTGGCCTCGAACAGCCGGGTGCCGGCCTCGATGCTGGCCAATGACGGATCCGAGCCGATGCGGCCGTCGGGGAATCGCCTGCGATAGTCCCGCGCGTCGCCGAAGGCCGCGGTCGGCGCGATCCGTGGCGTCAGCGTCATCGGCCGGGCCTGCTCGGGATAGGCGTGCCAGGTCAGCGAGATCTCCGACGGCGTGGCGTGGTGGCCCTCGCTGTCGGCGAACAGTTCGCGCGAGAGCCGCTGCACGCGGCGGCCCATGTACCAGTTGGCCAGCTTCAGGCGCAGCGGCGAGGCCTCGCCGCCGAAGCTGCTGTCGGCGTGGATCTCGGCGAAGGCCGCCTGCACCGTGGCGACGTTGCCGCCATGGCCGTTGAAGAAGTACACGTGACGAAAACCGTGCACGGCCAGCGACTGCACCACGTCGCGGACCACCGCGATCAACGTGGCCGGGCGCAGCGAGAGCGAGCCCGGAAATGCCAGGTGGTGCTGGGCCATGCCGATGCTCAGCGTCGGCGCCACCAGCGTTTCGGTCCGTTCGCCCACGGCGTACGCGATCACTTCCGGGCAGATCGCATCGGTGCCGATCAGGCCGTTGGGGCCGTGCTGCTCGGTGGAGCCGATCGGCACGATGATGCCGGTCGAACGCGCCAGGTAGGTCTCGATCTCGGGCCAGGTGCAGAGCTGCAGTCGCATGGGATCGGCTGTCGGGGAAGGGAGGCCCAGCATATCGGCGCACGACCGTGTTGTGGCCGTCGGACGGGCCGGGGTGTGCTGGACCCTTGTGGTCGCGGATCACGGGCATTCGACGCAAGCCGCCGTACGGCAAGGGTCAACGTCGAAGGCGCGCGCCGCCTGCTGCGCGCAATGGGTCCGCGACGGACGCGCTAGCTGCTTCGCGGTTCGGCTTGGTGTCGGGTGCGAAGAAGACTACCGGCCATCGCCAGGGAGCATTCGCCGCACTTCCCGCGCGACCCGGTGCCATTGGTCGAGACAGATCCCCGGCGTCGCCGCGCTGCGGTGCCGCGCGCAGATCTGCACGGTGTCCGGGAGCGTTCGTACGTCCAGCGCCCAGCCGGACAGGTGCGAGAGGCACCACCCCGCGCTCAACAATACGATCGCGCCCAGTCCCGATTGCATCGCCACGCCTCGCTGCGTCTGCCGGCGCGCGGTTGCGCGACCGGCGTGGCGGCGTCCCGATGCCGCCCACCTCCCATTGGATGCGGAGGGCGGCGAAAGGGTTGCACGGGCCGATGACGAAACGACGAGCGTTCACTCCACGGCATAGGCGAAGCGACCGTCATCGCCGATTCCGGCGCGGATGCGGACGATGCGGCCGCCGTCGCCCATCCGCGCCAGCACTTCGGCAGCGATCTCCGGCAGCAGGGTGCCGGTGAGGATGTGGTCGATGTTGCGGGCGCCTGAATCGACCTCGGTGCAACGCGTCGCCACCGCGTCCACCAGGCTGTCGTCGTAGTCGAAGTGCGCACCGTGGTTGGCCTGGATGCGCCTGGCGATCTTGCCGAGCTTCAGGCGCACGATCTTGCGCATGTTGTCGTCGCGCAGCGGAAAGAACGGGATCACCGTGGTGCGGCCGAGAAAGGCGGGCTTGAACACGCGGTTGAGCTCGGGCTTCAGCAACTCGTTGAGCTGCTCCACCGACGGCAGCGTCTCGCCGTCCTGACAGGCGCGCATGATCAGCTCGGTGCCGGCGTTCGAGGTCAGGATGATCACGGTATTGCGGAAATCGATCTCGCGGCCCTCGCCATCCTCCATGCGGCCCTTGTCGAAGACCTGGAAGAACAGTTCCAGCACGTCGGGGTGCGCCTTCTCGATCTCGTCCAGCAACACCACCGAGTAGGGCCGCCGCCGCACCGCCTCGGTCAGCACGCCGCCCTCGCCGTAGCCGACATAGCCCGGCGGCGAGCCCTTGAGGCTGGAGACGGTGTGCGCCTCCTGATACTCGCTCATGTTGATGGTGATCATGCTGCGCTCGCCGCCGTACAGCATCTCGGCGAGCGCGATCGCCGTCTCGGTCTTGCCGACGCCGGAAGTGCCGACCAGCAGGAACACGCCCTTGGGCTTGTTCGGGTCTTCGAGGTTCGCGCGCGAGGTGCGCACGCGCTGGGCGATGGCTTCGAGCGCGTGGCCCTGGCCGATCACGCGCTGCTCGAGGTGTTCGCGCAGGTTCAGTATGGTCTGGATCTCGTCGGCGACCATGCGCCCGACCGGGATGCCGGTCCAGCCGGCGATGATCTGCGCAACTGCGGTGCCGTCGACGACCGGCAATACCATCGGCGCCTCGCCCTGCAGGCTGCGCAGCTCGGCGCGCAGTGCTTCCAGCTCGGCGATGGCGGCAGCGCGCTCGGGCGCATCGGTCACCAGCGCTTCGACCGCGTCAAGCCTGGCATGGATCTTCGCGACCAGATCCTTCTCGCCCTGCCAACGCGTGTCGAGCTCCGACTGCCGCTGCTGCAGCGCGGTTTCTTCGCTCGCGATCTCGACCAGGCGCGCGGCGTGATCGCCGCCGCCCGCCGCCTCGCGTTCGAGCTGCGCACGTTCGGTGGCGAGTTCCTCCAGGCGCCGGCGCGTGTCCTCGACGGCGGCCGGCGTCGAGCTCTGGCCGATCGCGATCCTGGCGCAGGCCGTGTCGAGCACGCTGACCGCCTTGTCCGGCAGCTGGCGGCCGGCGATGTAGCGCGAGGACAGCTTGACCGCGTCGCGCACCGCCTCGTCGAGGATGCGCACGCGATGGTGCGCGGCCATCGCCCGCGCAACGCCGCGCAGCATCGCCACCGCCTTGTCGTCCTCGGGTTCGTCCACCTTGACGACCTGGAAACGGCGGGTGAGCGCCGGATCCTTCTCGAAGTACTTCTTGTACTCGCTCCAGGTGGTCGCCGCGATCGTGCGCATCTCGCCGCGCGCCAGCGCCGGTTTCAGCAGGTTGGCGGCGTCGTTCTGGCCGGCCGCGCCGCCGGCGCCGATCAGCGTGTGCGCTTCGTCGATGAACATCACGATCGGCTTGGGGCTGGATTTCACCTCCTCGATCACGCCCTTGAGGCGGTTCTCGAACTCCCCCTTGACGCTCGCGCCTGCCTGCAGGAGGCCCAGATCCAGCGACAGCAGCTCCACGCCCTGCAGCGACGGCGGCACGTCGTTCGCGGCGATGCGCGCGGCCAGGCCCTCGACCACCGCGGTCTTGCCGACGCCGGCCTCGCCGGTGAGGATGGGATTGTTCTGCCGGCGCCGGGTCAGCACGTCGATCATCAGCCGGATCTCGGCATCGCGGCCGAGCACCGGATCGAGCCCGCCCTCGCGCGCCCGCTGGGTGAGGTTCTGGCAGTACTGATCGAGGTTCGGCGTGGCGCTGGGGCGGCCATCGGCGCCGGATGGCGCATCGCCCATGGCGGGTGCGGTGGCCGTGTCGCCGATCGCACGCGCGTCGCGCGCCTCGACGGAGGCCGCGATGATGGCGTGGAAGTTCTGCAGCAGCGTTTCCAGGTTGATCGGTTCCAGCGTCGTCGCGACGTTGCCCAGCAGGCGCCGCAGCTCGGCGTCGGCCAGCAGCGCGACCAGCAGATGGCCGCTGCGCATCCTGGATTCGCCGAACTCGATCGAAGCCCAGCCCCAGGCGCGCTCGAGCAGTAGCGGAATGTGTGCCGACAGCGCCGGAGTGCGCTGGTTGCCCGACTTCAGGCCGTCGAGCACCTGCGTCAGCGCGCGCTCGACGCGCTCCGGCGCGATCTCGAACTGGCGTAGGATGCGCTGCACGTCGCTGTTGTCGACCTCCAGCAGCTTGAGCAGCAGATGCTCGATCTCGACGTCGTAGTGCGTGCGCGACAGGCACAGGCCGGCCGCGCCCTCGACCGCACCGCGGCAGGTGGTGTTGAGGCGTCCCACCAGGGATCGCAGGTTCAGCGCCATGACGGCTCTCCGTTCAGCAGACCAAGGTATTGGAGCGGCTTCAGCCGCGGAAAAGACTCCTTTGACACGGATTTACGCGGATAGACACGGATAAGAACTTTTTGATCTTGATCCGCGTTCATCCGTGTAGATCCGCGTCCAGAACAGTTTTTGGTCGCGCCTGAAGTCGTTCAGCAATGCGTGAAGATCTCAGCGCCATGACTGGCCTCCCATGGCCGAGAAATGGAATTCGCATTCGTCGGCCGGCCGCGCGCTGCGGCGCCCGGGCAGCCAGGTGTTCCAGCCGAGCTGTGGGCGGTCCGGCCCGCGATCGCCGATTGCCAGGGGCAATACGTCCCCGGCGCGCAGTGCCAGCTTGATGTGCAGGTCCAGCGCCAGCCCGGTGAGGAAGCGCGCCAGCTCCACCACGTCCGGGAGCAGCGCCGGCCCCGCGCTCGATCCGGGATCGCCTCGCGGCAGCAGACCGCGGAAGCGGGCACGATCCAGCGGGCCGATGCGCAGCCGTAGCGTGGTCTGGCGGTCCCAATAGCGGCTGCCGAGCAGGCAGCCGTCGCCCAGCCTTGCGCTGTCTCGTGCCAGCCGTGTGCGATCGGCCGCCGGCACGCGCTGCCAGGTGCCCAGGCAGCCGTCGACCGCGACCGGCGCGCCGACCACGTCGCCGACCACCTGCGACAGCGCGCCGGCGCCGTGCGGGCGCTGCGAGATCAGCCCGGCGAAGTAGGCGACCGCCGCGCCGGGAAGAGGCCGTTCGGTCGCGCAGCCCGTGGACGGCGTCTCGGGACAGGGCGGTCTCTCTCCCTCGTCCGGCCCCCGCATCCGCTCCGGGGCGGGCTCTGTGGCCGCAGGCATCCGGACGCGGTGCCGGCGGCCGCGCATGCCTGCTGTCGGCTGCAGTCGTGCCTGCAGCGCCGGCGTGCCGAGCCCGACCAGATGGTGGATGTAGCGCAGCGGCGAGTTGCGAAAGCCGAACTCGCAGCCGATGTCCGGCCGGTACTTGGCCCAGGCGCGCCAGAACAGCGTGATCAGCCGATGGTTGAACAGGTCCAGGAATTCCTGCGCGGCGCGGTCGCGCCCGTGTCGCAGCGCGATCAACCATTCCGTGTAGTGCCGCGGCAGCACGCCGGAGGGCCCGGTCAGGCCGAAGAAGCGCACGCCCATGCGCCACCCGCCGCTGCCGTCGTCCTCGAGCGTGTCCAGCTCGGCCGGCGGGAAGTTCAACGACGCCGGCGTGACGAAGCGCAGGGGCCCCGGCCGCGCGGCGGTGCCACGCGCATCGAATCCGTGCGCGCCGTAGATCAGGCGTACCGCCTGGAAGAATCCGAACGCCTGCGGATCCGCGCGCAGCCGCTCGATCGGCGCCGTCGGCGGCTCGACACCGGGCGCTGTGCCTGGTGCCACGGCGGTCTCGATTGCGCTGCCTTCGCTCATGTTCACACCAACGGCATCGCACCGGCGCGCGGCGTGAAGCCGGCCAGCACGCCCTCGCGCTGTTGCGAGCGCACGCTCAGGCGGGTGTAGGAATTGGCAGTGCAGTACAGTCCGAAGAACACGTCCAGCACGCGCGCCAGCAGATACACGCCACCGCCCACGTACTGGTTCTCGTCGAACATCAGTTCGATGTCGGTGCCGCGCACGAAAACCTGCCGCGGCGCGCGGCCGATGCGCGTGACCGATGGTCGGCCGCCGACCTCGACGATGCCGGCGATCTGTTTGCGCAGGCTGGCCGAGTCGGCGTAGTTGTACAGGCTCAGGATCTCCAGCAGCGCTTCGCGGCCGCCGTCGACGATCGACAGGTGGTTCAGCGCCAGGTGCGAGATCAGCCGCCACTGGTTGGCCATGCGCATCGGCGCGCGCCAGGTCGCGGTCGGCTTCTTCAGCAGCCGTGCCTGTGCGATCACGCCGCCGTGCTCGACCTGCAGCAGGCTCTCGTCGCCGCCGAAGGGCAGCTGCGAGGGCAGGTCGCGGTTGGTGCAGGTGAGCGACAGCGACAGTGTCTCCACCGCCGGGACCTTCGGGTTCATGTCGCGGTCGACCAGGGCGATCGACAGTTCGGTGCCCTCGTCGTTGCGCCGCGCGGAGGGTTGTCGCTGCACGTACCAGTGGCAGCCGTCGCCTTCGTCGTGCAGGCCGTGGCGGATCGAGTAGAACGGCGCGAAGTCGCTTAGGTCGGCCCGCTCGGTGGTGCGGCTGAACTTGCGCACCGAGTCCACCGAGTACACCTCCAGCGCCAGCGGGCGGCGCACGTCCGGGATCACCGGGTATTCGTGGCGCTCCTGGGTCAGGCGGATCGGCTCGGCCTGCTGCTTGAACAGGTTGACGATCGGCGTGCAGTTCAGGCGGAAGGTGTCGGCCGACACGGCCTGCTCCAGGCGCGGCAGCCGTTCCGGGCGGCCGAAATTCCGGATCTCGAACACGAGTTCGGCGCCCTTGGCAAAGCGCGAGAAGTCCAGCCCGTCCAACTCGAGGAACAGGAACTTCTCCGGCAGCACGAAGTATTCCTGGATCAGCCGGTAGCCGAGGAAGGAGCGCGCGTCATAGTCGAGCAGGCCCTCGTCCTCGCCGAAACCGACCGCGCGAAGCGCGCCGGCGGGCAGCCTGACGGGCTCGACCCGCGGCGCGCCTTCAGGCGCGCGCAGCGCGATCTGGCTGGTGGAGTTGAGCAGGATCTCGTACAGCGCATGCACCAGCGGGCTCTCGCCGTCCAGGTAGAAGCGCAGCCGGCGCACATCCAACTGCGATAGCGGGGTCTGCCCGCCTGCTTCCAGGCGGATCCGCAGCGTCGCCACGCTGCCGGCGCCATGCAGCGCAAACGCCGAGCGCTCCGCGGATTCCAGCCTGGCGTCGGCGATGCGCAGCGGCCAGATTTCGACCGGATAGGCGGTGCGATAGCGAACCGGCACGCCCTGCACCGGCCGGGTCAGCAGCGTGGTCCCGCGTGGGATGCGTTGCGCCTCGGTCAGTTCAGCGCCGGCGGTCGGCCGCAGTTCGGCGATCGACATCGAGGGCACCGGCCGCAGGAAATGCGGATACAGCACCGACAGCAGCGCCTCGGTGACCTGCGGAAACTCATCGTCAAGTTTCTTGTGGATGCGTGCGGTGAGGAAGGCGAACGATTCGATCATCCGCTCGACATGCGGATCCTCGCAGACCTCGCCCTCGAGCATCAGGCGCGAGGCGATCTTGGGATAGCGCCCGGCGAACTCCCTGGACAGCCTGCGCAGGTAGGTCAGCTCGTTCTCGTAGTAGGGCAACAGTTCGTCGAGCATGGCGGGTGCGCGCGATCTCCCCCGCGGGCGGATCGGGCACTCAGGCTAGGATCGCCGCGCCGTCCGGGCCATTCGCCGAACGGGCTATGCCTTACGGCAGCGCCGGGCCGATCACCGCACTGCGCTGCTGTTTCTCGATCACATCGAGTGGTTTCTCGATCGGGAGTGAAAGCGCCTTTGCCACGGATCAGCGCGGATGAACGCGGATAAAGTCAAAAAGCCAATGAATACAGGAAGAGGCCTGAAGAGCGGACCAACTGAAGTCCATTTAGATCTTCTTTGGGAGAGTGCTTTCATCCGCGTTCATCCGCGCTGATCCGTGGCCAAGAACGCCTTTCAGATCGCACCTGCAGCTGCCCCGTGGCTGGTGGCTGGATTGCGATCAAGAGGCTGCGGCTTGCCGAGGGGCCGTCATTGACCGTCCTCAGTCGGCCGCGCTGCGTGTCAGCTGCGCCTTGATGCGTTCGTAGCGGGTACGCAGGCGTTCCAGGCGGGCGCGCTTGGCGTCCGCGTCGACCCAGCGCGCCGATTCGGCCTGCTGCAGCTCCAGCGCGTACTCGATTTCGGCGAACGGCAGCAGCGCCCGGTCGTCCGCGGCGACGAAGCCGGACAGCTCGTGGATCTTGAGCAGGTTGCGGCGCTGGCGTTCGGCCTGGGGTCCGCGGCCGTAGTCGAGCAGGAAGCGGCGGATAGCCGTCTTGACCACGTCCGGAAGCTCGCGCGCGGTGACCAACGCCGCATGCGGGATCAGATCGGACCTCCACAGCACGCGAAGTTGGGCGAACTGCTGCGGGAAGCGCACGGCGAACCGCTCGAGATCGGCGCTGTTGTTGCTGGCGATGTCGATCTCGCCGTTGGCGACCGCAAGCGCGTTGTTCTGGTGGTTGTCGATGTGCACGGTCTTGAAGTGCAGTTCGGAGTTCACGCCGCGCCGCGCGAACAGTTGCGCCTCCGGCACCAGATAGCCGGAGACGGACAGCGCCTCGCCGCGTGCATAGGTCCAGCGGCCGGGATGGGCGAACACCTCCTGCAGGTTGTGGACCGGCCCGCCGCGGCGCGAGATCAGCACCGCACGGTAGCCGGGCGAGCCGTCGATGCGTTCGAGCTGCACGGCGACCTGCATGTCGTCCTTGAGCACGGCATCCAGCGCCAGTTTGCCGGACAGGAAGGCGACATCGACCCGGCGGTCGGCCACCGCGCGATACATGCCCTCGTAGGTGCTGACCGATACGCCCTCCACCGGGCGGCCCAGGGCCTTGGCCAGGTCGTCGAGGAAGGGCTGCCAGTCCTGCCGCGATTCGGCCGGGCCGCCGGTGGGCAGGATGCCGAAGCGCAGCGGCAGCGGGGCGTCGGCGTCCGCCGCGTGCGCAGGCGGAACGGCGATGCTGCACTGCAGCGCGAGCAGCAGCGCCAGCGCGCGCACCGCGCGTGCAAGGGTGGGGGCAGGGCGGACCAGGGACATGGCGGACGGGGGAGAGACGCGCCGGGGGTTGGTTATAGCACCGCAGGTGCGCCTCGGGTCACCTCGGTGGCGCCGATTTGTGACGCAGTGACGCGGCCCCGCCCTTGTGGATTCCCTGCATTCCTGGTTCTTGGTTCAATCGAAGCAGATGTGTCGCCGGAGGCCTGTCGGCCTCGGAGAACCAAACACGGGTCCCGTAGCGCAAGGTGCGGGAAATCCCGGAGATGTTCAGGATTCGACGAGGAGGCGCGAAGCGACGACGGCCTCGACGCGGTTACGCACGTTGAGCGCGCGGAAGATCGCGGCCAGGTGGATCTTCACCGTGCCCTCGCTGATCCCGAGGTCGCGCGCGATCAGCTTGTTGGGCTTGCCCTGCGACAGCAGGCGCATGACGTCGATCTGACGCTCGGTGAGGATCTGGCGCAGGCCGTCCAGCGAAGGCTCCGATGCCGGTGCGCGGACGCTCGCCGACGGCGGTGGCGTCCAGCCGCGCGCCTGCACGCCTGCCAGCAGCATCGGCGGCACGTAGACGCCGCCCGAGAGCACCAGTCGTACCGCCGACAGCATCACGTCGGGAGAATATGCCTTGGGGATGAACCCCTGCACGCCGAGATCCAGCAGCGTGCGGATCAATTCGGTGTCCTCCGAACCCGAGAGGACGATCACAGGCACGTTCGGCGCGGTACGGCGGATCTGGGCGATATGGTCATGACCTTGTGCGCCTGGCATGGCGATGTCGATGATCGCCAGGTCCGGCGTACCGTCGGGCCGGCATACGACGGCATCCAACTCGGCGATATCCATGGCCACGACGAATTCGACGTCCGGTCCCAGTTCGGACAGCTTGGTCTTGACGCCCTCGACGATCAGCCGGTGATCGTCGGCGATCAGGACTTTCATGTGGAACCTCTCGACGGAACGCATGGCGACGATAGTCCGCGTGTGCCGCCCGGGCAATAGCGGATGCTGCACGAACGGTCTAGCTCCAACGTGGTATGGCCGCCGCCGCCGCGCTCGCGAAAGATGCGGTGTCCGTCTTCTCCCGGTCGCGATGATGCTGCCGTCGTCCTGGTCACGATCCGTGTTGCTCGCGTGCGCCTGCTGTCTGCGCGCGCTTGCGTCCGTCGTGCCGATCGCGGCCTCGCCGGCGGTATGGGCGGGTACCGGCGATCCGCCGCCGCACGCCCGGCAGCCGGAGATCATGGCGCCGGCCCCGGAACGATCAGGGGTGGACGCGTCACCGCGCGGCATCCTGTTCCGTGTCGTCGCGCCCGCGGCCGAGGAGATGGCCGTCATTGCCGGATCGGACGTACTGCAGTCGTCGTCCACACCCGCGCCCAGCTATTTGTTCGGCACCATTCATTTCGGCAGCGACGAGGAGTTGGGTCTATCCCAGGAATCGCTGGCGGCCGCCCTGTCGCCGGCGACGTCGCTGGTCAACGAAACCGATCCGGTGCCGGTCTCCGACGCGCTGCTCGATCGTTATCGATGGCTGCCGCCGGAGCGGCCGTTGTCGGCGTTGATCAGCATCGACAGCTTCACGATGGCACGTTCGCTGTTGCCGCAGATCCCGGCCCCGACGCTGGAACGGATGAAGCCGTGGATGGTGCTGGCTCTGCTGGAGGCGCGCGGCGAACAGGTGGGCGAGCAGACCCTGGACGTGCGCCTGCAACGTCTGGCCGAAGCGCGCGGCCTGCGGGTGGTGCACCTGGAAACGCCGGAGGACCAGCTGCGCGCGCTCGACTGCGTACCCACCGAGGCGCAGGCGCTGGTGCTGGATGAGCGGTTGAAGGCGCCGTGGATCGTCCGCGAGATGTCCGAGCGCGCGCTCAAGCATTACCGCGAGCGGAATCTCGGCGCCTGGCTTGCCGACGTCGACCGGATGGTCGGTCTGGGCGCGCAAGGCAAGGCGATCGAAATGCGCGCGCGCCGCTGCCTGATCGAAGAGCGCAACGCGCGCTGGCTGCCCGCGCTTCTGGAGCTGCTCGAGGGCGGCGGTTGCTATCTCGCCGTCGGTGCGATCCATCTCGTCGGCGAACACGGACTGCTGGTTGCGCTGGCGCGTGCCGGCTATCGGATCGAGGCCCAAGAACTATGACTGGCACGAAGCAGACATCGCAACACATCGCCTGTGCGGCGGCGGAGCGATTCCCGCTCGGCGCAAGCACTCCTCCCTTGCGAAGTGGGGCAAGCTGGGTGGGGGCGAGCCGCGACCGTGGCCTCCGCAGCTTCGCCAGAAAAAGCAGGACGCGGCGGCCGCGGCCCCCATCCCATCCTTACCGGCCCGTCGGCGCAGCCGATGGGCGCTCGGCGAGCCGCGCCAGTGGCTCGCAAGCGCCTCGCCTCGCCCCCCCGCAAGCGGGGAAGGGGAGTCGGTGCCGAGCGGGAATCGCTTCGGTCTGCAGCGACTTCACCTGGAGCGCGCGATGATCGGTGATCGTCAGGTTTTTTGGGGTCAGGGCGCCTTCCTCAGCCCGCAGCACCTGCAGGCCCAGGACGCCTGGCATCAGGCGTTGCGGCAGGGCGTACAGCGCCGCGTCACGCCCTTCCCCTGGGGTTTCGAGGTGCTGCAGCTGCGCGAGGACGCGCTCGGCAGCGGCATGGTCGACATCGAGAAGCTGGTGCTGTTCACCCGCGACGGCGAGCGCCTGTCCGGCGGCTCGGACAGGCCCGCAGGCAACACGCAGCTGCCGCAGCGTGCGCTGCAGGACCTGGCGCCGCGCGACAACGAGCCGATCGCGCTATGGCTGGTGCTCAACCGCGAGCGCGTCGTGCACGGCCTCGGCCCCTCGGGCCGGCTGAGCGAGCGACACCTGCTGGCCAGCGACAGCCTGGAAGATCCGTTCGATCCGCAGGCGCCGGCGGCGGATGTCGACTTCCTGCTGTACCAGCCGATGATCGTCACCTCGCTAGACGAGAATGCCGAGGTGCTGGTGCGCTCGTGCGAGGCCTACAAGTTCGCCGAGATCCTGCCGGCCGGGCCGGGCAAGTTCCGCCTGTCCAACGACTACGTTCCGCCGCTGCTGGCGCTGCAGGCCTCGCACAACCTGGCGCGCTGGACGCGCGCGTTGCGCGACCTGCTGGTCTCGCGCGGGCAGGACTTCGCCTCGAGCAAGCGTCAGCGCGGCATTCGAGCGGCGTCCACCAGCGCGCAGGAGGTGATGCGCGTGGTGATGATGCAGACCTTCGCACGCCACATCCCGGGCTTCCAGGAACACGTGCGCATGGGCACGGTGCCCGCCTATGCGCTGTACCAGCAGCTGCGCACGCTGATTGCCGAGTTCTCGGTGTTCTCCGAGGACATCGGCTACTTCGGCGGCCTGGCTTCGAATCCGAACGAGACCGAGTTGCCCGAGTACGATCACGACGACCTGCGCCGCTGCTTCCGCATCGCCTTCGAGCGCGCCGAAGTGCTGATCAAGGCGCTGACGGTCGGCGCCGAGGTCGGCGTCACCCTCGCCTATGACGGCCGTTTCTACAAGGCCGACCTGCCGGCCAGCCTGTTCGAATCGGACAAGACGCGCTTCTATCTCGCCTTCGAGTCCGAGCTGCGCGGCCAGGACCTGTTCACCCGCCTGTCGCGCACCGGCAAGATCGCATCGCAGGACGAGATGCCACGGCTGCTGTCGGCCGCGCTGTTCGGCCTGAAGATCGACCTGCTGCCGGTGCCGCCGGAGGAACTGCCGCAGAAGACGCCGAACACGACCTACTTCCTGGTCGATACCGCGCATCCGTTCTGGCAGATGATCAAGAACGCCCGCAATATCTCGGTGTTCTGCGACCTGCCGCCGGACGCCACGGTGATCAAGTTGTACCCGGTCGGTGCGGAGGAATAGGCGGGCAGGCATGGCACGGCTCCTCCACCATTTCGCGCCGGTGTTCTCGTTCGGCCTGGCGCTGGACGAGAAGGTCTCGGCAAACGCGGCCGGCGATCCGCCGGCGAACGTGCTGGCGGCCGTGCGCACCCTGATCGACCGCGCCAAGGCCGCGGCGCTGGCCGACGGCAAGCGTGCCGAACACGTGGACGATGCGACCTTCGCGGTGGTGGCCTGGATCGACGAGATCATGGCGCGCAACCCGGCCTATCTCACCGGCAACGCCACGCCGCTGCAGGTCGCGCTGTACAACACCAACAACGCCGGCAACGAGTTCTTCTCGCACCTGTCGGCGCTGAGAGCCGAACACGACGAGGTGCGCGAGGTCTATTACCATGCGCTGCTGCTCGGATTCGTCGGCCAGTACTACTACGAGACCGGCGACGGCGGCGAGCTGGGCAAGCTCAAGGAACTGCACGCGCGACAGCTGCCGGTGGCGCCGGCGCCGATCCACACCCTGCGCGAGGAGCGGATCACCCCGCAGCCCTACGCCGGCGACGCGCCGGGGGGGCCGCGCTATCCCAAGCAGTGGGATCGGCTGCTGCTGAAGACCGGCGTGATCGCCGCGTTGCTGGTCCCGCTGGCCTACCTTGCCTACCTGCTGATCGCCGCGCCGAAGGAGACCGGACCGAGCGTGCAGGCGCTGGTGGACAGGCAGCTGGCCGGCTTTCCCTGTTCGGACCTCGTCGCCACGGTCGGCGAAAAGGGCGCGACCAGGGTCGAGGGCTTCGTCTCGCGCGCGGACGATGTCGCCGCGGTCAGGCAGCGGGTGTCCGCGGTGGATGGCGTGACTTCGCCACGGTTCGACCTGCAGCTGCGCATCTGGCCGCATTGCGAGGTGGTGCAGATGCTCAAGCCGTACCGCGAGCGCAACGGGGATCTGCGCTATGGCTTGTCGGTGACCCCGACCAGCGGCCATTCCGATCGTTTCCTGGAGAACGAACGGGTGATCGTCAAGCTGATGCAGGCGACCTACGACGGCTATCTGTACGTGGACTACTACACGGTAGGGGGCGATGTCGCGCACATCTACCCCAATCCGCATGAATCCGGAAGCGGGCGCGTGATCCGGGCCGGCGAACAATTCAACGTCGGCGCGACCGATCAGCGATTCTGGACCGTGGGTCCGCCGTTCGGGCAGGAGCTGATCACCGTGATCGCGTCGCCCACGCCGTTGTTCCAGGGAGATCCCGCGGTCGAGGTCGAATCGGCCAAGGACTACCTGCCACGGCTCGGGCAATTGCTCGAGGCCAATCGCGACAACCCCGAATTGGCCGCTGAGTTCCTGTTCATGCAGACGGAGCCGGCGCCATGAGACTGCCGAATCCGCTCTATCCGCTGCAGAGGCTGGTTTCGTGGGCGGGCAGCCTGTTCTCGCAGGTACGCAGCCTGTACCGGCCGGTTGCCGAGGGGGCGAAGAAACCATGGCTGCGGCGCATCGTGGTCGCGCTGCTCGTGCTGGTGCTGCTGGTCGCGCTGGTGATCGCCGCGATCGTCATCGTGCCGTCGCTGCCGGCGCGGTTCTGGCAGCTGCTGGGCCTGTGCGCGGTGGCGCTGGCGGTGCTGTGGTGGTTCATTGCCGGGCAGCGTCGCTTCACCCTGCAGGGGCGCACCCGCAAGCGCATCGGCGATCTCGGGCCGGGCAATCCGGAGGACGAGCGCGAACCGCTGGCGCGCATGGCGCAGGCGATCGCCGAGGCCAAGCGCACCATCGCGCGCTCGCCGGAGATGGAGAAAGGCCGCGACCCACTATACCGGGTGCCGTGGATGCTGTTCCTGGGCGACGCCGAGGCGGACGTGGAGGGACTGCTGCGCGCCGGTGCCGAGGTCTCGCCGTTTTCGCCGCCGACCGGGGACGGTGCCGAGATCTGGCGCTGGTGGTTCTTCAAGTCGCTGATCGCCGTGCAGATGCATCCACGGGTGGTGTGCGACGCCGCGGCACGGCTGGAGCGCGGACTGTGGTACCAGGCGCTGATGCAGCTTGCCGCCGAGCGCGAGAAGCTGCCGCTCAACGGGATCGTGCTGACGGTGTCGGTGCAGACCCTGCTCGGTCCGGCCGACGCCCTGAAGAGCACCGCGACGCGGCTGCGGCGCCTGGTCGACGAGGCGATGGAGCACCTGCAGGTGCGCATGCCGGTCTACATCGCGGTCAGCGGGCTGGAGCGCCTGCGCGGTTACCAGACCGTGCGGGACACCCTGCCGGCCGAGGCGTTCGCCCAGGCGCTCGGTCACCGGCTGCCCGAGAACGAGGCGGTCAGCTCCGCCACCAGCGGGCGCCTCGACCAGATCCTGACGCCCATCCTCGATCGCCTGCACGCCCTGCGCATGACGGCGCTGCGCGCGCAGGCGACGGCGGCGACGCGCCACGATGCGTTCGAGTTCGTCGAAGCGCTGCGCGGCTGCGCCTCGGGCCTGTCGCTGTTCGTCACGCTGCTGCTGGAGGACAACACCTTCCAGCGCACGCCGCCCTGGCGCGGGCTGTACTTCGTCGGCGGCGCCGACGCGGCGCATCCCGGCGGCGCCTTCGTCGCCGACCTGTTCACCCGCTTCCTGCCGGCCGACCAGCCGCTGGCGGCGCCGAGCCTGCGCGGCAGCGCCGGGCGCCTGGCGGTGGCGGCCCTGGGCGTGGCGGCGCTGCTGGGTTTCAGCGGCTACCTCGCCTACGGGCTGTCGGCCGCGCGGCAGGACGATACCCAGCTGCTGGCCAGCACGCGCAGCGCCTGCCGCGATGTCGAAGGGCGCCTGGGCAGCGCCCGCATCGAGTGGGTGGCGAGCTGCGGCCGTACCATCGAACAGCTGGAATCGGCCGCCGAAGGCACGCTGCTCGGCTTCGGCATCCGCCGCGCCGACCGCGACATCGAAACGCTGAAACAGCGCGTCACCGAGGACTTCTCCAACCTCATCCTGGCGCCTTACGACCAGATGCTGGCCGAGGACCTGGATCGCGGCCGGGCCGGCTTCGAGCACGCGCTGGCGATCGCCCAGCGGCTGCGCCTGCTCGATGCCTGCCGCGGCACCAGCGAGCCCTGCCTGAAGGACGAGTTGCCGAACAACGTCGCCTTCGACGCACGCTCGCGGCTGTTCGCGCCCTTCGTCACGCCGGACAACGATACGCGGCGGGACCGCGACAACGCCGCCGCCCTGTTCGGCGCCTATCTCGGCTATCTGCGCTGGCAAAAAAAAAAGGTCCTGAACGGCGAGCGTGAGCGGCTACAGGCGCAACTGCGGCGACTCATGGAAGCGCAGACGCTGGACACGGCGCAGGTGCGCGCCTGGGCCGACGCGCGCGCGGCGGGGTTGTCGCTGGGCGACTTCTGGCTGCCGGACGATCGCGTGGTCGGCGTGGATGCCGACAGCCTGCCCACGGTCTCGCGCGCTTTCACCTACGACACCTGGAACGGGGCGATCGCGCCGTTCCTGGACACCGCCCGCGACGAGGCGGGGGTCCAGCCCGAGCGCGTGGAGAGCTTCCGCGACGCCTATTTCCGCGAGTACTTCGACGAATGGGCACGGTTGCAGGCGCGCTTCGGCGAGGGCATCGCGCTGTGGAAGGGACACGAGGCAGAGTTGGTCGCGCGTGCGGCCGGCACCGACAATCCCTATGCGGCGTATTTTCGCGCCGCCGGGCAGCAGCTGTACGCGCTGCCGCTCAAGCGCCCGCTCGGACTGCGATGGCGCGAGACCTGGGCGCAGATGAAGTCCGCCTGGCTGTCGTCGTGGCGGCCGCTTGGCCGCTTCATCGGCGACAGCTTCAGGTTCGGCGGCACCTCGATCACGCCGCCGGTGTGGCTGACCGCGCTGCGCGACACCGAGATCGACGTGCTGGCGCCGCAGGCGCCGCTGTTCGCGCGCGGCTACCTGCGCCTGCAGGCCGACGGTGGGGCGCAGGACGTGTACCGCATCGTTGCGGATCTGTTCGCCAGCCGCGGCATTGCCGACAAGCCGCCCGCCAGCGAATACGCCGAACTGCTGGCGGCGGTGGACAAGCCGGCCGAGGCCTATGCCGAGCAGTTCGGCGCCGAGGACCTCGCCGCCTGGTCGGTCGCGCAGGGACCGGCACGCCTGCTGCTGCGGCTCACGGTGCGCCGCGCCGGCGAGTACGTGCAGCAACGCTGGCGCGAGACGGTGGTGAAGCCGCTGGCGGCGCTGCCGCCGGAGCGGCAGGCGTCGGCGCTGCTGGGCCCGCAAGGCAGGCTCGAAGCCTTCGTCGGCGACTGGCTGAAGCCCTTCATCACCGACGCCGAGCGCGCACCGGTCAGCGTGGGCGGCGTCGCGATGCCGTTGTCCGCCGACTACCGCGCGCTGCTTTCCGGCGGCCGCGCCGCGCCTGCGAGCGATGCGCCGTTTCCGGCCGGCATCTTCACCCTGGACGCGCCTTCGCATCTGGGCACGCTGCTGGAGGGGCCGCAGGGCACGACGTTCGAAGTGATCTGTGCCGGGGAGAGTTTCAGCATCACCAGCAAGGGCGAATCGCTGACCGATGCGCAGGCGCAGGTCCGCTGGTCGCCGACCGCATGCTCCGAGGCCCGTATCCGCATCAGCCTGCCGCCTGCCGCCGCCGATCGGCTTGCGGGGCAGGTGGACGCCGAGCCGGAAGCGGCGGTAGCGGAGGACGCTTCGGCCGCAAGCCAGGCGCCGGTCGCCGCAGACGACGCGCCGGCGACCGAAGCCGGTTTCCGTCTGACCCTCCTGTATCGCGGCGCCGACGGTTTCGTGCGCCTGTTCGACGAGTTCGGGCCCGGCGCGCACGTGTTCAGCATCAGCGACTTCCGCGATTCCTACAGCCCCTCGCAATGGGAAGAGCTGCATCCGCGCCTGCAGGCGGCGGGTTTCCGCCAGGCCCGCGTGCATCTGCGCATCGAGCCAAGCGAGGAGATGAAACGCTTCCTGGCGGCGCGGGGTGCCGCGCCGCTGGCGGTGCCTGAATCCATTCTCGATTGATACACCGCGATCGGACCGGTATCGGCCCGATCCAACGCAACGGAGTCCTGCCATGGCCATCGACGTCAATGCACTGCTCGCCCCGATCAGCGACGATTCCCCGTGCGGCGAGGATGCGAGTTTCTCTGACCTGTTCGACCGTATCCGCGAGGCGCGCCGCGCCGATGACGCCACGCTCTCGCAAGGCGAATGGCAGACCGAGCTCAAGGTGGCCGACTGGCGGCTCGCCCTGGAACTGTCGACCCAGGTGCTGACCGGCGTCAGCAAGGACCTGCAGGCCGCGGGCTGGTTGGCGGAGGCGCTGATCGCCCGCCATGGGCTGGACGGTACGCGCGACGGGTTCGCGGTGATCGCCGGCCTGATCGAGCGGTACTGGGACGGCCTGCATCCCAATGCGGAAGGCGAGGACCTGGAGGAGCGTGCGGGCAGGCTGGCCTGGCTCAACGGCAACATCGCCGGTGCGCTGCGGCAGATGCCGCTCAACACCGATGTCGCGGCACCGGTCGCGCTGATCGACTGGCAGGCCTCGCGCGAGGTCGACAACCTGGCACGGCAGAACGCGGAGGCCTACCAGGCCGCGCTGGACGAAGGCAAGATGACCGGCGAGGCCTTCGATGCCTGCCTGCAGGCGGTCGCCGACGACGAACTGCGCGGGCGGGTCGTCGCGGCGGCGGCGGCGCAGACCGCATTCGTGCACCTGAAGGTCGTCGCGGACGCGAAGTTCGGACGCGCGTCGCCGAGCCTGGCCGAGATCGAGGAGACGCTCAAACGGATCCAGCAGGTGCTGCAGCGTGCAGCCAAGGCCAGGGGCTTGCTGGATCCGGCGGCCACCGGAGAGGAGGTCGAGGCGCCGGAAGCGGGCGCCGGCGAGATCGTTGCCGGCGGCGGCGCGGTGGCGCTGAGCCTGGGCGGCGACGGCAAGGCGTCGAAGCAGGCAGCGCTGCGCGCGCTGGGCGAGATCGCGGACTACTTCAAGCGTACCGAGCCGCACAGCCCGGTGTCGTCGCTGCTGGAGCAGGCGGTGTACTGGGCGGACATGCCGCTCGCGGACTTCCTCGCCGACGTGGTGCGCGACGAAAGCGTGCTGGCGGCGATCCGCGCGCGCGTCGGGCTAAGAGCGAGGAACGAGTGAATAGGAGTGAGAAACGAGAGAGAGGCGAGGCGCCATCCGGATTCAGGCGCTCTTACTCGTTTCTCACTCCTCTTCACTCGTTTCTAGGCCGGCCGCGCCGGCCGAACGGCATATGCCTTCGATCGGCCGTCCGGCGGATTTCGGCGGCGACGACGCTTTCCTAGACTTCCGCGTACGCCGATCGCCGTCCCGTGCGCCGCGATCGTCCTCATCACGATCCACCGCATGCATAGCGAGAAGACGTCATGGCCAAGAAGGAAAGCACCCAGCACAAGCTCGATCGCGTCCGCGCCCCGCGCGTGCAGCTCACCTACGACGTCGAGGTGGGCGACGCCATCGAGAAGAAGGAGCTGCCCTTCGTCGCCGGCGTGCTCGGCGACTTCACCGGCAAGAGCGACGAGCCGCTGCCGAAGCTGAAGGACCGCAAGTTCGTCAACATCGACAAGGACAACTTCGACGACGTGCTCAAGGGCATGAAGCCGCGCGTGGCGGGGCAGGTGGACAACAAGCTCGCGAACGACGGTTCCAAGCTCGCCGTCGACATCACCTTCGGCAGCCTGGCCGACTTCGAGCCGGAGCGGGTGGTCAAGCAGGTCGAGCCGCTGCGCAAGTTGCTCGAAGCGCGCCAGAAGCTCGCCGACCTGCGCAACAAGGCCGCCGGAAACGACAAGTTCGAGGATCTGCTGAACGAGGTCCTGCAGAACACCGACAAGATCACCCAGCTCAGCAAGGAAGTCGGCCCGAAGCCGGAGTAATCCGCGGCGGCCCGGCGAGGGCCGCCGTCCCGTCCGCGAAGCAAGCGAGTCCATCATGGCCAAGACCGAGACCCAGGCGGCGCCAGTCGCCACCGCAGAAGCCGCCGAAGGCGGACTGCTCGAACAGATCCTGACCCAGACCAAGATCGCCAAGACGGACTCGGAGCGCACGCGCGCCCGCGACCTGATCGCGGAACTGGTCAACCAGGTCACCGAGGGCGCCCTGGTGGTGTCCAAGGACGCGATCACCGCGCTCGACGCGCGCATCGCGGAACTCGACCGGCTGCTGTCCGACCAGCTCTCCGCGATCATGCACCTGCCCGACTTCCAGCGCATGGAGGGCAGCTGGCGCGGCCTGAAGTACATGGTCGACAACAGCGAGACCAGTACCACGCTCAAGATCAAGGTGTTCAACTGCGCCAAGAAGGAACTGGTCAGGGACTTCAAGAACGCCTCCGACTTCGACCAGTCGACGCTGTTCAAGAAGATCTACGAGGAAGAATACGGCACCTTCGGCGGCGCCCCGTTCGCCACCCTGATCGGCGACTACGAGTTCGGCCGCCTCCCGGAGGACATGTACCTGGTCGAGGAGATCTCGCACGTCGCCGCCGCGGCGCACGCGCCGTTCCTGTCGGCGGCGTCGCCGGAACTGCTGGGTTTCGAGAGCTTCACCGAGCTGTCCGGTCCGCGCGACCTGGCCAAGATCTTCGACACCGTCGAGTACGCCAAGTGGAAGAGCTTCCGCGCGTCCGAGGACTCGCGCTACGTGGGCCTGACGATGCCGCACGTGCTCGGCCGCCTGCCTTACGGGCCGGAGACCGCGCCGGTGGAGGCGTTCAACTACATGGAGACGGTCACCGGCAAGGAGCACGAGCGCTACCTGTGGATGAACGCCGCCTACGCGCTCGGCAGCAAGATCACCGACGCCTTCGCCAAGTACGGCTGGACCGCCGCGATCCGCGGCGTCGAGGGCGGCGGCCTGGTCGAAGGCCTGCCGACGCATACCTTCGGCACCGACGACGGCGAGGTCGCGCTCAAGTGCCCGACCGAGATCGCCATCACCGACCGGCGCGAAAAGGAACTGGCCGACCTCGGACTGGTCCCGCTGGTGCACTGCAAGAACACCGACTACGCGGCGTTCTTCTCCACCCAGTCGGTGCAGAAGCCGAAGGAATACAACACCGACGCCGCCAACGCGAACGCGCGGCTTTCGGCGCAGCTGCAGTACATCTTCGCCGTCAGCCGCGTCGCGCATTACCTCAAGGCGATGATGCGCGACAAGCTCGGCAGCTTCGCCTCCAGGTCCAGCGTCGAACTGTTCCTCGGCAACTGGATCTCGCAGTACGTGTTGCTCGACGACAATGCCTCGCAGGAGGCCAAGGCGCAGCGCCCGCTGCGCGAGGCGCGCATCGAGGTCGCCGAGATTCCGGGCAAGCCGGGCGCATACAAGTCCGTGGCTTTCCTGCGCCCGCACTATCAGCTCGACGAGCTGAGCGTTTCCCTGAGACTGGTCGCCGAGCTGCCGAAGTCGGCGCGTTGAGTTGTCCATGCGAATCCCTCGCAGAAGCCCGCGCGTCGATGTGCGGGCACTGAAATCCTAAGGAGACACGACCGTGGCATCCGATTACTTGCTGGAAATCGACGGAATCAAGGGTGAGTCCCTCGACGAGAAGTTCAAGGACTGCATCGAGATCGACAGCTGGGGCTTCACTACGACCAACATGGGCGGTACCGGTCGCGGCGGTGGCGGCGGCACCGGCAAGGCGGAGGTCTCTGACCTGCAATTCAACAAGCAGGCCGACAAGTCCACGCCGCTGCTGATGAAGGCCTCTTTCGCCGGCGATCACGTCAAGAAGGCGGTGCTTCACTGCCGCAAGGCCGGCGGCAAGGGCGGGCAAGTCGAGTACATGACCATCACCGTGGAGGATTTCATGGTGAGCAGCTACCAGACCGGCGGCACCGGTGGCGCCAGTTCGATCCCGATGGACTCGTTCACGCTGAACTTCACCAGGATCAAGTACGAGTACAAGCCGCAGAAGGAGGATGGCAGCCTGGAAGGCGCAATACCCGCCGGCTACGACCGGGCACTCAACAAGGCGAGCTGATTTCGGGTCGGGTTCCGGGCGGGACGTGCCGCACGGCCGGCGCGCTCCTGCTCCGCGGATCGAACGGGAGTATCGACGCATGCGCTTGGCACCCGCCAATGCCTTGAATCGCGTCTTGAGGTGGGACGACTTCAAGCGCAAGAAGATGGCCGCTCCGTCCGCGGGCCAGATCGTGATCGCCGCCCAGACCGCCGTCGGCTGGACGGCGACCCCGACCAACCTGAAGGTCAAGGCGGTCAAGGGCAGCAAGCCGACGGTCTACAAACTGGCCCAGGAGCCGACCACGACCGTCCGGCTCGACGAGCCGGAGATGTGGGTGGCCAGCTTCGTCTTCGACGACTGGTCGGAGGCAAGGCGCGACGCATTGCTCGGTCACGAGCAGATCCACTACTTGATCGGTGCGCTGTCTGCGCGCGACTACGCCAGGGATTTCGCCGCGATCGCGGCCAAGGAGTACGACTCGTCCGCAGACGGCATCGACGACATCACGCAGGCCATGGAGCGCAACAGCGAAGCCAGGGCCCAGGCGCTGCAGGACGCCTACGACCACAAGACCAAGCACGACCCCACCGGATTCAAGGCCGAACAGGCCAAGTGGAAGACGGCGGTCATCGGCGCGCGCACCACCGGCATGCGGCTGCGGGAAAGCCTCAGAACTGCAGGTCTGATTCAATGAACGGCGGCAGCACTACGGAGAAAGCGGCATGGCGCTGAAATCAGCCACCCTGGCAGGATCGGCGCGGCTCGACCAGGCCGCAGCGGGCGGCCCTTCGGTAAAGAAGGGCCCGCCACACGACGATCCGGACGCGGTCGGTCGCATCCAGCGCGCATTGGTCGAACTGGGCTACCCGATGCCGAAGTCCTTCCTTGCGCATCCTGCCGGCGAACCCGACGGCATCTTCGGACCGGAGACCCACGCGACGGTGCTCGCTTTCCAGAAGCACGCGTTTGCGAAGGAGTACGGCCAGTGGGACGGGCGCGCCGGAAAGAACACGCTGGCGCGGATGGATGAAAGGCTACCGGTCGCAGGGCCGGACGAGCGAACCATCAGGCAGCCGATGGCGGTGGCTACGACCTCGCGCTGCGCAACCACCGCGACTCCGGCGGCCGGGTTTCCGGGATTTCGCCGCGTCCAGTCCTGATGGGATCCTGACGTGCGGGGTTTGATCGATCGCTTGACGGATGCGCCGATCCCGGAGGATTCCGGTCGGTCGATCTCGATCGGCGAAGTGCGCAAGCTCATCTCGCGGGATTTGGAGAACCTGCTGAACACCCGCTCCGAGGGTGCGCGCATGATTCCGGATGCTTTCGAGGAATGCCGCAAGTCCTCGCTGACCTACGGCATCCTGGATTTCTCCTCCTACAGCCTGCTCAATCCGCACGACCGCGATCGCATCCGCCGCTCGCTGGAGCAGGCGATCGCGCTGCACGAGGCGCGGTTGTCGCGGGTGCGGGTGGCCCTGGAGCCGCCGCGGCCGACCGAGCGCGCACTGCGCTTCCGGGTCGATGCCTTGATGGAGCTGGGGCCGGACCGCGAGAAGGTGCAGTTCGACGCGGTACTGCAGCTGAGCACCCAGGTTTACCAGGTGAACTGATCGCCGATGACCGCACCACATCGCCCTGCGAGGGAGGGGATGGACGGACGATCAGGCCGCGCGTGCGCCGCCTAGGGTGAGGATCGCCGCGATCATCGCCTCGCGCAGCCGCTCCGGCGGTACCGGCTTGTGCAGCACCGGGATGCGCGCAGCGTTTGCCTCTTGCAGACGTTCGCCCTTGGTCTCGCCGGTGATTAGCAGGCGTGCGAACGGCGGCGACGCTCCCTCGGCCACGCCGTAGTGCGCCTCGAGCCTGCGCAGCGCATCCAGTCCGGTGCGGCCGCGGGCGAGTTTGAGGTCGGACAGCACGATGTCGGGCGGTCCCCAGTCGCGCACCGCGGCCAGCGCCTGTTCGGCGTCCTCGGCCGCACGCATGTCGCAATCCCAGCTGTGCATCAGCACCCGCATCCCTTCCAGGATCGCCGGCTCGTCGTCGATCACCAGCACGCGCAGTCCGCTCGCGTCCAGCGGCGCTTCGGTCGGCACATCGCCCGCGCGCGCGCGCGCTTCCGCGTGCGCACGCGAGACGGTCACGCTGAACACGCTGCCCAGCCGCAGTCGAGAGCGCAACTCGAGTTCGCTGCCGAGCAGGTGTGCGAGGCGATGTGCCGTCGCCAGGCCGAGCCCCATGCCGTGCTCCCGGTGCTCGCGGTCCGGTCGCTCCGTCTCTACCTGGAAGAATTCCTCGAACACGCGCGCCTGGTGTTCGGCCGCGATGCCGGGTCCGGTGTCCCAGACCTCGACGCGGACGTGCCCGGCGCCGGCGGCGCGTGCACCCACCAGCACGCCGCCTCGTTCGGTGTAGCGCAGGGCGTTGCTCACCAGGTTGTTGACGATGCGCGCCAGCATGGTGCGGTCGGTGTGTACCCAGGCGTCGGTCTTGCGCAGGACCAGGCGCAGCTCGCGCTTCTCGGCGATCATGCGGAACGTGCGGTTCACCTCCTCGAGCAATGGGTCTAGCGGGAAGTCGCTGGGTGAGGGCTGCATCGTGCCGCTTTCCAGGCGCGAGAGGTCGAGCAGCTCGGAAAACAGGCCGTCGAGCGTGGTCACGCACTCCTGGATGTGGCTGGCGCGGGTGAGTCGCGCCGGATCGGTTTCGCCCGCCTTCAATGCCGATGAGAACAGCGTCAGCGCGTACAGCGGCTGGCGCAGGTCGTGACTGGCCGCGGCGAGGAAGCGCGCACGTGCATGGCTGGCCGCTTCCAGTTTGGCGTTCTTGCGCGCCAGTTCGTCGGTAGCGGCGACGATGCGGGCCTCCAGTTCGTCCCAGGCCTCGGTCAGCGCCACCGAGGCGGCGTTGAAGCCGTGCTGCAGATGTCCGATCTCGCCGCCGCGGGTGATAGGCACGCTGACGCCGCGCGCGCCGCGGCCCAGCCGATCCACGGCATCGGCCAGTTCCAGCACCGGCGCGCTCACGCGCCTGGCCGCGCGCCATCCGGCCACGCCGGCCGCCGCCAGGCAGGCGGCCAGCAGCAGTGCGGTCGCCTGCGTCTGCCTGCGCCGGATGTCGTCAATGCGGCCGAGTCCGAACTGGACCCGCACCTGTCCGGGCGACGCGGCGTCCGGCGTTGCCGCCGTCACCGGGCTCGCGACCTCGACGAAGCGCGGCTGCGACTGCGCCGCCGGGCCGGTCGCTTCGGCGAGGATCTCGCCGTCGCGGGACAGGAACTGTACGCGCACCAGGTCCTCGTTGTCCGCCAGCGGTTCGGCGATCTGCGCCAGTGCCGCGCGATCGTCGTTGGTCATGGCGATGGCGGCGGCGGCGGCGAGGTTCCCGGCGACCGCCTCGGCGGTGGCCGAGGCGACGTGCTCGATTTCGCGGCGGTGGTTGTGGTTCAGCAGCACCGCCAGCAGCACCGCGATCAGGGTTGCCGGCAGGATTGCGAGCAGACTCAGCCTGGCGACGAGCGACAGTTCGCGCGGACGCCGTGATGCCGGGACAGGCTGGACATCGGTGCTCATGACCTGGAGCGATTTCTCGACCGTGAGTGAGGCATTCTAGACACGGATGAACGCGGATAACGCAGTTTGAAGCGCCGGATTCCGGTGCGGCTTCAGTCGATCGGCTTTGAAAACCGTCGCAATGGCCGCGATGAGGTTTCCGGTCGCACCTGAGCGCGTGGCAGTGCGCGTGCGTCCCGGTTTCGAGTGGAGGTGGCCGGCGCGGGGCCGGGATGTCCGGTAGCGATGCGAATATCCGTTCCAAGTCGATGGGGGATCCTGTCCGAAGGCCAGTTGGCCGACGGATTCAGGATTGTGAGAATCCCGGCATGATGCGCGATCTCGTTGGATATGCCATAGCGCGGGCCCGGCACGGGCTCGGCCACCGCCATGGCCAGGCAGCTAGGACCGAGGTGCCGCCACGGAATGCTTGCGATGACATGGCAGTCAGACAAACGAACCGGATACGCTTCCGCCCGCCTTTCCTCCGGAAGGGGTGGGCGACAGTGAACGCGATGCCAGCCGGCGAACTGCTGCAGGCGTGTCTGTTCGCCGGCGCCGACGAAGCCTACGCCGTGCTCGACGGCTGCCGGACACCTGACCTGCCGCGACAGTTGCGTCTGGCCGGTGCCGAGTACTGGTGCCTGCTGTCGGAAGGCCTGGATCCGGTGCTGACCGAATGCGCCCCCTACCTCGTGCGCCTGCACCGCGAAGCGGCGCAGGTCACCGCTGTGCTGCGAACGTGCTGGGACCGGCACGGCGGCATTGCGCTGTGTCCGCCGGCCGGCAGCGACGGCTGGCCGCTGCGCGAGCATCTGCGTGCCTGGCTGCGCATCCCCAGGCCCGGCGGGGGTAACCGGTCATTCCGCTTCTACGATCCGTGCGCGCTGCTCACGACGCTGCCGGCGATGGTTCCGGAACGGCGCAACGCCTTCCTGGCTCCATTGGGGAGGCTGTACGTCGAAGGTGCCACGCCCGACAGTCTCGTCGAATTCCGCCGTGGCGAATGCGCGCAAGGCCGTCTGCTTCCCGTGCCGGCACGCAGCCCTTCGAAAGCGCATGCATCCGACGCGCCGCGGACGGCAAACCTGGCCTGACGGCGTATTGCGGCGCAGGTGGTGTGAACGTCCTGCGACAAGGCGTGGTCCCACGACGGCCGGCCCGGCGCTAAGCCGAAAGCACTATCTCCTCTCGCGGATAGGCGCTGCCGGCGATGGTTCCTAGACTCGCAACGTTCGTCACGGCTGCACGGCTGCGACAACGTCCCCCTGTCGCCATGGAGCCCAGGCATGCCAGACGCGCGTCCGCATCGGTACCGGTGTCGCAGCGCGATATGCGCGGCGATCGCACCGACCCTCGTCCCGATCCTCGCGGGCGCGTTGCTGCTGGCGCTCGCCACGCCGCTCGTGCATGCGCAGGATGCCGCCGCGCCGATCGCCGGCGACGAGATCCATCCGGACCTGCGCGCCGTGATGGGCGCGCTCGCCCGCATGGAGGACGCCGATACCGCACTGTCGCTGGCCGCGGACGGCGCCGTCCTGTACCAAGCCGAGGCGGTGAAGCTGGACGGCTATGCGTACTGCAGCCAGGCGGTGGCGCTGGCCGAGCGCGGCGAGTTCCGGCGCAGCGTGCAGGCGGCCAGCAAGGCGCTGCATGTCGCCCTGCAGACCGGCAACGAGGACCTGCTGGCCAAGGTCTATCGCGACCTGGCCATCGCCTTCGACTATGCCGGCCAGCTCGATCGCGCGGAAGGCTTCGCCCATCTCGCCCTCGGCAAGCGCGCCGACGACCCGCAGCAGGTGCAGGGGCCGGCATACAAGGTCCTCGGCGATGTGCACGCCCGCCGGGGGCGCTATCCGGAGGCGATCGCCGCCTACGAGACGGCGCTGACGAGCAGTTCGGACCGCTACCGTCCGCTGGTGCAGGCCTCGCTGGTGAACGCACGGATCCTCGCCGGCGACGTGGCGGGTGCACGCAGCGAGCTCGACGCGATCGCCGTCCCCGACGACGCCGTGCAACGCGCCGAACTCGATCGCACCCGCGGCCGGCTGCTGCTGGCCGAGAACAACCCGGCCGAGGCGCTGACGCTGTTCCAGGGCCTGGTCGGCAAGCAGGTCGCGGACGACGAGGGTTTCTACACGCTGTGGGCGCTGGACGGCATGTCCAAGAGCGAACAGGCGCTCGGGCGGCCGCAGGCGGCGGCGCAGTCGCTGGAGCGTGCGCTGGCTGCGTTCGATCGCGTGCGCGCGCGCTTTCGCAGCGAAGAGTTTCGGATGGGTCTGTTCTCCGATCTGCAGGCCGTATTCGACCGCGCCATCCGGCTGTATTCGGAGACCGGCGATGCCGAACGCGCCTTCGACGTCAGCGAACGCAGCCGCGCCCGCGCGCTGCTGGATGCGGTCGCCGACCGCGGCCGTACGCCCGAGGACGCCACCGCCGCGGCGATCGACGTCGCGACCCTGCGCCGCCAGCTGCGCCCCGACGAGCGGGTGATCGCCTACCACTCGCTGGAGGATGTCCTGCTGGCCTGGGTGATCTCGCCCGGGGGCGTCAGCGAACACAGGATCGCGCTGCCGCGCGCCGACTTGGAGCGCCTGGTCGATGCCTATCGCGGAGCGATCATCGGCCTGCACCCGGCGGCGGTGAGCGCCGGCGACAGCATCGCGGCGCTGCTGATCGCGCCGTTCGGGCTGCAGGAAGGACAGCGCTTGATCGTGGTCCCGCACGGTCCGCTGCACTACCTGCCGTTCCAGGCGCTGCGCGTGGACGGGCGTTACCTGATCGAGCGGCATCCGATCACGACCGCGCCCTCGGTCAGCATCGCCGCGCGCCTGGCCGAGCGCGCGCCGCGCACGGCGCCGCGGCTGCTCGCATTCGGCAATCCGCTGGTCAGCCCCACGGTCGCCGATCCGCTCCCGGGTTCGGAGCGCGAGGTCGAGACCCTGGCGGCGCTGTTTCCCGGTTCCCAGGTCTATTTTCAGGCCGACGCGACCGAGACGCGTTTCGTCGCCGACGCACCGAAGTCACGGATCGTCCATGTCGCCGCGCATGCGCGCGCCGACGTCGTCGATCCGCTGCATTCGCAGATCCTGCTCGCCGACGAGGACGGCAGGCAGAACTTCCTGGAAGCGCGCGAGGTGCTGGACTTGGATTTGGGCGACGTCTCGCTGGTGACGCTGTCGGCGTGCGAGACAGGCCTGGGCCGCGTTGCCGACGGCGACGAAGTGCTGGGCTTCACCCGCTCGTTCCTGTCGGCCGGCACCTCGGCGCTGGTCGCCTCGCTGTGGCCGGTGCCCGATCGCGACACCGAACGGCTGATGACGACCCTGTACCGCGACCTGCGCGGTGGCGCCGACCTGCAGCGGGCCATGCAGGCGGGGCAACTGGCCGTGCTGAGCGATCCCGACACTGCGCACCCGTTCTACTGGGCCTCGTTCAACCTGATCGGCAACTGGCGTCTGACGGTGGAGCAGTGAGATGACGCGGGTGCATCCTCCGAGGCCGGTGCGGCGCGTGCGCCTGCTGACCTGCGCCGTACTGATCGCTCTCGGTTGCGATGTACGGGCCGAAACCGAAACCACGCCGCAGACGCTGCCGCAAACGTTGCCCGAGCCGGAAATGCAGCCCGCGCCGCAGGCGGGCTTCCGGCTCGTCGCAGTGGAGTTCGTCGGCAACACCGGCATTGCCGACGCCGAACTGCAGGCGCTGGCGGCCGACAGGATCGGCCGCGACGTGACCCTGCCGGACCTGGAGGAGATCGCCCGGCGCGTGACGGCGCTGTACCGCGAGCGCGGCTATTTCCTGGCGCAGGCGATGGTGCCGGTGCAGGAAGTGCAGGGCGGGCGCGTCAGCATCAGCGTGGTCGAGGGTACGCTCGGCAACGTCGACATCGATATCGCCGAAGACGCGCCGATCTCCGCCGAGCGCGTGCAGAAAATGCTGGCGCCGCTGCAGCCGGGCCAGGCGCTCAACGGCCCGCGCTACGAGCGCGTGATGCTGCTGCTGTCCGACCTGCCGGGCATCCGCCCGCAGTCCGTGATCCAACCCGGTGCGGCCGCCGGCAGCACCGACCTGGCCGTGCGCGTGGCCAGGGGCGAGCGGCTGGCGGTCGCGCTGGAGGCCGACAACCACGGCACGCCCGAGTCCGGACGGATCCGCGTCGGCGGCACCCTGCGCTGGGCCAGTCCCGCCGGGCGCGGCGACAACCTGGACCTGCGCCTGCTGGTCGCCGAGGGGATCAACACCGCGTTCGGGCGTCTGGCCTATGAGACGCCGGTCGGCCATGACGGCCTGCGCGTCGGCGCCGGCATCGCGCGCGTGCAATACGAACTGGGCGGCGACTTCAGGGCGCTGGAGGCGACCGGCGCCGCCGACATCGTCGACGTCTCGGCGACCTATCCCCTGATCCGCCAGCGTGCCACCAACCTGTTCCTGCGCGGCGCGCTCGACCGCAAGGACCTCACCGACGAATTCGAGGCGCTCGGCTTCGAAGCCGAGAAGCGGGTGCGCGGCGCCAGCCTGGGTTGGGCGTTCGAGCACCGCGATCAGCTGTTCGGCGGCGGCTACAGCAGCGTCAACGGCGTGCTGTACCGCGGCGAGCTGGACATCCGCGACCCGCTCAGCGAGTTCTTCGACCAGTCGCCGCTGGGCCGCAGGACCGAGGGCCATTTCACCAAGCTCGTCGTGCAGGCCACGCGGCTGCAGTACCTCGCCCCGAAGCTGAGCCTGTTCCTCGGCGCGGGCGCGCAGCGCACGAACAGGAATCTCGATCCTTCCGAACAGCTCTCGCTGGGCGGACCGCGCGCGGTCCGCGCCTATTCCACCAACGAGGCGCTGGTGGATGAAGGTTATATCGCCAACCTCGAGTTGCGCTACGCGGCCACTGAGCGCCTCACGCCCTACGTGTTCTACGACGCCGCGCACGGCGCCTTCGACCACGACCGCCATCCCCTCGATCCCGGCAGCAACGGCGTCAGCCTGCGCGGCTACGGTCTCGGCCTGAGCTGGGCCAAACCCGGCGACTACGGCCTCAACGCGACGCTCGCCTGGCGCGACACCCGTGCGGCGCTCGCCGATCCACGCGATCCGCGGCTGTACGTGCAGTTCCAGAAAAGCTTCTGAGCGGAGATCCTCATGCGCCCGCATACCAGATCCGAATCCTACCGCCGCAGCCGCAGACGGCTGGCCCGCCATCCACTGCCCCTTGCACTCGCCATCGCGCTGGCGCCGCCGCTTGCGTATACGCAAGTGGCGCCCAACACGCTGCCGACAGATCCCAGTGGCTTGTCCGGCATCACCATCGGCGATATCCAGACCACCGGCAACACGATGACCATCGCCCAGCCGGGGTCCGGTGCCATCATCAACTGGGAGAGCTTCTCGATCGGCAGCGAGGCGACGATGACCTTCAATCATGCCGTGGCCGGCGGAGTGACGCTCAACCGGGTGATCGGCAACGTCGACGGCATCGCCCAATCCGAGATCCGGGGCGCGCTCAACGCGGACAACGGCCGCGTCTTCATCGTCAATCCCAGCGGCGTGCTGTTCGGCGCCGGTGCGCAGGTCAACGTCGGCGGTCTGGTCGCCTCCACGCTGTCGATCAGCGACGTGGACTTCAATGCGGGCGTGATCAGCGGCAGCTTCGGCTTTGGTCAGGCCGACGAATCCCCCTTCGGCGACATCACGGTGGCCGGTCCGGAAACCGATCCGACCACCGGGCAGACCACGCCCGCGGCGTCGCTGACGGCGGCGCCGGGCGGCACGCTGGCACTGCTCGGCAACCAGGACATCACCAACGGCGGCGCGCTCACCGCCGAACTGGGCTCGGTGATCATGGCGCAGGGCCGGCAGGTCACGCTCGACTTCTTCGGCGACGGCCTGACCCAGGTCGTGCTGAACGGCGACCCCGACGCGGTCTTCGCCACGGTCGGCAATACCGGTACGGGCGTGATCAAGGCGGACGGCGGCCAGGTGCGGCTGGTATCCAACAATACGCACACATCCGGTGAATTCATCATCCTCAACCAGGGCCAGATCCGCGCGCGCACGCTCGAGAACCGCGAGGGCCGCATCGTGCTCAGCGGTCCCAACGGCGTCGTCGACGTCGGCGGCACGCTTGACGCCACCGGCACGGCGACCGGACAGCAGGGCGGCACGATCGAGATCGAGGGTCAAGATGTGGCCATCTTCGGGTTGGCGCTCAGCGACGACGACGGTACGGGCTGTGACGTTGAGGGAAGCAGCTGCATCAGCATCGACGCCTCGGGTCATTCCGGCGGCGGCACCATTACCATCGCCAGCGCCGGCAGCACGTCTGTGACGGGTGACAGCGGAGACGATGTCACGACCGCCGTCGAGATCCGCAGCGATGCCCTCGCCGCCGGCAGCGGCGGCACGATCGAGATCGATGCGGGGACCGTGCTGCAAGTCTCGTCGGGGACGCTGCTCAGCGCGCAGGCCGGTGGCTCCGGCCCCGGTGGCCTGGTCCGCACCGCGTCCGCGGACATCCTCGATCTGCGCGGGATCGAGGTGGCCGCCGGAGGCCCCGGCGGCGCAGGGGCATGGGAGATTCAATCCGGCCGCGGACTGGCCATCGTCGCCGGAGCGAGCGAATTCGGCCCGCCTGGCGGTGTCAGCCTGGTGTCCGACGATTCGATCGGCGGCGCGCTCCGCGCTGGCACGAATGTCGACATCACCGTGCCGGCGCCCGCCACCGGCACGGCGCAGATCAACGTTGCGCCGGGCGTGGCCATCGCCAATACCGGCACGCAACCGGTTGCGCTGTCGCTGACCGCCGCCGGCGGCCAAGTGCTCGCCGGCATCGGCGCGGACGGCGATCCGAACGGTCCGTGGAGCATCCTGAGCAGCGCCGGTCCGCTTGACCTGAGCATCGACGCGCTGTCCAGCGTCGGGTTGTATCAGGGCACGGTGCAGACCAACGGCGGTGCGATCGACCTGATCAGCCGCAACAGCACAACCTATGGCATCGAAGTCGAAGACACCACGCTCGACAGCGGCGGCGGCGACATGAGCGCCACCAGCCTGATCACCCAGGACACCGGCGTCGCCATCAGCGGCGCCACGATCAACACCGAGGGCGGCACGCTGACGCTGCAGGCGCTGGACAGCGGCGGTACCGGCGTGTCGATCGCCGGCAGTACGCTGGATACCCGCATCGCGCAGGACGCCGCCAATGCCGGCGGCGCGGTCACGATCGAAGGCAACAGCCGCGGCGAAAGCGGGATCGACATCGGCGTGCTGCTGAGCGGCAGCAACCTCCGCGGCTCGACCGGCGATATCGCGATTATTGGCCGCACCGCGGGAACGTTCGGCGGCGATGCGGCGGGCGTGTCCGTCACCGGTGGCGAGATCCTTTCCACGGACGGCGATATCGACATCTTCGGTGCGGTGCTGGACAACGCCGGCACCGGCGTGGCGCTGTCGGGCGGCGGCGTGCTGTCCAGCGGCAGTGGCGCCGTCGGCGTGGTCGGGATCGGCGGCATGGAAGACGGCGCCGTCGGCGACGGCAGCGGCGTCTTCGCATTCGGGCACGGCATCCTGAGCGATGGCGGCGACATCGTGCTGAGCGGGCGCGGCGGAGAAGACGGAACGGACGACAGCGGCAATCCGATCCTCAACGAGGGGCTTCTCCTGGGGGCGGGCACGGTCGTCGCCAGCGCTGGCGGCGATATCCTGCTCAGCGGATCGTCGGAGGGCTCGGGTGCGGGCGTCTTCGTGTCCGGCGTGGGCCCCAACGCGCCTGTCGCGGCGAGCGTCGACGCCGGGGCCGGCAACATCGTCCTGCGCGCGGGCAACGACGGCAGCACCACCGCGCTGCTCGTCAACGGCAGCGCCGGCACGAGCGGGGTTGTCGATCTGCGCGCAGGTGAAGTGAACGCGACGGGTGCTGCGACCGACCGCAACACCGCGGCGCTGCAGATCGGCGGCGGGACGGGCGAGTTCGTGTCGATGGCATCGCTGGCAAATATCGCCACACCAGACCTGGTGATCGGCCATGCCGGGCATGCCGGCGCGATCTCCATCGCCGAGGCGCTGGCGCGCACCGGCAACGTGACCCTGCAGAACGCCGGCGGTGCCGGCGGCATCGCGCTGAACGCGGCGGTGAACCTGGGCAGCGGGACGCTCGCGCTGGTCAGCGGCGGCAACATCGTGCAGACGGCGGCGGCGGGCATCACCGCGCAAAGCCTGCTGGCGCGCTCGACCGGCGGCGGCGTCGACCTGACCGCGGGGCAGAACGATGTGTCGGGCAATACCCTGGCCGGCGGCGCGGCGGGCGACTTCGGCTATGTCGACGTCAACGCGCTGGCCATTGGCGATGTGACGGCGTGGGGGTTCGATGCGGTCGGGTCGGCCGCCACCGGACTCGCCGAATCCGGCATCGACAGCGGTGAGGCGGTGTTCGTCCGCAACAACGCTGGCGACCTCACGCTGGGCGCGGACGTCAGCGGCAACGTCATCGACCTGGTGACCGCCGGCCGGTTGCAGAACATCGCCGGTGCGACCATTACGGCGAGCGACCGCTGGCGCGTGTGGGCTGACACCTGGACCGGCGAGCAGCGCGGCGGGCTGGCCGGTTCCGGTTCGCTGCCGAATCTCTACAACTGCAGTTTCGGTGGCCCCTGCGGCGTCGCTGTGCCGACGGCCGACAACCATTTCATCTACCGGCAGCAGCCGACGGCGACGATCGTCATCGGCGATGCCGCGCGCGAGTACGGACTGAACAATCCCGCCTTCGCGTTCGACGTTTCCGGCCTGATCCTGGGCGACCAGGCAGGCATTGCGATCGCCGGCGCGCCGGACACGTCCGCCACCGTCCTCAGCGATGTCGGCGAGTACGCGATCGGCGGCAGCTTCAGCTCGCCGGTCGGCTACGCGATCCCGCTCGATCCGGGCGTGCTGGCGATCACTCCGGCGCCGCTGCTGTTCACCGCGGATCCTTACAGCCGCGTCTACGGTGATCCCAACGGCGTGCTGACCGGTTCGGTCAGCGGCTTCCGCAACGACCAGGGTATCGCCGACCTGATCGGCACGCTGGTGTGGACCACCGACGCCGCGCAGGGCTCGGACGCGGGCACCTATGCCATCGATCCCACGGGCGTCGCCTCGCTGAACTACAGCTTCGTGTCCGATCCCGCCAACGCCACCGCGTTCGAGATCCTGAGAGCGACGCTCACCTACGTGGCCGACCCGTTCACGCGCTTCTTCGGTCAGCCCAATGGCGTGCTCACCGGCACGGTGACCGGCTTCCGCAACGGCGACACGCTGGCGGACGCCACCATCGGCACCCTGGCATTCGTGACGGGCGCCGATCCCGGATCGCCCCCCGGGCAGTACGCGATCACCGGCGTCGGGCTGGACGCGGGCAACTACGCGTTCGTGCAGGCCGCGGCCAACCTCACCGCGTTGCGCGTCGATTTCACGCCGGTGACGCCGACCAGCGTCGACCTGATCCGGCTGCCGACGGACAGCTACGTCTACGACCGCAACATCGGCATGCTGCCGATGTGCCCGGTGACCGGCCCGCTCGACGGCACGCGCCAGGACCAGGAGGGCGACCAGCTCGGACGGGAGTGGGCGCGGGTGCGTTCGCGCCCGAACCTGACCAGCTGCGTGTCGAGCGAACGCAGGAACGGCTGCGGCGACTTCTGAGCCGCGGCCGCACATCGGGAGTCGGCACAGTGCACATCGACATCGCCGCCGACGTCCTGCGCCGGCGCCGGCTGTTCGTCGCCACCCCCATGTACGGCGGCCAGGCCAGCGGCCACTACGTCATGGCCATGTGCGAGCTGAGCCGCTGGTGCGCAGAGAACGACGTGGCGCTGCAGACCTGTTTCCTGATGAACGACGCGCTGATCACTCGCGCCCGTGCGCGGATGGTCGACGAATTCCTGCGTTCGGACAGCACCCATCTCATGTTCATCGACGACGACATCGGCTTCGACCCCGGCGACGTCATCTCCCTGCTGGCGCTGGCGGGCGAGGACTCGGCCTACGACGTGATCGCCGCCGCCTACCCGAAGAAGGACATCGCCTGGCAGCAGGTTCTCGCGCATGCGCGGGCACGGCCGGACGCGTCGCCGGAAGTGCTGCAGGAGACGGGCCTGACGTTCGCATTCAATCCGCTCGACGGCGGTGAACGACACGAGGTGCCGGCAGATCGTCCGCTGGAAGTGCGCGAGGCCGGCACCGGCTTCATGATGATCCGGCGCGACACCTTCGCGCTGTTCGACCGGCATTACCCCGAGTACCGCCTGCGTCCCGGCCCGGGCGGGAACGGAACGGCGGCGGCGGCGCAACCGATGATGCTGTACTTCGAGTGCGGATTCGATCCGGACACCGGGTGCTATCTTTCCGAGGACTACGCGTTCTGCCAGCGCATCCGCAAGGCCGGCGGACGCATCTGGCTGTGTCCCTGGATGCGGCTCAGCCACGTCGGCGCGCATGTCCACAGCGGCAGTCTGGCGGAGGCCGAGGGTTGGAGCCATGGCTCGCCGCATTCATGACGCCGCCGAGGCTGCTGCGTTACCTCAGGAATTGTCAGCGGTGTCAGTCCTCGACGCAGAGGTCGGGATCGGCGATGACGCAGTCGGGCAGCGATGCGCGGGAGCGCAGGGAGCGCAGCGCGGGACCACCGGTTCCCTGCGCGGCGGTGACAACTTGTGTCTTCGGCAGCAGCAACCACATCTGCGCGACCTCGTTGGTTGCCAGCGCCAGCCGTCCGGCGGTATCGCCGAAACCCCAGAACAGGTCGCCGCGGACGCTGCCGCGGATGGCGCCGCCGGTGTCCTGGGCGAACATCAGCCGCCGCATGGGACCGTTGCCGGCCGGGTCCGTGGTGGAGATGAAGACCGGCGAGCCGAGCGGGGTGGAGCGCGGATCCACGGCCAGCGAGCGCCCTGCGGTCAAGGGCACGCCCAACGCGCCGACCGGGCCCTGCGGGCCGTCCCCACTGCTGCGGAAGAAGACGTAGCTCGGATCCGGAATATTGGTCAGCGCGGCGGGAACGCCGCCGCTACCGGCAAAGGCTTGTCCGGCGGGCGATGGCGGTGTGGAGGTCGCGGCAGCAGTGGGGGGCGTCGCCGAAGCGGGCGCCGGTTCCGGAGCCGGGTTGGGCGCCGGCACCGACGCGCTGCCCCCGCCCATCAGCGCGGCGATGATCGCCGCGACTTCCGCATCGTTGCCGGAGATCCCCGTCGCGGCAGCAGCCTTGGGCGGCGATGACGGGGTTGGCGCGGGGCGCGAAGCGGGCGATGGGGGTGGCGTGCTGCCGCCCTTGCCCTGGAACAGCGCGATCAGCCGCGACACTTCATCGTTGACGGACGCGGAAATGGCCGGATCGGACCGCACGTCGCTGCTGCCGCCGGCGCTCAGGCCGCGGGTCTTGATCGCGCGCAGCACCATGCGCGCGTCGCTGCCGCGGGTGATGTTGGGCAGGAACGGGTGGCCGTTCTGTTCGGCGTAGGAAACGCGGATCAGGCTGCCGTCCTCGAGGCGGATCTTGCCCGAGCCCTGCACCTGCATCGAATACAGCCGGTCCGGCGCGCTCACCCAGGCCAGTACCGGCGCGTCGAGCGCCCGGAGCTCGATGTCCTGGCGCGACCAGTAGGGACGCACGTGGTCGCCGTCGATGCGCACGCGCAGGCGCTTGTCGCGGATGCCCGGCGTGATGTCGTCGAGCGCGAGCGTGTATTCGCGCGCGCTGGCGCCGCCGGCGGAGGCGGGGAGCAGGCGATTGCCCTGCACGCGCAGCCACTGCCGGGTCCCTCCGGCACGCGCGCTCGCGTCGAACAGCAGCAGATCGGCGGGCAGGCCGTAGACCGGATAGCGGAAGACGTCGTCGCGATCGCGCCGGCCCTCCAGCAGTGGTTCGAAATAGCCGGTGAGCAGGCCGTCGGCTCGGCGCGCCGGCGACAGGATGCGATAGGCGTGGAAGTGGCGCTGGAAAAAGCCGCGCAGTGCGGTGTCGCTGCCGGCGTCCACGGCCTCGAACTCGGCGCACGCCGTGCTCCAGCCCTGCTTGCGGCGCAGGGCCGCACAGCTCTGGCGCATGCCGTCGGCGCCTTCGTGCAGCGTGTCCTGGTTCCAGCCGGGCAGGTCGCCGAAACCGATCGGTTCGAAGACCGCGTGACGGGTGGCGAACGGGCGGCCCAGGTCGGCGCCGCCGTCCTGCGCCGACGCCGGCGCCGCCAGCAGCGGCCACAGGGCGGCGATCAGGGCGATCCGAAGGCGAGCGGCGCGCCCTGCGCCTGACTGGCTGGAGACGGATGCGGGACTGTCCATGGTGTCTTGCGCCGGTGTCGTGCGCATCGCGGATCAGCCGCTGGCCTGCACTTCGACACGGCGGTTCTCGGCGGCGTTGGGATCGGCGCTGTTGAGCAGCTGGCTCTTGCCGCGGCCGCTGGTCTGCAAACGATCGGCGGGCACGCCGTTGTCGATCAGGTAGCGCTGGACCGATGCGGCGCGGCGTTCCGACAGGCGCTGGTTGTATTCGGCCGAACCCACCCCGTCGGTGTGGCCGACGATCGCGAAACGGCGCGTGGTCAGCTCCGGCGATTTCATCGCCAGCGCCAGATTGTTCATCGTCGTCTGCGAACTGGGCGAGATGGCGTCGGAGTTGAAGGCGAAATGGATCTGCATCGAGATCGACGCCGTTGCCGGCGGCTGCGCCGCGCTGGTCGCGGACACCGCGGCGCCGGGGCGCAATGCGCGCGTGCCGGGCACCGGCGTGTCCTGCGCGCCGGCGGCGCCGAGATCCTTGATGATGTCGTCCACCGAGGGCTGTTGCTCGCCATAGTGGGTCTGCGCCGTGGCGGTGGCCGCCAGCGCGAGCAACGCGACCGCCAACACGGCGCGCACGGATACAGGCTTGCGGTTCATTTCCGGTCTCCGGTCACTGCGGCCGTGCCCGTGCTGGGCCCGGCTTCGCACGGGGAAAGTGTGGCCGCAGCTTGCCGGGAATTCGATACGCCGCATGTTCTATGCCGATCAGCGTGTCGGCCGGGAGGTGCGGATCCGGCGGTTCAGGACCTGCGCGTACTTTCGCCTCCCGGAGCGGGGGCGGTGCGCTCCGGTGCGAGTCCGGCGTTTCCGGGCCCTGGTGACGTACCGTCCTCGCGAGCCGTCTTAGGCGGCGCGGGCAGCCGCGACTGCGTCCTGCGCCCCTGCCGCGCCTCGGACTCCAGCAACGCCAGTGAGAGCACCGTGGCGTCGTCGGGCCGTGTCGCGGCGGTTCCGCATGCGCGCGGGAAATCGACCGTCACCGTATTGCCGTGCCCCTGCGCCGAGCGTGCCCGGATCTCGAGGCCCAGCAGGTCGACGATGCCGGCGCCGATGGCCAGCTCCAGGCCGGCATCGCGGTCGTCCCCGTTTTGCGCGCGCTGCAGCAGCGCTTCCAGCGGCGAAGCGGCGCCGACAAGGCCGAGGGCGTCGCCGTCGTCGCGGACCTGCATGCGGACGCGCCCCGCCGCCGGCCGTGCCGCGACCAGCACGCGATGCCGTGCGTTGCGGACGGCATGCCCGACCAGCGCGTGCAGCAGCGTACGGACCAGCGCGGGATCGCCATGCACCTGCAATCCGCTCGCATGCCAGCGCACGTCGACGCCGTGATCACGCGCCGTACGCGCGACCGCCGGCCGCAACCGGTCGAAGACCTCGCCGACCGGCAGGACGGCCGGCGTGACCGGGACCTCGTGGCGCAGCAGGCGCGAGATCTGCTCCACTTCGTCGATCACGTCGGCGATCTCCCGCACGCTCGCCTCCAGGCCCTGCAGGGCCCGGCGCTGTGCCGGCAAGGCATCGCGGTCGAGGCTGCCGGCGAACAGGCTCAGGGCGTGCAGGGGTTGCCGCATGCGGCTGCCGGCCAGTACCAGCACGTCGGACTGGCGCGGCGCTCCGGCGATCGCTTGCGGCAACGGTGCCGCAAGCGTGTCGCCGGGCGGCGCGCCGGAGGGACCGGAGCGACCGCCGCGCGGGCGGCGCGACGCGTCGTAGAGGCCGCACAGCAGCAGCAGCGCCAGCGCCGCGAGCATGCTTTGCAGCCAGAAGTCGCGCCGCTGCTGCGCGGTCGCTGCAGTGTCCGTTGCCGGCAGCGGCGTCCGCGCGCGCGCCTGCGCGGCGGGCAGGGCGCCGGCCTGCACCTGCATGCCTGCGTCCTGGCCGGCGTGCGCGCGGGCGGACGTTGCTGCGGCCGCCGTGGCTGCGCTGGACGCAGGAACGCGTTCCCCGCCATCGCGCTCCAGCACGGATACGCGAACGGCGCTGAGCAGCAGCGCCGCCAGTACGAGGCCGCCGGCCATCGCCCACAGGTGCACGCGCGACATGCGCTGCAGCCGCCGGCGCAGGTTCAGGCGCGCGCGCGTGGGCATGCATGGCGCGGCGTCCTTGCGCGATCCATCGATGGTCGGAAATGGGTCATCGGGCCTCCCCGTATCTCTGCGATCCGGTGTTCGTGACGATCCTGGGTGCATCTGTACGCCAAGCGCCCAGGCGCTTCGATAGCCCGTGCGCGCTAGGCGCAAGGGGCTTCGGAGGCCGGCGGCTATGGCGAATTGCATATCGCCAGCGCGCGCACCGGCGAGGAGAATCCGGGTCGTTCCCGTCGCGAAGGCGGCTTCGCGCCGCCGGCGACGTTCGGCAAGGAGACGGAGATGCTGCCTGCGGCAAGGCTCACCGACATGCATGTCTGCCCGATGTGGTCGGGCGTGGTGCCGCACATCGGCGGGCCGATCCTGCCGCCCTGCGCGCCAACGGTGCTGATCGGCGGATTGCCAGCGGCGCGCGTGGGCGATCCGGCGACCTGCGCCGGTGGGCCCGACGTGATCGTCACCGGCTCCGCCACGGTGCTGATCGGCGGCATGCCGGCCGCACGGATCAGCGATCTCACCGCGCATGGCGGCGTGATCGTCGCCGGATGCCCGACCGTCCTGATCGGCGGGCCCGCGCCGCCCGCGCCGCCGCCGCCGCCACCGCCGCCCGACGATCTCAGCCCCGAAGAGGTCGCGTTCATGCAGGCGGGGAATTCGCCGGAGGACCTGGAGAAGTTCCGAGCGGAGAACGGCTAGGGCGATGCAGCATGCCCTGTGGGAGGGCGCGTAGAGCCGAGCTCGGCTTGCAGGCTCAGGAGCCGGGAACAGCAAAGCAAGCCCGTCCTGAGCTTGACGAAGGGCTCCGCGCTACGAGTCCCTCCCACAAAGGTCAGAACAAACTCTCGAATCATGGCCGCTGGCGGCGTCGGCCGCTTTCGGCGCGCCTTTGTGGAGGACCGGAAGGTCACCGGTTCGCCATCTCATTGCCATAGGAGTTCGAGAACCATTAATCCAAGGTACGCAGGTTCAGGGGTCACTCTCTCGGCCTCGACGAGGATATGCCCTTCCACCGAAACGTCGAGAATCTTGAGTGCGGCACCGCGAACGAACGACGGCAGTCCGACCTGATCAAGTTTGGCTCCCGCCAGATCGTAGATATAGAGATCCGTGGAATCCACCTCCTCGTGGGCAGGTTCGCCACTCAGGCTGATTTCGCCGATGAGGGTGCTGCTGTCCGGCAGCCAGGTCCAGGCGTGGATGATGGGAGGCAGTCTTGTGGTGTGCTTGGTTAGCCGATTAAACAGGACATGTTCGGTGTTGCCGTAATACACAAGGAGCTTGTAGGCGTCCGGGCTGAGCGAGACTCCATAGATCTTCTTGTCACCCCGAAAGAGAACGCCGCCGGCTGCGTCGACGACAGTGCTGGCATTGTCGTCAGGCGCAACGACAGCGGGGCCACGATCCTCGTATGCGATCAGGGCGCGCTCATCCGTCCCGGCTCCCGGGATGCGTAACGGAATCGTGCTGATGGCGGCTCCCGGCAGCGCGACATCGAACCGAATGCGATGATCCTTGCCGAATGTCCAGGGGAGCGACAGCGAGCCTGCAGCAACGCGCGTGGTCGGGATCAGATCGTTCGTGTCCAACAACCGGAAGCGGCCGCTTTGATCGCGCGCGACCACGGTCTGCCCGAGCCAGCCGACCGGGGACAGTTCCCCGGCGATATGGCGCGTCGTACCTTCCGGCAAGGACACAAGCACCCCGCGATTGTCGATCCCAACGAGGATGTGTCGCGGATTCTCCGGGGAGAAACGCGCCCATTGCGGGCGAGACTCCGGCTCGAGCGGCACCCGGGCAACCAGTCGAGAGTCGATATTGCCGGGTGCCGTCGACTCGGCTGCCCGGCTCGTATTCGTCGTCAGGGCCAGTACTGACAACACGATGCCGAGCAAGTCCGTCAATCTGTGGCACGGCTTACGGCTGATTGAGCAGGTCATCGATGATGGCTCCGGCAATGGCGTTGCATATCGCTTGGCGGTTGGCGGTCGCGTCCGGCCCGGTATTGAGGTTCTCATCGACCCTTTGCACGTCGATGAAATCGACCTCCAGCAGGCAGGCGCGCGTTTTGTGGTGGGCGGCGTTATTTCCAAGGGCCGAGTCGCGCAGCGGACCCCGAGTGAAGTCGTTCAGATTCTGCGCCCGATCGCTTACTGGGTTGACAGCGAGAACGGCGTCAACAACCCTAGTGGCAAATGCCGCGTCGTCTGCATGATTTAGCTGGTCGACGCCGTTTGTGCGGACAAAAATGGTGGTTCCATGAGCCACTCCGTTGAATGCGTTCATATGGATGCTCAGCAGGACATCCGCAGAATTGTCCCTGGCGACGTTGGCTCGTGCCGCAATACCCAAATTGACATCGGCGTTTCGAGTCATGTGGACCTCGATATTGTGCGGGTCCGCATTCAATGCATCCCGGACCAGTCTCGAAAAATCGAGCGTCATGTCCTTCTCGAGAACGCCGCTGAAGCTCGTCGCGTTGTTCGGGCTCGATCCGCCCACCACAGCGTTACCGCCATGCCCCGGGTCGATGACAACGACGGCCTGAACCTCGAAGTCTACCTCGGTGACACAGTCAGGGCGGTCGACCATGCGCACGCCCAGGCGCCCCTTGTTGAATGCGACCGACGGCATGTTGATTCTGACCGCAGCCGTACCGTTGGCGTTGATCGTACTCCGATGGGTGGCGGCATCGAAATTGAACCCAGGCTCGGCTTCGATGTGCGTGTTGTGTCCTGCGGGCAATACTCCGCGCTGCACACCGTCGGTCAGGACGCCTCCCTGTATCCCGCTGGGCGAAAAACTCCATTCCACAGATTTGTTCCGGGTAAAGGCAGTGGGCACGAACTTGAACTTGATCGTCCGATGAGCCACCCGGTCAGCAATCGGCAGCAGGTTCATGTTATTGACGTCGGGCAATTCAACGATCGCAGCTTCGGGATCGAACAGCCCTTCGCGCTCAACCGCAACCACCGTGACGCCTTTGCTCGCCAGTACCGCCCCCGCGGCATCCTGGCAATGCGCTTCGATAACGGCATCTCCAACGGTGGCGCTACCGGTGTTGCCTGATATCTGGAATTCCAGCCAGGACCCGTCGCTGGGAACGGTCACGGTCGTGCTGGCATCGCTCGCGCCAGGGAATCGGAGGCGACCGTCGGGGTTGGTCAGCACCGTGGCTACGTCGTTCGCCGGGCTGCCTGTCGTTCGAATCCGACAGGTCAAGGTATGCCGCGGATCGTGCGTACATTGCATCACCCAATCGTCATCTGAGGTCGACGTGTTGTTGATTTCGATCTCCATCGGCGGACACTGCAATGGACACGGCGCCGTGCTCCCGGGCGGGCAATTCCCGGTTTCGCTTTCGCTTGGTTTGGGTGTCTTGCTGCTCCAGCACATGGCTGCGATAACTCATCAAGGAGTGGTGTTCCGGTAGGGGCGTTTATCCGGTGGAGGAGCGGTTCGCTTTTCAGCGCCGTAGCCTCGTCTGAGGGTGGTCAGAAGGCCTTCCCCCGCGTCAATCTTGTCTAATCTGGTCTCCAGCTCCGGCCATTTCTGCAGTACCTCCGCGCGCCTGGATGCAAGTTCCGGCTTGGGCAGGCGCGCCGCCAGCAATTCATACTCCAGGCACGCGGCCTCAGGGGAGAGCACGGATCCTTGAAGTTTGCCCAGCCCATCCATCGAAAGGTTGGCAATGCTTTCCTGTCCGTAGGCAGCCCTGTGCAGGAACAGATGGAGCGAGAGCTGCCGACGCGTCGGTTCGCCAATCTCTTCAGATGCCGAGATCGATTCCCAGTTGTTGGTGAGAAAAGGCTGCCAGGAACCATAATCTTCTGCATTGGCTCGCAACCCGAGCCGTCTCAGTCGTGCGGCTTCGATGCCTTCCTTCGATGAAGGTTCGATAAACTCCATTTCCACGGGAGGCGACGATGCGAAAGCCCCGGCACTGATGTAAACCGAGAACCGGACCTGATACTTTCCCTTGTCCAGTGACTGCCCAAACTGGGACAGGTCAACGAGCATTCTGCGGGACTGCTTGGACATCAGCGTCGTGCGGAAGAGATCCTGATCGCGGAAGGTGAAAGAGGGGCCGAGTCGACGCGCCGGGCCGCCGTTGGAGGGAACAATGTTCACGGCGAGAGAGTCGATCGGATTGACAAGGCCAAGGTCGGCGATGTTCAGATAGTCTGTGTCGGCGCTGTCGTTGCGCAGCGTGATCGCGACGAGTATGGGGTAGCCCAGTACGTATCTGGGTTCCGATGCTACGGATATCGAGAGGTCATGGGATTCTGCGGTTTGGTTCATGAGAGATGCTCCTGCCATTGCGTTCGTAGTGTTGCGTCCAGTCACGTTGCTGCAGGACAGTGCGGCCAGGCAGATGACTGCGAAATACCATGGCTTCTGGAATGCGGTGACCGATTGGCATGTGAATTTCATGGCATGTTGCTTTACGATGATCACCACCCGAGGCCCGGGTTGTCCTCCAGGTGGTAGTCCCTGATGCTGATGATGTGCGGGCCGCACATGTTTGCCGACTGCTTGTTTTGCGTCCAGGCGATGGGGGCCCTCGGAGACGCGTCGTTAAGGACGAACTGAAACCAGTAGTTCATGCAGCAGGAGGTCCGGCCGGCCTTGCTCTCCCAGTCCCAGTTTCCGCACTTGTGTGCATTGTCGAACGCATGGCACAGCTCATGGCACAGCGTCACCAGCACGCTGGATCCGGTCAGGTTCTGGGTGAATACCATCAGTCTTCCGCCAAAGTAGTGTTTGCCTCCGACGCTGGCCCCACCCGGACTGATGCCGGCGGTCACCAGCGCATCGTCCCCGGCGCCGAGCACTTGTATCGGGATGGTGGCACCCGCCGGGAAACCATAGTGCGAAAGATTCGCGTCCAGGAATGAGTTGTCCGGGTCGTCCACCTCGTGGAAATCATGCGGGTTGATGATCACGTCTCGCCCGGACCTCGCTGACACGCTGAACTTGATATGGATTCCGAAATCGTTCGGCTTGGGTGGGGACATGCCGGCGATCCTCGCGGCATTGAATACGCGTACAACTTTAGGTGCGCCCGCGAGCGTGGTGCCGATAGGGAGGCGCACGCGGTCGCCGCGGGCTTCGGCATTGCCTTCGTACAGAATGGTCGCCGTCCTGGCGGGAACGAACCGGTTGGCTGCAACCATGAAGAACCAGCCGCCTTGTCCTTCGTGCGTGAACTCACCTGAAACGCTGGTGCAATAGTCCTCGCATGCCGCAAAGGCGAGGCCGTCGTTGGATCCCATCGCGGCCATGTCCGATGGACCGGTCACGACCCGCCTTTCCGATACGTCCACTTGCACGCAGGCCATATCGTAGTGTCTGGCGATCTGGTCGACGGGCAGCTCGTTCGCCGAATTCATCTTCACATACTCGATTTCAACCCGGTCCCACACCGTCATTACACCGGTTTGGGCGGCATTCGACACGCTGGCGCTGGGATGCGCCCCCTCGGCCTTGATGCGATAGTTGTCCCCGGCATTGTCGCTGACGTGGAATCTCACTTTGCTGCGCCGAGTGGCGGGGTCGACCAGCGTCTCATCGCCGGAGAGCGCATATAGCGGGTCCACTTCTTCAAGGCGCGCCGTGGCTGTCGCCTTTCCTCGCGGATTGTTGTCGTTGTTGTTGGCACCGGATTTGGTTATGCCGCTGTAATCGTTCGGGTCGATCAATCGTCCTGCATCGGCGTGCACATTTGCGGGTTCATTGGTTGGGTCATCGGGATCCTCAATCGTCCATTTGATCTTGGTGTCGGCTGGAATAGGGCATGACGATGGGGCGACATCCAGTTCCACAGTCAGTTCGATGTACTGCTGGTCCTTCCGCCAGGCGCCGTCTAGCGCCCGGTTTGTGAATATTCTTCCCTTGTCGTCGCCACTGGTGTAGCCGGCCTCGTAGCCGGAGTTTTTCGTTGTTCCGGACGGCCTGGTCGGCCGGTCATCGACGCCGGGTTTGTGCAATCCCTTGATTTCGATGATTCGTGCCGTGAGTTCCAGGTTGGCACAAGGGCAGGGCGCGGTCGTCCCAGGCGGGCAGCTTCCTGCGCCGCTTTGGCTCGGTGCGGGTGTCTTGGCGCCCCAGCACATGGCTCAAACTCCTGCCTCATGCGGGACCTTCCACCACTGCCGCAGCATTCCGATCGCCCTGATCTGTAGCTTGTCGACGCGCTTCTTTTCGGTGCTGATCTTCTCGTCGTTGAGGATCTTCGATGCCCAGGGCAATAATGGGTCGTCGTCAAAGCCAACTCCCAAGACGAACATCAGGGTGATGAACAGGGTCAGTCCGCGCTCGCCGCGGATGCGGTGGCGGGCCGCTTCGCCGATGCCGGTGGCGATGAGGGCGGCAATTGCGGCTTCGCCGGCATAGGTGAACTTGGCAGGGAATACGCGCCGCAACTTCGCCTTAACGTCGTCTGCGAAAGTGGGGAGCGCGTTGGGCGGAACGGGCGTGTCAGGCGTGGTCCGCAGCTGTTGCAAGTCGTTGACGAAGCGGGCGGTAACGGGGGTGCCTTCGGGGTCGCGGTAGTCCGGCACCAGGTGACGGATGTACTCGTGTGCACGGTCATAGAGACGGTCGCCGCGTGCGACCTGGTCGCCGGAGACCTTGTCGTTGAGGATCTCGGCGGCCCAGGGCATCAGGGGGTTGGTGTCGAAGCGGCCGCCCAGCAGGCACATGAACTCGATGTAGGTGCGCACGCAGCATTCTGCGGTCATTTCGTAGTGCCTGGCCTTGTCCCAGCCGAACTGGATGACGCGGCGCATCTGCTCCTCGCCCAGCAGGTTGCAGTGGCCGGGAAAGTATTCCTGCAGGTGAGCGAGCGTGCGGTTTTCGAAGGCGCGGATCGCGGCCTTCTCGATCGCTTCCATCTGTGATTTCCGCATGGTGAGCATCGCAGTATTCCTTCGGCATCCGCTCATGCGGGGGAGATCGGGAACGTCTCGCGCCGGAGCGTGCCCGCGTCGTTGGAGAAGCGCAGCAGGACGTGGTTGTCCGGTGCCTCGTCTTCGCCGAGATAGCATTGGACCGGCCCGAAGAATTCCGCCAGCTGGGCCTTGTCGCAGGTCGGCAGGAAAATCCGCAGCACGCGCGGGTCGTAGTAGCGGAAGTACATCGGTTTCAGGTCCGGGTCGTAGACCATCAGGAACTTGCGCAGGTGGCGTCGCAGATCCCGGAATGCGGCGGGCGAGCGCAGGAAGATGCCCCAGCTGTCGCCCCAGCCTTTTCGGATCAGCATGTCGGTGAAGGGCAGGTCCCGCTCGAGCTTCACCAGGTAGGGCGCGGCCTGTCTCAGGTCGGGCGCGAGTTCGCCGGTGTAGAGGCATTCGAACTCGCATTGCGATTCGAGGACGGCGGGATGGATTCCGGCATTCCGGGCGCCGTCCAGCACCGCGTACAGCCGGCCATCGTCGCCTCGGGGGGCGGCCCAAAGCGCGTCGATCATCGTTTCCGGGCGAGTGTCGGTCATCGGTGTCGGGCTCAGGCTTGCTCGGCTTCGCGCGCCTTTTTGGCGGCTTCGCACTTTTCGCAGAAGGGAACGCCGCTCTTGGCAGCTTCCGTGAGCGTCGCCGCCTGGGGGCCAAGGGCACTTGGTCTTGAACCGGCAGAACGGGATTCCATGACTTCGCCCGGTTTGGCCTTGTCGGCTTCGGCGGGCGCTTTGGGGGCGGTGGGCGAGCATCCGGCGCCGCTGCCTGCGCTACCGCCAGCGTTGAGCATTACCATCGTTCCCTGGATGAACACGCCGGCCGGATTCAGGTTGATGAAGTTGCCGCCGACCTTCAGAGTGAGGCTCGCCCCGGATTCAAGAACCAGATTGACGCCTGCCTTGAGATGGATCTCCATCCCGGCATCGAGCGCGTGCTTGATGCCGACCTTTTGCTGAAGGTCCACGCCTGCGTTCAGTGAGACAGTTCCTTCCACCTTCTCGTTCTGGTCGCCCTTGATGGTGAGGTGCTTGTCGCCCCCGACCTTCTCCAACTGATCGCCGTCGACGATCAGGTGGCGGTTTTTTCCGATCCACTCCAGCGAATCGTTCTTTACGCGGTTGTCCTGGTTGCGCTCGGCATGGACAAAGAGTTGCTCGCTGCCTTTCTTGTCCTCGAAGCGCAGCTCGTTGAAGCCGCCGCCGCCCTTGGAGGAATAGGTCTTGAACGTGGACTTGGTGGCCTCGGCCGGCAGCGGATAGGGCGGCATGTTCTCGCCGTTGTACAGGCAGCCGACCACGATCGGCTGGTCCGGGTCGCCTTCCAGGAAATCGACCAGCACCTCCATGCCCATGCGCGGGATGAACATCGTGCCCCACTGCTTGCCGGCCCACATCTGTGCCACGCGCAGCCAGCACGAGCTCTTGTCGTTGGCCTCCTGGGTGCGGTCCCAACGGAACTTGACCTTGACCCGCCCGTACTTGTCGGTGTGGATCTCCTCGCCGGCAGGGCCGACCACCGCGGCAGTCTGCGGTCCATGCACGCGTGCCCGGGGCGTGGTCAGCGGTGCGCGGTACTGCACAGCGTGCGGGATACACGAGAAGCTGTTCTTGTAGCCGCTTGGGCGGCCAAGACCGAGGTTGTTCGTGCCGCTGTGCTGCACCGAGGTCAGCAGGTACTCGGTGTTGAACGTGTCGTCCACATGGTCCGTCAGGGTGAACTTGTGGCCTGCGGTGAGAATGCGCACGCGGCTCTCGCCGTCCAGCGTTTCGTGACCGGCTTCCTCGGCCTCCATCATCACCCGCGCCAGCGCCTCTCCGCGCTCGCGCTCGACGTAGCCACCGGGGTGCACGAAGCGTTCGTGATTGTCGATGTCCGGCAGATGCACCACCGTATCGATGGTGACCTCGAGCTCGGTGCCGGGGCCGGGGCGTTCGAAGTCGTAGTCGCGCAGCACGAAGCGGCCGGTGTGAGTCTGTTCGCGCCGCATCAGCCGGGTGACGCTGTCGTAGTCTTCGGCCATCGCCTCGTCGTGGAAGGGAATGACGTCCGGGTCCAGCTGCGGGTTGTGGTCGCGGTTGTCGGTGAGGATCAGCTGCTCGGCCTCGGGCTCGTGGCGGAAGAAGTAGTAGATGCCGGCGCGTTCGAGCAGGCGGGAGATGAAGTCGTAATTGGTCTCCCGGTACTGCACGCAGTAGGTCTGGGGCGGATGCTCTCCGGAGAGCTGCAGCCCGTAATCGGTAAAGCCGAAGTCGGCGAAGATCGCCTCGACGATCTCGGGGATCGTCTGATCCTGGAAGATGCGCGAGTCCTCATGCTGCAGCAGCTGCCACAGCCAGGGCAGCAGGTCGCATTCGTAGCCGAACAGCTCGCCCTCCGCGCCCTCGGGCGCGCGCACCCTGCCGGTGTGGAGGAAGCGGGAGACGATGCCGGCCCAGAAGCGGCCGCCGTCCCAGGTCTCCACCCGCAGCGTCGCGCGTTTGCCGATCAGCTCGTCCGGCCGGATGTCTGGGCGCTCGGAGACCAGTTTGAACTTGAATGCGTAGGGCCTGGACAGCGTCTCGCTGCCTTCCATCTCGTGGATCAGCAGCACGTCCTCGCCGAGCGGCGTGTTGAGGACGAACATGCGGTGTTCGGTGGAAAGCGGCATCGCTGAGGTCGGGACGGTGCGCTGAAGTCGCGTCGCTCGATATCGTGCGCGGGACGCATCCGCGTTCCCATTCGCGGAATGGCATAGCCCATGCGGTCTATGTATCGGTCCGATTGCCGCCTCCCGATGGCATCTGCGTCATTGGTTGGGGGAGCAGACCTGCACGGCGTCCGGGGGCATCCGCACGTCCAGGCCTAGCCGGATTGCACCGCCACGCCTCTGTGTCTGCCGGCGCCGCTGCGCGACCGGCGGGCGGCGTCCCGATGCCGCGGAGGGCGGCGAAAGGGTTGCACGGGCCGGTGACACCTGCCTCGCGCGATGGCGGTTTAAACCTTTTCGCGGCGCGCCGCGTCCAAGTGGATATGCTCAGCATCGCCATGCCCACGCCAGCCTCCGATCCCGAGATCGAGACCGCCCCGGACGACGAGGCGCTGGTGCGCGCGGCGATCGCCGGCGACGTGCAGGCCTATGCGTCCATCTACCGGCGCCACGCGCCGCGGCTGTATGCGGTGGTCTGGCGCATCTGCGGCCGCCATGCGGCGCGCGCCGAGGACGTGCTGCAGGACACCTTTCTCAAGGCCTGGCGCTCGCTGCCGGGATTCCGGTTCGAGAGCGCGCTGGGCACCTGGCTGCAGCGGCTCGCAGTCAATACCGCGCTGATGGAACTGCGTGCGCGCAGCGGCAGGGACGATCTCGATGCCGGCGACGACGGCCTCGATGCGCTGGCGGCGGTCGAGGGCGAGCAGCGCTGCACCGGGACCGGCCTGGACCTGGAGCGCGCGGTGGCGACGCTGCCGCCGCGCGCCCGTGCGGTGCTGGTGCTGCACGACATCGAAGGCTGGAAGCACCACGAGATCGCCGAGGAACTCGGCATGGCCGTCGGCAGCTCCAAGGCACAACTGCATCGTGCCCGCGGACTGTTGCGCGAGCGGCTCGGAGAAACGGCATGAACGACCACGACGACAATCACGACCACGACGAGCTGACCCGGCGCCTGCGCGCCCTGCCGCGGCAGATGGTGCCGCCCGCGCGGGCCTGGGCGCGGGTGGCCGAACAGATCGGACGCGAAGGGCGGGGGCCGGCGCTGCATGCCGGCCGCGGGCCGCGCACGCGCCGGCCTTGGCGGGCGGTCGCCGGTTTCGCCGCGGCGGCGTCGGTCGCGCTGTTGCTGGCGCTGGGGGTGTTGCGGGTTCCGGGCCCCGCGCCCACCGGCCCCGCGATCGCGACCGTGACCGTGACCGTGACCGAACGGCAGGCCGAGCGCCTGACCGGCGAGTACCGCGCGGCGCTGGCGGAGGTGCCGGTGGAGCGGGTTCCGGAGGAACTGCAGCCGGCACTGGCGGAACTCGACCGCAGTGCCGCCGCCATCCTCGCCGCCATCCACGAGGCGCCGGGGTCCGGTTTCCTGCTCGACCAGCTGCAGCGCACCTACGCGCAGCGGCTACACCTCACCCGGCAGGCCGCCTTGGGCGCGGCCGCCCTGCTGTCCTGACAAGGAGTACACCCATGCGTATCCGAATTCCCCGCCTGGCCGCCGCCACAGCACTGCTGCTGGCGCTGTTGGCGCCTGTTCCCGCGGTACTGGCGCAGGCCTCGATCGACGAACGGCATCCGTTGGCCTCCGGCGGCCGGGTAGAAGTGGAGAACGTCGCCGGCAGCATCCGGGTCAGCGGCTGGGACCGCGACGAGGTGACGGTCACCGGTTCGCTCGGCGAGGGCCAGCGGCTGGAAGTGGACGCCAGCCGCAATCGCGTGCGGGTGGAGGTCATCTATCCGCGCAACTCGCGCGGCGGGCGCGGCGCACAACTGGAGCTGCGCGTGCCCAGGGGCGCGGAACTGCAGGCGAGCGCGGTCAGCGCGGATGTCGACATCACCGAAGTCGACCTGCGCCGGCTGCAGGCGAAGTCCGTCAGCGGCGGCGTGAACGTGGCCGGGCGCGCCGGCGAAGCCGACCTGGGCAGCGTGAGCGGCGCGATCCGGGCGCGCATCGCCACCCCGCGCCTTGAGGCCGGCACCGTCAGCGGCCGCATCGAAGTGGACGGTGGCGTCAGCGGCGACGTGCGCGTGGAATCGGTGTCGGGCCCGATCGCCCTGACGGCGGCGAAGATCGAACAGCTGCGCGGCGAATCGGTCTCGGGTGGCATGACGGTCCGGGCCGGCGCCCTGGCACCGGGTGGGCGCATCGTGCTGGAATCGGTCAGCGGTCGCATCGGCCTGCAGCTGCCGGCCGACGCCTCGGCGCAGTTGCGCGTGTCCAGCTTCAGCGGCGGCATCGAGTCCGACGCGGGGGAGGTCCAGCGCCAGCGCTACGGGCCGGGCCGCAATCTCGATACGCGCCTGGGCGGCGGCGACGGCGACGTATCGATCAAGTCGCACTCCGGCAGCGTCCGGGTGGACATCGGCGGACGCTGACGAGGGCCGCCCGCGCACCGGCTCCCGGCCCGTACGCGGTGCCGGCACCGATGCGCCAGCGGGCGTGGTGGCATTGGGCGCCGTCGCCACGGCGAATGCCGCGACCCGGAAGATCCTTGCGCACGGCATGACCTGCGCGCGAAGGCGGGAGCTGCCTCACAGAAGGGCGAACGTCACGCGCGGATTCGACATCCGGTGCCGGCGAGTTGTGGGCGCGCGGCGTCGCTGCTAGCTTCGCGCTTGGGCCGTGCGCCTGTTCCGGGAGAGGGAGTGGAACCGAGCCTCGCCAACGGCAGGCATTACTCGACGCGAATGATCGGGCTCTCCGGCCTGCTGCTGGGTACGGTGCTGACGGCGGCGCTGATCTATCTCGTGCTGCACGATCGTGCGATGCGGCTGCGGGCGGCGGAGCACCAGAGCCGGGCGGTGGTCACCGGGATCGAGCGCTTGCTGAAGTACCGATTCCGTAATCTCGAGCGCGCCATGCTCGGCATCGCCGGCGACGGCGAACGGCTGTTCGCGAGCGTGCCGGAACAGGCGCCGGACCTGCTCTTGGAGGCGATTGCCGATGTATTGCATCGGCATGAGGAGCTGGAGGATATCGTGCTGGTCGACCGTGACGGCGGGGCGATCACCCGAGGACGGGGCGATCCGGCATTTCCTGCATGGATCGGGCAGGCGCCGACCGGCAGGAACAGCGCGCTGCGCGTCGGGCCGATGCAGCGTCGCGAGGGCCGCTGGTTGCTGCCGATGGCGCTGCCGATGACGGACCGGCACTGGATCCTGGCGCGGCTGCGCAGCGAGGCATTGCAGGAAGTGGTATCGGATCTCGACACCGGACGCCGGGGCATCGCCGTGGTGACGGATCGCGATGGCCGCATCCTGGCGCGCAGTCCGGATCCGCAGCGCTTCGTCGGCGAATACGACCGCGGGCTCGACGTGTCGCGGATTCCTGCCCGTGGCGAGACCTTGCGCACGAGAAGCCCGCTCGACGACCACAGGCGCATCATCCTCTCGCGCCATGTCTCCGGCAGCTATCCGACGGTGGTCAGCGTGGGCATCTCGCAGGACGAAGTGTTGGCGCCCTGGCGATGGTTCGCAGGCTGGGCGCTGGTGCTGTATGCCGCCTACTGGCTCGGCTTCTGGTATCTGCTGGGCAATCTGCGGCGCACCGAGTCGACGCGATCGGCGCTGTTGCACGAATTGCGGCAGGGCGCCGAGCGCCTGCGCACGGCCCAGCGGCTCGGCAGGACCGGTGTCTGGGAGAGCGCCGAGGGAAGCGACCGGATCGAATGGTCGACCCAGGTCAGCGATATCTTCGGCATGCCGGATGGAAGCAGTTCGGCGAGCCGCGAGGCGTTCTACGCCGCGGTGCATCCGGAGGATCGCGAACGTCTGGCGGCAACCGTCGCATCGGCGTGGAAGACAGGCGAGAACTTCACCATCGAGTACCGGATCCTGCGGCCCGACGGCCAGGTGCGCTGGATCGCGGTCCGCGGTGCGACGGTCGTCGATCGCGACGGCGTATCGAAGATGGGCGGCACCGTGGTCGACATCACCGAACGCAAGCAGGCGCAGCAGAAGGTCGCCGACGCGGAGCGCCAGTTCCGGCTGATGTTCGAGCGCAACCCGCTGCCGTTCTGGGTGTTCGATACCGAAACGTTGTGCTTCCTCGAGGTCAACGAGGCCGCGGTGCGCCACTACGGCTACTCGCGCGAGGAGTTCCTCTCGATGGGCATCCTCGACATGCGTCCGGCCGATGCCGCGGATGCGGTCAGGCGGGACCTGGTTGAAGAGCGCGCGGACTACGCCGACACGCGCGTCTGGGTTCACTGCAAGCGCGACGGCACGCTGATCGAGGTGCAGGTGCACGGCGCGGCGATCGAGTTCCGCGGCCGGCCGGCGCGCCTGGTGCTGGCCGAGGACGTCAGCCGGCGCATGGCGTACGAGCGCGAGCTCGCATTCCGCGCCAGCCACGACGACGCCACCGGGCTGCTGACGGTGACGGCGCTGGCCGAGCGGCTCGACGGCGAGACCGGCGGCTACGACATCGTCTGCGTGGACCTGCACGGGCTCGACATGATCGGCGCGACGCTTGGCAGCGACGTGGGTGCGGCCATCGCGCGTACCGTCGCCGAGCGCATCGACTGGATCGCGCGGCGCTGCGGGCTGGTGGCGCATTTGCCATCGGAGACCTTCGTGCTCGCGATCCTCGACCGCACCCAGCGCGAGGGCGTATTGTCGGCGCTGACCGCCGGCCTCGCCGAGCCGGTGCACAGCCACGACACGATCCATTATCTGGAGGCGCGGATCGGAGTCGCGCGCCATCCGGCCGACGGGCAGTCCGCGGGCAAGGTGATCGATCGCGCGGCCCTGGCTGCGCATCTGGTCGAACGCGGCGGGATCGAGGTGGCGCGCTACACGGTGGCGATGGAAGAGGGCGTGAGCCGGCGACTCGCGCTGATGGCGCAGGTCCGCCGTGCGATCGAGCGGGAGGAGTTCCAGGTGCATTTCCAGCCGATCCGATGCACCGCCGATGCCGCGCCGGTGGCGCTGGAGTGCCTGTTGCGCTGGCCGCAGCCGGACGGCGGCTATATCTCGCCGCTGGAGTTCGTTCCGTTGTGCGAGCGCTCAGGCCTGATCGTCACGCTGGGGCACTGGGTGCTGCAGGAGGCGGCACGGGCGGCCGCGTGCCTGCGCGAGCGCGGTTGGAGCGATCTGTCGATCGCCGTCAACGTATCCGCCACGCAGTTCCACGGGCGCGACCTGGCCGGGGAAATCCAGCGCCTGTCGAGCCAGCACGGTCTGCGGCGCGGCGCACTGCATATCGAGTTGACCGAGAGCGCATTGCTCGACCACCCGGAACGGGCCACGGACATGCTGCGCCGGCTGCAGCAGCAGGGCGTCTGCGTGGCGTTGGACGATTTCGGCACCGGGTTTTCCAGCATGTCGTACCTGCGCGACCTGCCGATCGACACGCTCAAGCTGGACCGAATGTTCGTCGAATCCGTCGACCGCGACGCACGCAGTGCGGCGATCTGCCGCGCGCTGATCGCGCTCGGGCATGCCGTGGACCTGACGGTCATCGCCGAGGGCGTGGAGCGTGCCGGCCAGTACCGGTGGCTGCGCGAACACGGCTGCGAGCAGATGCAGGGCTACCTGTTCGACCGTCCGCAGCCGCTGGACGAAACGCTCATGGCGCTGGCCCGGCCCGCGGAGCTGCCTTCGTAGGCGCCACGACGGCGCGATGCGCCGGGCCGCCCGCGCTACATCATCGCCAGCGCGACGTTGCTCAGGGTGCGGTTGTAGAGATCGCGCAGCCGCACCTTGCGCTCCAGGTCGGCGACGACGTGGCCGCTGAAATCGACGCCGGTCAGATCCTCGGCAATGCTGATGCCGCCGGGCGTGTCGACGTTGATCTCCATCATCTTGTCGCCGACGATGTCCAGCCCGGCCAGGTACATGCCGTCGCGGATCAGCTTGGGCGCGACGATTTCGGCCAGGTGCAGCGCATTTCCTGGCGATCCGCAGCCGTCTATCTCGCGCCGCGGCTGAGCCGGTCCAGCTTGGCCTGGTAACGGGCGCGATCCTCGTCGTCGCTCAGGGCGCGGGCGCGGGACAGCGAGCGGCTCGCGCGGCGTTTCTCCCCCATCAGCAGGTACGTACGGGCGAGGCCGAAGTGGAACCGGTGCTCCTTGTCGTGCAAGCGGATGGCGCGACGGTAATGATCGACCGCGCGCGCGTAGTCGCCGCGGCTTTCGTATTCGTTCGCCAGCAGGAACTGATGGAACGGATCTGCAAGCTGCGCCTTCTCCAGTCGCGCCTGGAACTCGGCCGTGCGCTTGGCATCCCCGTTGCGGCGATACAGCCCCACGATGTTGAACAGCGCCGCGGCGTGCATAGGGTCGAGCTCCAGCGCCCGGATGTAGGCGCGCTCGGCGGCGGCGATGTCGCCGCCGCGCAGATGGAGCACGCCGAAGTTGCTCCAGTTGGTGGCGTAGTCGGGATCGAGCGTGATCGCCGCCACCATGTGGATCCGGGCCGGCTCCAGCGCGCCGGCGGCCATCAGTTCGGCGCCGCGGTTGCCATAGAAGTGCGCGAGGGCGCGATCTTCGGAGATCGCGACCGGCCGGTGGCGCGCAATGATCGCGCCGCCGCTGACGTCGACGGTGCTGCGCTGGCTGCCGGTGCGCACGCCGACGTTGACGTGGCTGGAGTTGTAGACGATGCCTTCCTCCTGGTACCAGGCCAGCACCTTGTCGATTTCCTGCACGTACGCCTCCAGGCCGGCCTCGCGCGCGAGCGCCGTGAACAGCAACGAGAACGACAGGCAGTTCACCTTGCCGCTGCGCCACGCCTGCTCGACGGTGCGGGTGTTGCCGTTCTCGTATTCGAGCGCTAGCCCTTCCTCGGCGAAGACGAATTCGGCCAGCAGGCGAAGGCGGTGCTCTTCGGAGCGGCTGCGACTGACGACGTGTTCGTGCAGTTGCGCGCGAAGTTCCGGCGGTACGCGCATGACCTGGGTGCGATCCGGCAGGTAGGTATCGGGAGCGCCGGTATCAGGAGCGGCCACCGATGGGACCAGGAGCGCCGCGAGGATCCAGTTCAGCATGGGACACCCTCCGCGTTGCGGGCGAGGAACGTCACCTGCCTGCAGTCTAGTCCTTTTTTTGCCGGGGAACGCAAGCCATCGCCGATCGCGGCGACCGTCTGTCGGAACGCCTTTTCCTGCCTGTCGCAGCCACCTCACGGGAGTCGGTGCGGCCGCGCCGCCGGCCGCGATGACGGCGCCCGAGGCGTGCGCTAGTCTTGCCGGCCAGTGCAATCGGCAGGCCCCGGGTAGCGATGGAGAACGACATGAGCGGGTGGCGCGCCTGGCTTGACGCGCTGCTGTCGCGCCTCAGCCGGCCGGTGGCGCGCGATGCGTCCGGCCGGCGCCTGCGCAAACCGTTCGTGCACCGCTACGGGCGCTACACCTCACTGCAGTTCACCCGCAGGCAGACCCAGAGTCGCATGCTCAGCGCCGAGCCGGACGTGCTGCTGATCGACTACACCAGGACCATGATGGGTGCGCTGTTGTGGCAGCCGCGGCCGCGCGCGATCGGCCTGATCGGGCTCGGCGGCGGCTCGCAGGTCAAGTTCTGCCATCGCCACCTGCCGCAGGCGCGGATCGAGGTGGTGGAGAACAATCCGCACGTGATCGCGCTGCGGCGCGAGTTCGGCATTCCCGACGACGATGGGCGGCTGCAGGTGGTGCTCGACGACGGCGCGCGTTTCCTGCGCGCGCGGCGCGGCCGCTTCGACCTGCTGCTGGTGGACGGCTACGACGAGACCGGGATCCCGGCGGCGCTGTCCACCCAGCAGTTCTACGACGATTGCCGCGGCGCGCTCGCGCCGGCCGGCGTCGTGGCGGTCAATCTGTTCTGCGCCGACGCCGAACGACACTTCGAGCCGCTGCGGCATGCGTTCGGCGCCGACCGCGCACTGATGGTCGGCGAGGCGAAGATGAGCAATCGCGTCGCCTTCGCCTGGGCAGGCGAATCCGCGGCGGCGATCGCGGACCCGCAGCACGCATTGGAACCGCTGCCGGCCGAAGCCCGGCGCCAGCTGGCGCCGGTGTTCGAACGGGTGGCGCAGGCCATCCAAGCACGCGCGGCGCCATGACGACGGCGCGCACCGATGGCTGCTGGTGCCGCTATTCGATCAGGTTGGCTTGCCGCGACGCGGTGTAGCCCAGCAGGCCGAAATGACCGTAGGCGTAGGTGTAGCTGGCGTTCTCGCCCCAGATCGACGAACTGTGGATGCCGTCGACCGTGCAGATCGCGCCGTAGCAGACCACCGCGTCGTAGTACGACTTGATCGAGTACACCCGGTCGCCGAAGCGACTGCCGTACAGCGCGTCGAGGAAGGGGCTCGACACCGACAGCCCCCAGGTGCCGCAGGCGCTGGTGGCGACGTTGAATGGATAGGTGCCGCAGGACCACAGGCCACGGAACGCGCCCGCGACGCCGACGAACGCGTCGACATACGGACGCAGGCCGTGCTCGGCGATCTGGTGCGCGGCCAGGGTGGCGCCCATGGAGTGGCCGATCACGTCGATGCGGCCGGTACATGATGCTGCGATCGCGTCGATCATCGCATCGAGTACCGGTGTTTCCTCGCTGCCGTCGTGATCGTTGCAGGCGGCGCAGGTCTTGCTGCCCCAGTCGGGGCGATGGATGTCGGCGGCGCCGTAACCGCGCGCGAGCAGTGCCTGGCGGGTGGCGTCGAAATGCGAGGGGCTGCCGGCATTGCCATGCACCAGCACGACGGCATCGCGGCAGGCGGACCAGGCCGGGGCCGTGGCGAGCGCAAGCAGCGCAGCCAGGCCCGCCCGGATGGTGGTGGTAGCGAACATGGTGGTTCCCTCCCGTTGCCGCGGCACCGGCCGGCGGAATGCCGGAACCGGTCGCGGCTGGCCGACCGTAACGCGGGCGGTGGCGAAAAGGACCTGTACGAAAGGGAAGCCGGGTGGCGCCGGCCCGCGCCATCGCTACTGCTGCGGACAGGCGGCGTCTTCGCCGGCATGCTGCGCGCACACCTGGCTGCGGCACTCGATGCCGGCCACGGTATTGGCCTTGGGGCAGGCGCGCAGTTTTTCCTGTACGACCGGCGAGCGCGCGGGTTGTGCGCCCGTGTCCCCGGGGCCGCCGAGTGAGGCGAGCGCAGCACTGTTCTGGCTGCGGGTGCGGTCGTCCTCGGCCTGCACCTGCGCGATCAGTGCATCCATCGACTCGTGCTGCTGGGCACTGGCCGTACCGTCCTGCTTGATGATGCGCAGCAGGGTGGAGATCAGGTCGGTGGTGCCGGTTGCAGGCTGCGGTGTCGTCGCCGTGCGCGATGCGCGCTTTGCCTGCGCGCGCGATGCGGTCGGCGCCTGCCGACGCGTGCCGGCGGCGCCCGACGACGCGTTTGCCGGCGCAGCGGCAGGGGGGGCGGTGTCGCTTTCGGCCGAGGCCGAAGCGATGGCGGCGAGCGCGGCGCGGGTTTCTTCCGCGGCCGGATCGTCGACGATCATCGCCCCCCCGCGTTCGACGGTGCCGGAGGGATCCATCGCCGGTGCTTGCGTCGCGGGTGCGGTTTGACCGAAAGTCTCGCGCCCGGTCGGGGTATCTCGACCCTCCGCGCCCGGTGCGAACATGCGCGCGGACAACTGCAGGAAGGCAAGGATGACAAGGACGGCGCAGGCCAGCATGAGGAGCCAAAGCAGCGGCCTGCGCCGCGCGGCCACCGCCGGCTTTTCCGGCTTGCGGTTCTCCATGTCGGCAAGGATGCTGGCGCGCGGCCGTGTGCCCGCTGGGCTGCGGTCGGTTCCTGCGACCAGGCTCGGACGATTCGATTCGCCAGTATTCAAGTGCAATCCCGCTCTTGTCCGGCGCAGGCCGGAATCAGTCCTTTCAGGCATTCTAGCGACTGACCGTCGACCGTCAATGGGTGTGCCGCCTACCGGGGCGTGGCGGTGATCGTGCTCTGGATCACGCTGGTTTTCCTGGTCGTCTGCGTTTCGACCTGGTTGCTGGCGTTTCCCGAGGCGCGCGAACGCATCGCCGCGGGACTGCGGCACGTGGTGCGCGCACTGGGCGGCCGCGCCGCGCGGGATGGCCGGCGACTGGCCGGGCGCGTCGACGGCACCGGGCGGACGGTGCGCGAGGCGGGCGCGAACACGGTCACGGCGCTGTTGCGGCATCGCTGGGTGCTGGCTGTCGCGATCGCCCTGCTGTGTCTGCCGCCGCTGCTGATCCTGGCCTTCCGGCAGCATGTGGTGCTGGAGGGATTCAGCGCGGAAGACCTGTCGGAGTCGCGGACGATGATCGCCGAGCTGCTGCGCGGCGAACGCCTGGTGCCGCCGCCGCCGCCGCCGCCGGCGGTGTTCACCACCGCCGAGGTGCGGCGGATCAAGCCCGAAATCGTGACCGCCGACAGAAAATGGGACCGCATCAATCCCGACCTGCAGCAGCGGGTGCTGGCGATCTACCGGGTCATGCGCGCGCAATACGGCATCGAGATGGTGCTGGTGGAAGGCTACCGCAGCCCCGAGCGCCAGGCCGAGCTCAAGCGCGACGGCCGCGCCACCAATGCCGGCGCCTGGTCGAGCTGCCACCAGTACGGGCTGGCGCTGGACAGTGCCCCGATGCGCGCGGGCAAGCTGCAGTGGGACATGGGCGATGCGTGGACCAAGCAGGCCTATTTCCTTTACGGCGAGCTGGCGCAACAGGCCGGGCTGGTCTGGGGCGGCAACTGGCGCATGCGCGACTACGTGCACGTGGAGATGGGTGCGGAGTGCCGCCGGGCCAGGCAGGCACGACAGCGGCAGGGCGGGTGATAAACGGTCGCCAGTCCTGCTATCTTTCCCGCTCGGCCCGGCGCGGGCCGGCCCCGCGGGGGCCCAGGGACAGAGCGCAGCGAATAGGGAGCAGAACCGATATGTCGCGTCCGATTATCGTGGTGGGCGATCAGATCGATCACGGGGGAACGGTCGTCAGCGGTTCGACCGCGACCGACATCCAGGGCAAGCCCGTCGCCCGCATCGGCGACCGTGTGACGTGCCAGCGGCACGGACCTACCACCATCGCTGCCGGCGATCCGACGATGATCGTCGACGGCCAGCCGGTGGCGCGCCAGGGTGACAAGACCGCTTGCGGCGCGACGCTGATCTCGACGCAGGTCACCACGACGACGGAGTGATCCGGGGGAGCGATCCGGGGAATGACCCCGGAAACGGGGCGCATTGGCGCTGCCGTCAGGCAGGCTCAGGGAGTGAGGATGTGAAGTGGTCGGGGATTTGGCGTGCGGGTCTGGTCATGGCGGTGGTGTTCGCCGTGGTCTGGCTGTGCGCGATCCTGTATTGGCGAAGCAGCGGTGGTGCGCCCGGCGGCGGCCAGATGCTGCTGGTGCTCGGCGTGCTGCCGCTGGGCCTGCTGGCGGGGCTGTGGCTGATTCGCCGCAAGCGCGCAGCGCACCGCCGCCAACCCGAAGCAACCGATACCGTGGCGGACGACGACGCGCTCGAGACCGATGCCGGGCAGGTGCATCCGCCGCTCGACTGCCTGGCCGGCGCACTGCGCCTGCCCTGCGGCGATGCCCCCGGTGCGGTGCTGGCGGCGTTGCAGGCACCGCCACGTCCGGGGCTGCACCCGCGCTTCCGCGACCGTGACGGCCTGCCGGTGTTCGCCGCCCATGTCGACGGGCTGGATACCGAGGCGGTCGCCGATGCCATGGCGCGACTGTCCCCGGCGGAAGGCAGCCGTGCCCCGGAGGAGGAGCGGTTGCGGGCGTTGGCGCTGCTGCAGCCGGTGGCCGAGGAATTGTTCGACGAGGTGGCGCTGCAGCTGCCGCCCCTGCCGGCGTCGGAGGAGCGCGTCGTCGCCGGACTGCGCCGGCGCGAGCAGCACGACGTGCGCGAGGCCGTCCGCATCCGCGTGCTGCTGCCGTCCGCCTGGCCGCAGCCGCTGCGCCAGGCCTGCGGCGACTGGTTGCTGGAAGCGGCGCTGGCCGCGGGGCTTGACGCCCGCCGCATCGCGCTCGAGTTGCTCGCGATGCAGGGGCCGGAGGATACGTGGCGGCTGCTCGATCGGCTCGGCACTACGGCCGCAGACGAGCAGAGCTGGCAGCTGCTGCTCGCCTGCGACTCGGCGATCGGCGAGCGCGGCGTGCAGGCGCTGATGTCCAGCGGACGTCTGATGGACAGCCGCCGCGCCGAGGGCCTGGTGCCCGGCGAAGCCGCGGCGGGCGTGCTGTTGCGGCCGCCGGGCGCGCCCGAACCGATGTCTTCCGAAGCCGCCGTGGCGATGCACCGCGTGCGGTTGGCCGCGCTGCAGTCCACGCCGCCGCCGCGTGCCGCCGCCCGCGCCACAGCGGAACTGATCACGCGCGCGCTGCAGCATGCCGCGATCGAGCCCGATGCCGTCGCGATGGTGGTGAGTGACGCCGACCAGCGTCCCAGTCGCGCCGTCGAGGCGAGCGCCGCGGCCGCCTCGGCCTGTCCCGAACTCGATACCGCCACACAGTGCGGCGCGCTCGGCGTGGCCTGCGGCGACATCGGCCACGTCGCGCCGCTGGCGCTGCTGGTGCTGGCCGCGGCGCAGGTGCGGGTATCGCAGCAACCGGTGCTGGCGCTCGCCGTCGCCGCCGAGTGCGAGCGCGCGGCCGTGGCGTTCGCGCCGATGGCTCCCGCGTCCGCCTCATCTCCAGACAATGCCGGCGAGCCGCCGGATCTCGCCGCCTAACCGGATCGACCCGCCCGATGTTCTACAGACTCAGGTACTACCTCACCGACTATCGCGTTCTCGCCGTGATCGGCATCGCCTCCGCCGCGGCACTGATGTATTTCGGCGCCGACGGCCTGAAGCAGGTCGGCGTGTGGGCGCTGGTCTTGCTCGTCGTCGCGCTGCTGGTGTGGCTGCTGGTGTGGATCGTGCGCAGGATCCGCGCGCGCCGCGCCGCCAAGGGGCTCGACGAGATGGTCGAGGGCGAAACCGAGCGAGCCGTCGCCAACGCCCAGCCCGCCGCCCGCGCCGATACCGAGGCGCTGCGCGAGCGCATGCTCGAGGCGGTCAAGGCGATCAAGTCCTCGCGCATCGGCGTGCTCAAGGGCAAGGCCGCGCTCTACGAACTGCCCTGGTACGTGATCATCGGCAATCCGGCGGCCGGCAAGAGTTCCGCGATCCTCAACTCCGGGCTCAAGTTCCCGTTCGAGGACAACCGCAGCAACGTCATCCAGGGCATCGGCGGCACCCGCAACTGCGACTGGTACTTCACCACCGAAGGCATTGTGCTCGACACCGCCGGTCGCTACTCGGTCAGCGTCGAGGACCGCCTGGAATGGCTGACCTTCCTCGATCTGCTGAAGAAGCACCGTCCGCGCGCGCCGGTCAACGGCATCATCATCGCCGCCAGCATCGCCGAGCTGTCCGGCAGCAAGCCGGAGTTCGCGATCGAGCTGGCCAAGAACCTGCGCCAACGGGTCCAGGAGATCACCGAGCGGCTGGAGGTGTTCGCGCCGGTCTACGTGGTGTTCACCAAGGCCGACCTGATCGCCGGCTTCACCGAATTCTTCCATGGGCTCGACCCGTCGGAACGCGAGAACGTGTGGGGCGCGACGCTGCCATTCGATCCGAAGTCGGACAACGATGCGCTCGGCAGCTTCGACACCTACTTCGACGAGCTGGCCGAAGGCCTGAAGGAGATGAGCCTGTCGCAGATGGCGATGCAGCGCGGGCGCGAGGTCTCGCCCGGGCTGTTGACGCTGCCGCTGGAGTTCGTCGGCATCAAGCCGGCGCTGCGTACCTTCGTCGCCACGCTGTTCGAGGACAATCCGTACCAGTACAAGCCCGTGTTCCGAGGCTTCTATTTCACCAGCGCGCTGCAGGAAGGGCATTCGGTGCACTACGCCTCCGAGCGCGTCGGTCGCGAGTTCGCGCTGCGGCCGCGTGCGCAGGCCGAGGCCGGCGAGCCGTCCGGGCACACCGCGCACTTCCTCAAGGACCTGTTCCGCAAGGTCGTGTTCGCCGACCGGCAGCTGGTGCAGCAGTACTCGAGCCCGCACCAGACACGGCTGCGCTACGCGGTGTTCCTGGGCGCGGTGGCGGCGTTGGCGCTGGTGCTGGGGCTGTGGACCTGGTCGTACACCAGCAACCGGCAGCTGGTGGCCAATGCCGGCAAGGACCTGGAGCAGGCGGTGCGGCTGCAGGAGGATCGCGTCGACCTCAAATCGCGCATCGATGCATTGCTGCTGCTGCAGGATCGCCTCGAGCAGCTCGCCCGCTATCGGCAGCAGCGCAGCATCACCACCCACCTGGGCCTGTACCAGGGCGATCGCATCGAGGCCAAGCTGCTGCAGGAGTATTTCGACGGCATGCGCCAGGTGATGCTGGCGCCGACCAACGCCCGCATCGAGGCCTTCCTCGCCGAGGTGGTGGCGCGGGGCGGGCAGCTCACCGAGAGCGCCAGCCAGGACGAGCAAGCGCAGGAGCGGCTGTACCAGGAAGCTTCGCCGACCGACACCAACGACGCCTACAACGCGCTCAAGACCTACCTGATGCTGGGCAACCGCGGACGCGTGGAGCAGGCGCACCTGGCGCACCAGTTGACCCGTTTCTGGCGCGGCTGGCTCGACGGCAACCGCGGCCAGATGTCGCGCGAGGACATGGCGCGCGCGGCCGAGAAGCTGATGAGCTTCTACGTGGCGCGCGCCGAAGATCCGCGCTGGCCGCAGGTCGAGACCAAGGTGTCGCTGATCTCCGACAGCCGCGCGGCGCTGACCCAGGCCACGCGCGGGGAGCCGGCGATCAACCGCGTGTTCGCGCAGATCAAGGCGCGCGCGGCGACGCGCTTTCCCACGGTCACCGTCAACAGCCTGGTCGGCGACGAGCGCAACAACGACACCATCACCGGCAGCTACGCGATTTCCGGGGCGTTCTCGCGCCGGGCGTGGGAGGACTACGTCAAGGGCGCGGTCGACGAGGCGGCGAACACCGAGCTCAGCACCACCGACTGGGTGCTCGATACCACCGAGCAGAGCGACCTGTCGCTGGCGGGCAGCCCGGAGCACATCGCGCGCGAACTGGCGATGCTCTACAAGCAGGAATACGCACAGGAATGGCAGAAGTTCCTGCAGGGCGTGAGCGTCGCCCGCTTCGGCAGTTTCGACGACACGGTCACGCGCATGAACAGCATCGGCGACCCGCAGCAGTCGCCGTTGCGTGCGCTGCTCGAGGCGATCAACGAACAGACCATCTGGGACAACCCGTCGGCCGTCAACGCGCTCCAGGACAAGGCGAAGGGCGGCTTCGTGGCATGGTTCCAGCGCGTGATCCTGCGGCGCACGCCGTCGTCGGTGCCGGTCCAGATCAATCCCGACACCGGGCGCCCGACGCAGGCGCCGATGGGGCCGATCGGCAAGGCGTTCGAGGGCTTCGCGCGGCTGGTCGCCAAGCGCGACGGCAGCGCGCTGATCGACGACTATTTCCAGACGCTCGGCAAGCTGCGCACGCGGCTCAACGCGATCCGCACCGAGGGCGAGCCCGGCCCCGGCGCGCGCCGGCTGATGCAGGACACCCTGAGCAACGAAGGCTCCGAGCTCAACGCCGCGCTCACCCTGGTCGACGAGCAGATGCTCACCGGCCTGGACGAATCGCAGCGCAAGGCGCTGCGGCCGCTGCTGCTGCGCCCGTTGACCGAGACCTTCGCGGCGCTGGTGCCGCCGACCGAGGCCGAGATCAACCGGGTGTGGGCGGCGCAGGTGTACGAACCCTTCCAGACGCGCATCGGCCGCCAGTTCCCGTTCGATCCGGCGGCCGACGTCGATGCCGCACCGACCGACGTCGCCGCCATCTTCGGCGCGTCCGGCGCGATCGCCGCGTTCAACAAGGAGGCGCTCGGCGTGCTGGTGATCCAGCGCGGCAACCTGCTGGAGGCACGGCGCTGGGCCGGTCTCGGCATCACCCTGCTGCCGGAACTGGTCAGCGGCTACGGCGACTGGGTCAGCGGTTCGGCCGGCGGGGCCGCCGGACAGGACACGACGATCTTCGAGATCCAGCCGCAGCCGGCCACCGGCGCGGTCGAGTTCACCCTCGACATCGATGGACAGACGCTGCGCTACCGCAACACCCCGCCGGCCTGGCAGACCTTCCAGTGGCCGAACCCGGGCGGGATTCCCGGCGTCAAGTTGAGCGCAGTCACCAGCGACGGGCGCACGGTGGAACTGGTCAATGCGCCCGGCGGCAACGGCCTGGCGCGGATGATGGAGCTCGCGACCGCCGAGCATCGCTCCGACAGCAGCACCCTGACCTGGGTACGGGACGGCGTCTCGGTGTCGATGGTGATGAAGATCACCCGGCGCCCGGGTGCCGGCAGCAACGGCGGCGACTGGCAGCGTGGGCTGCAACTGCCGGCCACGGTCGCCGGCGGCGCACCGGCGGCCGCGCCACTGGCGGACGGAATGGAGTCGGAAGACAGGGAGGAGGGCGCATGACGCACACGGTCTCGGCGGCGGTCAGTTACTTCGGCAAGGTGCCCTCGCGCGGGGATTTCGTGCGCACCGCGGACAACCATCAGCTGATGGGGCTGCTGGACCGCTGGGCCGGCAGCAGCATCGAGCTGCTGAGCCAGAACCCCGACTGGAAGCGGCTGTACGACGGTGCGCCCGACGTGCACTACGCGTTCATGGGCTCGCGCAGCAAGCTGGTGGTATGCGGGCACTTCCTGCCCAGCCGCGATGCCTCGCAGCGGCGCTTCCCGCTGCTGTCGGCGGTCCGGGTCGAAGTCGGAAACCCGCTCGGCTTCATCGCCCGCAGCCCGCTGGCGCTGACCCGCGTCTGGAGCGGACTGGCGCGCCAGGCGCGCAGCGCCGTCGATGCCGAGGAGGCGGCGATCCCGCTGCAGCAGCTGGCCGAGACGCGCTACGACCTCAGCACCGACCCGGGCGCATACGCGGCGTCCTTCGGCGATTTCCTCGAATTGCAGACGATCGGCTCGCTGGAGCGGCTGTTGCGCGACTCCGGCCACGACGATGTCGTGCTGCGGCGCATGCTGCCGGCACTCGGGCTGCTGCTGCAACCGGTGCTGTCGGGCAGCGGGGTGACGATCGACAAGGGCCTGGAACTGCCGCTGCCGCGCGATCCGCTGTACCGGCCGCTGGTCGGCGCATTCTGGCTCGACGTCATCGCCGGCTTCATCGCCCGCGGCGACTTCGAGCTGGCGGTGCTGGTGCGCGACGAGGACGCGCCGCGGATGATCGTCGGCTTCAACGGCGCCGACCACCAGACACTGCGTGCGGTGCTCGATCCGCAGGCGGCGGGCGAGCACCTGATCCGCATCCACGACGCGGAATGGGTGGACGAACACCTGCCGACCGACTACGGCCTCAACAAGCTGGCCAGCTACGTCGACCGCCATGACCTGTCGCTGAAAGCCGCGCGCCGGATCTTCGGCGAAACCTTCCTGGGAGCATGAACATGCGTCGCGTCATCCTTCTCTTCACGCTGCTGCTGGCATCGGTCGCAGCGCAGGCGCAGCCGGCCGCGGAGCCGGTGGTGGCCGAGGGCGTGGTCCCGGACCAGGCGACCAAGGCGCAGATCCTCGACAAGCTGCGCACGCTGTACGGCGACGAGCGCGTGGTCGACCGGATCCAGGTGGAGTCGATCCCGACCCCGCCCAACTGGGGCAGCTACGTGGCCAACATGCTCACGCCGGGGCTGCAGCGGGTGTCGGCGGGCAAGCTGGAGGTCAACGGCCAGAGCGTCCGCATCACCGGCGAGGTGGTCAACGAGGCGCAGCGCCAGCAGGTCGCCAGCGAGCTCAGCCTGGCCAGCAACAGCACCTATACCGTCACCAACAGCCTGGGCACCGGCGGTTCCGGCCAGGGCCTGCTCGATGCCACCCTGGGCGACCGCATCATCGAGTTCGAAAGCGGCAGCGCCCGCCTCACCGACCTCGGCCGCTACATCCTCGACGAGATGGCGGAAAAACTGCGGGAAATCGGCGACGCGCGGGTGCAGATCATCGGCCATACCGACGACGTCGGCCAGCGCCAGGGCAATCTCGCCCTCAGCCAGGCGCGCGCCGAGGCGGTGCGCGGCTACCTGGTCGGGCAGGGCATTCCGCCCGGGAACCTCGACGTGCTCGGCCGCGGCCCGGACGAGCCCATCGCCGACAACGCCACCGAGGACGGCCGCGCCCGCAACCGCCGCATCCAGTTCCGCGTGCTCTGAGGGCGCGCCAGGCAGCCGTTTCCGCTGCGGTGGGATCAGACCCGTCGCCATGGGCGGTGCAAATGAACAGCCGGGTGCTTCGCAATGGGTTAAAACATCAAGGCTTGAAGCTCGGGCTATTCATTGACGAAACCCGTGGCGACGGCCCAATTCTCACTGCGGCGGACAGGACTGCCTGGCGCGGTGCGCTTTTCAGGACCCGAACGACTCCTGGCTGCTGTCGACATCCAGCAACTCCTCCACCTGCGACAGCGTGCTGTCGTCCTTGATCACCCGCTTGAGCCAGACGTGCAGCGGCATTTCGCCCCAGCGCGCGGCCTTGTCGGCGAGGTAGGCGACCGGGCTGTGCGGTTCGGTGCGGCGGAAGAATTCCGCCACCTGGCGCAGCTGTGCCAGCGCCTGCCGGCGCGACGAGATCGGACCGCCGTGGCCCGCAACCGCCGCCTCGCTCCCGTGCCCGATATCGCTGGTGCCGTCCTCGCCGATGTCGGCGGCATCGCCGTCCAGCAGCACGCCGGCGTCGCGGGCGAAGCGCAGCACCGTCTTCTGCAGATGCTCCAGCTGGTCGCGTACCGGCGTGAAGCTGGGGCCGTCGGCACCCAGGCGCGCGTCCACCGAAAGCTGCAGCTCCTGCAGCGCAGCCGCGCAATCGGCGACCGATTCGATCAACGGCCGATAGAACTCGTGCGGCGTGTCGCGCCGCGCCGCTTCCATCAGCTCCAGGTCCGGCTGGCCGTCCGCGCCCGCGGCCTCGCCGCTGCCGCTGCGGGCGTGCGCGGCCTCGAAATCGCCGAGCCCGAAGCGGCCCTGCGGCGCCTGCGTGATCGGCAGCGTGCGCAGCCATTGCAGCGTGTTGGTCAGCAGCCAGCTGAGATTGCCGATGCGCTCCTCGTAGTCGCCGTCGATCGCCAGAGGGTGCACCTCGTCCCAGTAGCGGTCGCACAGGCGCGCGACCAGCCGGAAACCGGTCGCCAGTCCGGCGAAGCCGTGGACCTGGGCGCCGGCCTCGGCGAACCACGCGCCCAGGCGCAGGTCCTTGGTCCGCTGCCGCAACAGGGCCTCGCACATCCGCGCGGCCGCGGTCCAGTCGGCGTACTTGATGTCGGTGACCCATTCGCCCTGGTCCAGGGTGGGGTCGTCGGCGCGTCGGGCGTCCTGGATCGCGTCGAACTCGGACGAGAAGGAGAGATCTTCGCCGGTGGGGCTATCGTCGGAGATCGGGGCCAGCAGGTCTTCCAATTCCAGCATGGCGGTGCTCGGTTGATGGGTTGTGGGGCCGATTCTACAGAGTTGTCGGAGTTTCCCTATACTGTCGGTCCGCGAATTTTGCTAACTTGCGGGACAGGAAGTCGGCCTCTGCGTCCGCGCCGTGCGACAAGCGCGCGATCCGCAGGGGTCCCGTCAAGCCACGGAGTTCTCATGATGCACTCATTGGATCGTGTGCGGGATGCACTGGCCTCGCTCGCTCGCATCGACGATGCGACCCGTCTCTATCGCCTGGAACTGCCCGACGCGCCCGCCGGATTGCTGGTGGAGCGCTGGCGCGGCCGCGAGGCGCTGTCGCAAGGTTTCGAGTGGTGGGTCGACGTGCTCTCGCCCGATGCCGACCTGCCGCTCGACGCCTGGCTCGGCAAACCCGCCCGGCTGCTGACCCGCCTGGCCCACGGTGGTGAAGCCGTGCGCACCGGTCTGGTGCGCGAGGCGGCCTGCGTCGGCACCGACGGCGGCCTGGCCCGCTACCGCCTGTGCCTGGTGCCGTGGACCTGGCTGCTGACCCAGGGCCGGCACAGCCGTGTGTTCCAGGAACGCAGCGTGACGGAGATCGTGGAGACGGTCTTCGCCGGCTACGCGCCGCTGGCATCGTGGCAGCTGGGCGACGATGTCGGCCCGTTCCTCGCCCAGGCACGACCGCGCAGCTACTGCGTGCAGTATCGCGAAAGCGATTTCGATTTCATCGGCCGGCTGCTGGCCGAGGAGGGCCTGGGCTGGCGCCTGGAGGAGAGCGAGGATGCATCCTGCGGACACCGGCTGGTGCTGTTCGCCGAGAGCGCCGCGCAGCCACAGGATGCCGGCTCCGAGCAGGACGGCGGCATCCGCTTCCACCGCAGCGACGCCACCGAGGCGCACGACAGCATCCAGGCGTTCGGCCAACGCCGCCGCATCGGTGCCGACCGCCTGACCGTGCTCGGCGACGACTACAAGACCCGGCAGGCCAGCAGCGCGCAGCTGCCATTGCAGTCCGGCGCAGAACGCGAGGCGCCGCTGGAGGCCTACGACCCGTCCGGCGCCTATGCTTTCGCCAATGCCGGCGAGGCCGAACGCACCGCCAGGCTGATGGCGCAGGCGCGCGAAGCGCGGCGCGATGCCTGGTTCGGGCAGGGCACCGCGCGCACGTTCCGCGCCGGCACCTGGTTCCGGCTCACCCAGGCCCCCGTGCAGGGGGAGGCGCCCCCCGCGGAGATCCTGCTCACCTGCGTCCACCACGCCGGCATCAACAACCTGCCGCTCGACCTGCGCGAGACCGTGGCCGCGCAGCTCGGTCCCGCGCCGGCCTGGCCGCAAAACGAGGACGACCGGCTTGCCGAGCGCAGCATGCAGCAGCGCGCCGAGGCGGTCGGCTATGCCAACCGCTTCGAGGCGGTCGATCGCGAACGCCCGTGGCGCCCCGTGCTCGACGACGGCACCGGCGCCCGCCTCAACCCGCGCCCCACCGCGCCCGGCTACCAGACCGCGCTCGTGGTCGGCGCGGACGGGCAGGCGACCGCCTCCGGCGCACAGGAGCTGTACTGCGACAAGCTCGGGCGGATCCGGGTGAAGTTCCACTGGATGGGCGCCGACGCGGCGCCGGGCACAACGGCGAGCTCCTGCTGGCTGCGCGTGGCCCAGCGCTACGCCGGCCCCGGTGTCGGCAGCCAGTTCCTGCCGCGGATCGGGCAGGAAGTGCTGGTGGCCTTCCTGGAAGGCGACATCGACCGGCCGGTGGTGATGGGGACGCTGTACAACGGCCAGGGCGAGGGCGGCGTGGCGCCCACGCCCGGCGGCCGCGCCGCCGAATCGGACGCCAGCGCCTACGCGCAGGCCGCCGACCACAGCCCCAGCGCCCAGGCCAATCTCGCCGGCGGCCACGCGCCACCGTGGCACGGCCTGGGCGCGGGCGACGACGCCCACCGCAACGCCACCGCCCTGTGGGGTGTGCAATCGAAGGAGTGGGGCGGCGACGGCCACAACCGGCTGGTGTTCGACGACAGCGACGGCCAGCTGCGTCTGCAGCTGGCGACCACCCAGGCCGTCAGCCAGCTCAACCTCGGCCACCTGATCCACCAGGCCGACAATTACCGCGGCAGCTTCCGCGGCGAAGGCTTCGAACTGCGCACCGACGCCTGGGGCGTCGTGCGCGCCGAATCCGGCCTGTGGCTGAGCGCCTACGCCAAGTCCGGCGACACGCCGGCCGGCGATGCCGTCGGCCCGAACGCGCTGCTCACGCAACTGCGGACCCTGGGCGAGACGTTCTCCGGTGCCGCGGCCACGCATCAGACGGTGAAGCTCGCCGACCACGAGGGCGCGCATGCTGCCAGCGCCTCGCGCCTGGTGCCCGACCAGGCTCCGCTGCAGGCGCTGCTGACCAGCGCCAGGACCACCGTGCCCGGTGAGCAGTTCGACGCCGCGCGCGGCGAAGCCGCCGCGCGCAAGCCCGATGCCGCGGAAGGCCGCGTTCCCCACACCGGCGACGCCCTGCTCGGGCTCGCCGCACCGGCCGGTATCGGCCTGGTCGCGGGGCAGAGCCTGACCTGGGCGGTCGGCGAGACCCTCACCCTGGCCAGCGGCCAGGCCAGCCACCTCGCCGTCGCCGGCAACCTGCGCCTGCACACCGGCCAGGCGATCGGCGTGCTCGCCGCGGCGACCGAGGGGCAGGCCGAGGAGACGAGCCTGAGTCTGGTCGCCGGCGAGGGCGAACTGGACCTCCAGGCCCAGAACGACCAGGTCAAGCTGCAGGCAAAGGAACAGCTGAAGCTGGTCAGCGCCAACGCAGAACTGGAAATGGCCGCCGGCAAGACCCTGCACCTGGCCACCGCCGGCGGCGCCAGCCTGACCATCGAGGACGGCAACATCGTCATCGCCTGCCCGGGCACGATCAAGGTGCATGCGGGCAAGAAGAGCTTCCTCGGGCCGGCGCAGCTCAGTCGGGAAATGAACAGCTGGCCGGAGACGAAGTTCGATCAGCGCCTGCAGCTGGTGAAGCGCAACGGTGAACCCGTTAAGAACTACGAATACGAACTCGTACGTGCGGATGGTGCCGTTATCCGTGGCGTCACGGATGGCGAAGGCTGGACGCCCGTGCAGAAGGGGTTGGGCCTGGAGCAGGCGGCATTCCGATTGCTCGGGCCGGTCAAGACCAACGGAGGGGCTGCATCGTGAGTGGGGGCAATCAAGGGAATGGGAATAACATCAGACTCTCGAAGCACTACGACGCAAGTGGTGTCGCCTATTCAACGATACAACTCACTCCCGCTGCGGACACGCAGCGCGTCGAAATGGAGGTCAAGGACGAGGCGGTGCCGATCGTCTTCGTGCCCGGCATCATGGGCAGCAACCTGCGAAACAAAGAGACGGGAGAGGCGGTCTGGACTCCGAATTCGATCTTCCGCCTCGCATGGCAATGGGTTTTCCGGGGGTCGGCCACGCGCCAGCGCAAGCTCAACCCGAAGACGACGGAAGTCGACGATGGGGGCGCCTTCTTCGGCGAGTCGGCCACGGTACCGGACGGGGACACGGCCAAGAAGCGCGGTTGGGGAACGGCGGCCAAGTTCGGTTACGGCAAGTTCATCCCGTGGTTGGACGACACCCTCAACAAGGATGAGTCCACCTCTCCGTGGGAATCGATGGAGGACAAGGCGGACATTCTTGATGCCTGGGCACCTGAGAAGGCAGTTGATCTGCTGACCAGCACAGATTCGGAGACGGCGGGCACGGTGTTCTGTCCGGTTCATTGCGTGGGCTACAACTGGCTCCAGAGCAACGGCGAATCTGGCAAGTACCTAGTCGGAAAGATCAACGAGATCATCGAGCACTGGCAAAACGGCGGCGAGGGCAAGCGGACTCGATATCGGTGTGAGAAGGTCATTCTGGTGACGCACTCGATGGGCGGGTTGGTCTCGCGCGCGGCGTTACATGAGGCCTATGGCCTGGAAGAAGACGCGGAGATCACGAACAAGGTGCTGGGCATCGTCCACGGAGTGATGCCGGCACTGGGCGCGCCGGCGGCCTATCACCATGTGCGCACAGGCTACGATTTCCCGACAGGACTCGTGCTGGGATCCAACGCGGCGCAGATCACAGCGGTGTTTGCGAATGCGCCGGGGGCGTTGGAGTTGTTGCCGAACAAGAACTACCCGAAGGGTTGGTTGCGTGCCAAGGACAAGGGTACGGGGCCGGACGATGGCGTCATGATGAGACTTCCGGCTGCCAATCCGTACACGGAAATCTATAACCAGGAAAACAAGTGGTACCGGTTAGTCGACAAAGAACTGATCGATCCAGCCAAAATTCATGGAAAGGCCGAAGTTCCTCTTGACCCTTGGAGCAATGTCTACCGCGACAACCTTAGAGAGACGAAGAATTTTCATGACGAACTTGGAGATTGGTATTTCGATCCTTCCTATATCCACTATGGAGCGGATGAAGAGATCAAGACATACCAGACGCTCGGATGGGAGACAGCGGATCAGGTAACGCTCGGTGAAGAAGCGTTGCGGGAAGCGGCGGTTCACGGGCGCAAGAGTGATCCGGTCACGCTCGATATGCCGGAAAGGCCGAAGTTCAAGATACCGAAGGCATCTGAACCGGGCGACGAGACGGTGTCGAAATGGTCGGGCGCCGGTCCCGGTGAAAGCGGAAGCGCGGCGGTCAAGCAGAGCTTCAAGCTGACAGGCATCAAGCACGGATCTTCCTATGAGGATGACGCCGTGCAACAAAGTACCTTGTATGCAATTGGTAAGCTGCTGGGGCGACTGGCATGAGAACTGGAGGGTTCGATGAGACACGCGTTCGATGGCGTTCCCTTGCGAACGCTAGTGCTCGGGCTGATTGGTGCGTGCACATTGAGCACAATGATGAGCACGGAGGTCGTGATGGCAGGTGAGCAGGCCAGAACAGTGTGCGTTGGACATTTTCTGCTGGATGTGCCGAAGGATGCGTCGGTGCGAGCAACAGGTAGCTATCGCGCAGTGACTGTCGAAAAGCTCGGGTCAACGGATGATTTTGAGGAAATCGAAACTGAAGCGCGCCGGAAGGCGGCCAGCCTGGAAGGCCAAAAAACTGAACGAAATCCGGACGATGATGATTTCGATCGAGGCTTTGGTATCGATCCAACAACAACATTCTCGGCGACGCGACTGGTTGGGGTCGACGTAGATCCTTCCAGGCAACAGACGGTCGTGGGGCGGCATGTGGCCAACGGTAGTGCCGCAATCGAAGTTGTTTTGACGCGACTACTTGCAGGTGCGAAGTATGCGTTCTCCGTACAGGGGGGCGGTGCAGATAAATATTCTGCCATCCGAGAGAGTCTCGCCCGAACAGTCGATCGCTATACGCCGCTCCGGCCGAATGAAATCCCGACGCAACCAGGTTTCTGTGTTGGCGACGGTGTGTTCCAGGAGGACGGGCCACAGGATGTTGGCGGTGACGCCACTTTGATTGTTCATTTTTCACAGCACCCCAATGTCACCTTCAGCGTGGATGTGGCGGGGCTGATGCAGCCATCGGAGGAGCCATCACTAGAAGGTCGAATTTCGGGCGACTTGGGAATGCTGGCGCGCTTCTCATCACAGGTGAAAACGCTTCAGCGAGGGAAGGTTCTCTACGCCGGCCAAGACGGCTATGAGATCGCCATCAGTGCGCCAAGTGAGGGCATGGACGGTACTCGGATGCAAAAGTTTTTCTTCGGCGCAGAAGGAATCCCCAGGGATGCACGTCATCCGTTCATGGAAGTACAGCTGATGACAGGTGAAACAGGGCCCTCACCACTGACAGATGAGCAAGCGAAGGTGCTGTGGCAAGAGCTTATGGGGAGTTTGCGTCTGCGGCCAGGATCGATGTGATGGATTGCTGATTGTGCTTGGAGTCAGTCATGAAGTGGCTTAGCGCCCAAACCAGTATCCGCCGGACTTTGGCGCTTCTATTGGTGTTACCTATGTCGAGCTGCTGTATGTATGGGTCTACGGGCGGAGGGGTCCATGAACGCTGGGTGCCCGGCGTAGAAGGGGGCGCGACCGTTTTGCCTTCGCAAGCACACTTGCAGTGTCGACAAGAATGTGACTGTGTGGATTTACGCGTCGATAATTGTATGCGGGATAAGGGGTTTGCCAAGGAAAAGTACACCGGCACGCGTCAATGTAAATCTTTCTCGTACTTTTGAGGAACGTAGTCCAGGCTCTCCACACATGGAACCAGTTGCTGTCGCGGCACACCTTCTCCCGCCTTCATCGGTGCCTCCTGCGTTGCGCTTGGTCTCAGCATGACTGCCTACCTGGTCGGGCTGTGGAACGCCGAGCTCGGGATCGACGTCGGCGATAAGCACGAACCCGGGGCGGCATCGCCGGATGGCGAAGCGCTGTTCGCGCTCTGGGACAGTATGCTTGCGTCGTTGCGCCAGCGACCCGGCGCATACTGAAAACGGTGGCCGCGAAGGAGGGATCGCACGAATGAATCCGACGCTCCAGTACATCGTTTCCTGCTGCGTGCTGGTGTTCGCCGCGCTGCTCTCCGGCTGCTGCATGCATGGACCCACCCAGACGCCGCGCAGCCGCTGGGTGCCGGAAACCGCGCAGGCACAGGCCGTATCAGCGGACGAGGCGTTGCTGCAGTGCGCGCAGGAGCGTACGCACGGGAGCAAGCAGGCATGCATGCAGGCCCGCGGCTATCGTCATGAGAGATACCGGGAGCGCGTGTGCAAGCAGGCATCCTTGTTCTGACTGACGCACGAACCCGCGGGCTAGCCAAAAGCAGCACGCAGGCGCGCGCCGAGGCGGTCGGCTACGCCCAACCGCTTCGAGGCGCTGGACCGCGAACGTCCGTGGCGCCCGGTACTGGCCGACGGCACCGGCGCGCGCCTCAACCCGCGCGCCACCGCGCCCGGCTACCAGCTCCCGGTGTGCGGGAACAGATCCCTCCTGAGCGGCGAAACGGCCCTTATCCACCGCAACCAAGGATCCATTGGCACTTGGTTTGCGCGTTGCAAGACGGCGGTGGCGACGGGACCGTGCCAACCAGTTCGGGGCGCTCGCCCATGCTGACAGCAAAGAACCAAGCGCATATCCGTCAGCAGTTCAGGCTCGCAGGATTCGAGCACGAGCCGTCTTACAAGAACGACACGGCACGGCTTGCGACGTTGTTTTCGATTCAGAAGGTCGCGGCCGAGGCGAAGGTGATGACGTGAAGGGAACATGGCTATGTGCGGCGATAGCTGCCGCGCTTGCGTTGGCCGGGTGCAAACCCATGGGGATGGAGCAGAAGACGGTGGCGGAATTGACGAAATCCATGCGCACGATATGCATCGGCAGACATCTCATCGGTTTGCCGGAAACCTTTCGGCAGAATTACCGAAGTAGTTCGGTGACGCTGTATTTCGGGCATGATGCGGATTTCGAGACGGTCGAGGCTCAGGTCGTCAATGATGATGTGGAGCCTGAGCAGTTCGCGAGCAGTATGAAGCAACGTCGCGCTGAAATTTCCGGAGAGATTAATGAAAAAACGCAAGATTCTATGCTGTTGCTGGAAGAGGGTGTTGGTGAGAATGGAGTCCTGATTCGCTATCACAAAAGCGATATATCCAACCGCTCCCATATCCATGAACTCCATCTTCTCGTTTCAGGGGTGCAGGTCTTCATGAAGGCGGAGTCCTACAATGGGGTAATCGAGCCGGTTGAGAATAGATTGAAGAAGCTTGCAGCCAGTGTGCAAGCTGTCCCCGATCCGAAGAGCGCGGGCGCTGGATTCTGCCTTGGCCCCGTCGTGATCGATGCGAACAACGACTATGAGCTGGCGGCGTTCCGTTTTCGTGATGAAAGCCGCGCGCATCGTGATGTCAGCTTGGATGTCGAACTGAACACCTTCAAACAGGACGTGAGCGAGCCGCGGTTGATCCGGCGAGTGGAGACGAACTTTTCCGGGCTGGGGTTTAGCCCAAAGACCTTGCGCAAAGAGCGGGCGGAGTTTGCAGGAATGCCCGCGGAAGAGTGGCTCGGAAGCCATGAAAGTGATGGACGAATCGAGCACTCTTTCAGTATCGAATCCTACCCGGCGTCCCCGGCGTTGGCTTCCCCGGTTCTGCAGCTACAACTCATGACCGGAGGCGCTGTTCCGAATCAGCCGACCACTGGGCTGCCGCCGTACGGGCGCCCCTCGCGAGCCCCGGGTGCTGGCCAGATCGAGGAGGTCGGTTCATCGCTCACGGACGATGAAGCGGTCGGCGTGTGGGACCGGATCGTGAAATCGGTGCGGCCCAGGCCGAATGCGGTGAAGTCGTGATGTGACGGGCGTGACAGAGCTGGTGTTGCGCCTGGGTTACAACAATCAGTCTGTCGAACGCCGTTTGCGCTATCAGTCCACTGGTCCCGATGTGGCAGGCGACGGCACTGTTTCTCATCAATCCGGGAGCGCACCGAAAGAAAAGCCGGGGGTGCGGGGCGTGTTCCGAACGCAAGGGAACGACCATCAGGGAAGCTACGAAGGCAACAACGTGCTGCAGCTGATGTGCTATCTGATAGCGCTGTCAGATGGCAATGCATACGAGAATGCGACTGCTTGAAAGTCGATAAGAAGGCCGTCGAAGGAAATGTCGCCGTCGTGAGGTCATACGACGAGGGCAGGAGAATGAAGACATGGAATGGCGGTGGCGGGATATCGCAATCCTTGGGCGCGTCAAGCGGGCGGAGCGGCTGGATGGCGATGCGAAATCGGGGCGTGCAGCGGCCTTGGCACTGTTGGCGGCAGGCTGTTTCATCGCCGGCGCGGCCTGCGCTCAGGAGCCGGTGATGCCGGATGCGATCGTCGGTACGGGGCCGCATGTGCTGCGGCCGGTGATCGCGGATCCCGTCACCCAGGAACCCTGGTCGGAAAAGCGCTACCGCCTGCTGGTCTACCGCGATGGAGAGGCGGTGTTGGACATCGAAGGAGACACCGATGCCGGTGGCCGGACGGCCACGGTGCGGACGGAGCGGCCCGCCGACGAGGCTGATTTCTCGGCGCGTCCGATCATCGGCAAGGGAACGTCGAAGGCGCAGAGCCGGATCTCATATCCGAACGGAGAGCCCTCTGCGCATCGCGGCTATCTGCTGGCATTCGAGGACGGGGCCGCGTTCCTCGGCATCACCGATGCGCGCGGCGACACCGCGGAGGTGCATAGGCCCCGGGAGATGCAGGTGGAACTGCAATTCCTTCACCTGGAACCCGAGTCAGCGGATTGGCACGAGGAGGCGGCCATCCTCAACCGCAGCCTGGCGGCCGGCGACGCGGTGCAGGCGCTGGCGGTTTACCAGGAACTTCTGCGCCTGCGCGAGCGGCGCGGAGCGGACGGCGGGAGGACCGTCGCCACCGGCTGGCTGCTCGATCGGATGGTGCAGCTGGCACTGGATGCCGACGCGGACACGCTCGAGCGCGTCGCCGACGACTACGTTGTCCGCAAGGCCCACCATGCTGCGCGGGAGGCTGGACGGATGGAAGACGAGCGCGACCGGCTCGCCGCGATACTCGCACTGCTCGACATCGTCGGCGACAACGGCGGCAATGGCGGCCAGGTGCCCGCGGGATTCGTCACCGCATGGGTCGAACTCGCGGCGGAACTGGCGCCGCAACTGCCGGAAGAAGGCATCGGCCCGCTGCGTGTCGAAGTGCTGGGTTTGTGCGAGCGTCTGCTTGCCGACGGCCACACGGAAGCCGCGATCAGGCTGTTCAACTCCGCCGAGCTCGGCCGAGGCCAATCCCGCGACAGTCGCGACCGCGCCCGCATCCATGCGTTCGGAGCGCTGGCCGCCAGGCACAGGGGTGAAACCCGGCTCAGCCGGCGTCTGCTTTCGCAGGCCAACTACCTCATCGCGACCGATTCGCCGGCGGACGTGGATGGGGAGAAGTACGATCCGCTCTCCCTCTATCACGCATTGATGCCGGAGCTGCCGCAGGGAATGATGTGGCTGGACGAGGACCAGATCGAGTCGGCAAGACACGTTTGTGTCAGGCCGGCCGAAGACGGCTTTGCATTCTTCCTGCTGGGAGACGAAGAAGGCCCGGACATCGACAGCGAGGCGTGGCTCGGCACGCGGCAGGCAATCGATGCGTTGCTAGCACACGGTACGATCGAGCCGGGCGAATACCGGGTCGAGGCAAGGGGTTGCGGCAGCGGCCGGGCTTCGATGGACGTCGTCCTGACCGAGGACGACATCGCCGGACTCGAAGACGCCGGCCTGTTTCTCGGGATCGCGGTCTACTTCGGCGACTTGCAGTCGACGTCGGAGGCTGAGCAGCGGAGCGAAGCCGAACTTGAGCGCTTGCGGGCGCAGGTGATCGCCTATCTGCAGCAGGCGGTGCTGCCGGAAGGCAAGTACGGTATCGTCAAGTCGATCCCGCCCGGTGATTTCAAGATGAGGCTGTTCTAGGGTCTGTGCCGTCTGCGTTGACAGGCCCTGGCAGGCTGCCGGTCGGCCAGCCGCCAAGAGGCGGTTGTTCGGAGCGTTTCGCACTTTCCAGCATGGAGAATACACGGATGAACGGAGTGGCCGGTACTGCCAACAAACCTTCCCCCGCCTTCATCGGCGCCTCCTGGGTCGCGCTTGGTCTCGGCATGACTGCCTACTTGGTCGGGCTGTGGAACGCCGAGATGCTGCTCAACGAGAAGGGCTACTACTTCACCCTGCTGCTGTACGGGCTGTTCGCCGCAGTGTCGGTGCAGAAGAGCGTGCGCGACCGGATGGAGGGCATTCCGGTGACCAACATCTACTACGGCCTGTCGTGGTTCGCGGTGATCTCGGCGCTGCTGCTGCTGTTCGTCGGATTGTGGAACGCGGAGTTGGCGTTGAGCGAAAAGGGCTTCTACGGAATGTCATACGCGTTGAGCCTGTTCGCGGCGATCGCGGTGCAGAAGAACACCCGCGACAGCCTGCGGGCCGATCCGCAGGGGCAGGCAGCCGGCCTGTTCCGCCGCCGGGAGCCGGATGCGGACGCCTAAACGCAGCGCCCGAGGCACGATCACCGGGGGCGAATCAGTGCTACATTGCCGGCTTCCGCGTCACCTGACTCGGGGAGAGGCGCGACGCGGGAAAGGACGCGGGAAAGGGTGATATCGCCGCCGGCACCTGCGTCTGCACCGCGGATGGCGTCGCGGCCTCAGGGGCGGCGTCGCCTCCATGGTGAAGGGACCACTGGGGAAGGGGAACGCGATGTATCGAGATCTGGCCGGACGGCTCCGTTGTGCACTGCTCCTGGGCTTGCTGGGATTCGCCTGCTGGGCGCCGCAGGCGGCGGCGTCCTCGTTTTGCCAGCTGATCAACAGTCCCGACGGCACGCCGCGCACCGGTAGCGTGGAGCCCAACCAAAACGTCAACATCAACGGCCCCAACTCGTGGGCGAACAATGCCGGCGACAAGGTCACGGTGGAGATCTCCAATCCCACCGGACCTCAAACGAGGGGAACGTTCACCGGCGGCGGCTTGCACATTTCCTTCTTTGAGCCAGGCGTGTTCGAAGGGACGTCTTCGGACTATTACAGGGGCGGTGGCGGCACCATCTACATCAACTCCCAGGAAGGCGGGTTCGACTACACCATCAGCTGCGAATCCGCGCGGCCGGTGCTGGCCAGCGTGACCCCCGGCAGCGGCGGTGCGGGTACCACCGTGACGCTGGGCGGGCAGGCGCTGTACGGTTTGGCGGACGAGGTGGCAGTCACCATCGGCGGCGTCGCGGCCACCATCACCAACAACACCGGCCCCTCGATCACCGCGACCGTGCCCGACGGTCTTGCCATCGGCAGCCACGACGTGACCGTCACCACCGAGGCCGGTGCCTCCACGCTGCCCGACGCGTTCACCGTCCTGGCGACCGACACCGAGCCGCCCGCGGTGACCGCGATCGACCGCATCGACGCCTCCCCCACCAACGCCGACAGCGTGCGCTACGCCGTGTCCTTCTCCGAGGCCGTCACCGGCGTCGACGCCGCCGACTTCTCGGTGACCGCCACGGGAACGGCGACCGGCGCCGTCGCTTCGGTCGCGACCACCGATTCCATCCTCTATACCGTCACCGTCAACGGCATCGGCGGCGATGGCACCCTGCGCCTGGACCTCAACGGCAGCGGCACCGGCATCATCGATGCCGCCGGCAACCCCGCGGCCGGCTTCACCGGTGGTGAGGCATATACCGTCGACCGGATCGACCCGGTGGTCACGTCGGTGAGCGTGCCGGCCGACGGCCGCTATCTCGCGGGTGACGCACTCGACTTCACCGTTCACCTGAGCGAGGCGGTCATCGTCGACACCGCCGGTGGCACCCCGTACCTGGAACTGACGGTGGGTTCCACGTCGAGGCAGGTGAGCTATGTGTCGGGCTCCGGCACCGATGCGCTTGCCTTCAGCTACATCGTGCAGGCCGGCGACCGCGACTACGACGGTGTGATGCTGGGCACGACCATCGTCGCCAACGGCGGGACCTTGCGCGATGCGACGGGGAACGACACCACCCCCGCGCTCAACGCCGTGGGCAACACGAGCGGCGTGCTGGTGGGGACAGGCGAGCAGACCATCACCTTCGGCGCGCAGGCGGCGCAGGTGTTCGCACCGGGCGGCACGTTCGCGCTGGACCCGGTGGCGACGGCCAGCAGCGGTTTGCCGGTGAGCTACGGCACCCGGACCGCCGACGTCTGCACGATCAGCGGCACCACGGTGACGATGCAGTCGGCCGGCACCTGCACCATCGCCGCCGACCAGGCGGGCAACGACGACTACGCGGCTGCGCCGACGGTGACGCAGGACATCGCGATCGGCCAGGCGGCGCAGGCGATCACCGCGTTCGCCGCCGATCCGGCGGCGCCGGCGTTCGTGCCCGACGGCACGTTCACGGTGTCGGCGACCGGCGGCGCGTCGGGCAACCCGGTGCTGTTCGGTACCGCGACGCCGACCGTCTGCACCGTCAGCGGCAGCACGGTGACGATGCAGTCGGCCGGCACCTGCACGGTGACCGCCGACCAGGCCGGCAACGACGACTACAGTGCGGCGCCACAGGCGAGGCTGGATGTCGCCATCGGCGCCGGCAGCCAGGCGATCACCTTCGGCGCGCAGGCGCCGCAGGCATTTGTGCCGGGTGGCACGTTCGCGCTGGACCCGGTGGCGACGGCCAGCAGCGGTTTGCCGGTGAGCTACGGCACCCGGACCGCCGACGTCTGCACGATCAGCGGCACCACGGTGACGATGCAGTCGGCCGACACCTGCACCATCGCCGCCGACCAGGCGGGCAACGACGACTACGCGGCTGCGCCGACGGTGACGCAGGACATCGCGATCGGCCAGGCGGCGCAGGCGATCACCGCGTTCGCCGCCGATCCGGCGGCGCCGGCGTTCGTGCCCGACGGCACGTTCACGGTGTCGGCGACCGGCGGCGCGTCGGGCAACCCGGTGCTGTTCGGTACCGCGACGCCGACCGTCTGCACCGTCAGCGGCAGCACGGTGATGATGCAGTCGGCCGGCACCTGCACGGTGACCGCCGACCAGGCCGGCAACGGCAACTACAGTGCGGCGCTACAGGCGAGGCTGGATGTCGTCATCGGCGCCGGCAGCCAGGCGATCACCTTCGGCGCGCAGACGGCGCGGACGTTCGTCGCCGGCGGCACGTTCGCATTGGACCCGGTGGCGACCGCCAGCAGCGGGCTGCCGGTGAGCTACCGGACGCAGACCGCCGGCGTGTGCACCATCAGCGGCACCACGGTGACGATGCAATCGGCGGGCACCTGCACCATCGCCGCCGACCAGGCGGGCAACGACGACTACGCGGCCGCCGCGACCGTGACCCAGTCCATCGCGATCGGCAAGGCCGCGCAGGCGATTTCGCAGTTCGTCGCCAATCCGGACGCGCCGACCTACGCGGCGGGCGGCACGTTCACGGTCTCGGCCACCGGCGGCGATTCCGGCAACCCGGTGGTCTTCGCCAGCACTTCGCCCGGGGTCTGCACCATCGAGGGCGCCACGGTGACGATGCTGTCGGCGGGGGCCTGCGCGCTCACCGCCGACCAGGCCGGCAACGACGACTACGCCGCGGCGCCGCAGGCCATGGTCGAGGTGGCGATCGCCGCGGCCACCCCGACGCTGACCTGGATCGAGGACCTGCAGAAGATCCTCGGCGAGCCCGCCTTCGACCTGCCCGACCCCGACAGCGACAGCACCGGCGCCTTCAGCATCGCGAGCAGCAACGCGGGGGTGGCGACGGTGAGCGGGTCCACGGTGACCATCGTCGGCACCGGTACGACGACACTGGTGGCCACGCAGGCGGCGGCGGGCAACTACACCGCGGCCACGGTGAGCCTGACGCTGACCGTGGCGACGCGCCCGGATCCGACACTCGACCCGGAAGTGGTGGGCGGCCTGCAGGCGCAGGTGGACGCCAGCGTGCGCTTCGCCAACGCCCAGCAGGACAACATCCGCGATCGCCTGCGCCAGCTGCGCGACGGGCGCGGCAATCCGTCGGCCAACAACCTGACGTTCAGCGCGAGCGCGGGCAGCGGTCCGGGATTGTCGCTCGGTGCGGAACGGCTGGCCGGCGCCATGCCGGCCCTGGCGCATGGCTGGGGCCTGTGGGTGGCCGGCACGATCTCGCTGGGCGAGCGCGATCACCGCAGCGGGTCCAGCGGTTTCGACTTCCGCAGCAATGGCGTCACCCTTGGCGTGGACCGTCTGTTCGGCCGGAACCTGGTCCTGGGCGTCGCCGGCGGCCTGGGCTGGAACGACACCGACTTCGATGATTCGCCCTCGCAGCAGGACGCGCGACAGCGCAGCATGGCGCTGTACGGCCTGTGGCGGGGCGATGGTCCGCTGTTCGTCGACGGCCAGCTGGGACTGGGGCGGCTGGACTTCGATCTGTGGCGTTGGAGCGAACTGGCCGATGTCACCGCGCAGGCAGGGCGCGAGGGCGACCAGCTGTTCGGCGGCCTGACCGTCGGCTACGAACACGCCGGTGAACGCAGCCGCCTGGCCGGGTACGGACGCTACGACGCGAGCCACACCACGCTCGACGCCTACCGCGAAAGCGGACTGGGCATCTACGATCTCTCCTACGGCCGGCAGACCATCGACAACAGCACGCTGGCGCTGGGCGTGGAGGGCAGCTACCAGCTCAAGGCGACCACGGTGTCGCTGCGCCCGTACTGGTCGCTCGAGTACAGGCAGGCGCTGGAGAACCGCGGCGATGCGCGGTTGAACTACGTGGTGCAGCCGGTGACGCAGGATTACCTGCTGGGCATGCGCAGCTACAACGACGACACCCTGGCCCTCGGCGCCGGATTGGACGTCGACCTGGACTCGGGATGGAACCTGTCGTTCCTACTGCGGCGCGAACAATCCTCGGGGATCGGCTCCGCCAGCAGCTTCGGCCTGCGGGTCTCCTACGGGCAGGCATCGGGTGCGTCCATGGCGACGCACGGTGGTGCGGGATACGTCACGCCCGGGATCGATCCCTTCCGCGCGATCGACCCGCAGACCGGCCTGCCGCTGCAACCCTGATGGCAGCGGACCGCGGGAGGCGGGGCGTGCAAGTGCGCCCCGCCGATCCGTACGGACAGGCCCTGCGTGGCAGGCGCCGGGCATCGCGACCCGATTCGCCCTGGCCGGCAAGGCGCACCCGGCAGTCGAGCAGGCGTTGAGCGACGATATTCCTGTGAGGCGCGCATTGGCACCGCCTTCCTGGCGGGTGCGTGCTTCGCCGCGGTGGCGGGCATCGCAGGCGGGTTGCTGCTGCGCACGCGCACGCCGGACAAGGCGCCGGGCGAGCCGGCCCTGGCGGCGTCCTGATTCCGGGCCGGTTGGGCCTGCATGCGTTCTGGTGCCGAAGGTGGGACTCGAACCCACACGCTTTTTACGGCGGCGGATTTTGAGTCCGCTGCGTCTACCGATTCCGCCACTTCGGCGCGGGCGCAGAGTATAGCCGAGGCCGGCGCGCCGGTTGACCCGGTCCGGCTTCAGAATCCGCCATAACGGGCCATGGCGGCGGCGAGGACGAAGATCGCCGCGATCAGCGCCAGCTGCAGGCGAACGAAGCCGCGCATCCGGGCCAACTCCGCCGCGGCGGGGAGGAAGCCGGGATCGGCCCGCAACGCCTTGCGCCAGCGCAGGAAGCGCAGAGTCGGGACCACGGACAGCGCGGCGACCAGCAGGAAGGCGCCGAACTTGGCGTGGAACCAGGGGTTGTGCAGGTAATACTGCCAGCCCTTGATCCCGTAGAGCAGGCGCAGCCCGCCGACGATCAGCAGCAGCACCGCGCTCATGCCGTAGCCGGCGTCGATGCCGGCGAGGCGGCGGACGGCCGCAGCGTCGATGGCGCCGCGCAGGATGGCCGATTCCAAGACCAGCATGGCGACCAGGCCGAAGATCAGCAGGTGATGGGCGGCGGCGAGGAAGAGATCTAGGAGCATGGCGGCGGGACCGTGGAAGCCTGTGCTTCAGTCTAGACAGGCGCTCGGGCAAGCGGCAGGTGTCGGAAGGCACTTCTGGCGCGCAGCCGGGCGATTCGTCCGGTTCCGCAAGGGTTCGCCCACTGCAGCCCGCGAGCGGAAGGCCGGGAAACGTGCCCTCAGGCGGCGCGGTCGACGCTCAGGCAGGATTCGGTGCGCCGGTACCACTCGCCCTGCTCGTGCACGAACTTGGCGCAGTGGTCCATCGGCGCCTTGTAGATGTGCACCGACACCGCGACGCTGCGTCCGCTGACGTTGCCGATGGTGTGGTATTCGTGCGGCGGGATCAGGCTACCGGCACTGCCGGCACCGGCCTGCAGGCCGCCTGCGGCGCGGAAACGGAAGCGGTCGCCGTCCCGCTCCAGGAGCTCGAACTGGGTGATCTCCAGTTCGCCGTCCCAGACGCCTTCCACGCACCACAGCCCGCAATGGTCGTGCACCGGGGTGCCCTGGCCCGGGCCCCAGGTCATGGCGACGATGCTGTAGCCGTGCCCGGGGCTGCGATAGATCTCGCGGCGGGCGTAGTGGTCGGCGATCGGCTCGTACACGCAGCCGGGCAGGCGCACCTCGGGATCGCGGATCATCTCGCACAGGGTGTTGCGCAGCGCGGCGGTGATGGCGTGCTCGTCGCCGCTGGCCACGGCGGCGTCCACCGCGGCGATGAACTTGTCATGGCCGTCGAAGAGCACGTCGGGCTGGGCGGAACCTGTCATGCGGGCATTCTAATCCCGATGCGCCGGCGCTGCCCAAGCCCGCCATATCGCGGTGGAATTCCGCCGGATACCGGGCGGTCTGGCATCCGCCGCCCGTGAAACGGCCCTTTTTTGTGGCTCTTCTCCCGATCGTGGGCCCACGCCCACGCTCCTCCGGCCGCCGCCCCGCCGTAGGAGCGCGCCATGCGCGCGAAGCCCGCACCGTGTGACGGGGGGATTGCTTCGGACACGTTGCCGTGCCGAAGCCGTGCGGGCCGGGCCGGCGATGTCGGTTTCGCGCGCATGGCGCGCTCCTACGGGAGATGGCAGGCCCCCTCCGGGATCGGCCGCTTGCACGCAGTCCGGTCTCGGGTTAGCTTCGGTTCCATGCCGCTCCCGACCGCCATCGCCCGCGACCTGCGCAACGCGAACAATCCGCGTTCGAATAATCGTGCGCCCGAAAGGCGGGTCGGCGAACAGGCATAGGCAGCAGAAGCGGCAAGTCCTGATATCCGAAACCCGCGCACCGCGCGGGTTTTTTGCGTGGTGCATCCGGCCCGCGTCCTCGCCCGGACGCGGATCGCGTTCCCGAACCACGACACGGAGAAAAACCCCATGTGCTCGATCCTCGGAATCTTCGGCCTGCAGGCCGGCGACGATGCCGCCGCGCTGCGCCGGCAGGCGCTGGAACTGTCGCAGCGCCAGCGCCACCGCGGCCCCGACTGGAGCGGGGTGCACCTCGACGACGGCGCCATCCTGGTCCACGAACGCCTGGCGATCGTCGATCCGGCCGGCGGTGCGCAGCCGATCCGCTCGGCCGACGGCCAGCTGGTGCTCGCGGTCAACGGCGAGATCTACAACCACGCCGAACTGCAGGCGGCGCTGCGGACGCCCTGGGACTTCCAGACCGGTTCCGACTGCGAGGTGATCAGCGCCCTCTACCGCGAGAGCGCCTCGGCCGGGGACGATCCGGCCGGTTTCCTCGAGCGCCTCAACGGCATCTTCGCCTTCGCCCTGTGGGACCGCGCGCGGGGTAGGGCGCTGATCGCACGCGACCCGATCGGCGTGTGCCCGCTGTACTGGGGCCACGACCGCGAAGGCCGGCTGCGCGTGGCCTCGGAGATGAAGTCGCTGGCCGACAGCTGCGCCGACGTGGCCCAGTTTCCGCCCGGCCACTACTACGACAGTGCTGCCGATGCGCTGGTGCGCTACTACGCCCCGGGCTGGCGCGACTACGACGCCGTGGAAGGCGTGGCGGTCTCGCCGGACGAACTGCGCGAGGCGTTCGAGCGTGCCGTGCACCGCCAGCTGATGAGCGACGTGCCCTACGGCGTGCTGCTTTCCGGCGGACTGGACTCCTCGCTGGTCGCCGCGGTCGCCGCGCGCTACGCGCGCCGGCGCGTGGAGGACGACGACCGCAGCGAGGCCTGGTGGCCGCGCCTGCACTCGTTCGCCATCGGCCTGCAGGGCTCGCCGGACCTGGCCGCCGCCGAGATCGCCGCCGAGGCCATCGGCACCGTGCACCACGGTTTCGAGTACAGCTTCGACGAAGGCCTGGACGCGCTGCCCGAGGTGATCCGCCACATCGAAAGCTACGACGTCACCACCATCCGCGCCTCCACGCCGATGTACCTGCTGGCGCGGCGCATCAAGGCCATGGGCGTGAAGATGGTGCTCTCGGGCGAGGGCAGCGACGAGATCTTCGGCGGCTATCTGTACTTCCACAAGGCGCCCGACGCGCGCCAGTTCCACGAGGAACTGGTGCGCAAGCTGGACGCGCTGCACAACTACGACTGCCTGCGCGCCAACAAGTCGATGATGGCCTGGGGCGTGGAGCCGCGCGTGCCGTTCCTGGACCGCGAGTTCCTCGACGTGGCCATGCGCATGGACGCCAGCCGCAAGATGGTCGGCGCCGGCGGCGACGGCCGCCGCATCGAGAAGGCGGTGCTGCGCGAGGCGTTCGAGGGCTACCTGCCCGAGTCGATCCTGTGGCGGCAGAAGGAGCAGTTCAGCGACGGCGTCGGCTACGGCTGGATCGACGGACTCAAGGCCCACGCCGAAAGCCAGGTGAGTGACCGCGCGCTCGCCGCCGCCGCGCGCCGCTTTCCCGTCAACCCGCCGCAGACCAAGGAGGCGTACCACTACCGCAGCCTGTTCGAACAGTGCTTCCCCACGCCCGCCGCCGCGCAGAGCGTGCCCGGCGGCAAGTCGATCGCCTGCTCGTCGCCGGCGGCGATCGCCTGGGACGCGGCGTTCGCCGATGCGGCCGACCCGTCGGGGCGAGCGGTGGCGGGGGTGCACGCCACCGCCTACTGAACCGTCTCGCCGCCGGCTCGTTGGCTTGCCAAAATACTACGCGACGCTGCTCGCGCTGTGCGGCAATGCGGCGATGACCGCCTCGGTATCGATGACCTCGGCGAATTCGGCGCGCAGCGTCGCCAGATGCGCGCGCTGGACGTCATCGGCCGCGATCGTGCCGCCGACGCCATCGGCCAGGTCGAAGCAGCAGCAGGCATCGCCGACCACGGTCACGCGGTAGCCGAGGTTGGCGCCGACCCGTGCGGTGGTCGACACGCACATGTCGGTGCTGATGCCGAACAGCACGATGCATTCGATCCCGAGACGGCGCAGGCGCAGGTCGAGATCGGTGCCGATGAAGGCGGCGTTGACCGATTTGGTCACCAGCGCCTCGGCCGGCTGCGGCGCGAAGCCCGCGCGGAAGCCGTTGCCGGGGTGGCCCGGCGCCAGCGACGAACCGGGCTGGACCGAATCGTGGCGCACGTGGATCAACGGCAGACTGCGCTCGCGCCAGGCTGCGAGCAGGCGCAGGCCGTTGGCCTCCATCGCAGGATTGTTGCGGCGCGGCCACGGCGGATCGTCGAAGCCGAGCTGGACATCGATCGGGATCAGCGCCGTTCGCGCATCGAGGTTCATGCGTCTTCCTCCACGGTCGCGACAGGCGCCGCACCGGCCGGACGCCCGCCATAGGCACGCTCGACCCGGGCGATGCGCAACTGGTACTGCGCATACCAGTGCTCGCGGCCGTACTCGCGCACGGCGCGGTGCTCGGCATGCTCGCGCCAGGCGGCGATCGCGGCCTCGTCGGTGAAGTAAGCCACGGTGATGCCGAAGCCTCCGGCATCCCGGGCGGACTCGGCGCCGAGGAAGCCGGGCTGCTCCTGTACCAGATCGAACAGCCGCGCCGCGGCGGCGTCGTAGCCGGCGGGATCAAGGCCGTTGCGTTGGGACGAGAAGATCACTGCGTAGTACGGCGGCGCGGGCAGGCGGGCGAAACCGGGGTCGTGCGACATGGCGGGAAGCGGCAGTGGAGAGGACCGCACTGTGCCGCTCGCCCCCGCCGGTCTCAACCCGGCACAATGCCGGTTCCGCCGCCCGCCGCCCGCCGATGAAGACCCCCGATGCGACCGACCGCAGGCTGATCGCGCTGCTGCAGGACAACGCGCGCCTGCCGACGGTGGCGCTGGCCAAGGCCGTCGGTCTGTCGCGCAGCGCGGTGCAGGAGCGGATCCAGCGGCTGGAGCGCTCCGGCGTGATCGCCCAGTACACGCTGCGCCTGGGCAAGGGCGATCCGCTGCAGGCCTGGCTGCTGCTGCGCCATGCCGAGGGCTTCAGTTGCGACGACGTGATGCCGCTGCTGCAGTCGCTGCCGCAGGTGCGCCTGTGCCAGAGCGTGGCCGGCGAAACCGATCTGATGGTGCTGGTCGAGGCCGCCGGCTCCGGCGAGCTGTCCGACCTGCGCGAACGCATCGCGGCCTTCAAGGGCGTGGACGACGTGACCACGGTACCGGTGCTGCGCACCGTGCTCGATCGGCGCTGAGCATCGGCGTTCGCAGCGGCCCGGGACGTCGTCTCCGTTCAGGGCCGATACGCGTAGGGGCCGAATGTCGCGCCGGCGAATTCCCCGACGGTATCCGGGCTGAGCAGGCTGGCATCCAGTCCGGTCGTCAGCGGCTGCCGGTCGCCTGCGTCCGACGACTAGAAAACGTCGAGGCGGAGCCGCACCATTCGGAAACGGAGCGAGACGGGCCGCTCGGAATCCGGAAGGTCGATGCTGGCCAGCAGATCGCCGGCAGGCGCATCCGCTTTCCCGGCACGCCGATACAGGGCAACCGCCGTTCCGCGCTCTCCGTTTACCAGGCCCACGGCATAGAAGTGGATTTCGTTCTGCCGCAGCGCGAGTCCCATCTGCTCGCCCGCGGCCATCGGCCGGCGGCGATGCTGGCATGATGGTGCTGCCCTATGGCGACAAGGCGAGACTCGATGTCAAACGGCCGCGTTGGGCGAAAATCGGGCGCCCCTCGCAATCCGTCGCCCTGCGTGCCGGAGATCACTCGACTGCCCCATCGATAAAGGAGGTTCTGATGAGATACGGCTGCTTGTTCTGCGTCGCGTTGCTTTGGGTCTTCGGTAGCTCGGCCGCACATGCGGAGAGCGGCGAACCGTCACCCTATATCGTCGCGGACGTGTTCGTGATTCATTCGAACGTCCTCGACGAGGATCGCCGGATCTTCATCTACAATCCCGACCATGTCGGCGGAAATGTGCTTCCGGCGTATCCCGTTCTCTACCTGCTTGAAGAGAACGACATGCCGATGGTCGCTGGCACGGTCAAATACCTGTCTTCGTACAACGAACAGCTTCCCGCGATGCTGGTCGTCGGCATCGACGGCGGTGGGCAACGCATCAGGGATCTGACCCCGACCCACTCGCTGTACGACAATCACGGCAACCTCGACGCCGATCCGGACTCTTGGTTGCGGCCCAGCGGCGGCGCCGAGAAGTTCCTGCGGTTCGTCAAGGAGGAGGTCATGCCCTTCGTCGAACGGAAATATCGGACCGCCCCGTTCAAGATCATCGCCGGCCATTCTGTCGGTGGGCTGGCAACGATCCATGCGCTCACCGCGCATCCCGACATGTTCAACGCCTACCTGGCCGTCAGTCCCTCGCTCTGGTGGGACAAAGGTGCTTACCTGCGATCGGCGGCCCAGCACCTGCCCACATCGGGGCCGGACAAGGAATTCCTGTTCATCGCGGACTCTCCCGAGACGGGGCACTTTTCGATGTACATGAAGAGCTTTCTCGACGCTCTCGAGGCGAAAACGTCCCCAAGCTTCCAGTGGGCGCACATGTTCTACTCGAACGAGACCCATGGAAGCGTTGCTGCAAAGGCGTACTACGATGGGCTCCGCTTTCTCTATCCGCAGTGGAACGTCCCGGAGGAAAATCGCTCGGCAGCGTCGATCAGGAGCCACTATGCCGCTCTGTCCGATCGCCTGGGATACGACGTCCAGCCGCCGTTCGGCCTGGTCAGTGGCTGGGCCGGCAGCTTCCTGCGCCAGGGAATGATCGACGACGCAATCGAAACCTCTCGAATCAACGTCAGCAATTTCCCAACCAATGCGCGGGCGCACAGCGATCTCGGCGACGCCTATCTCCGCAAGGGCGATCGGGCTGTCGCAATCGCGAGCTATGCAAAGGCCGTCGAGCTCGCGCCGGACAACGAGAGCATGAAAGCGAAACTCGCGGCGGCGGTGAAGTGATCTGATGCACGAAGAGCCTCAAGGATAAGGTCGGCGCGCCCGAGCGAAACCTCGCGCCTTGTGCCCTCTATTCAAGTGACTGGCGCCGCCATGCACATTCCTCCCCCCCGCACCATCTGCATGCTGGTCTATGCGGGCGCGCAATCGCTGGACATCAGCGGCCCGCTCGAGGTTTTCGCCCTGGCAAGCCGCCAGGCGCAGGAAGACGCGCCCGGCATTGAGCCGCTCTATCGCTTGCATCTCCTGTCCGTGGACACTCAGCCGGCGGTCCTGGCATCGGGCCTGCGCCTGCTGCCCGACACCGCGTATGCCGACATGCCGAAAGGCACCGATACCCTGCTGGTGTGCGGAGGCATGGGCGATTCGCTGGACATCGTACGGTCCGATCGCAAGCTGGTGCAGTGGTTGCGAGCGGCGGCGGGGCAGGTGCGGAGGGTCGCCTCGGTCTGCAGCGGCGCCCTGTTGCTGGCCGAGGCCGGCGTCCTCGACGATCGCCAGGCGACGACGCACTGGAGCGACGTACATGAACTCCGCCAGCGCTATCCCCGGGTGCGGGTGCAGGCGGACGCCATCTACACCCGCGATGGAGGTATCTGGACCTCGGCCGGGATCACCGCAGGCATGGACCTGGCCTTGGCCATGGTCGCCGCGGACCATGGCCAGGCCCTGGCGCTGAAGGTGGCCAAGCGGATGGTCATGGCGAGCAAGCGGTCCGGAGGACAAAGCCAGTTCAGCGATCAGCTGCAGGCATTGGACCTGCGCGACCAGTTCGCCCAGCTGGAGGCGTGGATCCGCGAAAACCTGCGCCTGCGCCTGGATGTGGAGCAACTGGCCCAGCGCCTGCACATGAGCCCGCGGCAGTTCACCCGCAGGTTCAGCGCCGTGTTCTCCGCGACGCCGCAGAAGTACGTGGAGCAGCTGCGCATCGAGGCGGCCAAGCCGCTGCTGGAAAGCTCCCGCAAGGATATCCGGCGAATCGCCACCGAATGCGGTTTTGGCTCCGCCGAGGCCATGCGGCGAGCGTTCGCACGCCGGCTGGGCGTCTCTCCCAGCGACTACCGGGCTCGCTTCGGCGCGGCGTGAGATGTCCTGATCGGCGCGCCCGATGTCCGCATCCGTGCGCTGGTCTCGGCTACCTTTTCCCGCCTGACCCGGGGGGAATGCATATGCGCCAGGTAATGATCAAACTCACGTACGTCCTGCTTGGCCTATTGTCCTGTCCTGCGCTGGCCGCGCATGCGCCGCATACGCAGCCGGAAGTGCGCGTGGGCATCGTCCTGTTCGATGGCGTGCAGATCATCGACTTCGCCGGGCCCTACGAGGTCTTCGGCGCCGCCGGCTTTGGTGTGGTGACCCTCTCCCACGACGGCAATCCCGTCACCACGGCGATGGGGCTGACGGTGACGCCGGATGCCGGTTTCGCCGACGCCCCGCCCTTCGACGTACTGCTGGTCCCCGGCGGCGATGTCCACGAGGCGGAACGCGATCCGCAGGTGCTTTCATTCATCCGCGCGCGCGCGCCCAGCAGCCGACATGTCCTTTCCGTCTGCACCGGCGCCTTCGTCCTGGCCGGAGCAGGCCTGCTCGACGGCCTCGAGGCCACTACGTTCACCCCGCGCATCGACGAGTTCGCCAGCCGCTATCCGTCGGTCGACGTGATCAAGGATGTCCGCTGGGCCGACAGCGGCCGCATCGTCACCTCGGCCGGCCTGTCATCGGGGCTGGATGCGGCGCTGCACATCGTCGCCCGGGCGCAAGGGACGGAGCGGGCGCGGTCCGTTGCCATGCACCTCGAGTACGACTGGAAACCGGACGGAGGCTTCGTCCGCTCGCGCATGGTCGACCGCTATGTGCCCCGGTCGCTGGAAGCGGCGGTCGACTGGCCCGAGGACCTCGTCATGCACAAGGACATCTCCGTCGGCGACGAGCAGCAGTGGCGCATGCGCTTCGATGTCACCTCCGCCACGCCGGCCGACGACCTGCTGCAGCGCATCGCCGCGGGAATGGATCGCGCGCCAGATTGGTCGCGAGAGCCTCGTGCGAATCGCTGGACCAGTCACCAGGAAGGGCGTCGCGTGGCGCTCTTGCTGGAGACGACGCCGGGAACCAGCGCGCAGGACTATCAGCTGGAACTGCGCGTGCACGCAGAGGAAGATTGATCCGATCCATCGTGCTGCCCGTTCCTGAACCGCGAGTTCCTGGACGTGGCCATGCGCATGGACGCCAGCCGCAAGATGGTCGGCGCCGGCGGCGACCCGTCGAGCCGTCATTCGACCATGTACGCGATGTCCGATGCGCCCGTCGGGTAGGCAAACATCGTCGCCGCCAGTTGGCTTGCGGTGATCCCGTGGCGAATGGCGAGCGCGAATACGTTGATCACCTCATCGGCATGCGGGCCGACGAGGTGCGCGCCGAGCACGCGTCCGCTGTCCTCTTCGATCAGCACCTTGTGGCCGTACACCGGTTCGGCGGCCTGCCTCGAGGTGAACCAACCGGAGGCGTTCCGGCGGTTGACCCGGAACGCGAGCCCCTGCCGCCCGGCCTCGGCCTCGGTCAATCCGACCGCGGCAATGGGCGGAACCGTGAACGCCACGCTGGGCACGCCCGTGTAGTCGGGCCTGGCGTGATTGCCCTGCAACAGGTTCGCGGCCACCACCTTGGCGTCGTGGCCGGATACCGGCGTCAGTGGCGGTCCCACCCGGGCGGAGTCGCCGGCGGCATAGACCGCGGGGTTGGAGACGCTCTGCAGATGCTCGTTCAGCTCGAGCCGTCCCCTGTCGTGCTTCACCCCGGCGGTTTCCAGGTCGAGCGCTTCGAGCGCCGGCGTGCGGCCCGCGGCATGGACCACCAGATTGGCGTCGAACGTCGCCTTGCCTGCCGCCCCCGATGCGCTGACGCGAAACCCGGTTGCGGTTTTCTCGACCGCCTCGACCGTCATCCCGGTGCGGACCTCGATGCCGAGTTCCCCGAACTTCTCCATCAGCCAGTCGACGAGTTCGGGCTCGAAGCGGGTGAGGATCCTTTCGCCGTGCTGCAGGATCGTGACCCCGGAGCCGGCCCGTGCAGCGAGATGGGAGAACTCGGCGGCGATGTAGCCGCCACCCACGAGCACGATCCGTCCGGGCAGGTCGTCGAGCTCGAGGAAGCCTTCGTTGGTGACCAGGTACTCCTCGCCCGGAATGCCCAGCTTGCGGGCCTCGGCGCCTGCCGCGATCAGGATGTGCCCGGCCTCGAGCGTTTCGCCATCGACATCGATCGTGTTCGGGCCGGTGAACCTGGCCTTCCCGCGAAAGACATCGATGTCCTTGTCGGCGTAATGGGCCTCGTGCTGGGCGGGAACGGGGTCGGTAAAGCCGCGCTTGAACGCCATGAGGCCCGGCCAGTCGATCCCCACGTCCCCGGTGACGCCCTTGTCGCGCATGCGCCGCACGTGGTCGATCGCGCTGGCGCCGCCTACCAGCACTTTCTTGGGGTCGCACCCGCGCAGGGTGCAGGTGCCGCCGAAGGGGCGGAAGTCGATGACGGCAACGCTCCAGCCGGCGGCCCGGACGCGCGTGGCGACCACCCTGGCGGCGGTGCCCGTGCCGATGACGACGAGCCTGTAGTGCTGTGCCATCCTCTTCTCCCTGATCGAGCCGGATGCCGCGATACGCTATCACTGTGGCTGTGCAGGGCGCAGTGATCGGCGTGGGCCGATTCTGGCTCCGCGTTGCCGCCTCGGTGCGCAGGCGAGCGTGGACTCGCAAAGATCGCGTCCGCGTCTTCGCCTATTCGGCAAGGTGATCCAGTCCTACACGTGCGTGCTGCTAGGGTGCACCGCGCAGCATGGCCGAGGGGCAGATCATGAAGATCACGTCGCATGCGCAGCGCAGTCTCGCGACAATTGGGTTGCTGGCAACGATCGCGCTAGGCGTCCACGCCGCCGATAGCGGCCCTTCGGCAGCCGCGAACGCGAACCCGCCCATCGGCTCGCGAGACACCGTGCTCGCAGGGCCGAAGGTTCCGCGGCCCTCGGGCACGCCGTGCGTGCTCGAGTTGTTCCGGGACATCGAATTGGACAGCACCGGTCGTCCCTGGTTCGGTGAAGAAATGTCGTTTCCTTATGTGCCGCCGGTGGGCTGCTCCGGCCCCTGGGCCAAGGTGATCCTGAAGGTGGCGTTCTACAACGCCGATCCTCATAGCTATCTCGACGGCATCACGTTCGCGTACATTTCCATCGATGGCGTGCCGCTCTACAGCGGCGGCGGCCAGGACAATGACGTGCCGACCCATTGGCGCGTCGAGCGCGACGTCACCGACTACAGCGCGATCCTGCGCGCGGCGGGCACCGGCGTGCTGGAGATCAAGGGATCGCCGCGCTACCTCCCGAGGTTCAACTCGCCTTACTACGCATCCGCGACGCTGCTGTTCTACCCGGCCAATGCCGAAAATCGCGCGCGCCGCGTGCCCGACGCGGTCTATCCGCTCACCACGGCTGGCTGGCAGGATGTGCGCACGCCGGACGAGCGTATCGACACGTCGTTCACGCTCCCGCGCAATGTCGAGCGCGCCTACCTGGACGTGATGGCGCACCCGCGCTACAGAGACGACGTAATCCCTTACGTCAACTACGGCAACGATCTGTTCTGGTTCACCTGCATGCCGGACGGCACGATGGAGGCGTTCCCGGAACTGACCAGCCGCTTGGCGATCGGCGCCAAGCGACTCGGCCTCGACGGCTGGGAGCCGCCGCAGGGATGCCGCGGCGGTAGCTTTCGCGAAGTCCAGGTGAGCATCGATGGGCAACCGGCGGGTATCGCGCCGGTCTTCCCGCGGGTCTATCCCCAGTTCAATGCGGTGTGGGGTTCGGCGCCGCTGTTCCAGCCGGCGCCTGCGCCACAGGTGCTGAACTTCATGCCGTATCGCGTCGATCTGACGCCGTTCGCAGGGCTGCTCAGCGACGGTGCGCCGCATACCGTGACCCTCGCCGTCGCCAGCGGCGGCAGCATCGTCGATTTCCATCTGTCGGGCACGCTGCTGGTCTATCGGGACGCCGGGACCGCGCAGATCGTCGGCCAGGTGACCCGCAACACGTTGTCCGGCCAGCCGCCGGCGCCCACGGTCACCAGCACGCTCGCGCGCAACGCGACGGGCGAGGTCAGCGGCGAGGTCCGCACCACCTCCTCGCGCAGCTATGCGATCGAAGGCTATATCGACACGTCGCGCGGCCGCATCCGCAGCACGGTCGAGCGCAGCGTCCGCTTCAAGAACCTGTTGGCGCCTTATGCCTACGACGCTCCCGATGACGACGCGGATGCGTACCGCCTGGGCGTCGACCTGAAGAGCACCGTGAGCGGAACCAGCCGGCGCTACCTGGGCGACGATCTGATCGCCGAGGATCGGGAATACGTGAGCTATCCGCTGATGCTGGCGTACCGCTACCTCTCGGCGGACCTGCAGCAGGCGTTCGTGCAGCGGACCGAACGTCGGCGGCCGGGCGTCACCCGCTACTACACGCGCCTCGATCATGAGGTCGACCTGGCATATGCCCCCGACTACTCCGGCGCGGACGCCCGGTGGCAGGGCTACCAGCACTATCTGTTCCGCGACTCGTATTCCAGCTGCTATCGGACCGACCTGGCGACGCAGGACGGCATGCTGACCGACTATCAGCAAGGCATCGACTGCCCTGGCGGCGTCAACCGCTTGTACTGGGCGTCGCATCCGGACGGTTCACCGGACGGACTGGGCTGGGCGGAGCGCTGAGCAGCTGCGCGTGCACGCAGAGGAAGACTGATCCGATCCATCGTGCTGCACGGTTTTGCGATCCGACCGGCCAGATGCCTCGCCGGTCTGCCGGACGGCCCATGCAAGGGCCGATATCGGGCACGCGCCAGCCGTGACGTCGGACCTCAGGAGCAGGCTCACTTCTCCGTCGGCGCTGCGGGTCGAAGGCGGACCGAATGCAATGCCTCGCCCGGCAGAAACGGCATCGACGTTCCCTCCACCCAGTCCCCATGCCCCGCGCCCCAGAACGGCGACAGCGGGTGTCCGCTTTGCCCGCCCGGCATGTGCGCGATGCCGTCTTCCTCATGGCTGGGCGAGACCACCATGCGTTCCGACGCGCCGGAGGCGGGGCTCTGCACGCGCGGCATGTTGCCGTCGCCGGGCAGCGGGTCGGGCGGCATGCACAGCAGGCGCTTGCCGAGGAGCGGGATGGCGCCGGCCAGCGGGTGGCAGATGGCGGCGGTGTTGCGTTCGCCCCAGGTACGTTCGTCAATAGGGCCCTTGGTTGCGAGTTCGTCGCGCACTTCGGCGGCGGCATCCTCGAGCAGGGCGGTCCAGGTGTCGTAGCCGCGCGGCAGCAGGTGCACGGGGCGTTGCTGCAGCAGCGGCCAGACCACGCCTTCGAACTGGTTGAGCGCGGGCATCTCGAAATCGTCGCCGAGCGCGGCCCGCGCGGGTGCGGTGAGGCCGTCGACGATGCGATCGTGCACGGCCAGGCGCCAGGCGCGGACGATCCGGTAGCTCACCGAATCGGTGCTGGCACGGCCTTGCCAGTCCTGCGGGGCCTCGGCGAGCGCGCGCAGGGCGGAGGCATCTTCCGCTTCGGCGGCGGCGCTGCGCAGCAGTCGCCGCCATCCCTCGAGCAGCACGGCGCGATCGTCGAGCTGGATGGCGAGCAGGTCCCGTTCGGTGAAGCGGTCGCGCATGGCCAGGCCTTCGCGGATCTGGTAGGCGCGGATGCCGAGGGCATAGCCCGCATCGCCGACGCGCTGCAGGGCCTTGCCATCGACGACGCGGCTGTTGGCCGTCCAGAGGCGGTCGGCGGTGGGGGAGGCGAGCAAGGGGCTGGCGGCGGTGGTGATGGACCAGAGCGGGCAGGGTGGGTCGCTGGACGCGCGGGTTGCCGCCGTCCGCCCCCGGGTCGAGTCCGGGGCGGGCGTTTCGGGCACCTTCCCTCGTTGCGCGGGGAAAGGAAGGGCCGGATCGCAGTTCGGGTCGCGCTGCGGGATGGGGCCGAGCAGGCGCCAGGCGATGCGGCCGTTGCGGTCCGCGATCAGCAGGTTCTGGGTGGGGATGGCGATGCGGTCGGCGGCGGTGAGCGCGGCATCGAGATTGCCGGCGTAGGCGAGGTCGAACAGGCCGAGGTTGAGCGCGCCGGGCAGGTGCGCCACCCAGCGCAGGGCCAGGGCGGTACCGTCGGGTTCGCGGTGCAGGATCGGACCCCACTCGGTTTCGTCCACGGAGAAGGCGACGGGTTCGGCGCCGGCCACGGCGATGGTTTCCTCGTGCTTGGTCACGCGGTCGCAGGCGGCCTGCGCGGCGCCTTCGGCGCAGGGATGCACGCGGCGCCAGTCGAGGGTGTCGATGTAGCTGTTGGTGTAGCCCCAGGCGACATGGGTGTTGCTGCCGACCACCACCGCCGGCAGCCCGGGCAGGGTGAAGCCGCTGACGTCGACCTGGCCGCCGGGAGCGCGTGGGTCCGGGTAGCGCAGGCGGACACGGAACCAGATGTTGGGCGCGCGCAGGCCCAGGTGCATGTCGTTGGCGACGATGGCGCGGCCGTCTGCGGTGAGGCTGCGGGCCACGGCGAAGTTGTTGCTGCCCGGGGTGATGTCGGCGGCGGGCGGGTATGCGGGCCGATCGAAGATGGAAGCGAGGGGTTTGGGAGGGGAATGCCGGAGCGTTGGGACAATGGATTCCAGCGTTCGCTGGGATGACGGTGTGGGGGATGACGGGTTGCGGCGGGAGTGGCCGTCGGACGAAAGAGCGGGGAGCGAGCGGTTGCGGACCGATGAATCGTGCGACGCCGTCTGCCGGGAGCCGTCGGGTGCGGGAAGGGTGCGGAGGTCGACTTCGTCGGCGGCAGGGAGGGTGGCGTCGCCGCGCGATTCGCCAACCAGCGGCGCGTCCCAGCGCGTGCCGTCGTGGGTCAGGAGGTCGTACAGCGCGGGCGGCAGGTGCGGGCGGAGTTTCGACAGCGCCAGTTCGCGCTTGTTCTCGGCGTCTTGCAGGTCGAAATACATGGCGAAGCCGGCGAGGGCGGAGTCGGCCGGCGTCCACGGCTGCGGTGGCTGGCCGAGCAGCAGGTAAGGCCAGGGCCGCACGCGCAGGGCCTCGCGGCCGGCGTTGACGCCGTCGGCATAGGCCTGCAGCTGCGGCAGGCGCTCGCCGGCGATCTCGGTGAGGTCGGCCTCCACCCGCGTGCGCATGCGGTGCACGCGGTGCCTGCGATCGGCGTCCACGGCGACCGAACCGAACAGTGCGGCGAGTTCGCCGGCGGCGGTGCGGCGCATCAGGTCCATCTCGAAGTAGCGTTCCTGCGCATGCACGTAGCCGAGCGCGCGAATGGCGTCGGTTTCGCTGGCGGCGTCGATGGTGACGACGCCGAGCGCGTCGCGCGTCATCGAGACCGGCGCGGAAAGGCCGTGCAGGGCCACGTCGCCGTCGAGCGTGGGCAGGCTGCCGCGCAGCAGCCACCAGGCGGTGAGCGACGCGATCACAACCAGCAACACGACAAGCAGCGTCAAGCGTTTCAGCCAACGAAGCATTGCGGTCTTTCCCCCGGAGTTGCGCCGATTGTAGGCGCGATGCAGGCAGTCGCGGCAATGCGGACCATCAGTCGCGACTCCCGGCAGAGGTAGATCGCTGCTGCGCTCAGGGCGGTCAAGCGGCTGCGAGGTCTCGGCGCTGCAGGGCGTAGGCAACGGTGGACAGGGCGGTGATGCCCTCGGCGGCGAAGCCGGGTTCGCGATCGAGGATGTCGCGGCGCTCGAGAACTTCGACGGTCCAGGCGGCCGCCAGGCCGGCGCGCACGTCGGCTTCGTCGACGGAGAACGGCGGGCCCTGTTTCTGGTGTTGCGGATATTCCAGCGTGACCAGCAGGCCGCGACAGCCGGGCGGCAGGCGCGCGTAGAGCTCGCGGAGGTAAGGCGTGCGCAGTTCGGGCGGCAGGGCGATCAGCGCGGCGCGGTCGAACACGGCCCGGCAGTCGGCGAGTGCGGCGGCGTCCAGGTCGAAGGCGTCGCCGCAGATAAGCTCGATGTCGCCGGCGCTGTAGTGGGTGCCGTAGCGGGTTTCGCGGATCTCCGGCGCGAGTGCGTGCTCGTCGAAGAACTGCTCGATCGCGAGACGGCTCAGTTCCACGCCGAGCACGCGATGGCCGCGCGCCGCCAGCCAGGCCATGTCGAGCGACTTGCCGGCCAGCGGCACGAACACGCGGCTGCCGGGCGCGGCGCTGACGGCATCCCAGTGCCGCTCCAGCAGCGGGGTGATGCGCTCCTGGTGGAAGCCGATGCGTCCTTCCTGCCAGCGTTGATGCCAGAAGTTTGGGTCCATGTCTGTCTCGCCTCCGTCCGTTCCTGTAGGAGCGGCTTCAGCCGCGACCCCGCAAATTCCGGCTTACCGTACCGCGACACGCAAGCTGTCCAGCGACTGCCGGCGATGCCGCCGGTCGCGGCTGAAGCCGCTCCTACAGGAGTTGGGGCGGCGCTGCTATTCCACCGCCAGGCCGTCGACCTTCTGCCGCGCCAGGCAGAACATAGGCAGCGCCGAAGGCAAACGCGCCGCCGCGCGTTGCGAAGGTGAGCTACGGTTCGACATGCAGCCCGTCCACCTTCTGCCGCGCCAGGCAGAACATAGGCAGCGCCGAAGGCGAACGCGCCGCCGCGCGTTGCGAAGGTGAACTACGGTTCGACATATAGCCCGTCCACCTTCTGCCAGCCCCTGGGCAGCAGCCCGCCGCGCTGGCCGCGGCTGCCCAGGTAATTCTCCAGGTCGCGGAACGACAGGCTCATCATGCGCGCTCCGGACCTCACCTGCAGGGTGCCGCCCGGCGGCACCACGGCCACCGCAACCACGCGTTCGGTGCCGCGCTTGGCCTTGGGGATCTCGATGATCTTGTTGCCCTTGCCGCGGTCGAGTTCCGGCAGTTCCGCGACCGGGAACGCCAGCAGATGCCCGGCGCTGGTGACCGTGACGACGCGGTCGGTCTCGACGTTGGCGACCGGCGCCGGCTGCACCACCCGCGATCCCGGCGACAGCGTGAGCATGGCCTTGCCGGCCTTCTGCCGGCCGACGAGGTTCTCGAAGCGGGTCACGAAGCCGTAGCCATGCGAGGACGCCAGCACGAAACGGGTGTCGGCCTCGCCGGTGGCCAGCGCCTGGAACGACGCGCCGGCGGCTGGCGAGAAGCGCCCGGTCAGCGGTTCGCCGTTGCCGCGCGCCGAGGGCAGGGTGTGCGCGGTGGTCGAATAGCTGCGGCCGGCGGAATCGAGGAACGCCACCGGCTGCGTGCTGCGGCCGCGCATCGCCGCCAGCAGCGCATCGCCCTCGCGGTAGGACAGCGTGGCGGCGTCGACGTCGTGGCCCTTGGCCGCGCGCACCCAGCCCTTCTCGCTCAGCACGATCGTCACCGGCTCGCTCGGCACCAGGTCGGTCTCGGCCAGGGCCTGTGCCGCCTCGCGCGCAACCAGCGGCGAGCGCCTGGCGTCGCCGAACTTCTTGGCGTCGGCCAGCAGCTCGTCCTTGATCAGCTTCTTCAGCTTGGCCTTGCTGCCGAGCGTGGAGATCAGGCGGTCGCGCTCGGCGTCGAGTTCGTCCTGCTCGCCGCGGATCTTCATTTCCTCCAGCCGTGCCAGTTGCCGCAGCCGGGTCTCGAGGATGTAGTCGACCTGCTCGTCGCTCAGCTTGAAGCGCTTCTGCAGCACCGGCCTGGGCTCGTCCTCGCTGCGGATGATGCGGATCACCTCGTCGAGGTTGAGGAACGCGACCAGCAGGCCCTCCAGCAGGTGCAGGCGGCGCTCGACCTTGTCCAGGCGGTGCTGCAGGCGCCGGGTGACGGTGTCGCTGCGGAACTGCAGCCACTCGGCCAGCAGGGTCTTGAGATTCTTGACCTGCGGGCGGCCGTCGAGGCCGATCACGTTGAAGTTGGCGCGGTAGCTCCTTTCCAGGTCGGTGATCACGAACAGGTGGCCCATCAGCTGCTCGGCGTCGACGCGGCTGGAGCGCGGCACCAGCACCACGCGCACCGGGTTGGCGTGGTCGGACTCGTCGCGGATGTCCTCCAGCCAGGGCAGCTTCTTGGCGCGCATCTGCGCGGCGATCTGCTCGATCACCTTGCTCGGCGAGACCTGGTGCGGCAGCGCGGTGATGACGATGTTCTGGTGTTCCTTCTTCCAGGTGGCGCGCGCGCGGATCGCGCCGTGGCCGGTCTCGTACAGCGCCAGCAGGTCGGCGGCCGGGGTGATGATCTCGGCGCTGGTCGGGTAGTCGGGGCCGCGCACGTGCTCGCACAGGTCGCGCACGCTGGCCTTGGGATCCTCGAGCAGGTGGATGCAGGCGCTGACCACCTCGTTGAGGTTGTGCGGCGGCAGGTCGGTGGCCATGCCGACCGCGATGCCGGTGGTGCCGTTGAGCAGCAGGTGCGGCAGGCGCGCCGGCATCCACGTCGGCTCTTCCAGGGTGCCGTCGAAGTTCGACGTCCAGTCGACCGTGCCGTGGGCCAGCTCGCCGAGCAGCACCTCGGCGATCGGGGTCAGGCGGGACTCGGTGTAGCGCATCGCCGCGAACGACTTCGGATCGTCGCTGGAGCCGAAGTTGCCCTGGCCGTCGACCAGCGGGTAGCGGTACGAGAACGGCTGCGCCATCAGCACCATCGCCTCGTAGCAGGCCGAATCGCCGTGCGGGTGGTACTTGCCGATCACGTCGCCGATGGTGCGCGCCGATTTCTTCGGCTTGGCGGCGGCGTTCAGGCCCAGCTCGCTCATCGCGTAGATGATCCGCCGCTGCACCGGCTTGAGGCCGTCGCCGATGAAGGGCAGGGCGCGGTCGAGGACCACGTACATCGAGTAGTCGAGGTAGGCGCGCTCGGCGTATTCGCGCAGCGGGATCTGCTCGAAGCCGTGGAAGGCGGTGCGGACGGTGTCGGTCATGTCGTGGCGGGGGCGCGAGATAGGCGGTGGCCAATTCTACCGGTCTGCTCCGACACAGCCGTACCCGCCTCGTAGGAGCGCGCCATGCGCGCGATACCGCGGGCATTTCGCCGCCCGCAAATTCTGGTGACGGGCGCACCTGCCGGTCCGGAATCGCGGCATCTACCGGATCCTGCCGGCACCCGCGGTATCGCGCGCATGGCGCGCTCCTACGGAGGCGGCAAGGGGTGCAGGCGGCCCGCCATCAGGCGGTAGTGCACATGCACCACGCCGTCCGGCAGGGCGTCGTGGCTGATCATCAGCAGGCTGCGCCCGGCGCAGGCGTCGGCGAGATCGCGCAGCAGGGCGTGCGCGGTGTCGGTGTCCAGGCCTTCGGTGGGCTCGTCGAGCAGCAGGACCGGGGCGTCGCGCAACAGTGCGCGTGCCAGCGCCAGGCGCCGCGATTGCCCGCCCGAGAGACTGCTGCCGCTCTCGCCGATCCAGGCGTCGAGCCGGCCGGGCAGGGCGCGGACCGCATCGTCCAGTCTCACCCGCCCCAGCGCGTCCCACAGGCGCGCGTCGTCGGCGCCGGGATCGCCCATGCGCAGGTTCTCGCGCACGCTGCCGGCGAACACCGGCGCATCCTGCGGCAGCCAGGCAACGTGCCGGTGCCAGTCCGCCTGCGCGGCCTGCCGCAGGTCGATGCCGCCGTAGCGGATGCGGCCGGCATCGGGATCGCGCAGGCGCAGCAGCAACGCCATCAGCGAGGACTTGCCGGCGCCGCTGTCGCCGGCGATGGCGATGCGCTGCCCCGGGACCAGCATCAGGTCGACGCTGTCGAGTACCCGCCGGGGCGCCGCGCCGCGCCAGGCGAAGCCCACGCTTTCCAGCCGCAGTGCGCCTACGGCCGGCAGCGTGACCGGGGCGTCCGGGTCGCGCACCGGCGGCGCGGCCCCGGCGATCGCGCGCAGCCGCTGCAGCGATGCGCGCGCGGCGCGCAGCGATTGCCAGGCCAGGCCGATGCCGGCGGCGGCCTCGAACAGGGCGATGCCGGCGAACAGCAGCGCAGCGGCGACCGGCGTGGAGATCTCGCCGGCGTGGTGCGCGCGCAGCAGCAGCCACAGCAAGGCCGGCAGCGCCAGCGCGACGATCGACGCGTGCAGCAGCGACGCCGCCGACAGCCGTCGTTGCAGCCGGCGTTCGCGATGCGCCAATGTTTGCGCGTGGGCGTCGATCGCGTCCATGCGGGCGTCGACCGCCGCCAGTGCGACCAGGTCGGCCGCGCCTTCCAGGCTTTCCTGCAGCGACTGCCGCAGTGCGGACCGCGATTCCGCACGGCGGCGCTCGGTGTCGCGTGCGCCGAGCGTCGCCGCCAGCGGCACCAGGCCGCCTAACGCCAGCGACACCAGCGCCATCCACGCGCCGACGGGCGGCAAGGCCGCCGCGCTCGCGGCCACGACCAGGACGGCCAGCGCCAGCAACGCGATCAGCGGGCCGAGCGCGCGCACCAGCAGGCCGTCGGCGGCGTCGATGTCGCCGACCAGCCGCGACAGCAGGTCGCCGATCCGTTCGCGCCCGAGTCCCAGCGGCGCCAGCGGCAGTGCACGGGCGAAGAACCACAGCCGCAGGTCGCGGGCCAGGCGCAGGGTGACGTCGTGGCCGAACAGCTTCTCGCCATAGCGCGACACGATCCGCGCGAAGGTCAGCGCGCGGATCCCGGCCGACGGCGCGAAGAAGTTGAACCCGGCCGCCAGCCCGCCGGCAAGCGCGGCGGCGGTGAGGAAGTGTCCGGCCAGCGCCAGCAGGCCGGTGCCGGCGGCGAGCGTGGTGAACAGCAGCAGCATCGCCAGTGCGATCGGCAGCGCGTGGCGGCGGAACACTTGCGCCAGGGTGGCGGCCGGCGCGTTCATTCCACGGTCTCCGGCATTGCCGGCAGCGGCAGCGCACGCGCAACGATGCGCAGCGCGGCCGGGCTGTGGGTGGCGATGATCAGCGTGCGGCCGCGCGCGTAGTCGGCGAGCGCGTCGAGCAACGCGCGTTCGGTGTCGGGATCGAGGAAGGCGGTGGGCTCGTCGAGCAGCAGCAGTCCGGGATCGCGCAGGTAGACGCGTGCCAGCGCGACCCGCCGCGCCTCGCCGCCGGACAGGCCGAAGCCGCGCTCGCCGATCACCGTGTCCAGCCCGTCCGGCAGATACGCGGCGAAACGCAGTACCTGGGCGGCATCGGCCGCGGCCTGCAGCTCGGCCGGGCTGGCGTCCGGTTTCGCCAGGCGCAGGTTGTCGGCGAGGCTGCCGTGGAACAGGAACGGCCGCTGCGGGGCGTAGCCGATCCGCGCCGCGGGCTCGATCCGCATCGTGCCGGCGGACGGCGGCAGCCAGCCGGCCAGGGTTTCCAGCAGCGTGCTCTTGCCGCAGCCGCTGGGGCCGGTGACGGCGACGTGTTCGCCGGGAGCGATCGTCAGGTCGAGCCCACGCAGCACGTCGCGGGCAGCGCCGACGTGCCGCAACGCCACGTCGCGAACGACGATTGCCGGAGCCCCCGCATTCCCCCCCTTTGAAAAAGGGGGGCTAGGGGTTGAGGTTTCTCCACGTTTCTCGGCGCTTGCCCTCCTCCTTTGAAAAAGGGGGAATGAGGGGAATTTGCTTTGGCTGCGGCTCTGCTGGGCGCCCAGCAAATCCCCCCAACCCCCCTTTTTCAAAGGGGGGCTTGACTGTTCGATCTCCTCCAGCGCCGCCAGCGCGCCGGCACGGTCGTGGTAGTGCGCGGCCAGCCGCCGCATCGGTGCATAGAATTCCGGTGCCAGCAGCAGGCAGAACAGGCCGATGCCGAGCGTCAGCGGTTCCGCGCGCAGGTCGATCATGCCCAGGTAGCTCAGTCCCAGGTACAGCGCGATCACCGCCACGCTGACCGAGGCGAAGAACTCCAGCACCGTCGACGACAGGAACGCGATCTGCAGCACCTTCAGGCTGCGCGCGCGCAGCGCCTCGGCGGCGTCATGGATGCCGGCCAGCTCGTCCTCGCCGCGGCCGTACACGCGGATCAGGCCGAGTCCGCGCAGGCGGTCGGCGAAATGCCCGCCCATCCGCGCCAGCGCCCGCAGCTGGCGGCGGCTGGCCGACTCCGCACTCCAGCCGACCAGCATCATGAAGAACGGGATCAACGGCAGGGTCAGCAGCAGCACCGCGCCGACGATCGCATCGGCATGGAACGCGGCGGCCAGCATCAGCAGCGGCACCGCGATGGATTCGACGCGTGCGGGCACGTAACCCGTGAAGTAGCCCTCCAGGGCGTCGATGTGGGTGCCGGTGAGTTCGCTCAACGCGCCGCTGCGCTGGCGCCGCAACCAGGGTACGCCCGCCGCGAACAGGCGCCGCGCCAGCGTACGCCGCAGCTGCGTGCGGATCGTCGCGACCGCGCCGTCGGCGAACTCGCGCGCGGCCCACCCCAGTCCCGCGCGCAGCATGCCGACGCCGAGCAGCACTCCGAGCGTCGGCAACAACGTGGCCGGATCGTGGCCGTCGACCAGCGCCCGTTGCACCGCGAACGCGATCAGCGCCGCCTGCGCGATCAGCAGCCAGCCGGCCAGCACGGTACAGGCGCCGGCCGCGCGCAGGCGGCCGCGCGCAGGCGCGCCCAGCGCGTCGAGGCGGCGGACCTGCGCGGCGCGCGAGGCCGAAGGTTGCGGCAGCGGTTCGGCCGCGAGGGTCTGGTCCATGGAAGGGCACGGAGAATGGGGCCCGCGGCGTCAGGCGATGCCGGGCCGCCGCGAGCCGCCATTGTACGGGCGCGGCGCATTCGTGCCCGCATTGCAATACCCCTCACGTAGGAGCGCGCATGGCGCGCTCCTACGTGAGGGGGAGCGAATCACCCGTCGCGGGCGGACGAGAGCATCAGCACGATCTGCATCTGCGCGTAGGCGAGATCCTCCGCGCTGAGGGTGGGATCGTTCACCCCATCGGCCTCGTTGCCGAAGGCCGACCAGAAGTCGGTATCGCGGGGATGGGCATCCTGCAATGCCGGGAGGTGGCGCGCCAGGCTGTCGAGGCGGCTATCGAGCTCTTTGCGGTTCATCGGCGAAGCGTGTCCGTGTTGTACGACGAATTGCCCGGTATCGACCGATCGCCGCGAGATCACATGGCGGCACGCTAGCGCGTCGCCCGCGGTGAACATGTGACGATGCGCGCCGGGATCGCGCGACAGCTGAAGCATTGATGCGGAATTCACCGACGTAATTGCGGACCGGCATGGGAGTGGACTTCATCTCGATCGGATCGCTTACGGCCGCTGGCCGCCGCTGCCGTAGGGGCGGGTGATGATTTCAAGGAGATGTCCGTTCAGGTCCTTGAAGTACAGCCCGCGACCGTCGTCGCGCGTGTTGATTTCGCCCTCCTTGCGTTGCGCCGGATCGGCCCAGTACGACAGCCCCTTCTCGCGAATGCGGCCGAGAATCTCGTCGAATTCCGGCTCGCCGACGAGGAACGCGTAGTGCTGCGTCGAGATCTCGCCTTGCTTGTCCGCGAAGTCGACGTTGACGCCGTTGTCGGTCGCGACGACCCGGAAAGGCCCGAACTCGCCCGGGGCGGGAAGCCCCAGCATCTCGGCCAGAAAGGCGGCGGATACGGCGCGGTCCCTGGACCAGACGATGGTGTGGTTGAAATCGATGGACATCGGCGTTGCCTTCTAGAAGTGCTGCATTCGATCGCCCTCTCTACGAGCGAAAACGGCTTTTCGATACTGGACGCAAGGCGGTTAATCAGGCGTGTAGCGGCGGAGGTGCAAGCGTGAATGGAGACGGATCGACCCCGACGCTTCGGCAGGTCTGCGGCGGGCGTGGCATGGAAACCGTACCCGCCGCTCCGCCGCGCGATTCAGGCGGCCGCAGCCGCTTCCTGGTTCATGCCCTGCTCGGCGAGCCTAGTGAGTTTCTCGTCCGTCGCCTTCTCCTCCTCCAGCGTCGCCAGAAGCGGCTCCAGCGCGTCCTCGTATCCCAGCTGCCTGGCCAGCGCGCACAGCGTGCCGTAGCAGGCGATCTCGTAGTGCTCGACCTTCTGCGCACCGCCGATCAGGGCGGCATCGCGCACCGGCCCGGCCGCCACCTCGTCGATGATCTCGTTGCCTTCCCCGATCAGCCCCTCCATCGCCTCGCACTTGATCCGCTTGATCTTGATGCCAATCGCGCTGGCCACCTGTTCCAGGCGCTCGATCTGGCCGTTGGTTTCCTCGAGGTGGGTTTCGAACGCGCTCGACAGGTCCGGGTCGCTGGCCGCCTTGGCGAGCCTGGGCAACGCCTTGGTGAGCTGCCTCTCGGCGCTGTGGATGTCGGAAAGTGAATGGACGAAGAAGTCTTCGAGCGTCTTGATGGCCATGGCGTTGCCTCCGGTGCTTGCGTGCGGAAGAGCGGCGGGATGCCGCGGCGCAGAAGCTAGCAACGGCTGCGACAGCGCGGCGTGATCTGCAGGAGTTTCCCGGCGCGAAATTCCTGCGCGGCCGACGTGCCAAATCGCCACGAGGACAAGGTGCACGGGCGCCATCGGTGGCGGTGTCGGGATGTCCGGACGCGGCCGACGCGTGTGGCTTCGACGAACTTTCTTCGCGCGTCTCAAAAACTGCCCGCACCGATGCGGCGCGGACGCGCCCTTGGCCGCGCCTGATCTGGCAGGCGACGTGCGCGCCTAGCAGGCGCGCGCCGTCCGATTCCTTCGTGGGCCGGGGGCGGCGCATTCCCCGGGTGCCCAAAAAGCAAAACCCCCGATTGCCCGGGGGTTTTTCTTTGTTCTCGACCCATGGTGCCCAGGAGAGGACTCGAACCTCCACGGAGTTGCCCCCGCTAGCACCTGAAGCTAGTGCGTCTACCAATTCCGCCACCTGGGCGGGTCAAGGGCGCGTATGTTGCGTTGCAGGACGAAGCTTGTCAATGCTTCCCGCGCCGTCGAATGTCCCCGGGATCACGCCCGGCTGAACGAAGCACGTGTACCATCCCGGCGATGGCAAAAGTTCCCAGCAAGCGCGGCAGTGGCCGCGGCAAGAAGACCTCTACCGCGAATGGATCGCCGACATCCAAACGCGCGGCCGGCAATCCGAAAGCGGCGAAGAAGCTGCCGGGGTGGATGCCCGAGACGGCGGGTTCCGGTGAGCGCGGCGCGGATCGCGGCGCGAAGCCGAAGTCCAGGTCCAGGCCCACGCACGCCACGCAGGGCAAGCATGGCGCCGGGGGCGGAAGCCGTAGTGGCGGTGGTTTCACCGACCCCCAGGCCGACCGCGAGGCCGACCGCTACGCCAATCCCATCGCCAGCCGCGAGGCGATCCTGCAGCTGCTCGCCGATGCCGACGGCCCGCAGACCGCGGACGAACTGGCGCAGCGGCTCGGGCTGACCGCGCCGGACCGTTTCGACGCACTGGGCAAGCGCCTGGGTGCGATGGTGCGCGACGGCCAACTGCTGCAGAACCGCCGCGGCGGCTACGCGCCGGCCGCGCAGCTGGACCTGATCCCCGGCACCGTGATCGCCAATCCCGACGGCTTCGGCTTCCTGCGGCCCGACACCGGCGCCGGCGACGACCTCTTCCTGCCGCCCAACGAGATGCGCAAGGCGATGCACGGCGATCGGGTGATGGCCGCCGTGTCCGGCGTCGACCGCCGCGGCCGCCGCGAGGGCGTGATCGTCGAGGTGCTCGAGCGCCGCCTCAATCGCCTGATCGGCCGCTTCACGGTCGAGTCGGGCATCAGTTTCGTGGTGCCCGACGACCGCCGCATCCAGCGCAACGTGCAGGTCCCGTCCGAATCGCGGCTCGACGCGCAGCACGGGCAACTGGTGGTCTGCGAGATCGTGCAGGCCGCCGACGTGCGGCGCCCGCCGATCGGCCGCGTGCTGGCGGTCCTGGGCGACGCACTGACGCCGTCGCTGGTGGTGGAGGCGGCGATCCACGGCCACGAGCTGCCGCACGAGTTCCCGCAGGCGGTGCTGGACGAGGCCGCGTCGGTGCCGCTGACGGTCGACATGAAGTCCGCGGGCGGACGCGTCGACCTGCGCCAGCTGCCGCTGGTGACCATCGACGGGGAGGACGCCAAGGACTTCGACGATGCGGTGTGGTGCGAACCGGACCGCGACGGCTTCCGCCTGATCGTGGCGATCGCCGACGTCTCCTACTACGTGCGCCCGGAGAGCCCGCTCGACGACGAGGCCCAGCTGCGCGCGACCAGCGTGTACTTCCCCGGCTTCGTGGTGCCGATGCTGCCCGAGACCCTGTCCAACGGCATCTGCTCGCTGCGCCCGGAGCTCGACCGCCTGTGCTTCGTCTGCGACATGCAGGTCGCCCGCGACGGCACCGTGCGCTCGTCGAAGTTCTACGAGGCGGTGATGCATTCGCACGCACGCCTGACCTATACCCAGGTGTGGAACGCGATCGGCGAGGACGATGCCGAGGCCCAGGAGCAGGTCGGCGCGCTGATGCCGCAGCTGCGGCAGCTGCACCAGCTCTACCAGGCGCTGGCGAAGGCGCGGGCCAGGCGCGGGGCGATCGAGTTCGAGACCTCGGAAGTGCGGTTCGTCCTCGACAACCGCGGCGAGGTGGTGCAGGCCGGCATGCTGCTGCGCAACGACGCGCACAAGCTGATCGAGGAGTGCATGATCGCGGCCAATGTCGAGGCGGCGAAGTTCCTGCTCGAGACGGAAGTGCCGGCGCCCTATCGCGTGCACGACAAGCCGCCCGAGTCCAAGTACGCCGACCTGCTGGAGTTCCTCAAGGAATTCCAGCTGCGCATGCCGCCCTGGGGCCGGGTGCGTCCGAAGGATTTCACCAGCCTGCTGGCCAAGGTGCGCGAGCGGCCGGACGGGCCGCTGATCGAGTCGGTGCTGCTGCGCAGCCAGAGCCTGGCGGTGTACGCGCCCGAGAACATCGGCCACTTCGGCCTGGCGCTGGAGGCGTACGCGCACTTCACTTCGCCGATCCGGCGCTATCCGGACCTGCTGGTGCACCGCGCGATCAAGCACGCGCTGCTGGGCAAGCCGCCGCAGGCGTTCCGCTACTCCGCCCGCGACATGGCGGCGCTGTCGCTGCAGTGCTCCGAACGCGGGCGCCGCGCCGACGAGGCCGAGCGCGAAGTGGACGAGCGCTACCGGGCCGCCTGGATGGAGCAGCACGTCGGCGGCGAGTTCGACGGCGTGGTCAGCGGCGTGACCAGCTTCGGGCTGTTCGTGGAGCTCGACCAGTCCAAGGTCAACGGCCTGATCCACGTCACCCAGCTGCCGCACGATTTCTATCACTTCGATCCGATCCGCAAGACCCTGACCGGCCAGCGCCGTGGCCGCGAGTACCGCCTCGGCGACCGTGCGCGGGTGCGGGTGCTCAAGGCCAGCCTGGAGGAGCGCAAGATCGACTTCGGCCTGGTCGAGGCGGGCGAGCCGGTGCCGACGGCGCCGCCGCCGCCGCGCGGAAAACCGGCGAAGCGTCCCAAGCGCAAGTACTGAGTCGTGGCGGCAGGACTGGCCATGGCGGCCGGCTCTCCATGCCTGATGAGCAAGACCGGGAACGACCGGGCGCCTGCTGCAAGAACGGCTTCGTCCGCGCTTTCGTAGAGCGGAGCTTGCTCCGCTGCCCTTGTGTCGGCTCCGGGGCCGAGAGCAGCCGAGCAAGCTCGGCTCTACGGGTCGGCTGGCTGGAATTCCGGCGTGGGCCGCGTTGCGTGACCGGCGGCGCGCCGTCACATCGGCGACAATACGCGCCGGATCTCCGGACAGAGGCACATGAGCAAGGACCACCACTGGATTGCCGGCATCAACGCCGTTTCCGCCGCGATCGAGCACGACGCAGAGCACGTGCGCGAGGTGTTGCTGGAAGCCGGAGGAAAGAATCCGCGGCTGTCCGCGATCGAGGTCGAGGCCCGGCGCAAGGACATCGACGTGCGCCGCGTGGCCCAGCAGGCGCTCGACGGCGTCGCCGGCGGCCTGCGCCACCAGGGCGCCGCCGCGCGCTACGCCGCGGTGAAGACCTGGGACGAGCGCGAACTGCCGGCGCTGGTCGAGGCGGCGGCGGGCCGGGCGCTGGTGCTGGTGCTCGACGGCGTGCAGGATCCGCACAACCTCGGCGCCTGCCTGCGCAGCGCGGCGGCGGCCGGCGTGACCGCCGTGGTCATCCCCAAGGACAAGGCCGTGCAGGTCAACGCCACGGTGCGCAAGACCTCGGCCGGCGCCGCCGATACCGTGCCGGTGGTGCGCGCGAGCAACCTGGCGCGGGTGCTGCGCGAACTGCAGAAGCTCGGCGTGTGGATCTATGGACTGGCGGCCGATACCGACACGTCGCTGTACGGCCTGGACCTGCGCGGCAATGTCGCCCTGGTGCTGGGCGGCGAGGCCGAAGGCCTGCGCCGCCTGACGCGGGAGCATTGCGACGGGCTGGCCGCGATCCCGATGCCGGGCGGCTTCGAGAGCCTGAACGTCTCGGTCGCCACCGGCGTGGTGCTGTTCGAGGCGGTGCGGCAGCGGCAGGGCAGTTGATCGCGCGAAACCGGCCCGCTGCAGCGCCGTAGGAGCGCGCCATGCGCGCGATACCGCGGGCATGACGCCGCCCGCGAATTCCGGTGACCGGCGCGCCTGCCGGTCCAGAATCGCGTCATCCACCGGATCCTGCCGGCGCCCGCGGTATCGCGCGCATGGCGCGCTCCTACGCCAAGACAGCACCGCGCCGATGGCTGGAGATCAGATTCCCGCGAGAAATCCGGCGACGGCGGGCCCGAAGCGCTCGATGTCGACCAGGAAGGCGTCGTGCCCCTGCGGCGACGGCAGCGGCAGGAATCGCGCGTCGGCGCCGCCGGCGCGCAGCCCCTCGGCGATCTGCCGCTGCTGCTGCAGCGGGAACAGGATGTCCGTCTCGACGCCGATCGCAAGCGCCTTCTCCACCTCGATGCGCGCCAGTCCGGCGTCGGTGTCGCCGCCGACCGGCTCGCCGATGTCGAACCAGTCCATCGAACGGCTCAGGTAGAGATAGCTGTTGGGATCGAAGCGCCGCACGAAGCGCCGCGCATGCGCCTCGAGGTAGCTCTCGACCTCGAACTCGAGCCCGAATGGATCCTCGTCGTCGCGGCGGTCCGAATCCAGCCGCACGCGGCCGAAGCGGCCGTCCCATTCCAGAGCCGAACGATAGGTGATCACGCCGAGCTTGCGCGCCATGCGCATGCCGCTCTCGGGATAGGTGGCGTCGTCGTAGTCGCCGTCGTTCCAGTTCGGGTCCAGGCGGATGGCCTCGCGCTGCAGCGAACGGATCGCGATCGAGAACGGCAACGCGCGCGCGGCGCCGGAGATGTTGACGTGGCTGCGGGCAAGGCCCGGGTGCCGTAGCAGCAGCGACAGCGCGCTCATGCCGCCCATCGAGTTGCCGATCACGCAGGCCAGCCGCTCGATCCCGAGCGCGCGCACCACCAGTGCCGCGGTGTCGGCCACGTCCTCGAGCGACAGGTCGGGAAAGCGCAGCCGCCACGGCTGGCCGTCATCGGGATGCGGCGACGCCGGTCCGGTGGAGCCCTTGCAGCTGCCGAGCGAGTTGACGCAGACCACGTACCAGCGATCGGTGTCGATCGGCTTGCCCGGGCCGAGCATCGCCTGCCACCAGCCCGGCGCGGGGTCGTCGTCGTGCGCGGCGGCGTGCGCGTCGGGCGACAGCCCGGTGAGGATCAGGATCGCGTTGTCGCCGGCGGCATCGAGTTCGCCCCAGGTCTCGTAGGCGATGCGTGCGCCGTGCAGCAGACCGCCGCGTTTCACCGGCAGCGGCGAGGGAAGATCGAGGAAGCGGCTGCCGGGAGGGATGAATTCGGTCATGCGGGGAGTTTAACGGGAGTCCGCGATGTCACCCTCCGTAGGAGCGCCCCATGGGCGCGATGCCGCGGGAATCCCACCGCCCGCAAATTCCGGCGACCGGCGTACCTGCCGGTCCAGAATCGCGGCATCCACCGGGTCATGCCGACACCCGCGGCATCGCGCCCATGGGGCACTCCTACGGAGAGGTGCCCAGGGTCAGTTCGACGGGTTGCCGGGCGGGCAGGGCGATGCGCACCGGTTCGGATGTGATATCACCCGCCTGCGGCATGGCGTTGCCGCTGGCGGAGATGCGCGCGAGCAGTTCGACTTCCGGCAGCGCCGACAGCTTCTGCGCCGGCATCGGGCCGTCGCTGTCGTCCAGGGTGAGTTCGAGCGGCAGTTCGCCCAGGCGGTGCTTCTGCACCGCGACCGGCATCGGCGGTCCGCCCGGAACGCGGGCGATCACGAACACGCTGGCCTCGGGATCGAGGCGCACGCGGGCGGCGAAGCCGGGGTCCAGCGTCACGCGTACGCGCACGGCATGCGTGCCGGCGGCAGGCGAATCGTCCGGCGTCGCTGCGTCCGCCGGCGGCAGTGGCGGCAGTCCGGAGGCTTCGCGCGCGGCATCGATCTGGTCGCGCAGGCCCGCGGCCGCCTCGGGGCCGAGCGTGGCCAGCAGGGGCTCCCAGGTCGCCGCGGCTTCGGCATGCTGCCCGGCCTGGCGCTGGGCGATGCCGAGGAACAGGCGCGCGCGCTCCTGCGTCGGGTCCAGCGTCAGCACCCGCTGCAGGAGCGCGATCGCCTCGGCATCGAAGCGTCGCTGCGGATCGGCCTGGGCGCGCGATTCGGCGTACTCGAGCTGCGCGCCAACGTCTTCCGGCGCGAGTTTCGCCGCCCGCGCGAACGCGTCGCGGGCCTCGGCCATGCGTCCTTCCTCGCGATAGGCGCGACCGAGCAGGCGCCAGCCTTCGCCCTGGCGCGGATCGCGCTCCAGTTCGGCCTCGAGCCGGGCGACGGCGTCGGCCAGCGTGCGCGGCGCCTCGCGCTGCGCCGGGTCGAGCCCGGCCGGCGTGCCGACCAGCGCGTACAGGCATAATGCCAGCACCGGCATCGCGACGACCACGACGATGGCCAGCCGCCGCGATTGCGCGCGCAGCGGCCAGGCGACGATGGCGGCGACGGCGATGGCCAGTACGGCCGACAGGACAAGAAACACGTGCATCACCATTCCTGCCGGTCGTCTTCGGGCACCGCCGCCGACCCGCGGCGGCGGCGTACGAGCCGCATGATGACCAGGCCGCCCGCCAGCAGCAGCAGTGCCGGGCCGAACCACAGCAGCCAGGTGCTGGTGCCGACGCGCGGGCGGTACAGCACGAACTCGCCGTAGCGGTCGACCAGGTGCTGGCGCACCTGCTCGTCGTCCAGGCCGCGGCGCATCAGCACCAGCACCTCGCGCCGCAGGTCGTGCGCGATCTGCGCGTTGGAATCGGCCAGCGACTGGTTCTGGCACATCACGCAGCGCAGTTCGGCGACGAGCGCACGGAAGCGCCGTTCCTCGGCGCGGTCGTGGAACTGCAGCGGCGTCGGGTCCTGCGCCGCCTGCGCGTGCGCGATGGACGGAAGCAGGGCCAGCAGCAATGCAAGCAGCAGCGCCCGTGTTGTCTTCCGTGCCCGTCGCGCGCCGTAGAGCGGAGCTTGCTCCGCTGCCTTCGGCTCCGGAGCCCGGGAGCAGCCGAGCAAGCTCGGCTCTACGGAGGCGGGTGCGTCGTTCATCGGGATTCCAGCCGTTCCAGCGCCGGGACCAGTTTCTCGCGCACGTCGTCGTCGGTCATCGGGCCGACGTGCTTCCAGCGCACGATGCCGTCGGCGTCGACCAGGAAGGTTTCCGGTGCGCCGTAGATGCCCCACTCGATGGCGCTGTGGCCCTCGTAGTCCACCAGCACCATCCAGTAGGGATTGCCGAACTGCTCGAGCCAGCGCAGCGCATCGGCGTGCTCGTCCTTCCAGTTGTAGCCGATCACCCGCACGCGCCGCGTTTCCGCGAAACGCGTCAGCACGCCGTGCTCCTCGCGACAACCGGGGCACCAGCTGCCCCACACGTTGAGCACGTAGGGCGCGCCGCGCAGCTGTTCCGACGACACCAGGCGACCGGGTTCGTGCAGCACCGGCAGCTCGAACGCAGGCGCCGGCTTGCCGATCAACGGCGAGGGCAGGGCGTCGCGGCCGGGGTCGCGGCTGAGCCAGACGCCGGCGGCGAGCAGCGCGACGATCGCGCCGAACACGACCAGCGGCAACCAACGCAGATTGCGGCCGGGCGTTGCATTCATGCGTTCGTCTCCATGCGACGGCGAAAACGCCGATCGGTCGCGGCGACGAAGCCGCCCAGCGCCATCAATGCGGCGCCGGCCCAGATCCAGCGCACGAACGGCTTGAGATGGGCGCGCACCGCCCAGGCATCGTCGCCCAGCGGCTCGCCGAGGGCGACGAAGATATCGCCGAACGGGCCGGGCCGGATCGCGGCCTCGGTCATCACCTGGCCGCCGCTGGCGTAGTGGCGCTTCTCCGGGTGCAGCATGGCCACGTCGCGGCCGTCGCGCAGCAGCTGCACGCTGCCCCGGTCCGCGCTGTAGTTGGTGCCCTGCAGGCGCTCGACGCCTTCCAGCCGGAAGCCGTGGCGCCCGATCTCCAGCGTCTCGCCGGGCTTGAGCGCCACCTCGCGCTGCACGTTCATGGCTTCGACCAGCAGCGCGCCGGCCAGGAACACGGCGACGCCGAAGTGCGCCAGGCTCATGCCCAGCATCTCCGCGGTGAAGCGGCTGCCGTCGGCCTTGAACCGTGTCCACACGAAGCGCAGCGTGCCGGCGCCGACCCACAGCGCGCCGGCGACGCCCGCGGCGACCTTCCATGGCCCCTGTGGCGCCAGGAAAAACGCGACCGCACCGCCGATCAACGCCAGCGCGAACCACGGCGCCAGCATCGCCAGCGGCCGCGACACCTCCTCTCGCTGCCAGCGGGTCAGCGGCCCGAATGGCAGCAGCAGCACCAGCGGCGCCATCAGCACCAGGAACAGCAGCCCGAAGTAGGGCGGCCCGACCGAGATCTTGCCCAGGTCCAAAGCGTCGGCCAGCAGCGGATACAGCGTGCCCAGCAGCACCATCGCGCAGGCCGCCAGCAGCAGCAGGTTGTTGAGCAGCAACAGGGTTTCGCGCGAGCCGGCGGCGAACGGCTTGCCGTCCTCGCCCGACGGCGCGCGCAACGCGTACAGCAGCAGCGAACCGCCGACGATGATGCCGAGGAAGATCAGGATGAACAGCCCGCGCGCCGGATCGGCGGCGAAGCTGTGCACGCTGGTCAGCACCCCGGAGCGGACCAGGAACGCGCCCAGCAGCGACAGCGAGAACGTGGCGATCGCCAGCAGCAGGGTCCAGCCGCGGAAGCTGCCGCGCTTTTCGGTGACCGCCTGCGAATGCAGCAGCGCAGCGCCGGCCAGCCACGGCATGAAGCTGGCGTTCTCCACCGGATCCCAGAACCACCAGCCGCCCCAGCCGAGCTCGTAGTACGCCCACCAGCTGCCCAGGGCGATGCCAATGGTGAGGAACGCCCAGGCGATGTTGGTCCAGGGCCGCGTCCAGCGCAGCCAGCGGGCATCGACCCGCCCGTCCAGCAGCGCGGCGATCGCGAACGCGAACGGCACCACGAAGCCGGCATAGCCGACGTACAGCATCGGAGGATGGATGATCATCCCCGGATCCTGCAGCAGCGGGTTGAGATCGCGGCCTTCCATGACGGCCGGCAACAGGCGTTCGAACGGGTTGCTGGTGAAGATCAGGAAGGCGAGGAAGCCGAGCGACACCGCGCCCATCACCCCGAGCACCCGCGCGATCACCTGCGGCGGCAGCGAGCGCGAGAAGCACGCCACCGCCCCGTTCCAGGCCGCGATCACCAGCACCCAGAACAGCAGCGAGCCCTCGTGGTTGCCCCAGACGGCGGTGTAGCGGTAGACCACCGGCAGCAGCGAATTGGAGTTCTCGGCGACATAGCGCACCGAGAAGTCCTGGGTCACGAAGGCGTAGGTCAGCGCCGCGAACGCCAGGGCGACCAGGCCGAGCTGCGCCCAGGCCGCCGGCCGCGCGACCGCCATCCACGAACCGATGCCGCGCCGCGCGCCGAGCAGCGGCAGCACCGTCTGCAGGGTCGCGGCCAGCAGTGCCAGCAGCAGCGTGATCTGGCCGAGTTCAGGCAGCATCGCCGCTCACCTCGCCGACGCTTGCAAAGGGGAGGCTTCCCCCCTTTTTGAAGGGGAAAAAGCGAAGCGACTGCTCAATATTCAGCCTCCGCTGCCGGCGTCTCGATCCCGTGCTTCTCATGCGCCATGCCCATCTTGTCGGCGACCTCCTTGGGCACGTAGGTCTCGTCGTGCTTGGCCAGCACCTGCTCGGCGACGAAGGTGCCGTCCTGCATGCGCCCGGTGGCGACCACGGCTTGGTTCTCGCGGAACAGGTCCGGCAGGATCCCGGTGTAGACCACCGGCAGTTCGCCGTCGCCGTCGGTGACCCGGAAGCTCGCCTGCATCGAGCCGCTCTCGCGGTGGAACGAACCGTCCGCGACCATGCCGCCAAGGCGGAACCGCGCCTCGCCCGAGGCGACCGGCGCCCCGGCGCGGCCGTCGAGGATCTCGGCGGGCGTGTACAGGTAGGCGACGTTGCGCTGCAGGGCGAGGGCGACCAGGGCCGTCGCCAGCGCGGCCGCGGCGACCAGCGCGACCACGAACCAGAGACGGCGGCGGCGGATCGGATTCATCGGGACGGGTCCTGGGATTGCGCGGCTGCCGCGCGCCGCGCGGCCAGCAGCTTCACCGCGCGCAGCAGTTGGCGGGTGCGGATGCGCGGGGCGACGAAGTCCCACAGCAGCACGACCACGAACACGAGGTAGGCGGCCAGCACGTAGCTTCCGTAGGTCATCGCGGCGCCTCCACCAGTTTGCGCACCCAGTCCTTGCCGGCTTCGCGCCGCAGGTTATCGGCGCGCGCGCGCGCCAGCAGCGAGCCGACGAACCACAGCTTGGTGCCGACCAGCATCCAGATCAACGGCGGCAGCATGCTGGCGTCCATCGAGGACTCGCCGATCACGCGGATGGTCTGGCCCTGGTGCAGCGAGTTCCACCACACCACCGAGTAGCGGATCACCGGCAGCAGCGCCACGCCGACGATCGCCAGCAGGCCGGCGGCACGCGCCGCCGCGCGGCGGTCGTCGATGGCGCCGTACAGGCCGATCACGCCCAGGTACAGGAACAGCAGGATCAGCTCGGTGGTCAGGCGCGGGTCCCAGTCCCACCAGGTGCCCCACATCGGCTTGCCCCAGATGCTGCCGGTGGCCAGGGTGATCACGGTGAAGGCGGCGCCGATCGGCGCGCACGCCATCGCCAGGATCTCGCACAGCTTGATCCGCCAGACCAGGGCGATGGCGGCGTACAGCGCCATCAGCGCATACACCGCCAGGCTCATCCACGCGCTCGGCACGTGGATGTAGAGGATGCGGAAGCTGTCGCCCTGCTGGTAGTCGGCCGGCGCCACGAACAGCGCGCCGTACGCGCCCCAGGCCATCGCCAGCAGGCCCAGCGCATAACCCCACGGCGCCCAGCGCGCGGCGAAGCGATCGAAGGTGGGCGGCGAGCCGAGTTGGTGGAACCAGCGGAGGACGGGATTCATTCGTTTCTGTTCCCTCCGCCGCGTGGGCGAGGGTGGTCGGGGGTCAGTTGAGGGTGATCCGGATCGCCGCCGCGGCGGCTGCCGGCGCCAACACCAGCGCCAGCGCGAGGCCGGCGGCGAGCATCAGCAGGCCGCCGCCGGGGTCCTGTCCCTGCGCGGCGAGCGCGACGCTGCCGGCGCCGAACACCAGCACCGGCACGTACAGCGGCAGCGCCAGCAGGGCCAACAGGATACCGGAGCGGCGCATGCCGACGGTTAATGCGGCCACCACGGCGCCGAGCAGGCTGAGCAGCGGCGTGCCCAGCGCCAGCCCGGCGAGCAGCGCCGGCAGTTGCGCCCGCGGCAGTTGCAGCAGTTCCGCCAGCAGCGGCGTGGCCAGCAGCAGCGGCAGCGCGGTGGTGGCCCAGTGCAGCGCGGTGCGCACCAGCACCAGCCATGCCAGCGGTACCGGCGCCAGCATCCACTGCTCCAGCGAGCCGTCCTCGGCGTCGCCGCGGAACAGGGTGTCCAGCGCCAGCAGGCCCGACAGCAGTACCGCGACCCACAGCACCCCGGCGGCCACCCCGGCCAGGATATCGGCGTCGCCGCCCAGCGCGAGCGCGAACAGCACGATCACCAGCAGCGCGAACAGCGCCGGTTGCAGGGCGTCGCCGCGGCGACGCCAGAGCAGGCGCAGGTCGCGGGCCGCCAGTGCGGCGGCGGCGCCGAACAGCCCGGGGAGCACCCGGTCGTTCATGTGCCGGCCCCGCGGGGCCGGTCCGCGACCCCGTTCCGGGTTGCTGCTCTCCCCCCTTCGAAAAAGGGGGACAGGGGGGATTTGCGCGGCGCCCGGTCAAGGCGAATGTCAGAGCAAATCGCTGCGCGATTCCCGGCCCCCGCGCAGCGCGCGGGGGCGCTCAAGCCGTCGCAAGCCTGCGGATTGCAAGCGACGGCTTTCGCCCCCCTCAATCCCCCTTTTCCAAAGGGGGAAGCTGAAGCCTCGTCTTTACGGGGGCGACCCGTGTCGCCTGTCCGGGCTTCGTCTCTGAGGCGTTCGCTGCCAGGCAGCCGCAGGCCCACGTTCGGAGCGCGCGTCATTGCGGATTTCCCAACACCAGTTCTCGTGTTCGCACCGGCGGCGCCGCGTACGCGCCATGGGTGGTCACCAGCGCGGCGCCGCCTGTGTCCAGGTGCGCCTGCACCATGCGGTTGACCAGTTCGATGCCCTCCAGGTCGAGATTGGCGTAGGGCTCGTCCAGCAGCCACAGCGGCATTGGCGACAGCCACAGCCGCGCCAGCGACAGGCGCTTCTTCTGTCCGGCCGAGAGTTGCCGCGCCAGGGTGTCCTCGTAGCCGGCCAGGCCGACGGTGGCCAGCGCCTGCTCCGGCCGCCGTTCCTGGCGGCGGCCATGTAGGCCGCACAGGAAGTTCAGGTTCTCCAGCGCGCTCAGGTCGGCCTTGAACGCCGGCAAATGACCGAGATAGGCGATCGCGCGCGAGCGCAGGGCGGTGCCGGTACGGCGGCCCTCGATGTCCACCTCGCCGGTATCCGCGCGCAGCAGGCCGGCCAGCACGCGCAGCAGCGTGGTCTTGCCGGCACCGTTGTCGCCGCGCACCAGCAGCGCCTCGCCGGCGTCGACCGCGAAGTCCAGCGGGCCGAACACCGCCGCGTCGTTGCGCGAGAAGCACAGGCCGCGCGCGGCCAGTAGCGGCGGAACGGGGGCGGGAGCGTCTGACATCGAAGGGCTAGGAGTGAGTGGAGAGGAGTGAGAAACGAGCAAGAGCAAGGCGCTTCCCTCGGTCCGTACTTGACGGGGGAACACTCGTTTCTCACTCCTCTCCACTCGTTTCTCGCCCTATTGTATCCAGTCGACGAAAGGATGCGGCTGCAGCGAGTCCGGCCGCGTCGCGTCCATCCGCAGCCGCACCGGCTCGCCGCGCTGCCAGTGCAGCGTGCCGAGCTGGCCGAAGCGCCGTGCCAGCGCGTCGAGTTCGGGGACGTCGATGTCGAGCACGACCCAGCTCGGTTCGCGCCAGCTGCGGTCGGGCGCCGAGGCGAAGGCGTGCACGCCTTTCCGGCCTTGGGCATGGATCGCGGCGTACAAGCGTTCGTCGTCGGCGCGATTGATCTCCTCGGCACGTGGCGCGGAATGCGGGTTCCAGGCCGACAGCAGGCCGAAGCGTTGCACCAGCGGGAATGCGCGTTCGATCTCCGGTGCCGGTTGGCCGATGCGGATCGCGTGCCAGTGGCCGCGCAGCCGCCAGCGATAGATGGCGGCAAGATAGCTGCGCTGCAGTTCGGACAGCGTGTCGTCGTCGAGTGGCACGGCGGCGGTTAAACTCCGGATGGTTCCCCCTTTTGCAGGTTAGCGAAACGAGATGAAACCCGATACCAAGCTGCCGAAGGTCGGCACCACGATCTTCACGGTGATGTCGCAGCTGGCGGCCGAGCACGAAGCGGTCAACCTCGGCCAGGGGTTTCCCGACTTTCCGGTGCCGCCGCGGCTGGTGGAGGAACTCGACCGCGCGATGCGCGCGGGCCACAACCAGTACGCGCCGATGACCGGCATTCCCGCCCTGCGCCAGGCGATCGCGGCCAAGACCGCGCGCGTGTACGGGGTGCGACCCGATCCGGACGCCGAGATCACCGTCACCAGCGGCGCGACCGAGGCGATCTTCAACGCCGTGCAGGCGGTGGTGCGCGCCGGCGAGGAGGTGATCGTGCTCGATCCGGCCTACGACAGCTACGAGCCGGCGATCGAGCTGGCCGGCGCGCGTGCGGTGCACGTGCCGCTGGATCCGCGCACGTTCGCGCCGGACTGGCGGCGCATCGGCGACGCGATCGGGCCGAAGACCCGCATGCTGATGATCAACTCGCCGCACAATCCCTCGGGCGCGATGCTGTCGGCCGCCGACATGGACACGCTGGCCGGCCTGCTGCGCGACACCGGGATCTGGCTGCTGTCGGACGAGGTCTACGAACACATCGTCTTCGACGGTGCGCGCCACGAGTCGGCGCTGCGCCATCCGGAACTGCGCGAGCGCGCGTTCGTGGTGTCGAGCTTCGGCAAGACCTATCACTGCACCGGCTGGAAGCTGGGCTACTGCATCGCGCCGCCGGCGCTGTCGGCCGAGTTCCGCAAGGTGCACCAGTACAACGTGTTCTGCACCTTCGCCCCGGCCCAGCACGCGTTCGCGGCGATGCTGGAGGCGGAACCGGAGCACTACGAGCAGCTGGGCGCGTTCTACCAGGCCAAGCGCGACCGTTTCCGCGAGCAGCTGCTGGGCACGAAACTGCGGCCGTTGCCGGTCCCGGGCGGCTACTTCCAGCTGGTCGACTATTCCGCCGTCAGCGATCTCGACGATGTCGCCTTCTGCCGCTGGCTGACGAGCGAGAAGGGCGTGGCGGCGATCCCGCTGTCGCCGTTCTACGAAACCCCGCCGGCCGGCCAGCGCCTGGCGCGGCTGTGCTTCGCCAAGAACGCCCCGACCCTGGACGCCGCGATCGAGCGGCTGCAGCGATTGCCGTAGGAGCGCGCCATGCGCGCGATGCCGGCGCCGTCGACCCGGCCCACACGGCTTCGGCAACCACAGCCTGTCCGAAGCCGCTGCCGCATCGTCATACGGTGCGGGCATCGCGCGCATGGCGCGCTCCTACGAAAAAAATCATGAGCCGTGGAGCCACAAATGCCCTCGAATCGAAGGATAATGGCCCGATGGACAACCTGCGCATCTCCCTGGTCCAGGGCGCCACCCGCTGGCGCGACCCGGCCGGCAACCGCGACTACTACGGCGACCTCATCGGTCCGCTGCACGGCACCACCGACGTGGTGATCCTGCCGGAGACCTTCACCAGCGGCTTTTCCAACGACGCCATCGACGAGGCCGAGACCATGGACGGACCGACCGTCCAGTGGATGCGGGAGCAGGCGGCATCGCTCGGCGCCGCCGTGACCGGCAGCGTGCAGCTGCGCGCCGATGCCGGCGTGTTCAACCGGATGCTGTGGGCCACGCCGGACGGCGACCTGCAGTCCTACGACAAGCGCCACCTGTTCCGCTACGCGCGCGAGCACGAGCGCTACAGCGCCGGCCGGGACCGGCTCACGGTGGAGTGGAAGGGCTGGCGCATCTGTCCGCTGGTCTGCTACGACCTGCGTTTCCCGGTGTTCGCGCGCAACCGCTACGACGTCGAGCGCGAAAGCGCGCTCGACTACGACCTGCAGATCTACGTTGCCAACTGGCCGGCGGCGCGCGCCTTCGCCTGGAAGACCCTGTTGCGCGCGCGCGCGATCGAGAACCTGTGCTACGTCGCCGGGCTCAACCGCGTGGGCCGCGACGGCAACGGCATCGATTATGCCGGCGACAGCGCGGTGATCGACTTCCTCGGCCATGCGGTCAGCGAATCGACCGGCGAGGAGGTCGTGACCACGACCACGCTGCTGGCGCACGAGCTCGCCGCGCACCGCGGGCGCTTCCCGGCGATGCTCGACGGCGACGCGTTCGACCTGCGCTAGCGCGCGCCGGGATCGACGGGAAGGTGGAGCCAGGCGCTTGGGTCCAGGTTCCGGCAGTCCAGATCCCGCCTTGCCGCTTCCTTTACAGGCGGTGGTGTCTACTGGGTTTCCGGACGGATCGCGTCGCCCCATCGGGGGTGGGCATGACATTGAACGCACGGGCGTGTTGCCTGCTCCTGCTGCTGGGGGCGGCATCGGCGCTGTTTGCCGCGCAACGGGAGGCCCCGCCGCCTGCCGAAGGCGGCGTGCTGCTGATCGACATCAAGGGCGGGATCGGTCCGGCCACCAGCGACCACGTGCGGCGCGGGTTGGAGCGGGCGGCAGAGGAAGGCGCGGGCGCACTGGTATTGCGCATCGACACCCCGGGCGGCCTCGATGCCGCCACCCGCGACATCAACCAGGCGATCCTGGCGGCCGAGGTGCCGGTGATCGCCTGGGTGGCGCCGTCCGGCGCGCGCGCCGCCAGCGCCGGCACCTACATCGTCTACGCCAGCCATCTCGCGGCCATGGCGCCGGCCACCGCGCTGGGCGCGGCGACGCCGGTCGCGCTGGGCGGGGGCCCTCCGGGCGGGGGCGCCCCGCCGGGCGGCGCGGAAGACGACGGGGCGGAGCGCGACGACGGCGGCCGGGAAGACGAGGACCGGAACGGGGAAGACGGGCGGCAGGAGGACGCGCAGGAACGCGAACGCACGCGTGGCGCCGGCTCCGCTTCCGAGCGCAAGGCCATCAACGACTCGGTGGCCTACCTGCGCAGCCTGGCCGAACTGCGCGGCCGCGACGTCGATTTCGCCGAGGAGGCGGTGCGCGATGCCGCCACCCTGACCGCGAGCCAGGCGCTCGCGCGCGGCGTCGTCGAGATCGTCGCCGCCGATCTGGACGCACTGCTCGCGCAGGCAGACGGCCGTGAAATCGCGCTCGCCGGCGGCGCTGTCACGCTCGCGGTCGCCGGAGCATCCGTCACCGAAATCACGCCGGACTGGCGCGTCAGGCTGCTGTCGGTGCTCACCGAGCCCACCGTCGCCTACCTGCTGTTGCTGGTCGGCCTGTACGGGCTGCTCTTCGAGGGCTACAGCCCGGGCGCGATCGTTCCCGGCGTGATCGGCGGCATCAGCCTGCTGCTGGGGCTGTATGCGCTGCAGGTGCTGCCGGTGAACTACGCCGGCGTCGCGCTGATCGTGCTCGGGGTGGCGCTGATGACCGCGGAACTGGCGGTGCCCAGCTTCGGTGCGCTCGGCATCGGCGGGCTGGCGGCGCTGATGGTCGGCTCGGTGATCCTGTTCGAGGACGCGCCCGGCTTCGGCGTGCCGGGCCGGCTGATCGCCTCGATCGGTGTCACCAGCGGCTTGGCCTTCATGGGCGTGTTGTGGCTGGCGGTGCGCGCGCGCCGCAGGCCGGTGGTCAGCGGCCGGGAGGAGCTGGTCGGCCACGAGGCCATCGCCGCCGATGATTTCTCCGGCCGCGGGCGGGTACGCATCCGCGGCGAACTGTGGCAGGCCGATGCCGCCGAGCCGGTACGCGCAGGACAGCGCGTGCGCGTGCTGGCGATCGACGGCCTGGTGTTGCGTGTCGCTCCGCTCGACGGCGGCGACGGACCAGACGAACGACTTTCCGAACCGAGCGAGGCCGCGCCATGAACCTGATCGCCCTGTTTCCCGTAGTGTTGATCGTCATCGTCCTGTTGTTCAGCGCGATCAAGATCCTGCGCGAGTACGAGCGCGGGGTGGTGTTCCAGCTCGGACGCTTCTGGAAGGTCAAGGGGCCGGGCCTGATCATCCTGATCCCGGTGGTGCAGACGATGGAGCGGATCGACCTGCGCACCATCGTCATGGACGTGCCGTCGCAGGACCTGATCACGCGCGACAACGTCTCGGTGAAGGTCAACGCGGTGGTGTACTTCCGCGTGGTCGACCCGCAGAAGGCGATCATCAACGTCGAGCATTTCTACGACGCCATCAGCCAGCTCGCGCAGACCACGCTGCGCTCGGTGCTGGGCCAGCACGAGCTGGACGAGTTGCTGTCCGAGCGCGACAAGCTCAACAACGACATCCAGACCATCCTCGACCAGCAGACCGACGCCTGGGGGGTGAAGGTGGCCAACGTCGAGATCAAGCACGTCGACATCAACGAGACCATGGTGCGGGCGATGGCGCGCCAGGCCGAGGCCGAGCGCCAGCGCCGCGCCAAGGTGATCCACGCCGAGGGTGAGCAGCAGGCCGCCCAAAAGCTGGTCGAGGCGGCCAAGTTGCTGGGCGCGGACCCGCGCGCGATCCAGCTGCGCTACCTGTCGACCCTGACCGAGATCGCCGGCGACAAGAACTCGACGATCGTGTTCCCGCTGCCGATCGATTTCATCGAATCGCTCATCAAGCGCGGCGACGCTTCCTGATCCGGGCGCGGAGGAATGCTCCATGGGACAGTTCGCCGAGCACGTCTACACCCGGCAGGAGGACATCGCGCGGATCGAAGCCAGGGCCACGCAGCTGGACGACGAGGCCTGGGTGGCGCTGACGCTGGAGGACGGCGGCACCGTCGAGGGCGTGGTGGCGGTGCGGCCAACCGTGCAGACCTTCCGCGACCCGCAAGGCCGGGAGGGGGTCAACGCCGTGGTGCGCATCGACGACGCCGGCGACCAGGCCGTCGCCCACTACATCTGGCTCGATCGCATCCGCGAGGTCCGGCACCTCGGCAGTTCCTAGACGGTGGGCCAAGGCCCACCCTATGCCTGGTATTCGCGATAGGGTGGGCTTCAGCCCACCGTATGGCGCGGTAGCGAACGCCGTCCGGGCAATCGGTCCATACCCGAGTGGGAGGTCGAGACATGGTCGAGACGCAGGCGATTCTTCGCAAATGGTCGGGGCGCATCCGGACTACCGATCGACAGGCGTATGTCGCTTATGTCGTGGATACGGGAGCGGGCGACTACGAAAAGACGCCCGGCAATCTGGGATACCAGATTCTGCTCAGGGATCTCGGCAACGGGACCACGGAGGTGACGACGCTGAGCTGGTGGGAGTCGATGGACGCGATCCGCCGCTTCGCGGGTCCCGAGCCCGGAATTGCGCGCTACTACCCCGAGGACGACCGCTTCCTGCTCGATCGCCCGGAGCATGTCGAGCACCACGCCGTGGTTGCGGGGTGCGCCCATGCGGTGCGTGCGACATCGGGCGGGCAGTAGCGAACAGGCCTGTCGGACCCTGCGGTTCCGTCGCCGTGGATCGAACGACCAGGGCGCGCCGTCGCGGAGCGCGTCCGCTCGACGCGCGCAGCATCAGCGATTGCCGTTGCCGCCGCTACCGCCCCCGCGTGGACCGCGCGGTCCGCGTGGGCCAGGACCGGCACCGGGACCGGGGCGGCGGTTGCCGCCGCTGCGCGGGCCGCGCGAGCGGTCCCCTGCGGGCTTGCTCGCTCCCGGGGTGGCGTGGTCGGAAGGAAAGCTCGGCGCACTGTCGGGATGCCCGTAGGGCCGGGCGGCACGCGGATTGCGCTTCTTCCCGGGACCGCCCCCGGGGCCGCCGCGTCCCGGGCCCTGGCCCTGGCCCTGGCCAGCACCTTGCCCCGGTGGGCGCTTCTTGCCGTAGGGCTTCTTCGGCCCGCGGCCGTCGGCGTTGCGATGGCCGCTGGGGCCGGTGTCCACGCCCTCCGGCACGTACCAGCTGCGGAACGCGGCCGGGTTGCCGTCCGGCAACGGCTTCGGTCCTTTTTGCGTCCGCTGCTTGAACGGCTTCTGCGACTGATTGGCGGCCGATTCGCCGCTGACGGTCAGCCCGCCGTGCGGCTTGCCGCCGCGTCCGCGACCGCGACCGCGGTCCTCGCGCACGTGGTCGAAGCGGCGCAGCTCGCGGCCTTCGTCCGCGCTGTCGTGGCCGTTGACATAGGCGTTGCCGTGCGACTCCCGTGAGATATGCACGGTCGACTTGGCGGCCTTGCGCTGGCCGATGACCGGCTGCAGCGTCAGTGCCGGCGGTGGTCCCGCTTCGAGTTTCAGTTCGCGGCGCAGCGCTTCCACGCGCGCGGCGGGAAGTTCCTGCGACTGCCCGCGCAGCAGCGGCTGCGGCAGCGCCACCGAACCATAGCGCACGCGCTTGAGGCGGCTGACCTGGCAACCCTGCGATTCCCACAGCCGGCGCACCTCGCGGTTGCGCCCTTCCTTCACCAGCACCCGGAACCAGTCGTGCGAATCGGTGCCGCCGATGCGTTCGATCTCGTCGAACTTGGCGGGGCCGTCTTCCAGCGCCACGCCGCGGCCCAGGCGGTCGACGGTCTTCTCCGAGACGATGTCCTCGCCCTCCGGCGCGCGCACGCGGCACACGTACTCGCGCTCGAGTTCGTGCGAGGGATGCATCATCGCGTTGGCCAGCTCACCGTCGGTGGTCAGCAGCAGCAGGCCGGTGGTGTTGATGTCGAGGCGGCCGATGGCGATCCAGCGCGCGCCCTTGAGTGCGGGCAGCGATTCGAAGATCGTCGGCCGGCCCTCGGGATCCTCGCGGGTGGTCACTTCGCCCTCGGGCTTGTTGTAGAGCAGCACGCGTGCCGGCTCGGTCAGCGCGCTGGCGACGAAGCTGCGGCCGTCGATCTCGATGCGATCGCCGCTGCCGACGCTCATGCCGACCTGGGCGGTCTCGCCGTTGACCTTGACCAGGCCTTCGGCGATGCGCTGCTCCAGCGCGCGGCGCGAGCCGAGTCCGGCCTGCGCCAGCACCTTGTGCAGGCGCTCTTCCAGGCGCGCGGCGGTCGTGGCGCCGTCGCTCTCGCGCTTGAGCGAAAGCTTGCGGCTGCCGCCCTTGTCTTTGTGTTGGGGCTGTTCTTTCATGGTGTACTCCGTTCGCTGTCGCCGTCTTCGGCGAGGGCGGTATCGTTCGTGTCGTTGTCGTGGGGGTGCGGCTCGTCGCCGGATTCGGAATCGGATTCGGCGGCCGCGGTGTCGGCCGCGCCGGTATCGGAAGCGGCCGCGTGATCGGGTTCGGGATCGTCTTCGGTGTCGTCGCCGGTATCGAGGTCGGCATCGGCGCCGGAAGGTGCGTCCGGCACGGCTGCGGCTTCGGGTGCCGCAGCCGCGTCGGCATCGACGGGCGCAGCGGCGTCGGGCGCAGCCTCGGTTTCGTTCGTATCGGCGGTGCCGTCGGCGTCCGCGACTTCGGCCCCGGTCGCGACGTCGCCGACCGGCAACGTCCCGTCGGCCGGTGCGGTGTCGGGATCGAACTTGAACTGCGGCTCCAGTTCGCCGAAGTCCTTCAGCTCCGACAGCGGCGGCAGTTCATCGAGCCGCTTGAGCCCGAAATAGTCGAGGAACGCCTTGGTGGTGCCCAGCAGTTCCGGGCGGCCGGGGATGTCGCGATGGCCGACCACGCGGATCCACTCGCGCTCCTCCAGCGCCTTGATGATGTTGCTGTTGGTGGCCACGCCGCGCACCTGCTCGATCTCGCCGCGGGTGATCGGCTGGCGGTAGGCGATCAGCACCAGCGTCTCCAGCGTGGCGCGGGTGTACTTGGCCTGGCGTTCGGTCCACAGGCGGGCGACCCAGGCATGCACGTCGGCCTTGACCTGGAAGCGCCAGCCGGAGGCGACCTCCATCAGCTCGATGCCGCGTTCGGCGCAATCGGCCTGCAGGACTTCCAGGGCGTTCTCGACGCCGCCCTCGGGGGCCGGCTGGTCGAGCGGGAACAGGCCGCGCAGCTGCACCAGGGTGAGCGGCTGGCTGGACGCCAGCAGGGCGGCCTCGACGATGCGGTTGATCAGTTGTTGGTCCATAAACTCGTCAGGCACGGATTCTTGTGGTGGGTGGTGTCGCTGTGACGCGATCCGCCGGATGTCCTTCCGCCGCGTTCGATGCGTCGCCGCGGCGACGCCGGCACGCGGCGCCGGTCAGGGCGTGTCCGCGGCTTGCGGACCGGCCGCGTCGTCTTCGTCGTCGAACTCGCTGGACAGCTCGACCGTGTCGCCGCCGCCGCTGTCGCGCGTGGCCAGCGACTTGACGTAGATCGGCGGCGACGGCGGCCGTTCGCCGGGGCGGGGCGGTTCGGCCTGTTCCTGCACGATCTCGAGCAGGCGCTCCTTGGCCAGTTCCAGCACCGAGAGCAGGGTGACCACCACGCCGAGCTTGCCCTCGCGCGGCACGAACAGCGACTCGAAGCTGTGGAAGGCGCCGTCCTCCAGCCGGGTCAGCACCTCGCCCATGCGCTGGCGCACGCTGAGGGCGTCGCGCTTGATGGCATGGCCGGTGAACAGCTCGGCGCGCTTGAGCACGTCGTGCAGGGCCATCAGCATCTCGCGCAGCTCCACCGGCGGCGGCGCCCGCACCGCAGTGCGGTCCGGCAGGGCGGCCGCGACCGGGCTGGTGTCGCGATCCATCCGCGGCAGCGCGTCGACGTCCTCGGCGGCCTGCTTGAAGCGCTCGTACTCCTGCAGCCGGCGCACCAGCTCGGCGCGCGGGTCGTCTTCCTCGCCTTCCTCGCTGGGCGGCCGCGGCAGCAGCATCCGCGACTTGATCTCGGCCAGGATCGCGGCCATCACCAGGTACTCGGCCGCCAGCTCGAAACGCAGCTCCTGCATCACCCCGATGTAGTCGACGTACTGGCGGGTGATCTCGGCGACCGGGATATCGAGGATGTCGAGGTTCTGCCGGCGGATCAGGTACAGCAGCAGGTCGAGCGGGCCTTCGAACGCCTCCAGGATGATTTCCAGCGCATCCGGCGGGATGTACAGGTCCTGCGGGATCTGCAGCACCGGCTGTCCGTGCACGACCGCCAGCGGCATTTCCTGCTGCTGCGGGTGCGGCGGCATCGGCTGGGCGTCTTCCGCAACGGGCGCGGCGTCGGGAGTGTCGGATATGGCTTGTATCATTCGCGGTGCGGCCCCCTCCGGGCCTGCAGGAATTGCGGATGGCGCGCGAACGTCGCGTGCCGGGTCTTGCCTGTCCACGGTGCCGGGCGGCGCTGCGTCCGTTCCGTATCTCCGGATCGGGGCCATCACGACATCGGCCGGATACCACATGCGACGGCCGCCGCGGCGTGTTGCGGCGATGACGGCGGAAAGGGCATCGGGCGGGCCGGGCGGGGGCAGCGATTCGGGCGTCTGCGTCGACGGCCGCTGCATTCCGGCCTGTAACTACCAGTTAGGTTACGGGCTCGCCAGGCGGCTGTCCAGCGGCCGGGCGCCGAGGGACCGCTACAATTCATCCTTCTTCCGGATCGAGGGGCACGCGGGCATGTGGTACGCGATCGAAGGCCATGACGGCGACGACGTGCTGGCGCTGCGCCGGCAGGCCCGGACACGGCACCTGGCGCGGCTGGAGGCGCTGCGCGATGCCGGGCGGCTGCTGCTGGCGGGGCCTTGCCCGCGCACCGACGCCGAGGATCCGGGCCCGGCCGGCTTCAGCGGCAGTATCGTGATCGCCGAGTTCGCCTCGCTCGACGAGGCCCGCGGCTGGGCCGATGCCGACCCCTACGTCGAGGCCGGCGTCTACGCACGGGTCGACGTGCGGCCGTTCCGCCCGGTGCTGCCGTGAGCGGCCCGGCCGGCTCCCTGCCGCGCGAGCAGCGCATGCCCGCCATCCGCGCCGCGCTCGAGGCGGCGTTCGCGCCGGACCGGCTCGAGGTTCGCGACGACAGCCACCGCCATGCCGGCCACGTCGGCGCGCAGGACGGACGCGGGCACTTCCACGTCGAGATCGTCAGCGCCGCCTTTGCCGGCATAACACCGATCCAGCGCCACCGCGCCGTCTATGCCGCGCTGGGGCCGCTGATGACCACCGACATCCATGCATTGCAGATCCGCGCGCTGGCGCCGACGGAACCGGAATAGCCGGTCGGCCCGTTCCGCCGCGGCCTGCATTCGGCACTGAAAACGATTACATTCTCGCTTCGAACCGTCGAATCGTGGAGGGCAGTGGAGGTGACGGCACGATGAGACATTCCGCGATCGAACACGGGCTGGCGTTGCTGCTCGCCGCCGCCTTCGTCCTGACCACGGGACCGGTGGCCGCGCAGCGCAAGGTACCGCCGCGCAACGTGGTCTTCATCCTCAGCGACGACCACCGCTACGACTTCATGGGCTTCATGGATGACGCGCCCGAGTGGCTGGAGACGCCGGCGCTCGACCGCATGGCCGAGGGCGGCGCGCACGTCGAGAACGCGTTCGTCACCACTTCGCTGTGCTCGCCGAGCCGCGGCTCGATCCTGACCGGCCAGTACGCGCACCGGCACGAGATCGTGGACAACACCTCGCCGATCCCAGAGGGCACGCGGTTCTTCCCGGAGTTCCTGCAGGACGCCGGCTACCGCACCGCCTACGTCGGCAAATGGCACATGGGCGAGGTGGACGATGCGCCGCAGCCGGGCTTCGACCACTGGGTCAGCTTCCAGGGGCAGGGCGCCTATTACGATCCGGTGCTGAACGTCAACGGCAAGCGCGCGCGGGAGAAGGGCTACACCACCGACCTGCTGACGGAACATGCGCTCGACTGGCTGAAGCAGCACCAGGCTCGGGAGCCGGACACGCCGTTCTTCCTGTACCTGTCGCACAAGGCGGTGCACGCGGAGTTTTCGCCTGCGCAGCGCCACCAGGGCCGCTACAAGGACCAGCCGATCCCATACCCGCCGACCATGGCGGAAAGCGAAAACCGCGACAAGCCCGACTGGGTGCGCGCCCAGCGCAACAGCTGGCACGGCGTCGATTACATGTACCACGGCGACATGGAGTTCGACGGCTTCTATCGCGCCTACACCGAGACCCTGCTGGCGCTCGACGAGAGCGTCGGCCAGGTGCTCGACTACCTGGAGGAAGCCGGCCTGGCGGAGTCTACCCTGGTGGTCTACATGGGCGACAACGGATTCCTGCTCGGCGAGCACGGCCTGATCGACAAGCGCAACGCCTACGAGGAGTCGATGCGCGTGCCGATGCTCGCCTGGGCGCCGGGCTTCATCGAGCCCGGATCGACCATCGAGCCGATGGTGCGCAACATCGACATCGCGCCGACCATCCTGGAACTGGCGAACGCCCGCTCGCCGGTCGCGATGGACGGACGCTCGGTGCTGCCGCTGCTGCGCGGCGAGCCGGTGAGCTGGCCGCTGGAGATGCTGTACGAGTACTACTGGGAAGACGCGTTCCCGCATACGCCGACGGTGTTCGCGCTGCGCGACCAGCGCTACAAGTACGTCTACTACCACGGCGTCTGGGACAGCGACGAGCTGTACGACCTCGAGGCCGATCCGGAAGAGCGCAGCAACCTGATCCGTGATCCGGAGCGCCAGGCGCGCGCGGCCGCGATGAAGGACCGCATGTGGAACCTGCTGCAGGAGACCGACGGCATGCGCATCCCGCTGAAGCGGGCGGGCAAGTGGCGGGCAGACCAGCGGAGGCCGGAATGAAGCACGCGTACCGACGATTCGATCGATCCGGGGCGACCGGCGGCATCCCGCGTTCGCAATGGCTGCCGGTGCTGGCCGCGATCGCGGCGGCGGCGTTCCTGGCCGGCTGGCTGGCGACGGCGCGCGGGCCGGACGCGGCTGCGCCGCCGGCGGACGTCGCCGCACCGGAAGGCATGGTCTACGTGCCCGGCGGGACGACGCGGATCGGTGCCGAAGACGGCACGCCGGCCGAGCAACCGGTATTCGACGCGCGGGTCGCGCCGTTCTTCATGGATGTCCATCCGGTGACCGTCGGCGAGTTCCGCGCCTTCGTCGAAGCGACCGGCCACGTGACCGAGGCCGAGCGCCTCGGCGATGCCGGCGTGTACGACCCGGGCACCGGCGGCTGGCAGCTCCTGCCCGGCGCCGACTGGCGCCGGCCGATGGGGCCGGAGGCGCCGCCGGCGCCCGACGATCATCCCGTCACCCAGGTGTCGTGGAACGATGCCGTCGCCTATGCGAAGTGGGCTGGCAAGCGGCTGCCGACCGAGATCGAGTGGGAGCACGCCGCCCGCAACGCCCGCAACGCGGACGGCCCCTATGCCTGGGGCGATGCACTGGTCGAGGAGGGCCAGCATCGCGCGAACACCTGGCAGGGCCCGTTCCCCGGCGGCAACACCGGCGAGGACGGCCATCTGTTCACCTCGCCGGTCGGCGCCTACGGCGCCACCGAGCTGGGCCTGACCGACATGGGCGGCAACGTCTGGGAATGGACCGCCGACTGGTTCCGCTCCTACGCCGAACGCGGCCGGCCGTTCACGCCGGATGCGACCAGCGAGAAGGCCCAGCGCGGCGGTTCGTTCCTGTGTCACGTCAGCTATTGCCACGGCTATCGCGTGTCCGCACGCAGCCGCTCCACGCCGGATACGGCGCTGTTCCATGTCGGATTCCGGCTGGTGAAGGACCTCGAATCGCCGGCCTCGTAGAGCGGACGTTTCCCTCCTACGGATCGGTGTGCCTTCCGCCGTCGTAGGAGCGCCTCATAGGCGCGATGCCGGCGTGGCCACCGATCACCGCACCGTCCAACCGCGCGGGTATCGCGCGCATGGCGCGCTCCTACGGAGCGAGGCGCCTCCGCAGTCTGTAGGAGCGCGGCGACATTGCCGTGGTGGCGGCCGCGGTTGATACCACGTCGCCGTTCGGTCATCGTGCCGCCCTGTCCATGCTGTCCTGCAACATGAAACAGGGTGTGAAAACGATTACAGTCCGGCGCAGACCGACGTAGCCTTGGAGGGCGGGTGAGCGTCACGATCAAAGATGTCGCACGTGAAGCCAACGTGTCCGTTGCCACCGTCTCACGGGCGCTCAACGGACACGACAACGTGGCCGAGGAAGTGCGCAAGCGCGTGCTCGGCGTCGCCGATCGCCTGCGCTACAGCCCGCACCACGCCGCCCGCAGCCTGAGCAGCCGTCGCACCCAGACCATCGGCGTGGTGCTGCCGGACCTGTACGGCGAGTTCTTTTCCGAACTGATGCGCGGCATCGATGTGGTCGCCCGCGAGCGCGGGCTGCATCTGCTGGTCTCCAGCTACCACGGCGATCCGGAAGAGCAGGGCGCCGCGCTGCGCGCCATGCGCGGCCGGGTGGACGGACTGCTGGTGATGTCGCCGTTCGTCGGCGAGCGCGGTTTCCTCGAACGCAGCCTCGCGCCCGCGCTGCCCGCAGTGCTGATCAATAGCGGCGATGCCGACGACCACCCTGTCATCCGCGTCGACAGCTACGGCGGCGCCCGGGCGATGGTCCGCCACCTGGTCGAGGCCGGCCATCGCCACATCGCCTTCATCGCAGGCCCGGACGGCAACTTCGATGCCCGCGAACGCCTGCGCGGCTATCGCGACGCCCTGGCCGAGATGCTGCCCGACGCCGAGTCCCGGGTGTTGCCGGGCGATTTCGACGAGGCCTCCGGCCATCGCGCCGGACGCGAACTGCTGGCGGCCGACGCGCGCCCGGACGCGGTGTTCGCGGCCAACGACATGATGGCGCTGGGCTGCCTGTTCGCTTTCAGCCAGGCCGGCGTGCGCGTTCCCGACGACATCGCGCTCGCCGGCTTCGACGACATCCCGCTGGCGCGCTACGTGCATCCGAGCCTCACCACCATGCGGGTGGATATCGCCGAGCTCGGCGGTGCGGCGCTGCGCGCGCTGCTGCAAGGAAACGGAAACGGAAGTGTGACGGCGCTGGTGCCGGAGCTGGCGATTCGCGAATCCAGCCGGGCCGTGCGCAGGTGAGGTAAAGCAAGCCGCTTTTTATTTTTTCGTTGGTGTAAACGATTTCACACGACTTAGACATTGCTGAATGACGATCAATCCTGGGGAGGAACCGATGAACAAGTCCACCGTGGTACGCAGATGCAATCGCACGCTTCTCAGTTGCGCGCTGGGTGCGTGCTTGGCCATGGCTGCGCCCGCTGTCCTGGCGCAGTCGACCGCGGCGACACTGCGGGGGCAGGTGTCCGTGGATTCGGCGCCCGCCACCGATGCGCAGGTGACCGCCACCCACCTCGGCACCGGCTTGGCCCGCAGTGCCCAGGTCAGCAGCCTGGGCAACTACAACCTCGCGGGCTTGCCGCCGGGCACTTATCGGGTCGACGTCACCGCGAACGGCCAGACGAGCTCGCGGACGGTGACACTGCAGGTCGGGCAGAGCGCCACGCTCAACCTCGGCGTCGGCGGCGTCGCGGAAACCGGCCCGCAGGAAGCGACGGATCTCGACACGATCGTCGTCACGGGCACGAGTCTGGTCGAGACGCGCACTTCGGAGATCGTCACCTACGTCACGCAGAAGCAGATCGACGCGCTGCCGCAGAACTCGCGCAACTTTCTCGCTTTCGCTGATATCGTGCCGGGCATGCTGCTCACCACGCCACCCAGCGGAAGGGAAACGCAGCTGCGCAGCGGCGCCCAGGGCGCGAGCAACATCAACGTCTACATCGACGGCGTGGGCCAGAAGAACTACGTGACCCCAGGCGGCATCACCGGCCAGGACGACAGCGAGGGCAATCCGTTCCCGCAATCGGCGATCGGCGAGTACAAGGTGATCACCTCCAACTACAAGGCCGAGTACGACCAGATCAGCAGCGCCGCGGTCACCGCCGTGACCCGATCCGGCACCAACGATTTCTCCGGCAGCTTCTTCTGGGACCACACCGACGAGACCTGGCGCAAGCCCACGCCGCTGGAAGAGGAGGACGGCGCCAAGAACGCCGAGAAGGTCGAGCAGTACGGCGCGACATTCGGCGGCCCGATCCTCCGCGACAAACTGCATTTCTTCCTGGCCTACGAGGCCAAGGACATCGTCAGGCCTTCATCAATCCGGCCGCCGGACGCGGTCGACCCGGCAACGCTTCCAGAGGAGATCACCTCGCAATACGGTGGCGCCAGCGCGCCGTTCAACCAGGACGTGTACTTCGGCAAGCTGAGCTGGCAGGCGACGGACGACCACTTGATCGAGTTCACCGGCCGGCAACGCAAGGAGACCGGCATCCTGGGCATCGGCGGCGTCAACGTCCCCACCGCCGGCACTGCGCTCATCAACGACGAGACCCGCTACGACCTGCGATCGCTGTATTCCACCGAGAACTGGTTGAACGAGGCCCACATCACCTTCGAGGAGGCTGCCTACAACCCGTCGCCGATCACTCAGGCGACAAGCAACCGCTACACGGTGGTGGATCCCAACAATCCCAACAATCTCACCCTGGAGGTTCTCAATACCGGCGGCGGCCCCAATTTCCAGGACAAAGGGCAGAAGGGCTGGGCGTTTCAGAACGACTTTACCTTCTTCGGCTGGGAGAACCACACCGTCAAGATCGGATTAAAGTACAAGGATCTCGACTTGAACGCGTTCCAGCAGTTTCCGCCGTTTCCGCGCTACTGGTACGACGTCGACGAGAGCCTGACCCAGCCGTACCGGATCCAGTACACCACACCGCGCATCGGCCGCGAGCCGTTCGTGGAGTCGAACAACAAGCAGTTCGGGATCTACATCCAGGACGACTGGGATGTCAACGACAAGCTGACCCTCAACCTCGGCGTACGCTGGGACTACGAGGATATTTCCAGCTATACCGACTTCCGGCTCGACCCGACCATCGCCGCTGCGCTGCGCGGCTGGACCAGCATCCAGAACGCCGACTACGACATCGAGGACTACATCAGCGACGGCAGCAACCGCAGCAACTTCAAGAGCGCGTTCCAGCCGCGCGTCGGCTTCTCGTACGACCTGTTCGCGGACCAGCGCCACGTGATTTTCGGCGGCGCCGGGCGCGCCTACGACCGCAATCTGTTCGACTACATGGCGCGCGAGTACTACGGCGGTGCGTTCACTACCTACGAGGTCAATTTTTCCACGCCGATCCACGAATGTGAGCCCAGCGCCAGCTGCATTCCCTTCGATCCGGCGCTGCTGACGCCGGAGGGCCTGGCCGCCTATGCAGCGGCGAATCCAGTGGCAGGAGGCGAGGTGCAGTTGCTCAACAACGATCTCAAGACGCCGTACTCCGACCAGTTCAGCCTGGGCATGCGCAACACCATCACCCTCGGCGAGATCGACTGGAACACATCGGTCACCCTGGCGCACATCCGCGGCAAGGACGGCATCTACTTCCGTCTGGGCAACCGCAGGGCAGATGGCAGCTTCCATGAGCACGAGTCGCTCGGGCAGACCTGGGGCGACGCGCCGTTTACATTCGCCATTCCCGGCTACGGCAACCTGATCCTGGCCGACAACGGGTTCGAGACCAAGCTGAACACGCTGCTGCTGTCCATCGACAAGCCGTTCACCCAGGCCTCGTCCTGGAGCGTCAATCTCGCCTACACCTACAGCGACGCGAAGGAAAACCGTCCCAACTTATCGACCGGCGAAACCTCCCTGTTCGACTATCCCTTCATCACCGACCAGTTCTACCGGTCGACGGGCGTGCCCAGGCATCGGCTGGTCCTGACCGGGATCTGGTCGCCCGGATGGGACGTGACCATGAGCGGCAAGTTGACTTTGGCCAGCCATACGCCGAAGGCGACCAACAACTGCCTGAACTCGCCGCCGGAGCCCGAGCCCAACTACCTGTGCTTCTACGACCCGTACACGCCCAACGGCACGATCGGCTACAAGCAGTTCGACCTGGCCGCCGAGAAGCGCTGGAACACCGGTACCAATCTCGGGTTCAAGGTGCGGGCCGACCTGATCAACGTCTTCGACTGGCGCAACTGGAACCAGTTCGAGGGCAATCGCGGAGAGCAAGGGGGCCCGCCGAACCCGGAACTGGGCGATCGTACCGGCCTCGAGATCTTCGTGCCAACGCGTACTTTCAAGCTCTCGTTCGCATTGGACTGGTAACGAGATCGGCGCCATGAGGGGGGTGGTGCGGATCCTCGGACCGCATGGATTGCAGAACAACAACCCCCCCTGGAGACTTCGAGGTTTTGTTGATGGCTGATGTACTTTCCCCCTCCCGTGCGGGCCGCGCGCCCGCCCGCAAACTGCTCTGTTGCGCCCTGGCATTCGGCTTGGCGCTCGCCGCCCCTGCCGCCCTGGCGCAGGCCACCTCCGCGACCCTGCGCGGCCGCGTCTCCGCAGACTCCGACCCGGCCGCGGGCGCGCAGGTCACCGCCACCAACGTCAACACCGGCCTCAGCCGGACCGTGCAATCCACGGCCGCGGGCGGCTACAACCTCGCCGGCCTGCCGCCGGGCACCTATCGCGTGCAGGTGACGGCCGACGGGCAGACCACGACCGAGACCGTGATCCTGCAGGTCGGGCAGACGGCCACCCTGAACCTCGGCGTCGGCGGCGTCGACGAGGCCGCCCCGGCACCCGAGGCGACCGACCTGGAGACGGTGGTGGTGACCGGCATCGCGCTGCCGGAGACTCGCACGTCCGAGATCGCGACCTACGTGACGCAGAAGCAGATCGAATCGTTGCCGCAGGGCACCCGCAACTTCCTCGCGTTCGCCGATACGGTGCCGGGGGTCCAGTTCATCCAGGACGCCAACGGCAACACCCGCCTGCGCTCCGGCAGCCAGGCCGCGAGCGCCGTCAACGTGTTCATCGACGGCGTCGGCCAGAAGAGCTACACGCTGCCCGGCGGCGTGGCGGGGCAGGATTCCACGCGCGGCAACCCGTTCCCGCAATCGGCGATCGGCGAATACAAGGTCATCACCCAGAACTATAAGGCCGAGTTCGACCAGATCAGCAGTGCCGCGGTCGTGGCGGCGACGCGTTCCGGTACCAACGAGTTCGAAGGCAACTTCTTCTGGGACCGGACCTCGTCCGACTGGCGCAAGATGACGCCCGCGGAAGAAGAGGACGGCGAGAAGGTCGACTCCAAGGAGGAGCAGTACGGCGTCTCGCTGGCCGGGCCGATCATCCGCGACCGGCTGCACTTCTTCGTCGCCTATGAGGCCAAGGACTACGTGACGCCGAGGACCGTGGAACTGGGCGAGGAGGGCCGCTACGATGTCGACGACGTGCCCGACGACCTGCTGGCGCAGCTGGGGCCCGCGAATTCGCCGTTCCAGCAGGACATGTACTTCGGCAAGCTGAGCTGGTCGATCAACGACTCCAGCTTCCTCGAGTTCACCGCGCAGGTGCGCGAGGAAGACGAGATCATCGGGGTCGGGGAAAGAAACGTGCCCGAGCGCGCCACCCTGAACGCGAATGAAGTGACACGCTACGACTTGCGCTATCAGTTCAACAGCGAGCGCTGGCTGAACGATGCGCACATCACGTTCGAGGATACTTCCTTCGCGCCGCATGGCGTAGTGGCCGCGCCCGGCTACGCGTTGCGGGTATCGGACCTGTCGACGCCGGGCGAACGGCTGCAGATAGGCGATATCCTCAACGCCGGCGGCAGTCCGAACAACCAGGACAAGGGCCAGCGCGGCTGGGGTTTCCAGGACGACCTGACCTTCTTCGGCTGGGAAGGACATACCCTGAAGATGGGCGTCAAGTACAAGAGCGTCGAAGTCGAGGCGGCCGAGCGCCATTTCTCGAACCCGATGTTCTATTACGACATCGGCCTCAGCACGGAGCAGCCGTATCGGGCCGAATTCGGCGCCGGCATTCCCGGGACCGCGGAAGGCTTCACCACCTCGAAGAACAAGCAGTTCGGCATCTACGTCCAGGACGACTGGGAGGTCAACGATCACCTGACCCTGAACCTCGGCCTGCGCTGGGACTACGAGGAGACCCCGACCTACGAGGACTACGTGACGCCGCCCGAGGTCGCCGCGGCGCTGCGCGCCTGGCCGAACCTGCAAGGGCCGAACATCGACTACGACATCGAGAATTATCTGAGCGACGGCAGCAATCGCAGTGCCTTCAAGGATGCATGGCAACCGCGGGTCGGATTTTCCTATGACGTCAATGCAGACGAACGTTTCGTGGTCTTCGGCGGCGCCGGCCGCGCCTACGACCGCAACCTGTTCGACTACTTGCAGATCGAGGTCAACCGGGCTTCCTTCGCCAGATACAACGCGTATTTCGTCGATGTCGACGGCGAGTGCAGGAACGCCGCGGGCTGCATCCCCTGGGACGAGGCATACCGTGATCCCGATGCGCTCCGGCAGCTCGCGCAGACATTGAACACCGGACGCGAGTGGTACCTCAACAACAATGACCTGAAGGTGCCGTACTCCGATCAGTTCAGCCTGGGCGTGCGCAACATCTTCGACATGTTCGGCCACGAGTGGAACAGCGAAGTGACGCTGTCGCACGTGCGCAGCCACGACGGCATCGTGTTCCGGCTTGGCAACCGCCGCGAGGATGGCAGCTTCTTCGCAGAGCCGGGCGACACCTCCGGCACGCCGTGGGGCTTCGCTTCGCCGGTCGGCACCATCCTGCTGGTCGACAACATGGCGGAGACGAAGACCAACTCGCTGCTGCTCAAGCTCGACAAGCCCTTCAGCGAGGACTCCGGCTGGGGCACGACGTTCGCCTACACCTATACCGACGGCGAGCAGAACATCGTGCCCGAGGGATGGCCGGAGATCTTCTCGCGGCCGGATACCGACCACATCGGCTGGCTGCCCGCGCGCAATGTCGCAGAGCACCGCTTCGTCGGCACGGCCATCTGGGATGGGCCATGGGGCGTCACCTGGTCGGGCAAGCTCACGCTGGAGAGCCCCAAGCGGCAGATTTCGGAGAACTGCCTTGCGGGGCCGAGCCTGTGCCAATGGGATTCCTTTACCCCCGACGGCACGATCGGACTAAAAAGATTCGACCTTGCGGCAACCAAGACCTGGGATACCGGCACCGATATCAACTTCTATGTCCGAGCCGATCTGCTCAACGTGTTCGACTGGCGCAATTGGAGAACTTTCGACGACTACTGGGGCGATGTCGAGGATGGACCCAATCCGAATCTCGGCGCCCACAGACTCGACATCTATGAGCCGCCGCGCTCGTTCAAACTCTCCTTCGGCGTGAACTGGTAAACCTTGCTCCGCCGGCCGCCCTCGCAAGCGGGCGGCCGATTTTTTAAACTGTCCGTGTAAACGATTACAGAAAGGTTGTCATGATACGAATCGGTCGACGCTGTTGGATTCCCGCCTGCCTGGCCCTGCTGGGCCTGGCGCTGCTCGGCGGCTGCAAGCGGGAGGCGCCCGAGGTCGAGCCGCCGCGTCCGGGGCCGATCGCGCAGGTGCAGGTGCCGGAACCCGAGCCGGAACCACGGCCGGAGGCCGAGCCGCAGGGGCCGCCGGAACTGCCGCCGCTGTTCCGCGACATCGAAAAGCGCACGTTCCAGTTCTTCTGGGACACCACCAACGAGCTGAACGGGCTGACGCCGGACCGTTTTCCCTCGCGTCCGTTCTCGTCGATCGCGGCGGTCGGCTTCGCGCTGACCGCGTACCCGATCGGACTGGAGAATGGCTGGATCAGCCGCGACCAGGCAGTGGAGCGCACGCTGACGACGTTGCGGTTCTTCCGCGACGCGGACATGGGCCCCGAGGCCGAGGGCCGCACCGGCTACAAGGGCTTCTACTACCACTTCATCGACATGGACGAGGGCCACCGCTACGAACCCTGGGTGGAATTGTCGAGCGTCGACACCGGCCTGCTGATGATGGGCGTGCTGTTCGCGCAGAGCTACTACGACGGCGACGACGAGCGCGAGCAGGAGATCCGCGAGATCGCCGACGAGCTGTACCGGCGCGTGGAGTGGCCGTGGCTGCAGCAGCGGCCGCCGCTGATCTCGATGGGCTGGTACCCGGGGCGCGGGTTCATCCAGCACGACTGGACCGGCTACGACGAGGCGATGCTGGTCTACATCCTGGCGCTGGGCTCGCCCACGCACCCGGTCGAGCCAGAGGCGTGGGAGGCGTGGACGCGCACCTACGAGGAGAGCTGGGGCGTGTTCCAGGGCCAGGAATACCTGAGCTTCGCGCCGCATTTCGGCCACCAGTACTCGCACACCTGGGTGGATTTCCGCGGTATCCGCGACGCCTACATGCGCGAGCGCGGGATCGACTATTTCGAGAACAGCCGCCGCGCGACCTACGCGCAACGCCAGTACGCGATCGAGAACCCGATGCGGTGGAAGGACTACGGCGAGAACGTGTGGGGACTGACCGCGAGCGACGGGCCGCAGCGCACCGACCAGGAGTACGAGGGCGAAGAGCGCGAGTTCCGCCACTACAGCGCGCGCGGCGCGGGCCTGCGCGTGGCCTTCGACGACGGCACCATCGCGCCCACGGCGGCGGTCGCATCGATCGCGTTCGCGCCGGAGATCGTGATCCCCGCCACCGAGGAGATGCACAACCGCTACGGCGAGCACCTGTTCTCCAGCTACGGCTTCCTCGATGCGATCAATCCCAGCTTCGGCTACGACGTGCCGCTCAAGACCGGGCGCATCGTGCCGGACCTGGGCTGGGTGGCCAGCGACTACATCTCCATCGACCAAGGGCCGATCCTGGCGATGATCGCCAACTACCGCAACGACTTCGTCTGGAAGGTCATGCGCAAGAACCCGTACATCCGCGAAGGCCTGCGCCGTGCCGGCTTCACCGGCGGCTGGCTGGAGGAGGCCGAGAAAGCCGAGAAGGCTGAGGAGGCGGAAGCGACGGCCGACGATTCCGCGGAGGAAGGGAGCGCCGAAGCCGGAGACGCGGCCGGCGACCGCCCGGATGAAGAAAAAGCGGAAGCGACGGCCGGCAAACGCCGGTCGGACGCATCGGCGGATCAGGAGGAAGGTGAAGCGGATGGTGGCGCGACGCGGCCGGTGCAGTAGGCTGGCGCGATGCAGAAGACCGCGGTCTACACCCGCTGCCACGCGCCGCTATCCGTCATGTGGGAGTGGCGGCGGCATGCCGCCGCCGGGAAGTCGAGACGCCTGCGCGCGCGCGAGCTCGCCGCTTCCCCGCCCGCAGGCGCACCGGCGTCGCGACTTCCGTCGCTTCCACAGAGGCTGCGGCGTCCGTCGCTCCCACAGGGGCTGCGGTTTCCGCCGGTTCCACGGGGACTAAGACTGCTCGTTCTTGGCTGCCTGGCGACGGTGCTGCTGGCCGGCTGTGCCCGCGGCACGGACGAGACCGTGATCCGGTTCTGGGCGATGGGCCGCGAGGCGGAGGTCGTGTCCGAGCTGATCGCCGACTTCGAGCGCGAAAATCCGGGGATCCGGGTGCGGGTGCAGCAGGTCCCATGGACCTCGGCGCACGAGAAGCTGTTGACTGCGTTCGCCGCCGATGCGCTGCCGGACATCTGCCAGCTCGGCAACACATGGGTGCCGGAGTTCGCGATACTGGATGCGCTCGAACCCCTGCAGCCTTACGTGGACGAATCGGAGGTGGTCGACCCGGACGACTATTTCCGGGGCATCTGGAACACCAACGTCATCGACGGCCAGCTGCTCGGGGTGCCCTGGTACGTGGATACGCGGCTGCTGTTCTACCGCAGGGACATCCTGGCCGCGGCCGGCTTCGACGCGCCGCCGCGCTCGTGGGAGGAGTGGGAGACGGCCATGGCCGCGGTCAAGCGCGAGGTCGGCCCGCGACGCTATGCCGCGATGCTGCCGCTCAACGAGTTCGAGCAGCTGCTGTCGCTGGGCCTGCAGCAGGACGATCCGTTGCTGCGCGACGACGATACGCGCGGCAACTTCCGCAGCGAGGGCTTCCGCCGCGCGCTGGCGTTCTACGTCAACATCTTCGAGCAGGGCTGGGCGCCGCCGATGTCGGAGACGCAGATCTCCAACGTCTGGGACGAATTCGGGAACGGCTTCTTCGCCTTCTACGTGTCCGGGCCCTGGAACATCCGCGAGTTCCGCAACCGGCTGCCGCCGGACGTCCAGGACGACTGGAGCACTGCGCCGCTGCCCGGCCCGGGCGGCCCGGGGGCCGGCATCGCCGGCGGTACCAGCCTGGTGCTGTTCCGGCAATCCGAGCGCAAGGACGCAAGCTGGAAGCTGGTCGAATTCCTGTCGCGTCCGGACATCCAGCAGCGCTTCCATGCGCTGATCGGCAACCTGCCGCCGCGGCGCAGCACCTGGGAGTATCCGGAGCTGCAGCAGGACGAATACGCGCAGGCCTTCCGCGACCAGCTGGAGCGGGTGAAGCCCACGCCCAAGGTGCTGGAGTGGGAGCGCATCATGCAGGAGATGCGCCTGGCCAGCGAACGCGTTGTGCGCGGCGGCATGTCGCAGGACGCGGCGGTGCGCCGGCTGGACGCGCGCGTCGACGCGCTGCTGGAGAAGCGCCGCTGGGTGCGCGAGCACGGGGCGGGGTTGTGAACGGCGAGCGTCCCGCAAATCCCCCCCAGCCCCAAGGGAGCGCGCGAGTGATCATGTCCGGGGCAGGCGACTGTGCGCGCTAGTCTCGCCGGCTGGCTGTTCGCCGCGCCGGCGCTGGTGGTGCTGGGCGTGTTCTTCGCCGTTCCGGTCGCGTCTGCGCTGCTGCTCAGCCTCACCGACTTCGATCTCTACGCGCTGGCCGACCTCGGCAACCTGCGCTTCGTCGCGTTGGACAACTACCTCGAACTGCTGCGCACGCCGCTGTTCTGGAAGTCGCTGGGCAACACCGCGTATTTCGTCGTCGTCGGCGTGCCGCTGTCGATCGCGGTGTCGCTGGGCGCGGCGCTGCTGCTCAACACCAGGGTCGCGCGCTTCAAGCCGCTGTTCCGCACCGCGCTGTTCGCGCCGGTGGTGACCACGCTGGTCGCGGTGGCGGTGATCTGGCGCTACCTGTTCCACACCAGCTACGGCCTGGTGAACTGGGCGCTCGGCCACGTCGGCATTTCGCCGGTGGACTGGCTGGGCGATCCGCGCTGGGCGATGCCGACCATCATCCTGTTCGCGGTGTGGAAGAACTTCGGCTACAACATGGTGATCTTCCTCGCCGGCCTGCAGGCGATCCCGCAGGACCTGTACGAGGCCGCGCGCATCGACGGCGCCTCGCGCTGGAAGCAGTTCCTGCATGTGACCCTGCCGATGCTGGGGCCGGTGCTGCTGGTGGTGGGGGTGATCACCATCTCCGGCTATTTCCAGCTGTTCGCCGAACCTTACGTGATGACCCGCGGCGATCCGCTGCAGAGCACGGTCAGCGTGCTGTACTTCATGTACGAGGAGGGCTTCATGTGGTGGAACCTGGGCCGCGCCTCGGCGGTGGCGTTCCTGCTGTTCCTGATCATCCTCGCGGTGACCACGGTGCTGCTGCGCTTCGGCCGCCGCAGGCGGATGGTATGAACCGCGACGTCGGCACCAGCCGTCTTTCCGTGTTCGCCGTCAACGGTGCGTTGGTGGCGCTGGCATTGGTCGCGCTGGCGCCGCTGGCGTGGATGCTGTCGGTCTCGTTCATGCCGCAGGGCGAGGCCAGCGGGTTCCCGCCGCCGCTGCTGCCTTCGGCGCTCACCGCCGGCAACTACGAGGCGCTGTTCGCACGCGCCGGCATGGGGCGCTATTTCGTCAACAGCCTGGTCGTGTCCGGGGCGATCACCCTGGGCGCGTTGCTGGTGAACACCCTGGCCGGCTACGCCTTCGCCAAGCTGCGCTTCCGCGGTCGCGAGCGGATCTTCCGGCTGCTGCTGGCGGCGCTGGTGATCCCGGCGCAGGTGGCGATGCTGCCGTTGTTCCTGATGATGAAGGGCCTCGGCCTGGTCAACAGTTTCGGCGCGGTGATCGTCCCGGCGCTGGCGACGGTGTTCGGCATCTTCCTGGTGCGGCAGTACGCGCGCTCGATCCCGGACGAACTGCTGGAGGCGGCGCGGATCGACGGCGCCGGGGAACTGCGGATCTTCTTCCGCATCGTGCTGCCGATGCTCAAGCCGGTGCTGGTCACGCTGACCATCTTCACCTTCATGGCGGCCTGGAACGATTTCATGTGGCCGTTGATCGTGCTGACGGACCAGGACAACTACACCCTGCCGGTCGCCATCGCCGCGCTGTCGCGCGAACACGTGCAGGACGTCGAACTGATGATGGCCGGCGCGGTGGTCACCGTGGTCCCGGTGCTGCTGCTGTTCCTGCTGCTGCAGCGGTATTACATCCAGGGTCTGCTGCTGGGGAGCGTCAAGGGATGATGGTGGGTGCGATTGTCCGTAGGAGCGCCCCATGGGCGCGATACCGCGGGTATTCGGTGGCACGCGCGCCATTCCGGGGATGGTCCACAACGGCGCGCGGATCGATTTCGTCCCGCAACTGTCGACACCCGCGGCATCGCGCCCATGGGGCGCTCCTACGGACACGATTGCTGCGTTAACCTGCGGCGGACCGTCCGGAGCCGTCCGCGCATGTCCCGTTCCCCGATTCCCCTCTGGCCCGTTCCGCTCGCGATCGCGGTCACCCTGGTGGTGGCGGCGCACTCGGCGTGGTGGCTGTCGGTGCAGGCCGGGTACGTCCCGTTCTGCGTGCCCTACCTGGAAGGCTGCACCTCGATCAGCCGCGCGGCGCGGCACGGGTTGGGCAACCACGTGTTCCGGCTGCTGGTGCTGCCGTGCGCATTGCTGGTCGGCATCCACTGGTGGCTGGCGGCGCGCTGGCTGCGCGAGCGCGCCGGGACGTCGGCGGGAATCGCCGGGATGGGCGTGATCGGGGCGGTGGCGCTGGCGGTCTACGCCGCCTTTCTCGGCAGCGAGGGCGAGATGTACCGGTTCCTGCGCCGCTACGGCGTGATCGTCTATTTCGGCTGCAGCTATCTGGCGCAGCTGCTGTTCCTGCGGTTGGCGCGCCGGTCGGGCGGGCTGGACCGCCTCACGGGAACGACGATGCTGACGGTCTGCGTGGCGATGCTGGTGCTGGGGATCACCAACGTCGTCGCCACCGCGCTGGTGGGCGGCACCGAGCTGCAGGACCGGCTGGAGAACGTGCTGGAATGGCACCTGGGGGTGCTGCTGGTGGCCTGGTTCCTGGCGCACGCGTGGCTGTGGCGGCGCGAGGGCTATGCACTGGCGACGCATTTCCGGCGCCCGTAGAGCGGAGCTTGCTCCGCTGGATCGGCTCCGGGGTCGGAACCGGTTCGGAGCGACCCCGGAGTCGGAGCAGCCGAGCAAGCTCGGCTCTACGGTTTCAATCCCGGCCGCGTACGCCTTCGACGATGATGGCGGCCTTGGCGGCGCTGGCGGTGATCTTGTCGAACTCGCCGGCGTCGATCCATGCCTTCGGCACCATCCACGAGCCGCCGATGCAGACCACGTTCGGCTGCGCGAGGTAGTCCGCGGCGTCGTGCTCGCCGATGCCGCCGGTGGGGCACAGCTTCAGCCCGGCGAGCGGCCCGGCCAGGCCCTTGAGCATCGCCAGGCCGCCGACCGCGCTGGCGGGAAACAGCTTGCAGACGCGGAAGCCGCGCGCCATCAGCGCCAGCAGCTCGGTCGGGGTGGCGGCGCCCGGCACCACCGGCAGCGGCGCCAGCGCCAGCGCGTCGGCCAGCGCCGGCGGCGTACCGGGCGTGACCAGGAAGTCGGCGCCGGCGTCGATCGACTGCCGGACCTGCGCCTCGTCGAGCACGGTGCCGGCGCCGATGATGATGTCCGGCAGCTCGTTCTTCAGCGCCGCCAGGGTTTCCAGCGCCGCCGGGGTGCGCAGCGTCAGTTCCAGCGTGCGCAGGCCGCCGGACAGCAGCGCCTCGGCGATGCGGCGGCCCTGGTCGATGCTGTCGACGGTGATCACCGGCAGGATCCCGGCGGTGCGCAGCAGGTGTTCGGCTTCGGCTTGGTGCTGGTCGATGGTCATGGCAGTCCGTTGGGAGCGAGAAACGAGTGGAGAGGAACGAGAAACGAGAGGTTTGAAGCCAAAAGCGAGGAACGAGAGAAAGAAGCGGAGGAGTAGGAGCGAGAAACGAGAGGTGGGAGCGACGAGACGAGGAACCGCGCAGTCGCCCTTACTCGTTCCTCGTTCCTCGTTTCTCGTTCCTAGCGTCAAGCGTCCTTCGACGCATGCGGCGCCGCCGCGGCTTCGGCGCTCTCGCCGAGCTCGTACTCGGCGTCGTATTCCCACCAGTTGGCGCCGTCGTGCTGCGGCGGGCCGCAGGAGATCGAGAGCGCGCCCTGGTCGGCGCGGCCGACGACTTCGCGGTTGACCGCGAACAGGTTGCGGCCGATGTCCCAGGCCGGCGGCGTGGTGTTGGCCTGCAGCGGCCGCGCGTCCCATTCGGCTGCATCGACCAGCGCCTCCAGCGTGCCGCCTTCACCGTCGAGACGGATGAGATCGCCGTCGCGCAGGCGCGCCAGTGGGCCGCCGTGCGCCGCTTCCGGAGTGATGTGGATGGCGGCCGGGATCTTGCCGGAGGCGCCGGACAGGCGCCCGTCGGTGACCAATGCCACGCGATGCCCGCGGTTCTGCAGCATGCCCAGCAGCGGCGCCAGCGAGTGCAGCTCCGGCATGCCGTTGGCGCGCGGACCCTGGTAGCGCACCACGGCGACGAAATCGTGCGGCAGCGCGCCGGCCTTGTGCAGCCTGTTCAGTGCCTGCGGCGTGTCGACCACGACCGCCGGGGCCTCGATGTGCCGGAATTCCGGCTTCACCGCCGACAGCTTGATCAGCGCGCTGCCGAGATTGCCGCGCAGCAGGCGCAGGCCGCCCTGCGCCTCGAACGGCGCGGCGACCGGCCGCACCACCGATTCGTCGGCGCTCGTCGCCACGCCCGGCGCGTAGCCGAGCGCGCCGTCGGCGATGCGGGGCTCGTCGCAATAGGCGCGCATGCCGCCCGGCACGACCGTGGGAATGTCCTCGTGCATCAGGCCGGCGTCGAGCAGTTCGCGGAACAAGTAGGCGATGCCGCCGGCCGCGGCGAAGCGGTTCACGTCCGCCTCGCCGTTGGGATACACGCGCGCCAGCAGCGGCACGATCTGCGACAGCGCGTCCATGTCGTCCCAGGTCAGCACGATGCCGGCGGCGCGCGCCACCGCGATCCAGTGGATGGTGTGGTTGGTGGAGCCGCCGGTCGCCATCAACGCGACCAGGGCGTTGACGATCGCGCGCTCGTCGATCATCCGCCCGATCGGGCGGTAGTCGGCGCCGAGCGCGGTGATGCGCAGCGCGCGCTCGACCGCGGCGCGGGTGAGCGCATCGCGCAGCGGCGTGCCGGGATTGACGAACGACGAGCCCGGGAGCTGCACGCCCATCGCCTCCAGCAGCACCTGGTTGGAGTTGGCGGTGCCGTAGAAGGTGCAGGTGCCGGGCGAATGGTAGGAGCCGGCCTCGGCTTCCAGCAGTTCCTCGCGCGTCGCCTCGCCGGCGGCGTAGCGCTCGCGCACCTCGGCCTTCTGCTTGTTGGGGATGCCGGGAGGCATCGGCCCGCCGGGCACGAACACCGACGGCAGGTGGCCGAAGGCCAGCGCGCCGATCAGCAGGCCGGGCACGATCTTGTCGCAGATGCCCAGGTACACGGCGCTGTCGAACATGTCGTGCGACAGCGAGATCGCGGTCGCCTGCGCGATCACGTCGCGCGAGAACAGCGAAAGCTCCATGCCGGCACGGCCCTGGGTGACGCCGTCGCACATCGCCGGCACGCCGCCGGCGACCTGGGCGGTGGCGCCGAGCGCGCGCGCCGTCTCGCGGATCAGCTCCGGGTAGTTCTCGTACGGGTGGTGCGCCGAGAGCATGTCGTTGTAGGCGGTGACGATGCCCAGGTTGGGCGTGGCCTCGCCGCGCAGGCGCGACTTGTCGGTCGGGCCGCAGGCGGCGAAGCCGTGGGCGAGGTTGGCGCAGCTCAAGTGGCCGCGCAGCGGCCCGGCGGCGTGCATCGCCTCGATGCCATCGAGATAGGCGCGTCGCGAGTCGCGGCTGCGCTCGCGGATGCGTTCGGTGATGTCGTGGAAGCGGGGATGCAGGGTCATGGGGATCGCTGTGCGGAGGTCGGTTTGATCGTGTTGCGGCTCCCGTAGGAGCGCTCACGGCATCAGCTCATGGGCACCAGTGCACATGCAAGGGTGCGCCCGGCGTGGTGAAGGCGATGCGTGCGGGATACTCGTACGGGTCGTCGCCGTCGAGCACGCGGTCGAGCAGGTCGCGCTTCTTCTGTCCGCGGATCAGCAGCAGGCGGGTGTGTGCGGGGCGCAACCCGGCCGGGGTCAGGCTGATGCGCCGCAGCCATTTTCCGGCTCCGGCACAGCCGCTGGCATCGACCGCGACATAGGCGGCGGAAGTGTCCAGCGCCAGGTCGAGATCGCGCATGCGTGGGAACAGCGAGGCCGTGTGTCCGTCCTCGCCCATGCCCAGCACCACGACGTCGGTCGGTTGCCGGGCATGCATGTTGGCGGTGGCGACCGCTTCCTCGATGCCGCGACCGGGGCGGGTCAGCGTTTCGAAGCGGGCCGCGGCGCCGTTGCGCTGAAGCAACGATTCCCGGACCAGGCGGGCATTGCTGTCCGGGTCGTCGGGCAGCAGCCAGCGCTCGTCGACCAGGGCGACGTCGATGTGCTGCCAGTCGAGCGGCGCCTTCGACAGCGCGATATAGACCGCGGTCGGCGTGGTGCCGCCCGACAGCAGCAGGCGCGCCCGCGCCTTTCCCTGCAGGCTGCGGGCGAGCGCCGAGGAGATCGACACTGCCGCGCCCCAGACCCACTGCGTCACTGAATCGTAGACATGGAGTCGCACCGGCGAACCCTCCGCCGCCGTGGATTCCTCGATGACCGGCGGGCGCTCGTCGCTCACGCCGCGTGCTCCCGCGGGGACATGCGGCCGGCGAGGGCGGCGGCGCCGAGCAGCCCGGCATGCGGATGCAGCACCGCCACCGACGGCACCCGCGCCATGTTCGAGGAGAACCGGCCCTTGTGCTCGAAGCGCTGGCGGAATCCGGAGTGGCGCAGCTCCTCGAGCATCTTCGGCACCAGGCCGCCGGTCAGGAATACGCCGTCCCAAGCGCCGAGGGTGAGCGCGAGATCGCCGGCGATGGCGCCGAACACCGCGCAGAACACGTCGACCGTGCGCATGCTGCGCGGATCGCCCGCGCGCGCGCGCAGGGTGATATCGACCGGCTGTACCGGTCCCGGATCCTCGCCGGCGATCTCCGACAGCGCGCGGTAGATGTTGACCAGTCCGGGTCCGCAGATCAGGCGTTCGTTGGAGACCCGGCCGAACTGCCGCGATAGGTGGTCGAGGATCGCCAGTTCCTCGGGCGTGCCCGGCGGGAAGCTGACGTGGCCGCCCTCGGTTTCCAGCGGATGGTGGCGACCGTCGCGGATCAGCAGCCCGCCGACGCCGAGGCCGGTGCCGGGGCCGATCACCGCATAGGTGCAGTCGCCGCCGCCGTCGTGCGGGCGCCAGGGCGCGCCGCCGACCAGGGCGACGTCGCCGGCGCGCAGCAGCGGGATCGCCATCGACTGCGCGGTGAAATCGTTGATCAGCACCGCCTGCCCGAGCCCGAGCTGCGTACGCAGGCGGGTGCGCGAGATCACCCAGGGATGGTTGGTGATGCGCGCCTCGTCGTCCTCGACCCGGCCGGCGACGGCGAACACGCCGTCGCGCGCTTCGGCGCCGGTCTGCTCCAGGTAATGCCGCGCGGCGTCCGCCAGCGAGGGGAACTCGGTGACCGCGTACTCGCGGATGCTGTCGTCCAGCAGCGGCATCGGCGCGGCCGTGTCCGCCAACGCGAAGCGCGCGTTGGTGCCGCCGATGTCGGCCAGCAGGACGTGGGCGGCGGTGGCGTTCATCCTTTGCGCTTCCCGTTGCCGGACAGCGTGGTCGGCAGGAAAGGCGCCGCGGCCGGCGGTCCCCAGGATCCGGCGGGATACGGCTGGGTGCCGACGCCGGCCTCGCGCCAGGCGTCGCTGACGCTGTCGATCCAACGCCATGCCGCCTCGACCTCGTCGTCGCGCACGAACAGCGTCTGGTCGCCCTTGAGCGCATCGATCATCAGCCGCTCGTAGGCGATCCGGCGCTTGGGCGTCGGCGACATGGTCAGGTCCAGCGACATCGGCTGCAGTTCGGTCGCGCCCCATTCGGGCGCCGCCAGGCTGCCCATCAGGCCGAGTTCGATGGTCTCCTGGGGCTGCAGGCGCATGCGCATGCGGTTGGGCGGGGCGCGCTCGGCGCTGGGGCGGTCGAACAGCCAGTGCGAGACCGGCCGGAACGACACCACCACCTCGGTGGCGCGCGCCGGCATCCGCTTGCCGGTGACCAGGCGGAACGGCACCCCCGACCAGCGCCAGTTGTCGATCCAGGCGCGCAGCGCGACGAAGGTGCCGACGTCGCTCTCGTGCTGGAAGCCCTTCACCGCGACGCCGTCGACCACGCCGTCGCCGTAGCGGCCGCGCACGCTGTCGCGGGCGGCGTCGGCGGCGGTCATCGGACGCAGGGCGCGCAGCACCTTGCGTTTCTCGTCGCGGATGCTGTCGGCGTCGATCTCCGAGGGCGGTTCCATCGCGATGAGGGCGAGCAGCTGCAGCATGTGGTTCTGCACCATGTCGCGCAGCGCGCCGTAGCCGGCGTAGTAGCCCTCGCGCCCGTCGACGCCGGCGGTCTCGGCGACGATGATGTCGACCGATTCGATCCAGCGCCGTTCCCACACCGCCTCGAGCAGGGTGTTGCCGAAGCGCAGCGCCAGCAGGTTCTGCACCGGCGCCTTGCCCAGGTAATGGTCGATGCGGAAGATGCGCGACTCGTCGAGGCTGGCGCGCAGCGTGGCGTTGATCGCGCGCGCCGAGGCGAGATCGTGGCCGATGGGCTTTTCCAGCACCAGCCGCGAGGGATCCTCGAGCAGGCCGGCGGCCTTCAGGCCGAGGCAGGCGGGCGCGAACAGGTCGGGTGGCGTCGACAGGTAGCTCACCGCGGCGCGGTCGGCATAGCGCGACAGCGCCGCTTTCATCGCGTCGGCGTCGTTGAGATCGATCGAGTGATAGACGATGCGTTGCAGCAGGTCATCGAGCGCCGCGTTGTCGCCGCGTTCGCCGTCGTCCATGCGCTCGCGCAACCAGGTGCGGAAGCCGTCGTCGTCGTGCTCGCTGCGTCCGATCGCGACCACGCGGAAGGACGCCGGCAGCAGTCGATCGCGCAACAGGTGGAGCAGCGAAGGGAACAGGTAGCGTTGGGCGAGGTCGCCGGTGGCGCCGAACAACAGCAGGGTGTCGTGCATCGCTACTCCGAGGGGGGGGTGATCTCAGTCCGGCAGGGGATCGGCCAGGTGCCTGCCGTGGCTGGCGATCATGCGGCCATACCAGAGCGCACTGTCCTTCGGGGTGCGCTGCTGGCTATCGTAATTTACATGAACAATACCAAAGCGCTTGGAATAGCCCAATGACCATTCCAGGTTGTCCAGCAGCGACCAGACCATATAGCCACGCACATCGACCCCGGCCTCGATCGCATCGTGGATCGCCCGCAGGTGCTTGCGCAGGTAATCGATGCGCAGCGGATCGCGGATCCGGCCTTCCTCGGCCACCGGTGGATCGAAGAACGCAGCGCCGTTCTCCGTGATGTAGACCGGGATGTCGCCATAGGTGTTCTTGAACCAGAGCAGCAGGTCGGTGAGTCCCTGGGGGAATACCTCCCAACCGGTTTCGGAATAGGTGCCCAGCGGTTGCCGCACCGCGCCGGCATTGAGCGGATAGCTGTCGTCGGCGCGGGTGACGCTGCGGGTGTAGTAGTTGATGCCGACGAAGTCGAGCGGCTGCCGGATCAGGTCGAAATCGGCGTCCGGCCACTGCGGCCAGGCATCGCCGAAGATCTCCCGCAACCGGTCCGGGTAGCGCCCCAGCAGTGCCGGGTGCAGGTACTGCTCGTTCATGTACGCATGCGCGCGATCCACCGCCGCCGCGTCCGCGGCCGAGTCGCTGGCCGGGTACTTCGGCTCGATGTTCACCACCAGGCCGATCTCGTGGGCGCCTTCGGCGCGGTACGCCTGCACCGCGGCGCCGTGCGCGCGCATCAGGTTGTGCGAGGCGATCGGCGCTTCGTACCTGCTGCGGTGCCCGGGCGCCAGTGCGCCGTGCAGGTAGCCGCCGTCGGTGACCACCCATGGCTCGTTCAGCGTCACCCACTTCTTCACCCGGCCGTCGAGGGCGCGATAGAGCACGCTGCCGTATTCGGCGAACCAGTCGGCGCTGTCGCGGTTGAGCCAGCCGCCGCGGTCGTCGAGCGCCGCCGGCAAGTCCCAGTGATAGAGCGTCAGCAGCGGCTCGATGCCGTTCTCCAGCAACGCATCGACCAGGCGCGAGTAGAAATCGAGGCCGGCCTGGTTCACCCGGCCGGTGCCTTCGGGCAGGATCCGCGACCAGGACACGCTGAACCGGTAGGCCTTGAGGCCGAGTTCGCGCATCAGCGCGACGTCGTCCTGCCAGCGCCGGTAGTGATCACAGGCAACGTCGCCGGTATCGCCGTTGAGGATCATCCCTGGCGTGTGGGCGAACCGGGTCCAGATGCTCGGCCCGGCGCCGTCGGCGAGCGGCGAGCCCTCGATCTGGTGGGCGGCGGTGGCCGCGCCCCACAGGAACCCTTGCGGAAACTGGAAATCCTTGCCCGGTTCATTCATCGACTGAAGTCCTCATTGCTGCGGTACAAGCGCGTGTAAACGATTACATGGCAGAATACCGCAAGCATCGGGCCAGTGTAATGTCCGGTGCCGCAGAACGAGCGCGGCGCATTCGCATGCAGCCGGGTCGGTGCAGGCGAGTGGAGGGAACGTGGCCAGAGTGCAGTTGCAGGGGGTACGGAAGGTCTATCCGGACGGCTTCGTCGCCGTGCACGGCGCCAGTTTCGAGGTCGCCGACGGCGAGCTGTTGGTGCTGGTTGGCCCGTCGGGCTGCGGCAAATCGACCCTGCTGCGGATGATCGCCGGGCTGGAGTCGATCACCGCCGGCAGCCTGCGCATCGGCGAGCGCGTGGTCAACGACGTCGCGCCCAAGGATCGCGACATCGCCATGGTGTTCCAGAGCTACGCGCTGTACCCGCACATGACGGTGGCCGAGAACCTCGCCTTCGGATTGAAGCTGCGCGGCCACGACAAGGCGGCGATCGGCGAACGCGTGGCCGAGGCGGCGAAGACGCTGGAGCTCGATGCGCTGCTCGAGCGGCGGCCGGCCGCGCTGTCCGGCGGCCAGCGCCAGCGCGTGGCGCTGGGCAGGGCGCTGGTGCGGCACCCGCAGGTGTTCCTGCTCGACGAGCCGCTGTCCAACCTCGACGCCAAGCTGCGGATGTCGATGCGGGTGGAGATCGCGCGCCTGCACCGGCGCCTGGGCGCCACCATGGTCTACGTCACCCACGACCAGATCGAGGCGATGACGCTCGGCCAGCGCATCGTGGTGCTCGACGGCGGCGAGATCCAGCAGATCGACACCCCGATGGCGCTGTACGAAAAACCCGCCAATCTGTTCGTGGCCACGTTCCTCGGCAGCCCGGCGATGAATGTGCTGCGTGGGACCCTGGTGCGCGAGGACGGCCTGGCGTTGGCGCTCGGCGACGGTGCGCGGCTGCCGCTGGACGGCGACGGCGTGCCGGAGGCGTGGCTTGGCAGTGAGGTCGACGTGGGCATCCGCCCCGAGGACCTGCGGCGCGACACCGGCGCGGGCGCGGCCTTCGCGCCGACGGTGGAGGTGGTGGAGCCGGTCGGCAACGAGGTCTTCGTCAACCTGCAGCAGGGGCCATTCGCGCTGATCGCGCGGCTCCCGCCCGGCGAACTGCCGGAGCCGGGCGCGCGGCTGCCGCTGCGCGCCGCGGCCGGACGGCTGCACGTGTTCGACCCGGGCAGCGGCGAGCGACTGCCGGGCTGACGCCCCGCGCCGCACGCGCAGCCCGCATCGTGTTCACCACCGTAGGAGCGCGCCATGCGCGCGATACCGCGGGCAGTTCGCCGCCACGGGATTCCGGACACCAACGCGCCTTCCGGCTCGCGCAGGAGCCGCCGATGGTCGGCTTCGGACGCGCCCGCGGTATCGCGCGCATGGCGCGCTCCTACGGATGAGCCGAAGGCGGACGGCGGTGGGCGGTGCTGTAAAATGGCGACTGCAGACGCCACCCCACAGGCAGCCGTGACCACCACCGCAACCGTCGTCCGCCAGGACGATTTCATCCAGAGCGTCGCCGACGCCCTGCAGTACATCAGCTACTACCATCCCGTCGACTACATCCGGAATCTCGCCGCCGCCTGGGAGCGCGAGGAGAGCCCGGCGGCGAAGGACGCGATCGCGCAGATCCTGATCAACTCGCGCATGTGCGCCGAGGGCCACCGGCCGATCTGCCAGGACACCGGCATCGTCACCGTGTTCCTGAAGGTCGGCATGGACGTGCGCTGGGACGCGACCATGGGCGTCGAGGAAATGGTCAACGAAGGCGTGCGCCGCGCCTACAACCACCCCGACAACAAGCTGCGCGCCTCGGTGCTGGCCGATCCGGCCGGCCGCCGCCGCAACACCGGCGACAACACGCCGGCGGTGGTGAACATGTCGGTGGTGCCCGGCAACACCGTGGACGTGATCGTCGCCGCCAAGGGCGGCGGCTCCGAGGCCAAGTCGAAGTTCGCGATGCTCAACCCGTCGGACTCGATCGTCGACTGGGTGCTGAAGACGGTGCCGGCCATGGGCGCCGGCTGGTGCCCGCCGGGAATGCTCGGCATCGGCATCGGCGGCACCGCCGAGAAGGCGATGCTGCTGGCGAAGGAAGCGCTGATGGAGCCGATCGACATCGTCGACCTGAAGGCGCGCGGCCCGTCGAACCGGATCGAGGAGCTGCGTCTGGAACTCTTCGACAAGGTCAACGCGCTCGGCATCGGCGCACAGGGCCTCGGCGGCCTGACCACGGTGCTCGACATCAAGATCCGCGACTACCCGACCCACGCCGCCAACCTGCCGGTGGCGATGATCCCGAACTGCGCGGCCACCCGCCACGCGCACTTCGTGCTCGACGGCTCCGGCCCGGTGGCGCTGGAGCCGCCGTCGCTGGAGGACTGGCCGCGGCTGACCTACGACGCGTCCAAGGGCCGGCGCGTCGATCTCGATACGGTCACCCACGAGGAGGTCGCCGGCTGGAAGCCCGGCGACGTGCTGCTGCTCAACGGCAGACTGCTGACCGGCCGCGACGCGGCGCACAAGCGCATGGTGGAGATGCTCGATCGCGGCGAGACGCTGCCGGTCGATTTCGCCGGGCGTTTCATCTACTACGTCGGCCCGGTTGATCCGGTGCGCGACGAAGTGGTTGGCCCGGCCGGTCCGACCACGGCGACGCGCATGGACAAGTTCACCCGGCAGATGCTGGAGCAGACCGGCCTGCTGGGCATGGTCGGCAAGGCCGAGCGCGGGCCGGCGGCGATCGAGGCGATCCGCGACCACCGCGCGGTGTACCTGATGGCGGTCGGCGGTTCGGCCTATCTCGTCTCCAAGGCGATCCGCGCCGCGCGCGTGGTCGCGTTCGAGGACCTTGGCATGGAGGCGATCTACGAGTTCGAGGTCAGGGACATGCCGGTGACCGTAGCCGTCGACTCCATCGGCGAGTCCGTGCACATCACCGGCCCGCGCGAATGGCAGGCGCGGATCGGCGGCATTCCGGTAGTGATCGAGGCGGCCTGAGCCACGCCTGCGGCCGCTGCTTCCGGTCCGGACGCCGTTCCGGAGGCGATACGGGAGCGCGGGCATAATCCGTGTTCCTTCCCCAAGGCGAAGATCCGATGGCCGCAACCCTCTACTACGCCCCCAGCACCGCCGCCCTGGTGGTGCACTGGCTGCTGATCGAACTGCAGGTGCCGCACGAACTGCATGCGCTCGATTTCGACCGGCGCGAGCAGAAGTCGCCCGAATACCTCGGGCTCAATCCTGCCGGCGTGGTGCCGACCCTGGTGCTCGACGGCGAGGTGCTGACCGAATCGGCCTCGATCGTCCTGCACCTGGCCGACCTGCACCCGCAAGCCCAACTGGCGCCGGTGCCGGGCACGGTGGAGCGCGCGCGCTACTACCGCTGGATCTGCTTCTGCGCCAATACCCTGCTGCCGGCCTACCGCGCCTGGTTCTACCCGAACGAGCCCGCCGGCGAGGCCGCCCAGGTGAACGCGAAGGCGTACGCGCGCGAACGCATCGAATCGGCATGGCAGCGCGTTGCCGGCCATCTCGAGGGCGGCGGCCCGTATCTGCTGGGCGAACGCCTGTCGGCCGCCGACTTCCTGCTCACCATGCTGATGCGCTGGTCGCGCAACATGCCGCGTCCCAGCGATGAATGGCCGGCGCTGCGCACGCATGCGCAGCGGATGAAGGCGCGGCCGGCCTTCCAGGAGACCTGCCGTCGCGAGGGCATCACCGACTGGCTTTGAATGTCCGCTTCAGCCCAGGAACTGCAGCCGCGCCAGGTCCGCGTACAGGCCGCCCTGCGCCAGCAGTTCTTCATGGGTGCCCTCGGCGACGATGCGGCCCTGGTCCATCACCACGATGCGGTCGGCCTTGAGCACGGTGGCCAGGCGATGGGCGATGACCAGGGTGGTGCGGCCCTGCATCAGGTTCTCGAGCGCGTGCTGCACCGCGCGTTCGCTCTGCGCGTCGAGCGCCGAGGTGGCCTCGTCCAGCAGCAGGATCGGCGCGTCGCGCAGCAGCGCCCGGGCGATGACCACGCGCTGCTGCTGGCCGCCGGACAGGCGCGCGCCGCGTTCGCCCAGCTGTTCGTCGTAGCCCTGGGGCAGGGCGGCGATGAAGGCGTGCGCCTCGGCGGACGCCGCCGCGTCCTCGACCTCGGCATCGCTCGCCTCCAGCCGTCCGTAGCGGATGTTGTCGCGGGCGCTGGCGGCGAAGATCGTCGGCTGCTGCGGCACCAGCGCGATGTGGTCGCGCAGTTCGACCGGATCGAGCGCGCGCACGTCGACGCCGTCGACGCGCACCGCGCCGGCCTGCGGATCGTGAAAGCGCAGCAGCAGCGCGAACACGGTGCTTTTCCCGGCGCCGGAGGGTCCGACCAGGGCGACGGTCTCGCCCGGCCGGACGTGCAGCGAGAATCCCTCCAGCGCCGGTGCGTCCGCGCGCGCCGGATAGTGGAAGGTCACCTGGTCGAATTGCAGCTCGCCGCGCACCCGGGTCGGCAATGCCTGTGCGTGTTCGGGCGCCTGCAGCGTCGAGGTCTCGACCAGCAGCTCGTTGATCCGGCCCATGCCGCCGGCCGCGCGCTGCAGCTCGTTCCATACCTCGGCCAAAGCGCCGACCGAGCCGCCGCCGAGCAGCGCGTACAGCACGAACTGGCCCAGCGTGCCCGGGCTCAGCGTGCCGGCGGCGACGTCGTGCGCACCCGACCACAGCACGATGGTGATTGCGCCGAAGATCGCGGTGATCGCCACCGCGGTGACGATCGCCTGCACGCCGATGCGTTTGCGTGCGGTCGCCACCGAGCGCGCCACGGCCTCGGCGAAGCGGCCGCGCTCCCAGCCTTCGCGCGCATGCGCCTGCACGGTGCGGATCGCGCCGAGGGTCTCGGCGGCCAGGGTGTTGGCGTCGGCGACGCGGTCCTGCGCGCTGCGCGAGAGCTTCTGCAGCCGGCGTCCGCCGAGCACCAGCGGCAGCACGAACACCGGAATACCGACCAGGGTGTAGGCCGCCAGGCGCGGGCTGGTGACCACCAGCATCGTCATGCTGCCGAGCACCATCACCACGCTGCGCAGCGCCACCGACATGCCGGAACCGACCACGCTGCGCAGCAGCTCGGTGTCGGCGGACAGGCGCGAGACCAGCTCGCCGCTGCGGGTGCGTTCGTAGAACGACTGGTCGAGGCCGACCAGGTGGGCGTACAGGCGGGTGCGCAGGTCGGCGATCACGCGTTCGCCCAGCAGCGAGACGAAGAAGAACCGCGCAGCGGTCGCGATCGCCAGCGCCACCGCGACCAGGAACAGCAGCGCGAACGCGGCGTCGATGTTGCTGCCGCTGCCGAAGCCGCGGTCGATCATCATCCGCACCGCCACCGGCAGGCTGAGCGTGGCCGCGGACGAGGCCGCCAGCGCCAGCAGCCAGGCGACGAGCAGGCCGCGCTGGCGCAGCACGAACGGCCACAGGGTGCGCAGGGTGCCGACCGGCGCCTTCGCCTTGGCGTCATCGCCGCTCGCGGGCAGAGGGTGGGATGCGGATTCGGAGGAGGTGTCGGCCATCAGGTTCGGGGGAGGATTCCGGGAGCCGCGCCGGAGGCAGCCGATGCGGACGTGGAAGGGTCGAACCTGGGCGGGACGTCAGGTGCGGTCATTTTCGAAACGTACCCGGTTCCGTGTGGCGTCGCGCAGATGCGTTTTCAAGTCGTCGGCGCGCAGTTCGGGCAGGCGCAGGCGGAAACGCGCGCCGTCGGGAGCGAAGGCCTCGTCGAGTTTTTCCGCGGCGAACGCCTCCAGCGCCGCGTGGACCGCGCCGAGATCGTCGAAGCCGGCGTGCAGGGCGAGCTCCACCTGCGCCACCAGCGGGAGGCGTTCGGCCAGGCGCAGGCATTCGGCCGCCGCGCCGCCGTAGGCGCGCACCAGCCCTCCGGCCCCCAGCTTGATGCCGCCGAACCAGCGCGTGACCACCACCGCCACCCGGTCGAAGCCCTGGCCGTCGATGGCGGACAGGATCGGTCGTCCGGCGGTGCCGGCGGGCTCGCCGTCGTCGCCGGAGCGGTAGTCGCCGCCGATGCGCCAGGCCCAGCAGTTGTGACTCGCGTCGGCGATCGAGACTTCCTGCAGCCACGCCTGCGCGGCCGCGGCGGTCTCGATCGCGGTCGCCCGCGCCTGGAAACGGCTGTGCTTGATCTCGATCGCGTGCGAGGCGGGTGCGGCGAGCGTGTCCAGGCTCATTCCTCGAGCAGCCCGGACAGGTCCTCGGGCAGCTCGACGTCGGGATGGCGGCGATGGAACTCGCGCAGGCTTTCGCGCGCGGCTTCGTGTTCGCCCTCCTCGTGGAGTTCGCGAATGCGCGCCAGCCAGGCCTTGTAGACCTCCGGCGAGTCCGCGGTGGCCGGCGGTTCGTCGTCGAGCGGCTGATCGAGGAAGGGATCACGTTCTGGGTCCGCGGGCGGCGCTGCGGGCAGGCGAGTGCCGGTGACCGCGGTGCGTTCGCCCACATCGCGCTGCTGCGGCGTTGCGTCCGCGCCGGCGTGCGTGGCGGCACGCTGTTGCACGCGTCGGCGGCCGATCGCGGTCTCGACCGGCGGTGGCGACGGCACGAACGTCGGTTCGGCTGCGGACGGTGGTGGCGGTGGCGGTGCGGGCGACGCCGGCGCCGGCGACGGCGCATCAAGCACGATCGCGGATTCGCGCTGCCGTTCGCCCGCGCGGCGGGCGGCCATGTCCGTCTGTTCCTTCGCCTGGGTGGCCTCCGCCGCCTGCCGCGCGGCCTCCCGGGCGGAAGCGGCGTCCGTCTCCATCTCCGCGCCGGCGCGCCCGGCTGCGGCGCTCGCGGGCGTCGGCGGCGACTGCGGCGGGGACGGCGGCGCGAGTTCGCGGCGTTCCGGTGCGGCCTGCTGCGTCGCGATCGGCGGCTGCGTGGATGCGTCGCGCTGGTCGGCAGGCGTTGCCGGCGCGTCCATGATCGCTTGTGCAGCGGATTCGGCCGGGCGCGGTGGCGGGGCAACCGACAACGGCGCCTCGGAAACCGGCGGCGGCGCCTGCTGCGGAAGCGGCCGCAACTGCCAGGCGATGCCCACGGCCAGCGCCAGCGAGGCGGCGATCCCGAGGGTCGCGGGCCAGCGGCGGCGGCGCGGCCGCACCGAGGCCGACGGCGTTTCCGTCGCCGTTGCGCGCGCCGCCGCCAGGATCCGCGCGTCCAGCGCCGGCGACGGCTCCGCGCGCGGCGACGCCTGCGCCAGCCGCTCGGCGAGCGCGCGTTCCTCCGGGGTCAACGGGTCGCGATCTTGGGTCATGCGCCGAGTCTCGTCCGCAACTTGTCCATCGCGTAGCGCAGCCGCGATTTCACCGTCTCGCGGCCGACGCCGGTGATCGCTCCAATTTCTTCCAGGCTCAACTCCTGCTCCAGCCGCAGCATGATCACCTCGCGCTGCTCCTCGGGCAGCTCGTCCAGCGCCAGTTGCAGCCGCCGGCGCTGCTCGAACTCCGACAGGCTACGTTCCGGGGTGTCGTCGTCCGGTACACGCGCCACGCGGGCATCGGCATCGTCCGGCGCCGGCGGGCGGTGTCGCTGCGCGCGCCAGTGATCGTTGAGGCGGTTGCGCGCGATCCGGTACAGCCAGGTGGCGAACTGCGCTTCCGGCTTCCAGCGCGTGCGCGCTGCGATCACGCGCTGCCAGGTGTCCTGGAAGGCCTCATCGACCAGGGCGGCATCGCGCAGCTGCCGCAGCAGGAACCGGTACAGCCGGGTGCGGTGGCGCGCATACAGATGCTCGAACGCCACGGCGTCGCCACCGGCCCAGGCCAGCATCAGCGCTTCGTCGCTGGTTTCTTCGTGATCCTGGCGGGCGGCGTCGTTCACCGCCGGCAGGTTAAGCGCTGGCGGCAGACAGGTGAAGCCCGTCCGCGGCAGGCGTGGGATGCGGGCGTGCCGGCGACAGGGTGCATGCGTCATGCAGCAGCCAACGGCTGGAACGGGCGTTCGGGGTCGAAATTGCCGGCGCGGGCGGGTTCTGCCGTTATGCTGACGGCAGGGGATCGGAACGCGACGGAGCAGGTGTGGACGGAATTCGGCAACGGTCGCCGGCCGCGGCAGCAGTGTCCGCGCCCGGCCCGGAGGCGCTGGTCGAATTGCTGGGCGGCCTCTTGCCGGCGGGCTCGGCATTGGCGGTGTGCTGGCGCGACCCGCGCCTGGGCAGCGGTACCGCCGCGACCGAGGCGGCCGGCGAGGCGCTGTTGGCGCGCGCCGTCGAGGGCCTGGCCGATGCGATCGCCGGCATTCCGGCGCGAACGACAGACCTGTCGTGGGAGCAGGACGACACCCGCGTGTTCGTGGCGGTCGAGCCGGCGGTCGAGATCGCCGCGCCGACCTGGCGCCGGCTGGCGACGCGGATGATCGGTGCCGTGATGCAGTCCGAGCTGTCGCGCGCCCAGGTGCGCTCGTTGCAGAAATCGGAACGCCTGCAGCAGGCGCTGTACGAGATCGCCGACCTGTCCGGCTCGTCGCTGGAGATGCGCGAGATGCTGGCGCGGATCCACCGCGCGGTCGCGGCGCTGATGTCGGCCGAGAACTTCTACATCGTGCTGCACGACGAGGCGCGCGGGACCATCCGCTTCCTGTACTTCGCCGACCAGAACGATCCCTGGCGCCCGGAACCGGAGCGCGACCTGGCGCTGGAGGAGATGCCCAACAGCATCACCGTGGCGCTGCTGCGCCACGGCCGGCCGATGATGGGGCCTTCGGCACGGATCCGTGGCGAACTCGGCGTTCCGCGCGATCCGGTGCACGGCCCCGACAGCGCCGACTGGCTCGGTGTGCCGATGCGCCGCGACAGCCGCGTCTGCGGTGCGATCGTGGTGCAGAACTACGATCGCGCCGACAGCTACAGCCAGGAGGACCGCGCGCTGCTCGAGTACGTCGCCCGGCACATCCTCACGGCGCTGGACCGCAAGCACGCGCAGGCGGAACTCGAACGTCGCGTCGACGAGCGCACGCTGGAGCTGCAGCGTGCCAACCAGGTACTGCAGGCGGAAGTGGAGGAACGGCAGCGCACCGAGCGGCTGCAGCGTGCATTGTTCCGGATCAGCGAGATGTCGGTGACCGCCGGAAGCCTGGAGCGCTTCTACGCCGACGTGCACGAGGTGGTCGGCGGGCTGCTGTACGCGGCGAACTTCTACATCGCGATGGTCGGTGCCGACGGCACGCGCATCGAGTTTCCCTATTCGGTCGACGAGCACGATCCGGTGCGGCGGCCGCGCAGGATGACCAAGGGACTGACCGAATTCGTCATCACCGGCGGACAGCCGCTGCTCGCCGACCGCGAGGCAATCGACCGGCTCGAGTCGGAAGGCGGCGTGCGCAGCCGCGGTGCGCGCGCGAACTGCTGGCTGGGCGTGCCGCTGGTGCGCGACGGCAGCGTGATCGGCGCGCTCGCGGCGCAGAGTTACTCCGCCGACATCGGCTTCGACGAGCGCGACCAGGCGCTGCTGACCTTCGTCGCGCACCACATCGGCGGCGCGCTGTCGCGCAAGCGCGCGCAGGAGTCGCTGAAGACCGCCCATGCCGAGCTCGAATTCCGGGTCGAGGCGCGCACCCAGGAATTGAAGGATGCCAACCGCGAGTTGCATGCGCAGATCGGCGAGCGCATGCGCGCCGAGCAGCGGCTGATCCACCAGGCGCGCCACGACCAGCTCACCGGCCTGCCCAACCGCGAGCACCTGCTGGAGAAGCTTGATGCCTCGATCGCGCGCATGCACGAGCCGGGGACGGCGCGCTTCGCGGTGCTGTTCCTCGACCTGGACCGCTTCAAGCTGGTGAACGACAGCGTCGGCCATGCGGCCGGCGACGACATGCTGGTCGAGATCGGGCGCCGCGTGCGCCACACGCTGGCCGTCAAGGACACGGTGGCGCGGCTGGGCGGCGACGAGTTCGCGATCCTGCTCGAGGATGTGGCGACGCCGGCGCTCGCCGAGACCGTCGCCTCGCGGGTGCTGGCCGAATTGTCCAAGCCGATGTGGATCGCCGGGCGCGAGCTGTTCCCCTCGACCAGCATCGGCATCGCGATATGGCAACCGCGCTACCGCTACGGCGAGGAACTGCTGCGCGATGCCGACGCGGCGATGTATCGCGCCAAGGCGCGCGGAGGCGACCGCAGTGCGCTGTTCGACGAGGCGATGCGCGCCGAGGCGACGCGATTGCTCGACCTTGAGGCCGATCTGCGCCGGGCGATCATGAACGACGCCTTCGAACCGCATTTCCAGCCGATCGTGCGCCTGTCCGACGGCGAAGTGATGGGGCACGAGGCGCTCCTGCGCTGGAACCACGAACTGCGCGGCCCGCTCGCGCCGGCGGACTTCATCGGCGTCGGCGAGGACAGCGGCTTGATCGAGCAGGTGGACTGGCTGCTGTACCGGCACGTGGTGCGCTGGCTCCGCACCAGCCCCCACGGCTACGTCTCGATCAACGTCTCGCCGCGACACTTCCATTCCGACGACTTCGCCGAGCGGCTGCTGCGGATGATCGAGGAGGCCGGCGCCGATCCTGGTCGTCTGCGGATCGAACTGACGGAAGTGGCCTTGCTCGACGACGCCCCGCGCGTGCTGCGCATGCTCAACATCCTGCGCGAGCGCGGTGTGCTGGCGCTGCTGGACGACTTCGGCACCGGCTTCTCGGCGCTGTCGTACCTGCACCGGTTCCCGATCCAGTCACTGAAGATCGACCAGAGCTTCGTCGCCGGCCTCGACGGCGAGACCCGGACCGAGAGCCTGGCACTGGTGCGCGCGATCCTGGCGCTGGCCGGCACGCTCGGCATCGAGACCATCGGCGAAGGCGTGGAGACGGAGCGGCAGCGCGACGTGCTGCTGCAGCTGGGCTGCCAATACGGCCAGGGCTTCCTGTACGGGCATCCGCGCCCCGCCTCCTGATCCCGCCGCAATCCGGCGCCTGCTTCGCTGCCATCGGCTCCGGACGCGGCACGGCGGAGCCGACGTTCGGCCCGGTGCGAGCGGAGGTCACGGGCGTTTCACGACGCCGGGCGCAGCATTACGAAACCCGTTCAGAGATTTCCGCGGAGGCCGGCCATGCCGATGTCTTCCGTCACTGCAGCCCGGAGCGCCCGGCAACCGTGGTCGGGGCTGGGGCGGATACTGCGCCTGCTGGGCATCGCGCTGCTGTTCGGTCCTGTCGCGGCCGCGGCGCAGCAGGGTCCACGCGCCGACGGCGACGGCGCCACGGCGCAGCGCATGCGGATGGTCGAACGGCAGATCGAAGCGCGCGGCGTGCGCGACGCGCGCGTGCTCGAGGTCATGCGCGCGGTGCCGCGGCATCGCTTTGTCCCGCCGGAGCGGGCGGCGCAGGCCTATCGCGACCATCCGCTGCCGATCGGCCACGGCCAGACCATCTCGCAGCCGTACATCGTGGCGACGATGACCGAACTGCTACAGCCGAAGCGCGACGATCGTGTGCTGGAGATCGGCACCGGCTCGGGCTACCAGGCCGCGGTGCTGTCGGGGCTGGTGGCGGAGGTCTACAGCATCGAGATCGTCGAACCGCTGGCGCGCCGGGCGGAAGCGGTGTTGAAGGAACTGAGATACGACAACGTGACGGTGCGCGCCGGCGACGGTTACGCCGGTTGGCCGGAGCATGCGCCGTTCGACGCGATCATCGTGACGGCGGCGCCGGAGCGGGTGCCGCAGGCGCTGCTCGATCAGTTGAAGCCGGGCGGGCGCATGGTGATCCCGGTCGGCCCGGTGCATGCGCTGCAAGAGCTGCGGCTGATCGAGAAGACGGCAACCGGCGAGTTGCGCAACCGTCGCATCGCGCCGGTGCGGTTCGTGCCGATGACCGGCGACGAGGGCGGTTGAGGTGGAGCCCGGGCTCGGGACTCGCGGGAAAAGGCTAAGGATCCGTCATCCCAGCGCCAGCTGGGATGACGAGTAAGAAGCCGTCAGGTTCTGCGGATGTCCCGAGTCCCCGGATGACGTACATCTGCCGCGTTGCTTGCCGCGCCGGCATCGCGCGCATGGCGCGCTCCTACGGGCGGAAGCGCGAGATTTCCTGGGTCATCCCCGGATCACCAGCAGTCGCTGCTCGGTCATGTCCTCGATCGCGTAGCGCACGCCCTCGCGGCCGAGGCCGGATTGCTTGACGCCGCCGTAGGGCATGTTGTCGACGCGGAAGCTGGGCACGTCGCCGACGATCACGCCGCCGACCTCCAGTGCGTCCCAGGCACGCATGGCATGGGCGAGGTTGCCGGTGAACACGCCCGCCTGCAGGCCGAACTCGCTGGCGTTGACGGTGGCCAGCGCCTCCTCGAAATCGTCGAACGGCTGCAGGCAGGCGACCGGCCCGAACGCCTCCTGCCGGTACAGGTCGCTGTCGCGCGGCACCTTTTCCAGCAGGGCGGCCGGCAGCATGTTGCCGTCGCGGCGGCCGCCGGCGATGCGCTTCGCGCCGCCCTCGAGCGCGGCCTCGATCCAGGACTCGATGCGCCTGGCGGCGTCCTCGTCGATGACCGGTCCGATGAAGGTCTTCTCGTCGCGCGGATCGCCCATGCGCAGCGCGGACACCTTGGTCTTGAGCTTCCTGCGCACGCGCTCGTAGAGGTCACGGTGCACCAGGATGTGCTGCACGCTGATGCAGCTCTGGCCGGACTGGTAGTAGGCGCCGAACACCAGCCGGTCGACGACGTGGTCGAGGCTGGCGCCGGGATCGGCATCGACGATGCAGGCGGCATTGCCGCCGAGTTCCAGGATCACCTTCTTGCGTCCGGCGCGGGCCTTGAGCTCCCAGCCGACCAGGCCGCCGGTGAAGCTGAGCAGGGCGATGCGCTCGTCATCGGTGAGCGCGGCGGCGTCCTCGTTGCTGCACGGTACCACCGAGAACGCGCCCCTGGGCAGGTCGGTCTCGGCCAGCACCTCGCCGATGATCAGCGCGCCGACCGGGGTCTTGGCCGCCGGCTTGAGCACGAACGGGCAGCCGGCGGCGATTGCCGGCGCCACCTTGTGCGCGACCAGGTTGAGCGGGAAGTTGAACGGGGTGATGAAGCTGCACACGCCGATCGGCACCCGCTTGACCATGCCGCGGTAGCCGCGCGTGCGCTCGGAGATCTGCAGCTCGATCACCTCGCCGTCGATGCGGGTGGCCTCGCCGGCGGCGATGCGGAAGGTGTCGATCAGCCGCGTGACCTCGCCGCGCGAGTCGGCGATCGGCTTGCCGGCCTCGATGCACAGGGCGAGCGCGAGCTCCTCGAAGCGCTCTTCGAAGCGGCGCACGCAATGCTCCAGCACGTCGCGGCGCTTGTCGGGCGGAAAGGCCGCCATCGGCTCGCGCGCCTTGTGCGCGGCCACGATCGCCTTGCGGATCGTGGCCGCGTCGCCGAAGGCGGTGCGGGTGGCGATCTTGCCGGAATACTTGTCGCGCACTTCCAAGTCCGTGTTGGCCGCGACCGGGCGGTTCGCCAGGTAGTAGGGATAGCTGCGGGCGAGGCCGGTGCGATCGTGCTTGGCTGTCTTCTTCGGCTTGGCCATGGTGGGGTTCTCCGGCTTGATGGGGGGAGCGGCATGCGGCGCAGGCCGCTCATGCCGCCGTCAACGCGTGTTCCACGGAATGCGGCGGGGATGTTTCGGCGGCCATGCGTCATCGCACCGCGGCGCTGAGGCGGGGGATGTCCTGGTTGAGGATGCGATCGTCGTCGCCGTAGTCCAGCGGTACGTCGATCAGGTCGATGCCGGGGGTGTCCAGCGCCGTGCGTAGCAGCGGCAGGAATTCATCGGCCGAGCGCGGGCGATGGCCGCGCGCGCCGTAGGCCTCGGCGTACTTCACGAAATCCGGATTGCCCAGGTCCATGCCGAAGTTGGGATAGTTCTCGTGCTTCTGCTTCCACTTGATCATGCCGTAGGCGTCGTCGCGCAGCACCAGCACGGTCAGGTCGATGCCCAGGCGCACCGCGGTCTCGAGTTCCTGCGAGTTCATCATGAAGCCGCCGTCGCCGCACACCGCGACGACCTTGCGGTCCGGGTGCACGATGCGCGCGGCGATCGCCGACGGCAGCCCGGCGCCCATGGTCGCCAGCGCGTTGTCGAGCAGCAGCGTGTTGGGCTGCCGGCAGCGGAAGTTGCGCGCGAACCAGATCTTGTACAGGCCGTTGTCGAGGCAGACGATGTCCTCGGGCCCGAGCGCCGCGGCGACATCGGCGACGATGCGCTGCGAGGCCATCGGGAAGCGGTCGTCGTCGGCGCGGTCCCCGAGGTGTTCGAGCATCGCCGCGCGCACGCGTTCGAAGAAGGCGAAATCCCAGTGCGGTTGCGGCTCCAGCGCCTCGGCCAACTGCCAGACCGCGTTGGCGATGTCGCCCACCACCTCGATTTGCGGGAAGTACACCGGGTCGACCTCGGCGCCGTCGTAGTTCACATGGATCACCGTGCGCCGGCCCTCGCGCATGAAGAACGGCGGCTTCTCGACCACGTCGTGGCCGATGTTGATGATGCAGTCGGCGGCGTCGATCGCGCGGTGCACGAAGTCGTGATCGGAAAGTGCCGCGTTGCCCAGCCACAGCGGTGCGGTTTCGTCCAGCACGCCCTTGCCCATCTGGGTGCTGAAGAACGGGATCTTCAGCTTGTCGACGAAGGTGCAGAGCATCTTCGCGGTGGTCTTGCGGTTGGCGCCGGCGCCGAGCATCAGCAGCGGGCGCTTCGCGCCGGCGATGGCATGGGCGGCGGCGGCGATGGCCTTGTGCTCGGCCAATGGCCGCCGCGACAGCGAGCGCGGGATCAGCCGGGCATCGGTGTCGTCGCCGGCGATGTCCTGCGGCAGCTCCAGGTGGGTGGCGCCGGGGCGTTCCTCCTCGGCGCGGCGGACCGCCTCGCGCACGCGGCCGGGGATGCTGTCGGCGGAGACCAGTTGCCGCGTGTACTTGGTCAACGGGCGCAGGGTGTCGACCACGTCGACGATCTGGAACTGGCCCTGTTTGCTGGTTCGGATGGGCTTCTGCCCGGTGATCATCAGCATCGGCATGGCGCCGAGCTGCGCGTAGGCCGCGGCGGTGACCAGGTTGGTCGCGCCGGGCCCGAGGGTGGACAGGCAGACGCCGGCCTTGCCGGTGAGCCGTCCGTAGGTGGCGGCCATGAAGCCGGCGGCCTGCTCGTGGCGGGTCAGGACCAGTGCGATCTTCGAGTCGCGCAGCGATTCGAGCAAGTCGAGGTTCTCCTCGCCGGGAATGCCGAACACGTACTCCACGCCTTCGGCTTCGAGCGTGGCGACGAACAGGTCGGAGGCTTTGGTCATGTGGTCGTCACGCTATGGATTTGAGTGGAGGCGCGAAGCTGGCGGGGAAGGCCGCTGCGAACTTCGCGGGCGGTGCCTCACGGCAGAAGAGCAGGCTAGCGGCCGTAGCGCAGGCATGGCGTGATGTTACGCCTCAGTCGTCGCGCGATTCGACGCGCACGCGCAACTGTCCGTCGCCGAGGCGGGCGTCGAGCCGATCGCCGACCGCCGCCTGGTGCACGCTGCGGACCACGCGTCCGTCGTGGTGCTGGAGGATGGCGTAGCCGCGCGCCACGGTGGCCAGCGGGCTCACCGCTTCCAGCGCACGCGCCGCGCCGCGCAGGCGCAGCGACTCGCCATGCAGGCGCCGCGGCAACGCCGCGGCCAGCCGTGGCTGCAGCGATTCCAGGCGTTGCCGCAATGCGCGCAGGCGGCGTTGCGGGTGTTGTGCGCGCAGCCGCGACTGCGCATGGCGCAGGGCGGCGCCGCGGCGCTCGGCCGTGATCGTCCAGGCGGCCAGCAGCCGGCGCAGGACATCGCGCTGGCGCTGGCGCAGCGCCTGCAACCGCGCCTGCGGCCGCAGCGCCTGCAGGCGCAATGCCGCGCGGTCGGCGCGCTGCGCCGCCTGCCGCAGCCGGTTCCCGCCCAGCGACGCCATCCGCCGCTGCAGCGTCTGCATCCGCGCCAGCAGTTCGCCGCGGTCGGGCACCAGCAGCTCGGCGGCGGCCGACGGCGTCGGCGCGCGCAGGTCGGCGGCGAATTCGGCCAGGCAGAAATCGGTCTCGTGCCCGACTGCGGCCACCACCGGCACTGCAGAGGCGGCCACCGCGCGCGCGAGGGCCTCGTCGTTGAACGCCCACAGGTCCTCGAGCGAGCCGCCGCCGCGGGTCAGCAGCAGCGCGTCGTAACGGTTCGCGGCGGCGGCGCGCTGCAGCATCGACACGATCTGCGTCGCGGCGCCTTCGCCCTGCACCGGCACCGGCAGGATCTCGACCTCGATCAGCGGGTAACGCCGCGCCAGGACGCTCAGAACGTCGCGCACCGCGGCGCCGCTGGGCGAGGTGATCACGCCCAGCCGGCGCACGTGGGCGGGCAGCGGGCGTTTGCGTGCGGCGTCGAACAGGCCTTCGGCCTGCAGCTTCGCCTTCAGCGCTTCGAACGCGCGCCGCAGCGCGCCTTCGCCGGCTTCCTCCAGCGAGTCGAGGATCAGCTGGTAGTCGCCGCGTGCCTCGTACAGGGTCAGCCGCCCGCGCGCCAGTACCTTCAGGCCTTCGCGCGGCTGGAAGCGCAGCCAGGTGCTCTTGGGCTTGAACAACGCGCAGCGCACCTGTGCGCGCGCATCCTTCAGGGTGAAATAGAGATGGCCGGACGCCGGCCGCGACACGTTGCCGAGTTCGCCCTCGACCAGCACCACCGGGAACGCATCCTCCAGCAGGCTGCGCGCCAGCGTGTTGAGCTGGGTGGGGGTGAGGATCTCGGGGCCGTCCTGCATGGGCGAAAGCATAGCGCGTCGTGCCGCGGTTGCCTGGATCGCCGGGCGTGTGCCGTACGGGTGCGACAAACTGACGCATTCCGCATGCGAGCGGCCACTGCTGGAATGGCAGCGTTTTGGCGGTGTGCGCCGGAACCATGTGCCGTTGTCAAAGATGCTGAGCTAGATGTCGCGTCTCCGGCCGTGCCGTCCGGCGCCCGCATCGCGCCACCGCATAGAATGTGGATGCCCCGTATGTTTCCCACCGGAGTTCTACCGATGAAAGCCCTCGCTACCAGCTTCGCCGCGTTGCTCGCCGTGCTCGCCGGCTGCAGCCAACCGTCCGGAACGGCCGCGAACGGCGAGACTGCCGGGGCGGAGCAGCGCGGAGCCATGGAGGCCGCGCAGGCACTCCCGCCCGGCGTGCTCGCATCCGACGCCTGGATCCGCGAAGTGCCCGCGGGCGGCAGTGTCGCCGGCGGTTACCTGGCGATCTCCAACGGCAGCGGTTCGGACGACCGCCTGCTCGCCGTGGAGAGCGATCAGGCCGCGCGCGTCGAGATCCACGAGATGCGGCACGAGGACGGCATAATGCGCATGCGCCATCTCGACGACGGCCTGCCGCTCCCGGTGGGCGAGCGCACCGCGCTCGCGCCCGGCGGCTACCACCTGATGTTCATCGAGCCGGCGCGGCCGTTCGCCGCGGGCGACGAGGTGCCCGCGACGCTGCGCTTCGCGCATGCGCCGGCGCAGGAGGTCGTGTTCGAGGTGCGCGGGCTGGGCGGGGAGGAACGATGAGATCCCGACAGGGCTCCTGGCGCACGCTTCGGCGGTAACGAAAGGGCGGGCGAAAGGGCCGGAAAACAGGCAGATACGGTTTCCTCAGGCGCCCCGAGTTTGCCTCCCCGGAGCGATTGGCGGCTCTTGTGGGAGTGGCAGCGGTATACCGCCACCACTCCCACAAGAGCGCTGCTGATGCCGCAGCCACTCCCATCGGGCCACCGCCGACGGGTGGGGACGCATGGTCGACACGTCCATCGCTTGCGACTCGCGAGTCAGGCTTCTCCGCCGCCGCGTTCCGGCCCCGGCCGCTTCGCCAGCTTGCGCTGTAGCGAGCGCCGGTGCATGCCGAGCAGGCGCGCGGCGGCGGAAACGTTGCCGCCGGTCTCGTGCAGCGCCTGCTGGATGTGTTCCCACTGCAGCCGGCGCAGCGGGATCATGCCGGCGCCGCCGGGCGCCGGCGTGGCCGGTTCGCCGCGCAGCGCCCGCAGCAGCGCGTCGGCGGTGACCGGCTTGGGCAGGTAGTCGTCGGCGCCGCGCTTGATCGCCTCGACTGCGGTGGCGATGCTGGCATAGCCGGTTACGAGCAGGATGCGCATCCGCGGGTCGATCGCGCGCAACGGCTCGATCAGCGACAGGCCGGACTCGGCACCGAGTTTCAGGTCGAGCAGCGCGAAGGCGGGGCGCTCGCGGCGGGCGAGCGCGAGTGCGCCTTCGATCTCGGACGCGGTGGCGCAATCGAGCCCGCGGCGCTGCAGCGCGCGCTGCAGCGTGCGCAGGTACAGGGCGTCGTCGTCGACCAGCAGTCCCTTCATGGTGGCCCTCCCGACGGTGCCCCGGTGTCCGGCAGCGGCACTTCGAAACTGACGCGTGCGCCGTCGGCGGCCGAGGCGATCGACAGCGCGCCGCCGAGCCGCTCGACGGTGGCGTGCGAAAGCGCCAGGCCCATGCCCAGCCCGTCCGGCTTGTCGCTGCGGAACAGCGCCGGCAGCAGCGCGTGGCCGGAGAACCCCTTGCCGTAGTCGCGGATCTCGCCGCGCAGCCGCTGCGCGTCGGCCTCGATGCGCAGGTCGACGCGGTGCCCGCCGTTGGCCTCGCTGGCGTCGGCGGCGTTATTGAGCAGCGCCAGCAGCAGGTGCCCGATGCCGCGGTCGATCGCCAGCCCGCGCGCCCCTGCGCCGGCGCGGTGCAGTTCGATGCGCGGACGCACCAGCTGCCACTGCGTCAGCACGCGCTCGAGGTCGATGTCGGAGGCGGTCTCGGGATCCGCCGGGCTGGCCAGCTCGCGCACGCGTTCCCGACAGACCTCGAGCAGTTCGCGCATGCCGGCGAGGTCCTCGCCGGCGCCGGGCGGCAGCGGGTACGCCTCGAGTTCGTCGACCAGCAGCGTCAGCGTGCCCAATGGGGTGTTGAGCTCGTGTGCCACCGCGGCGGCGTGCGTCGCCAGGGCGAGGATGCCCTCGTCGCGGGCGAAGCGTTCGCGCATCGCCGCCAGCTCGCGCTCGCGGCGGTCGCGCGCGGCGACCAGGCGGGTGGAGAAGAACAGCACCACCGCCACCGACAGCACGAAGTTCGCCGCCATGCCCCACAGGTGCAGGTCGAAGTCGCTGCCGGGTACGTACGGCAGCGGCTGACCGAGTGCGGTCGCCAGCGCATAGCCGCTCACGCAGGCGGCGGCGGTCGCGAGCGTCCAGCGCGGGGGCAGCGCCAGCGCGGTCAGCGCGATCGGCAGCAGGAACAGCGAACCGAACGGATTGGCGATGCCGCCGGTCCAGCCGATGATCCAGGTCAGCACGCCGATGTCGACCAGCAGGTGCGCGAACGCCTCGGCGGCCGACGCCGGCTTCGCGCGCGCGCAGCGCCATTGCGCGTACAGGTTGAACGTGGCCAGCAGCAGCACCGCGCCCCACAGCCGGCTCCACGGCAGCGCCATGTCCAGCGCCAGCGCGACTACCAGCAGGGTCGATGCCTGGGTCGCGACCGCGACCCAGCGCAGCCCGCACAGGGTCTTCAGGAACGGGATCGCCGGGGGCTGCATGACGGAAATGTTACCCCGCCGGCGTGGCGGGGCCTTAGGGTCAGTTAACAATCAAGATTAGACTACCCGCAAGGTGGCCAACGAGGGTTGCAACCCAGGTAGGAATTCGAGCTGCAATCTGCGTCGAGCGCGGGGCAAGCGGACGGGCAATGACTCGATGATTTCTACAAAAGGGCGTCTATTCTTCCTATACCCAGACCGGCACTTGAAATTTCAGAAATTCTGTAGTAGTGCATACAGGGGTCAAGTGTTGAAGCAGATTCGAGCTTGCGTTCGCGCACTGCGTTACGTTGCTGCTTACACATAGGCACGCTGGATTGGCATCCTGATCTTGATGAAAATCCATGGACGAGGTTCAGATCGTGATGAACGAATTGAAGGCACGGAGACGCCACGGCAGTGGCCCGCTGATCAGCCTGGTCCGCACGCTAGCTCTCTGTGCCGGCACGCTGTGTTCAATTGCGGGATGCGCCACAGCGCCTGAGAACACAGACACCGATACGCGTGAAGACCAGTGTCGTGCAGACCTCTCGCAGTGGGCGGTAGGTCAGGTCATAAACGATGCAATCGTTAACCGCATACAAGTCGAGAGTCGTGCATCACAGGTGCGTCGCCTTAGACCGGGCCAACCGATGACTCGCGATTTCCGTCGGGACCGGGTCAATGTTGAGATCGACAATGCCGGACGAATCCAAGCGGTCGCTTGTGGGTAAGTAGGCCGTTACTTGATATGGAGTACTGACGGGAGGGGATTATGAAGCTTGGTAAATCGAGCCGCTGGATTGCGGCGATGGCGGTTGCCGTGCTCATCTGTGGGAATGTCGTTGGTTCAATGTGGCCGGCTCCGAAAGAAGAAGGGCTAAAGCCGCCTCCAGAATTTGTTCCGGACGCCAGCGGCACTACCCATGTTCCCCTGATGGCCGCTGAGAGCGAGATCCAGGTCGGCGACGCATCATACCGATCGCTGGTCTTCAATGGGCAGTACGACGCCCCTCTGATTCGTACGCGACCGGGCGGAGTCATTGCGGTGGACTTCGACAACCGCATGGACGAGATCACCAACCTGCACTTTCACGGCATGCAGGTCTCGGCGCTTGAGGCGGGCGACAATATCTTTCGAATCGCTCAGCCGCACACTCGGATGAACTACACGATCAAGCTACCGCCCAACCATTCCCCGGGCGTGTACTGGTATCACAGCCACTTCCATGGCGCGGTACAGCGACAAGTCTCTGGCGGTATTGCCGGCCCCATTCTGGTGGAGGGCATGCTCGATCCATTCCCGGAGCTACGTGGAATCAAGGAGCAGGTGCTGGTGATGCGTAACTTCCAGAAGACGCATACCGGAAAGCTGGCTTCGCGCATCATCACCGGTGCCCCATCCATCCGCACCATCAACGGTCAGTTTCAACCTGAGATCCGCATCAGCCCTGGCGAGACCCAGTTATGGCACCTGCTTAACGTGGCGGCCAACCAGTACTTTCGCCTGAAGATCCATGGCCAGGACGTGCAGGTGATATCGCGCGACGGCAATTCCGTCGTGAAGGAGGACCGGGAAGGCGAACTCTTGATGGGCCCGTCGGCGCGAGTGAGCGTGCTTGTCGTCGGACCTGAGCCTGGGCGCTATCCGATCGAACTGGGCAAGGTGAACACCGGTCCTGCGGGCGATGCCTACGATGGTGCCCGTCTGGCAACGATGGTTTCCGTAGGCGAGCGCGTGACCACGAAGCGCATCACCAGCCCGTACCCGCAGTACGCAGACCTGTCCAAGCAACCGGTCGCCCGCAAGCGGCGATACGTGTTCCAGGATTCTGCAACCGACCCGAACACCTTCATGATCAACGGGCGCCGTTTTGACGGCACGCGCGTGGACACCACGGTAAAACTCGGCGACGTGGAGGAGTGGCGGCTGGAGAATCCCACACAAGAGCTTCATCAGTTCCACATCCACCAGACTGATTTCCAGGTCGTGGCGATCAACGACAAGCCGGTTCCATTCACCAGCTACCGCGACAACACCTTCATTCCCGCTACCGGTTCCATTACGGTCCGCATCCCCTTCATCGAGGAGGTGACGCTCGGCAAGTTCGTCTATCACTGCCACGTGCTGGAGCACGAGGATGGTGGGATGATGCAGGTGATCCAGGTGGTCCGGCCGAAAGACTACGAGCAGGCGGTCACCCTGGAACCATTAGGTGGCATCTACGGGGATAACGAAACCTGCACGTACCTGCAGAAGACCGGGAACGAACTTCAGATCTCCCCGGCGCTGCTCAGCCCGCTCCCCAAGGCCCTTTGAGGACACCCCGATGAATGGACGTCTCTCCCTGTGCGTGGTGCTTGGGTGCTCGGTTCTGCACGGAGTGGCGGAAGCTGACGATGGAATGTATCCCAACGTGGGCATTGAGTACGACGCAACTTTCCAGTACGACCGCTCCAAAGCAAAGTCAGGAAACGACCGTACGACATCTGACGGGTATCTGGACCTGGTCAGCACCGTGCACTTCCGCTTCAGTCCTGATACCGAGATTTGGTTGGGGACAGAGGTGAACCCCGTGGTCGACATCAAGCCCGGCCAGGAGCGCTGGTTCAAGGGCTTGGGCCTGACCGTGACGGATCTGAACTTCTACCAGCAAGGGGTATCGACGGGTTACCGCATCGGCAAAATCCAGGTGCCGTTCGGTCGCGCTCAGGACGCTGCCCCTGGTCTATACACGAAGGATTTCGTGAAGGCCTATGATCGTGGTGGCATGTTAGGTGCTACGGGTGAGTATCGCTACTTCAACGAGCGTATCGGCAACATAGCGCCGAATCTGAGCCTCTACACTCAGGACAATACCTTCCTCAGTCGCCCCTATCTCCGACCAGGCAAGCAAGCCTCGCAGGCTGACGGCGGTGCTGCAAACACAGGGCGTCTGAACTCCTATGCCGCGACTGTGAATTGGACCTCTTGGCCCGCAATGCCGTTCCTGGAAGCACAGGTCGCCTACATGCGAAATGCAAAAGGACGGCCCGTGCCTCCACCGGCACCGGACCCGGGACAGCCGCCGCAGCCTGCAACTCCCGCTGCGGCCGAGACGGTCAAGGGACTTTCCCTGCGCGCGATCATCCCGAGTATGCGTAGCACCGACCTCGGCCCAACGCTCCATGGTGAATATCTCGACTTCGTGCCGTTTGTTGAGTATGTGGATGTTCAGAACGAGGGGGGCAACCAGGGTGCCGACACGACCTACCTCACCACGGCACTGACGGTCGACTACGGGCGTTGGAACTACGGCATCACTGGCACTCGTCGGGGGCTGAGTGGGAAGCCGGACGAGCGCCTGACCGAGCTAAGTGTAGGTTACCAACTCACCGGCGTGATCAAACTGGCTGGATCTATTGGTCGAGAAAAAGTTGATGGTAAGACATCCGACCTGATTGGTTTCACGATCACCTACAGCGGCGGATATTGATGCGTATGTCCGCCCGCCTCCTGGCTGCTCTACTGGGCCTCAGCCTTCTCGCAACGCCCCTGCTCGCTGCCGCCGCACCGGCGATCGGAGGACGATTTGCGTTGACGGACCAAGAAGGACGAGCGGTGACGGAGTCGGTACTTCGGGGGCAACCGACTTTGCTCTATTTCGGGTTTACCAGCTGCCCGGATGTCTGCCCTACCGACCTGGTCAAGCTCGCCTCTGTCGCTGCGACGGTGAAGAAACGTCATAGCATGGCAGTTCGTGTTGTGTTCATAACCGTAGACCCGGAGCGAGACCGCCCCGAGGTATTGAAAGCTTATGTCAACGCGTTCTCACCGGACTTCATCGGGTTGACAGGAACCCCTGAACAGATCGCCGATGTAGCGCGCCAATACCATGTCTATTACAAGAAAGTGCCCATAGGTGACAAGGGTGCTTACACCATGGATCATTCGACGTTTGTATTTTTGCTGGACGCCCGAGGGCGGTACGCTGCCCACTACGGCCGCAAACTGACCGCGGAGCAGCTCGCCACCGCCATCGGCACTGCATTGACGGCGCGTTGACTGGTCCCCATCAATGCGGCATCTGGCTGCACTGCGCACTGGCGCCCGTGGCGCGACCTGCCGCCGGAGCTGGGCAACTGGCACACGATCTACACGCGCTTTGCCCGCTTGAAGAAGACCGAGGTCTGGGGGCGCATCCTCGACGCCGTCAGCGACGGCGTCGACTTGGAAGAGGTGTTTATCGACAGTACCGCCATCCGCGCCCACCTGCATGCCGCAGGCGCCCAAAAAAACGTGGCGCGCAGGCACTGGGCCGCTCTCGTGGCGGCTGGTGCACCAAGATCCACATGATCGCCGATGCCTTGGGCAATCCACTGGCCTTCACCCTCACCGGCGCGCAAGCCGCCGACATCACGCAGGCACCCGCGTTGCTCGAAGCGATCCCCCCGCCTTCGCCGCCTTCGCCATCCTGGCTGCTATCTGCGTCTGGTTGGCGTGATTGTTAACAGGACGTAGGAACGATCATGTCGCCCGGGCTACCGGCTATTCATTTGTACCACCCGTGGCGACGGCCTATCTTTCACCGCGGCGGAAAAGGGTTGCCTGGCGCGGTAAAATGCCCGCATGTCCGCACACCCGCTATCAGCACCGCCCTGCCGCAAGGATCCGGCGCCGCCGTTCGGCCCGGCGCCGCGGCGCGCCACCCGGCAGGTGCGCATCGGCGACGTCGTCGTCGGCGGCGACGCGCCGGTGGTGGTGCAGTCGATGACCAACACCGACACCGCCGACGTCGCCGCGACCGCGAAGCAGATCGCCGAGTTGTGGCGGGCGGGCTCGGAGCTGGTGCGGATCACCGTCAACAATCCAGAATCCGCGGCCGCGGTGCCGCGGATCGTCGAGCGGCTGGCGATGCAGGGCATCTCCGTGCCGGTGATCGGCGACTTCCACTACAACGGCCACCAGCTGCTGGCCAACGAGCCGGCCTGCGCCGAGGCGCTGGCCAAGTACCGGATCAATCCCGGCAACGTCGGCTTCGGCAGGAAGAAGGACTTGCAGTTCGCGCAGCTGATCGAGTTCGCGTTGCGCTACGACAAGCCGGTGCGGATCGGCGCCAACTGGGGCTCGCTGGACCAGTCGCTGGCGACCCGGCTGATGGACGAGAACGCGCAGCGCCCCGAGCCCTGGGAAGCCGCGCGGGTGTTGCGCGAGGCGCTGATCCGCTCGGCGCTGGACTCGGCGCAGCGCGCGGTCGAGCTGGGGCTGCCGGCCGAGCGCATCGTGCTCAGCTGCAAGGTCAGCGGCGTGCAGGAGCTGATCGCCGTCTACCGCGATCTCGCCACGCGCTCCGACTTCGCCCTGCACCTGGGCCTGACCGAGGCCGGCATCGGCAGCAAGGGCATCGTCGCCTCCAGCGCCGCGCTGGCGGTGCTGCTGCAGGAGGGCATCGGCGACACCATCCGCATCTCGCTCACGCCGGAGCCGGGCGCCCCGCGCACGCAGGAGGTGGTGGTCGCGCAGGAGCTGCTGCAGACCCTGGGCCTGCGCGCGTTCACGCCGATGGTCACCGCATGTCCCGGTTGCGGACGCACCACGTCGGAGTTCTTCCAGGAGCTGGCCGGACGCGTGCAGGAACACGTGCGCGCGAAGATGCCCGAATGGAAGATCAGCCATCCCGGCGCCGAGAACATGACCCTGGCGGTGATGGGCTGCGTGGTCAACGGCCCCGGCGAATCGCGCCACGCCGACATCGGCATCTCGCTGCCCGGCACCGGCGAGGCGCCGGCCGCGCCGGTGTTCATCGACGGCGAGAAGTCGGTCACCCTGCGCGGCGAGCGCATCGCCGATGAATTCGTCGCCCTGGTCGACGACTACGTCGAGAGGCGCTATGGCCGGCCTGCCGAAGCCGGCTGATCTTCCCGCGACCCTCGCCATCGGCGTCCGCGCGGGCAGGCGCTTTCTCGGCGACCACGGCTCGGCCCTGCTGCTGCTGTTCGGCGGCGTGCTGCTGCCGATGTGGATGTTCTCCGAACTCGCCGACGATATCCGCGAGGCCGAGGCGATCCCCTTCGACGAACCGCTGTTGCAGTTCGCGCATGCGCTGGGACGCGAGGGCTTCGACCGCGTGTTCCTGTTCTTCTCCGCGATCGGCTATGACCGCGGAGTGGTGCCGTTCGACATCGCCCTGGTTGTCGTGCTGCTGGCGCTGCGCCGTTATCGCGAGGGTGTCTTCGCCGCCATCGCGCTGGGCGGATCGGCCCTGCTCAACATCGCCGTCAAGCAGGTGTTCGCGCGCGAGCGCCCGGCGCTGTGGGAATCGATCGCGCCGGAGGCCACCTACAGTTTTCCCAGTGGCCATGCGATGGGCTCGATGAGCCTGGCGCTGGTGTTGGTCCTGCTGGCCTGGCCCACGCGCTGGCGCTGGCCGGCGCTCGCCGCGATGGCGGTCTTCGTGCCGATGGTCGGACTGTCGCGGGTGTATCTGGGCGTGCACTACCCGTCGGACATCCTCGCCGGCTGGGCGGCCGCCTCGATCTGGGTGGTCGGGGCGTACCTGCTGACCTTTCGCCGCCACCGCGGGCCCTGGATGCGGCCCTGACGGGGCCGGCCGGCGCCTCGCAGGTGCCCTGCTGCGGTGCGGAAGCAGAACGTCCGATCCGGGTGTAGAGTCGGATCCGGCGCTCGACCTGCAAGTCGGCGCCGCCCGGCGGACAGGGGCGCCGGTGAGTGTCGAGCCAATTGTCCCGATCGGCGGAAATCCGGTGTTCCGGCTGTCCCGTCCCGATCGCGTTGCCGATATCTTTCCGGGGAAACGACATGTCACGAACGAAGAAGTGGGGTGCGGTGGCCGCGCTGGTAGCGCTGGCCGCCGTTGCCGGTGCCAGCACCATCGATTTCGGCGCCGCCCAGCGCGGCGCCACCGCCACCATTGCGGCGGCCGGCCAGGCGGGGGCCGCGGTCGCCGCGAGTGCCGCGCAGTCCGGCGGTCGTGCCGGCGTCGCGAATCCGGCCGTGGTGCCGGGCCGCGGCCGCGACGATGGCGGCACCTATGTGGTGGTGTTTCGCGAGCCTGCGCTCGGCGCCTACCGCGGCGGCGTGTCCGGCCTGCCGGCACCGCAGCGCAGCGCCGGCGCGCGCGGCAAGCTGCGCCTGGACAGCAAGAGCGCGCGCGCGCGGAACTACGTGAGCTACCTGCGCGGCCGCCAGTTCGAGCTCGAAGGCGACATCGCCCGCGACCTCGGCCGTCCGCTGGCGGTGCGCGAGCGCATGCAGCATGCGGTGAACGGCATCGTCGCCGACCTCGGCGGCGGCGAAGCCGACCGCATCCGCGAACGGCCTGACGTGCTGCTGGTCGAGGAATACCGCGAGTACGTGATGGACACCGACACCGGTCCGGCCCTGATCGGCGCCGAGCCGGTCTGGGACGGCAGCAATCCCGGCGCCGCGGCCGCCTACCAGGGCGAGGGCATTGTGTTCGGCATCCTCGACTCGGGCATCAACTTCGGCAGCCCCTCGTTCGCCGGACAGGATCCGGTGGACGGCTACCAGCACGTCAACCCGCTCGGCGCCGGCAACCATCTCGGCACCTGCGCCACGGGCGGGGTGGACGACGGGCGCTGCAACGCCAAGCTGATCGGCGGTTACGATTTCGTCTGCGAAGCGCCGGGCAACCTGTGCGGCCAGGCCAACGTCCGCGAGGAGCCCGGCTTCGGCGACAGCAACGGCCACGGCAGCCACGTCGCCTCGACCGCGGGCGGCAACCGCCGCGACGTCGACTACCGCGGCAATGCGCGCCGGATCTCGGGCGTGGCGCCGCGCGCCAACATCGTCGCCTTCGACATCTGCTACACCAACACGGCCACCGGGCAGGGCCTGTGTCCCAACGTGTCCGCGGTCGCCGCAATCGACCAGGCGATCGCCGACGGCGTGGTCGACGTCATCAACTATTCGATCGGCGGCGGTTCGCAGCCGTGGAGCGAGGCGGTCTCGCTGGCGTTCCTGGGCGCGGTCGATGCCGGCATCTACATCGCCGCGTCCGCCGGCAACAGCGGCCCCGGCCCGAACACGATGGGCCACCTGGAGCCATGGGTGTCCTCCACCGCCGCTGCCCAGCACGGCCGCGGCGCGTTCGCGGTCCTGCTGCACGTCACCGGACCGGCGCCGGTGCCGGAACCGCTGGCGCCGATCGTGCTGAACGAGGGCAGCAACGGCGTGCCGCATACCACGGCGATCCCGGGGACGACCCCGCTCGTCGTCAGCGCCGATTTCGACGGTGCCGCAGACGGCTGCGCCGCCTATCCCGCGGACAGCTTCGCCGGGGCGATCGCGGTGATGCGCCGCGGCGGCTGCGCGTTCACGATCAAGACCAACAACGCCGCCGCGGCCGGTGCGGTGGCGGCGGTGATCTCCAACAACGACGAGGGCGGGCTGATCCCCTCGGTGCCGGATACCACCATCCCGGCCTTCGGCATCACCCAGGCCGACGGCGACGCCCTGCGCGACTTCGCCTGGGCGCATCCCGACACCACCGCGATGATCGGTTTCCCCGCGGTACCGCTGCCGAACACGGCCGATGCGCTGGGCGACTTCAGCTCGCGCGGACCGGCCGGCGACTTCGACCTGCTCAAGCCGGACGTGACCGCGCCCGGTGTCAGCATCCTGGCCGCGGACGCGGGCACCACCATCACCGGCTTCGAACAGCTGGTCGGACTGAAGAACGGCACCTCGATGGCATCGCCGCACCAGGCCGGTGCCGCCGGCCTGGTGCGCCAGGCGCGGCCGGACTGGACCATGCCGGAGATCAAGTCGGCGCTGGTGATGACCGCCAAGCAGGAAGTGTTCACCGAGGACGAGGTGACGTTGGCCGATCCGTTCGGTCGCGGCGGCGGCCGCATCCGCGTCGACCAGGCGATCAACGCCGGGCTGGTGCTGGACGAGACCGCCGACAACTACCTGGCCGCCAATCCGGCGGACGACGGCGATCCGGCCGCGCTCAACCAGCCGAGTCTTGCCAGCGGGAGCTGCTTCCGGAGCTGCGTGTTCCTGCGCACCTTCCGCAACACGCTGCCGCGCGCGCAGGCGTTCCGGGCGGAGCTGCAGGGACTGCAGGGCATGGTCACGCCGCGGATCGTCAAGATACCGGCCGGTGGCACGCGGACGGTGCGGATCATGGTCGACAGCGACGCGCTGCCGCCGGACGGCAGCTGGCATTTCGGCACGGTCGTGCTGGAGCCGGCCGCACGGCCTGCGCAGCAGGCGGGTCCGACGCTGCGCCTGCCGGTGGCGGTGTCGGTGCCTCCGCCGGAGATCCAGCTGCCGGATCTCGTCCAGGTTTCGCTGGCCCAGGGTCGGCTCGGGAGCGCGAACAGCCAGGTGGGCAACATCGGCGGTTCCACCCTCAGCTACTCGGTCGACAACACCGGGATCGCCACGTTGAACCTGGCCGACGCGCCGCGTGGCGCCGTCAATAGCGGATTCAACAGCAGTTTTCTCACCGACAATGTCACTCCGGCGCTTTTCGCCAGCGACGACTTCACGCTGGTGGGAGACACCACGCTGACGTCGATCTACACGGAAGGGTTCACGGCAGCGTCCGCGTCGCTGGCGGCCGTGACCTCGGAACTGACCTGGAGCATCTTCCCGGATGCGGGCGGCGTTCCGGCAGGCAATCCACAGACCTCTCCCGACGCGGCGGTCTGGCGTTATACGGCGGCGCCGACCAGTGCCGGGATCTCCATTGGCGGCTCGGGACAGATCAACAACGTCGGGCTGGACCTCCAGCAGGCCGGGCAGAGCGTCACCCTGCCGGCAGGGCGCTACTGGCTGGTGGTGAATGCACGGACGACCACCGCGAACCGCTGGCTCTGGTTCGCGTCGAACGACAGCAGCGGCGGCTTCATGACGATCGTTCCGGGACCGGCCGGGACCGGCGTATGGACCGCCAATACGGCGTTCGGAGGCCTGGCGATGCGCATCGACGGGACGGTGGAATGCGGCGCGCCGTGGATGGGCGCTGCGGTTCCGGCGGCGGGCAGCCTGGCGCCGGGGGCGACGCGTCCGCTCCGTGCGACCGTGAGCAGCGCCGGCCTGACGCCGGGCATCTACTCGGCGAACCTGTGCGTGTCCAGCAACGATCCGGTCACGCCGAAGGCGGCGGGACCGATCAGGTTGACGGTCACGCCGTAGGCAGCGATTCCGTCGCGGTACGTGCGAGGGCCCGCCATCGGCGGGCCCTCTTTTTGGTGCCTTCCCGGCGGCACATGGCCGCCTCCGTAGGAGCGCGCCATGCGCGCGATGCCGCGGGCATCGCGCCGCCCGCAAATTCCGGTGACCGGCGCGCCTGCCGGTCCAGAATCGCGGCATCCACCGGATCCTGCCGGCATCACCGGCATCGCGCGCATGGCGCGCTCCTACGGAAGATGGATGGCAATCCCGGGTGGGCTCATTCGCCCGGCTTGGCGGCCTCGATCGGTGCACTGGTCGCGGCGCGCCGCGCCAACCGGGCCTCGCGATGGGCGATGTAGGCATTGGCGACGAAGATGATCGTTGCGCCGGCGATGGTCCAGGCGTCGACGGTCTGCCCGAACAGCACCCAGCCGAACAACGCCACCACCGGCAGCTGCATGAAGCTGATCGGGGTCAGCGCCGAGACCTCGCCGAGTTTCAGCGCGCGGGTCCACAGCATGTGGCCGCCGGTGCCGAGCACGCCGGAGGCGACCACCCAGATCCAGGTGGCGCCCTGTGGCCATTCCCACACCGCCAGTGCCGGCAGCAGCGACATCGGCACCCAGAACAGCGTGGTCCAGATGACGATGCGGTCGGCCGGCTCGGTGCGCGAGAGTTCCTTGATCTGGATCGCCACCAGCCCGCTCAGCATCGCCGCGGCCACCGCGACCAGCATCCCCGGAGTGAATTCGCCGCTGCCGGGGCGCAGGATCACCAGCACGCCGAGGAAGCCGAGCCCCACAGCGGTCCAGCGCCGCGCACGCACCTGCTCGTGCAAGAAGATCACCGCGGCAATGGTGACGAAGATCGGGGTCGAGTAGGACAGAGACACCGCCTGCGCCAGCGGCAGGTTGCCGATCGCCCAGAACCCGCAGAACATCGACAGCATGCCGATCAGGCAGCGCACGAAATAACGCGGCAGCTGCGCGGTCTTCAGGAAACCGATCCCGCGGCCGCGGCGCATCAGCAGCGGCAGCGCCGCCGCCAGGCCGAAGAAGTTGCGGAAGAACGCGATCTCGAACGTGTGCAGGGTTTCCGAAGCCAGCCGGATCGCGATCACCATCATCGCGAAGAACAGGGTGCTGCCGAGCATCAGCAGGGCGGCGCGGGTGGGTTGCGAAACTGGCATGAAAAGGCAGGTCAGAAGACTGTCGAAGGGATCGCCCGTAGAGCGGAGCTTGCTCCGCTGCTCCCGGCTCCGGAGCCCGCGTAGCGGAGCAAGCTCCGCTCTACGGGGGACGGTTCACCATGTCGCGCCGACGATCCGCGGCTCGGGTTCCAGCGCCACGCCGAAGCGTTCCTGCACCGATGCCGCGATGCGGCGGGCGAGATCGAGCAACTGCGCTCCGCCGGCGCCGCCGTGGTTGACCAGCACCAGCGCATGGCGGCCGGACACGCCGGCGTCGCCTTCGCGATGGCCCTTCCAGCCGCAGGCGTCGATCAGCCAGGCGGCCGAGAGCTTGCGACTGGCGTCGTCGCCGCCGGGGAATGCCGGCAGGGCAGGGTGCGCGCGTTGCAGCGATTCCGCCTGCGCCAGCGGCATGATCGGATTCTTGAAGAAACTGCCGGCGTTGCCGGTCACCGCCGGATCCGGGAGCTTGCGCCTGCGGATCCGGCAGACCGCCTCGGCGATCTGCGAGGCGGTCGGCCGGTCGATGCCCATCGCGGCGAGTTCGGCACCGACGCCGGCGTAGTCGAGCCGCGGTGCCGGCGTGCGCGAGAGCACGAACTCCACCGCGGCGACCACGTGCCGCTCCGGCTCGCGCTTGAAGCGGCTGTCGCGATAGGCGAACCCGCACGCGTCGCGGTCGAACCGGCGCAACGTCCGGTCCTTGCGATCGAAGGCTTCGACCACGTGGATGCGCTCGCGCACCTCGACGCCGTAGGCGCCGATGTTCTGGATCGGCGCGGCGCCGACGGTGCCGGGAATCAACGCCAGGTTCTCCAGCCCGGCCAGGCCGCGGCCGAGCGTCCACAGCACCAGCGCGTGCCAGTCGACGCCGGCATCGGCGCGCACGATCGCGGTGTCGCCGTCGTCGGCCAGCAAGCGGATCTGCTGGCCGCCGAGCGCCAGCACCGCGCCGGGCGGATCAGCCGCGAACAGCAGGTTGCTGCCGCCGCCGAGCACCAGCACCGGGCCGTCGCGCAGCATGGCATTGCCGAACAGCTCCGGCAGCGACGCGGCGTCGCGCACCTCCACCAGCAGGTCCGCGGTGGCGGGCACGCGGAAGGTGTTGCGCGCCTGCAGCGGGGCGCGCTCGGCCAGTCGATACGCGGGGCTCATGCCGGACTCGGAGGGAGGTTGCCGCGGCTCGGCGCTTCCTTGCGGCGCCGGATCGCGTCCACGCATTCGCCGATCAGTTCCGGGCCGCGATAGATCAGCCCGGTGTAGACCTGTACCAGGCTGGCGCCGGCCGCCATCTTCTTGACCGCGTCGGCACCGGACAGGATCCCGCCGACGCCGACCAGCGGGATCGACTCGGGCAGGCGCGTGCGCAGCATGCGCAGGACCGCGGTCGACTTGTCCATCAGCGGCGCGCCCGACAGGCCGCCGGTCTCGCGCGCGCGCGGATCCTCCTGCACGGCGATGCGCGAGACGGTGGTGTTGGTGGCGATCACGCCGTCGACCTGCAGGTCCGACAGCACCCGGGCGGCAGCCTCGATGTCCTCGTCGCTGAGGTCGGGTGCCATCTTGACCAGCATCGGCACCCGCCGGCCGTGCCGCGCGCCCAGCCGCTCCTGTGCCTCGCGCAGGGTGCCGACCAGGCGCCGCAGCGCCTGTTCCTCCTGCAGCTCGCGCAGGCCGGCGGTGTTGGGCGAGGAGATGTTGACGGTCAGGTAATCGGCCAGCGGATAGAGCCGCTCCAGGCAGTGCAGGTAGTCGCGGGCGGCGTCCTCGTTCGGCGTGTCCTTGTTCTTGCCGATGTTGATGCCGAGCAGGCCACCGCGGCGGCGCGCGCGGCCGACGTTGGCGACCAGCGCGTCGACGCCGTCGTTGTTGAAGCCCAGCCGGTTGACGATGGCGCGATGCCGGGGCAGGCGGAACATCCGCGGCTTCGGATTGCCCGCCTGTGGTTTCGGGGTCACCGTGCCGACCTCGACGAAGCCGAAACCGAGCGCCAGCAGCGCGTCGACATGGGCGCCGTTCTTGTCCAGGCCGGCGGCGAGACCGACGGGATTGGGGAAGGTCAGGCCGAAGGCCTGCACCGGGAACGCGCGGCGGCGCCCGCTCAGCAGCGGATTGAGGCCGCTGCGCCAGGCCGCTTCCAGCGCCGTGAAGGCCAGCGCATGCGCCCGTTCCGGATCCAGGCGGAACAGCAGCGGACGGGCGATGCCGTACATGTCAGTCCAGCATCCCCATCCACGCCAGGCCGCCGAAGAACAGCACCAGTGCGGTCAGCAGCACCAGCGACAGGACGATCATCGCGTAACCGAGGATCAGCCCGGCCAGCGCCAGGCCGTCGCCCTCGTAGCGCTCCGGCGCGCGCCGGATCTCGGCGCGCGCCAGGTGTCCGGTGACCACCGCGACCAGGCTGGCCATTAGCGGAAACGGCAATATCCCCAATATGCCCGAGATCAGGCTGATCACCGCCAGCGGGTGGCTCTGTCGCGTCGGTGTGCTCATGGCTCGCCTCGGGCTCAGGTTAAGGGGTTGCTCAGAGTTCGAACTTGATTCCCTGCGCCAGCGGCATCGCGTCCGAATAGTTGATGGTATTGGTCTGCCGGCGCATGTAGGCCTTCCACGCGTCCGAGCCCGACTCCCGGCCACCGCCGGTCTCCTTCTCGCCGCCGAAGGCGCCGCCGATCTCGGCGCCGGAGGTGCCGATGTTGACGTTGGAGATGCCGCAGTCGGAACCGGCCGCGGACAGGTAGGCCTCGGAGACCTTGAGGTTGGTGGTGAAGATCGCCGACGACAGCCCCTGCGGCACGGCGTTCTGCATGGCGATGGCCTCGTCCAGGTCCTCGTACTTCATCATGTACAGGATCGGGGCGAAGGTCTCGGTCTGCACGATCTCGCTGTCGTTGCCCAGGCCGGTGATCAGGGTCGGCAGCACGAAGTTGCCCTTGCGGTCGCTCAGCGCCGCGCCGCCGCTGGCGATGGTGCCGCCGGCCGCCTTGGCCTTCTCGATCGCGGCCAGGTACGCCTGGACGCCTTCGGCGCTGTTCAGCGGACCCATCAGGTTGGCGGGGTCGGTGGGATCGCCGATCCGCTTCTCCACCTGCTTGTAGCCGGCGACCAGCTTCTCCAGCACGGTGTCGTAGATCGAGGCGTGCACGATCAGGCGCCGGGTCGAGGTGCAGCGCTGGCCGGCGGTGCCGACCGCGCCGAATACGATCGCCGGGATCGCCAGCGCGAGGTCGGCGCTCTGCTCGACGATGATGGCGTTGTTGCCGCCCAGCTCCAGCAGCGAACGGCCCATGCGCCTGGCGACGCGCTCGCCGACCTGGCGGCCGATCCTGGTCGAGCCGGTGAAGCTGATCAGCGGAATGCGGCGGTCGTCGACGAACTGCTGCGCCAGTTCGGTGCCGGCGTCGTTGATCAGGAAGAAGATGTCGGGGAATCCGCCTTCCTTCAGCGCCTCGTTGCAGATCTTCATCGACGCGATCGCCGACAGCGGCGTCCGCGGCGACGGCTTCCAGATGCAGATGTCGCCGCAGGCCGCGGCCACGAACGCGTTCCACGCCCACACCGCCACCGGGAAGTTGAACGCGCTGATGATGCCCACCACGCCGACCGGATGCCACTGCTCGTACATGCGATGGCCGGGGCGCTCGCTGTGCATGGTCAGGCCGTAGAGCTGGCGCGACAGGCCGACGGCGAACTCGCCGATGTCGATCATCTCCTGCACCTCGCCGTCGCCCTCGGGCTTCGACTTGCCCATCTCCAGGGCGACCAGCGAGCCGAGCGCGTCCTTGTTGCGGCGCAGGGCGTCGGCGCACAGGCGCACGGCCTCGCCGCGACGCGGCGCCGGCGTCGTGCGCCAGACCTTGAAGGCGGCCTGGGCGCGCGCGACGACGGTCTCGTAGTCGGCCTGCGACGTGCCCCGCACCTGCGCCAGCACCTCGCCATCGGTCGGGTTGACCGGCTCCAGCAGGCCGGCGGAGGCGTCGTTCGACCATTCGCCGTTGCCGAGGTAGGTGCCGGATTCGTTGCCGGTGAGGTCGAGGGCGGTGAGGACGGGATGAGGCATCAAGGGCTCCTGTGGACGAGACGAGAAACGAGTGGAGAGGAACGAGGAACGAGTGGCGGGGCTTTACGGCCCGGTCGTAGTGGCGGCGGCGACGGATACGGAGACGATGCAGGCGCGGATCGGCGCCTTCTCTCGTTTCTCGTTCCTCTCCACTCGTTCCTGGCTTCTGGCGACCCCGGCACGATTCGAACGTGCGACCTTCCCCTTAGGAGGGGGACGCTCTATCCAGCTGAGCTACGGGGCCGTAGCCGGGTATTTTCGCACGGAGGCGGCGCTTTCCCAAACGGAACGGCTCTTGCAGTCACGTGGTGCCGCGTTTATCCACACCGTCCGTTTCCAGGCCGGGCCGCGGCGGATGCTGCGGCCGGAGCCGCCCAGGACGCGGACCGGCGATGAAAGCGTTCCGGCCCGGATCGCGGATCGGCTACGGGACCGCGGAGACGATCGGCGGGACGGATCGGCGCGGTTCCGGCTCGTGCCGTGCGTCTTCCGGCGCCGGCGGCGGAATCGCCAGGTAGACGGTGCTCCACAGCTGCGCGGCGTTGGATTCGTCGGCATCGCCGCTGCTCTGGCCGAAGGGCTCGATTCGGTAGCGGCCGTCGTCGTACGACCAGGACCACAGCTCCGAGGTGCGTATCGCCCGGGTGGCGTCGATCACGCGCCACACGCGTCGCTGCGCGTCCCGCAGCCGTGTGCGGGACGCGGCGGGCAGGTCGTCGCGCTGCAACTGGCGCGCCAGTCCGGCGGCCAGCAAGGCCTGCTGCCACGACCAGACCACGGTGCCGTGATAGGCGGTGCGGCCGAATTCCGCGGCGATGCCGGCGTCGGCATAAGCCGGATTGGCGACCAGCAGGCCCGCGCCGGTCAGCAGGCCGGCGGGGAAGGGGCGCAGGATGTTCTCGACCAGGGTCTCCAGGACCTGCGGCTCCGGCTCCAGGAACAGCAGGGCGAAGCCGCCGTCGGAATGCAGGACCGGGATCGGCCTGCCTGCCGCATCCAGCGCCAGCGCATCGAAGCGCAGTCCGGCGTGCGGAACGCTGGCCAGCGCCGGCGCCGGATCGATGCCCTGCGCTTGGGCATGGCGGACGATCGCCTCGCGGGCGGCCGGCGCCGTCAGCGTCGTCCGGAACAGCGGCGGGGCCTGCCGCGACCAGACGGCGGCCTGGTCGCGGGCGGTGGAAAACGCCTGTCGCTGTTCCGCGTTGGCATAGGGCTTCAGCAGGTCGGTTCGCTGGAAGCGTGCGATCGCATCGAGTGCCGCCGGCATGAACACCGCATTGACGTCGTAGGGGGTGCGGCCGCCGGCCAGTCCCTCCTGGCTGTCGCGCCACTGCCCGGTGTTGCGGCCCGGCTTGAGCGAGACCAGGTGGCCGGCGACGGGTCGTCGCGAGAACGCCCGCGCCGATCGGAGAACGAAGTCGAAGTTGCGCGCCAGCGCCGCGCCGAGCGGCTCGCCGGCCGTGGTCGTGCGCGCGAGGAACGCGGCGGCGCGGGTACGGCCTTGCGGACGATCGAGCAGATAGGCCGCGGCCACGGGCGCCAGCATCAGGTCGTCGTCGATCATGGCGTAGTCGTAGATCGGCGTATCGTCCGTCCCGGCTCCCGGGGCATCGTCCTCGCGACGGCGCAGGAGGGCGAATTCGCCGATGTCTTCCTCGTGCGCCACCTCGCCCTGCGCGTCGAGCCGCTCGAGCACGGAGGCCAGGCCGTCCTCGATCGCCGCCGGCTGCAGGCCCGGCAGCAACAGCCGCAGGGACATCAAGGTGTCGCGGCCGAAGTAGGTATTGAAGCGCCAGGAGCCGGCGAGGAACTTCTCCCGATAGCTCAGGAACTGCAGCGCCTGGCGACTGCGCGGATCACGGTCGGCGCCCGCGTCGAACAGGTCTTCCGCCGCGATCGGGGTGAGCGGCTGTTCGCCGGTGAGCGCGGCGATGCGCAGGCGCAGCGGTTCGCCCTCGCGCGCGGGCGTCAGCACCAATGGCGTGCCGTCGCCGCCATGAACACGGCCGTCGAGCAGCTCGATCGAGACCGCATAGCCGGGCTTCCCGTCGATGCGCGCTCGTGCCCAGGCCACGCCTTGCGCCGACACCTGTGCGGGGGTGGCGACCGACGCCGGATAAGCGGTCCCGAGCTGGAAATCGCGCAGCACGCGCACGCTGCCCAGCACCGCGTCGCGGACCACCAACCGGCTTGCGTCCACGCTCGCCTCCGCCGCGATGCCGTGCAGCGGCCTGCCCGACGCATCGGGTCGGCTGATGCCCTCCACTTCGCCCAGCGTCCATCGCACCGGCATGGAGGTCGCTTCGAACCACACGCCCACGCCGCTGTTGCCGGCCGGAAACGCGACCAGCAGGCGCGGCCGGCGACCGGAACCGAGCAACAGGTGCGCCGCGACCGGCCCCTGCCGGTGGAAGGCATTGAGCACGCTGCCTTCCACCACCCGGAACTGCAGCGGCGCGTCGACATCGCCGGCGGTTGCGATGCCAGGCATCCACGACAGCAACAGGGCCAGCAGGAATCGTCTCATGGCGGTGCAGCCCGGCGGCGGCATTTGCCGGCATGCGTCTCCGGTGTCACCACATGTACTTCGCCTGCAGGTTGACCTCGCGGCCCTCGAGCGGGCGCGCCAGCAGCACGCCGTCGGTGCCGGCGGCGCTGCCGAAAATGCGCGAGTTGCTCTCGGTCAGGCCCAGCTGGTTGGTCATGTTGGTGCCGCGCACGTTGAACTGCCAGTTCATGCCGACGTTGGCCGTCACCCCGAAATCCCAGGTGTGGTACGAGCCCAGCTGCTGCAGCCCGGACTGGTCCTGGGTGTGGTCGCCGACGTGGGTGTAGGTGACGTACGGCAGGATGTCGCCCCAGCCGAAGGCGAAGCGGTAGCTGGGCGTGAACATGTAGCGCAGCTTGGGCTGGCGCTGCAGCTGCTTGCCTTCGATCGGCTCGCAGGCGTCGTCGCCGTTGACGTCGACGTACTCGATGCAGGCGTCGTAGTCGGTGTACTCGCCGTCGAGGTAGTTGGCGACCAGCTGCAGGCGCAGGTTCTCGACCGGCGTCACGGCGCCGATGAAGTTGACGCCCCAGGAGTCGGAGCCGTAGATCAGCGGGCGGCCCTCGGGCGTGCCGGCGTTGTCGGTCGGCTGGTAGGGCAGGCCGCTGAACCTGCGCCGGTAGGCGCTGACGTCGGCGTACAACAGGTCCGACTGGTACTTGAAGCCGATCTCGTAGTTGCGGATCTTGTGCAGCGGCGGGAAGTCGCCGTCGGTGGTGCCGCGGATGCCGTTGTCGAAGTCGACGAAGTGCCCGCCGGTGTTGACGCGGCCGTACGCCGACATGCGCTCGGTAAAGGAATAGTTGGCGCCGGCGGTCCACGACGGATGGGTCTTGTCGTAGCGGATCCTGGCGTAGGTGCCGTCGCAGATCGAGGTCTCGCTGTCGTACTCGGTCGAGGAATCCCCGTCGAGGTCGATCTCGGTGAGGTTGCAGACGTTGTTGGTCGCGTCCTGGTTCTCGATGCGCCCGGACAGGTCCAGCAGCCACTTGCCGATGCGCCAGGAGTCGGACAGGTACAGGGCGGTATTGGTGGCGCGGCCGTGCTGGGCGATGTTGAAGGTGCCGTAGTCGAGCAGGCCCTGGTCGTCGGTGCGCTGGCGGAGAACGCCGTCGGCGTCGACGTAGCTGACGGTGATCGGCGTGGCGTTGGGCTCGTTGGTCATCAGCATCTGGTTGCCCAGCGCCCATCTGTCGTCCATGGTGTAGTGGTTGACGTAGAGCCCGAGGGTGAGGGTATTGCCCTCGAACAGCTCCTTGCTCAGGCGGAAGTCGTTGTTGATGCTCTTCAGGTGCTTGTGGATGTGCCACCAGCCCTGCGCGATCACGCTCTGGTCGCCCGGCACCGTGCCGCCGCCGACGAAGGTGGCCGTGGCCGAGCCGGCCGGCAGCTCGAGCCCGCCCGGGGTGCCGACGGTGTACAGCATGTCGTCCAGCGTCGCCGGGTTGTTGCCGGAGAACAGGGCGTTGGTGTCGGCATCGCCTTCGTCGAACAGGAACCTGTCGCTGATCGACCAGCCGTTGTCGAACTCGTAATCGAAGTTGCCGCCGAAGAAGAAGAACTTCGCCCCGCGGCCGTCGGCCAGGTCCGCTTCCGTGCCGCCGCCCGGATAGCCGGGCAGGCGCACGTGCTGGATGGCCCGGCTGTAGTAGGTGTCCTTCAGCGGATCGAAACCGGGATAGGCCCTGAAGTTGTCCTCGCCGACCTGGATCAGCGGGATCGGCGTGATGAACTGGTTCTTGTCGTTGAGGTAGCGCGCGTACAGGACCAGCGTGCCCCGGTCGAAATCGCGCGCCAGGGTGGCGGTCAGCTGGCCGCCTTCGTCGGCCTTGAATTCAGGGCTGCGCACACCGTCCGAGCTGCGCCAGAAGCCGCCGAAGCTGCCGTACCAGCCGTCCGCGATCTTGAAACCGGAGAATCCGTCCAGCCGCCACAGGCCCTCGTTGCCGTAGGTCACGCCGATGCTGCCGGTCGGCACCTCGCTGCCGGTCTTGAGGAAGAAGTTGGCGGTGGCGCCCATCTGGCCGTCGGCGAACACCACCGACGGGCCGCCCTGCAGGATCTCGACGGACTCGATGGTGTCGTCGAGCCGGAACAGGGAGGTGGTCTCGAAGAACGACAGCGTCGGCATGCCGTACAGCGGCGAGCCCATCAGCAGCGTGGAGAAGTAGGGCGCATCGCCGCCTCCGGGAAAGCCGGCGATCTCGATGTTGGCGCCGGTCTGGCCGCCGGTCGATTCGGGCCACATGCCCGGGGAGATCTTCAGCAGGTCCGCGGTGCTCTTGGGGTTCGACTGCCTGATCTCCTCGGCACTGGCGGTGACGATGTTGTAGCTCGCCTCCAGCTTCGTCACGCCCCCCGCCGCGCTGCCGGTCACGACCACCGTGTCGAGCGTGGTCGCCCTGTCGGCGGTCGATTGCGTCGCGGTGTCCTGTGCAGGCGCGTCGCTCGGTTCCGGCTGCGTCTGCGCCTGTGCGAAGGCCGGCGACAACGCGGCGACGATCGCGAGCGACAACGTGCAACGGGGACTGCTGAGTCGATTCATGAAAGCTCCTCCCGGAAAATCGTGGTGCCGAGCGCCCGCGGCCTGCGTCCGCCGGCAACGGCGGCCCCGGCGCGTGAAAGTCCGCGTGCGTTTTTTTTCAGCGGCGCAGCCGTGCGATCGTTCATGGATCGCGCGCGGCGGCCGCCAAGGGAGTTGCGGCTCTGCAGCGTGAAAACAGCGTGAAACGCCGGGGTTTCCGACCAAAGCCGCTGCCGTGTCGCTATGCTGGCCGCGGCAGATCCACCTTCTATGCGTGGGAGGAAAGTCGATGACGGACGATACGATCGCGGCTTCGGGAATGCGCCGGACGAGAGCGACGGCGTGGATGCTGCTGCTCTGGCTGTCGCTGCAGGCGCCGGCGATGGCCGGCATCTGCGTCCCCGGCCTGCCGCAGCTCTACGGGCAGCTGTTCGAGGATGCGCAGGAGGTCCTGACCGACAAGAAGGCTTTCGTGGACGCGGCGCCGCAGCAGCCGCCGGCCGGCATCGCCGCCGAGTACGAGAACGTCCGCGACACGTCCGGTTTCGACCTGCGCGCCTTCATCGCCGAGCAGTTCGTCATGCCGCCGCTGGCGGGCGGCGACTACCGGACCGATCCGGACCATGACGTGCGCGAGCACATCGATGCCCTGTGGAGCGTGCTGGAGCGCAAGCCGGGAGCTGCGGATCCACGGACCTCGCTGCTGCCGCTGCCGCATCGCTACATCGTCCCGGGCGGTCGTTTCGACGAGATCTACTACTGGGATTCCTACTTCACGATGCTGGGCCTGGAGGAAAGCGGCCGCCATGACCTGGTCGTCGACATGGTGAAGAACTTCGCCTGGCTCATCGACCGCTACGGCCACATCCCGAACGGCAACCGCACCTACTACCTGAGCCGCTCGCAGCCGCCGTTCTTCGCCGCCATGGTGAACCTGCTTGCCGAGCGCGACGGACCGTCGGTGCTGTCGACGTACCTGCCGCAGCTCGCCAGGGAGTACGCATTCTGGATGCAGGGCAGCGAGCGGCTCGCGCCGGGCCAGGGGCACCGGCGCGTCGTGCGGCTGGCGGACGGATCGCTGCTCAATCGCTACTGGGACGACTGCGACACGCCGCGCGAGGAAAGCTACGGGCGCGACGTCGCGACCGCGGTCGCGTCCGGCCGTCCTGTCGCGGAGGTCTACCGCAACCTGCGCGCCGGCGCGGAGAGCGGCTGGGACTACAGCTCGCGCTGGTTCGCCGACAGCGAGACGCTGGAGACGATACGCACCATCGAGATCGTGCCGCCCGATCTGAACAGCCTGCTCTACAACCTCGAGCGCACGCTCGCCGAGGCCTACCGTGTCGCAGGGCAGCCGGACAACGCGGCACGGCTGCAAGAGCGCGCCGACGAGCGCAAGGCCGCGATGCGGCGTCACCTGTGGCATGCCGGGAACGGCGTGTTCGCGGACTACCTGTGGCAGGAAGGGCGGCCGACCGACAACGTCACCGCCGCGACGCTCTATCCGTTGTTCTTCGGCATCGCCGACCGCCGCCAGGCCGCGCAGGTGGCGTCCCGCGTGCGCGCCTCGTTGCTGCAGCCGCACGGGCTGGCGGCGACGACCGTCCGCACCGGCGAGCAGTGGGACCTGCCCAACGGCTGGGCGCCCCTGCAATGGATCGCGATCCAGGGCCTGGACGACTATGGCGAGCGGGAATTGGCCGCCTCGATCGCCGAGCGCTGGATCCGCCACAACATCGCCGTGTTCCGGGAAACGGGCAAGCTGGTCGAGAAATACGACGTCACCGGCACGGGTGGCGCCGGTGGCGGCGGCGAATACGAACTGCAGGACGGGTTCGGCTGGACCAACGGCGTGCTACGCAAGCTCATGGCGCTGTACCCGGCGTCCGCGACATTCGGGGCTGCGGAGCCGGTCGGCAAGACGTCGGCAAGACGGATGCGACAGCGATATCTCCCGTGACGGCCGTCGCCCGAACGGAATAGAGGTCGCCGTCACGACGGCGCCGGATGCGACCGGCGCCGTCCGTCTTCTGCAAGGACAAACGTTATTCTGATTACAACGGTTGAATGATCGTTCCAGTTGGAATGCCTTCGATCTTGTCCAAGGTGCCAGACAAGCACTTCAGATAGGACAGATTGGGGATATCGTTATAGCTCAGCACCATATCGCTTCCCTCAAATTTTCCGCTGACTATTTCACCCTGCAATACGAATACCCGCGGCACTGCGGGAAGGCCGAGTTCTCCGAGCTCAAGGAAATTCCAGTTGACTACGCTTGAGGTCGTGTCATCCCAGTCAAGCCGTAAGCTGCCAGGTGCGTCGGCATTGATCAGGCAGGACAAGTCTCCCGTCCCCTCAAGGTCCTCCACCAAAGCCGTATGGGTCGAAAGATCTTCGGTGAAGACGCAGGTGACCATACCTGAGCCGGTCAAATGAGTGGGCTTTGGAAGCAAGCCGAGTCCTGGGCTGAACTGTAATGTCAGCGGGCCCACGCATGTCGCCTTTACGGGCAAGGCCTGCGCCTTTGCTGGGGCGGCTGGAAACAGAAGCGTGGTGAGGAATATGCAGCTTGGCAGTAACGCTGAGAATAGTATCTTCTTGATCATGGCGAGCTCCATTGCGGGGCACCAAAATACGAAGACCGATCAGGCGGCCCCTGTGCCTGAAGAATGGCGGCATTTCCGTCTATTCATTCAGCTCAATAAAAGCGCGAGCGTCAGAGCGAGCAACAAGGCAGTTGCATGTTTGAACTCATGGCCGTTTCGACTTCGATTTGTATCGAATCGATCTGCATGAAACGCCGGGGGAGGCATCGTCGCCAAGCGTTTATGGCGTGCCACGCGCGCGGGTAAGAGAGCAGGAAGGTAGCACCAAAAAAATCTGGAGTTTGTGGCGGGCTGTCACACTATTGACAATCTGTCAATACCTGATCAGCGCGATGCAGCGCATCGACTTGAGCTGTCAGTCCGCTTCTGGCCGATGGCGGCAACGACCGCCCTTCGCAGAAGGCGCAAACGCCTGCGAACCAAGGGGCGCTTCGGCAACAAAAAAGCCGACGGGAGGCCCGTCGGCTTTGGAGTATTGGTGGAGCGGAGGAGGATCGAACTCCCGACCTTCGCATTGCGAACGCGACGCTCTCCCAGCTGAGCTACCGCCCCACGAGGCGCGGATTATACGGACGCGGCCGCGGCGCCGCCAGAGGGCGCGCGCTGCCGTGTCCGGAGAAGGCGGAGCGTGGCGTGCGGCCAGGCCAAGCCCGGGCTGCGCAGTGTGCCCTTACGGTTGCATCAGCGCCGCGCGATGCTGGCGCCGCCGTCCACCGGGACATTGGCGCCGGTGATCCAGGATGCCTCCCGCGACGACAGGAACAGCAGCAGGGCGGCGACGTCGGCCGGCGTGCCCAGGCGGCCGAGCGGATGCCGCTGCACGTTGCGCACGCACGCGGCAGCGGGGTCGGGCTGGCACTCGAACGACGCGCGCAGCATGGGGGTGTCGATCGAGGCCGGCGCGATGCAGTTGACGCGGATGCCGTCGGGCGCGAGTTCCAGCGCCAGGGTGCGCATCAACGCGTCCAGGCCGCCCTTCGAGCTGGCGTAGGCGGCAAGACCGGGTGCGCCGAAGTAGCCGTTGATCGACGATACGAAGGTGAAGGCGCCGCGGCGCACGGCCGCCATCGCCGGCGCGAAGGCCTGGACGAGACGCACCGCGCCACCGACGTTGACGTCGTAGATGCGGCGGAACGCTTCGCTCGAGGAGGCGAGGGTGGTGGCGAACTCGGTCGCGGCGGCGGCGTGGACGACGATGGTGGGTTCGCCCAGTTCCGCCCTGACCGCGTCAGCGGCAGCGGCGACCGAGCGGTCCTCGCCCAGGTCGCAGGCCAGGCGGAGGTCGCCGTCACCGGCCTCGGCCAGGTCGAGCGCCGCGACCCTGGCCCCTTCGCGGGCGAACAGCCGGCAGGTTTCGGCACCGATCGCGCCGGCCGCGCCCGTGACCACGGCGATCTCGTTGTCCAGCCTCATGTTCTCTCCTCGACAGGTCGATGCGGAGCCGGGCCGTCCGGCGGTCGTGATCCGGTTGACAACCCGGTGTCTTGTGATAATACTAAATTTCAGATTTTACATTTTACAAGAACGAGCGCATCCGCGACCCGCGCGATGTGCCATCCAGCCGCTCGCCTGTCCGGGGCGGCCAAGGGAGGGTTCCATGATCGCTGCCGGCTCCGGGCTCCATCCTCTACAGGCCAGGGTATCCGGGCCGCCGCATCCGCGCCTCGCGCGGATGGCTTCGTCGTACCGGGCCGATCCCGTGTTCCTCCTGCGGCGCTGATCGCAATACCGGCCGGTCGGGACCGCGCTGCCCTGTGCATCCGCGATCCACCGCATCCATTCGGAGACGGCGTCCCCGAACGGTTGTCCCTCGCGGGGCCGCACATTACGGACGCCGGTTCGCCGTGGGAGGCAGACGATCATGAGGTTCAAGCGCGACCAGCTGCGCGACGCAATCCGCTTCATCCTGGCCATGGGCGCCGTCGCAGTGGCCGTCCCGGCCGCGCATGCCCAGGAGCCATCCGACCAGCCGACCGAGCTGCAGAAAGTCGAGGTCATCGGTTCGCGCATCAAGCGGGTGGACGCGGAGACCTCGCAGCCGATCCTGACGCTCAGCCGCGAGGAGATCCAGGCCCAGGGCCGGACCTCCATCGGCGACGTGATCCAGGCCATCACCGCCGCCGGCGCCGCCCTCAACAGCAACGTCAATTCCGGCGGCAGCGGCCAGAACCGGGTCAGCCTGCGCAACATCGGCAGCGCGCGCACGCTGATCCTGGTCAACGGCCGGCGTTGGGTGGGCGGCAGCGGGCTCAGCGGCGACGTCGACCTCAACTCGATCCCGACCGCCGCGGTCGAGCGCATCGAGGTGCTCAAGGACGGTGCGTCGTCGATCTACGGGTCCGACGCGATCGGCGGCGTGGTCAACGTGATCCTGCGCGATTCCTTCGACGGCATGGAGGCGAACGGCTACTACGGCCAGTTTGACGTTGGCGACGGCGCGCGCGAGAGCATGGACTTCACCGCAGGCACGGTACGCGACCGGTTCTCGGCGATGTTCGGGATCAGCCGGGTCAGCGAGAACGCCGTCGGTGCCGGGGCGCGTGAAATCTCGGCGGTGCCGGTGTTCGGGACGACCCCGGGCTTCAGGGGCTCTGCGAACACGCCGAATGGTCGCTTCAGCCTGGAGCGCAGCGGCAGCGGCGCGTTCACCAGCGACGGGCCCGGCACGCCGTTCCGGCCGTTGCAGCTGCCCGCCGACAACTACAACACCGCGCCCGACCGGTACCTGTCCGTCGACCAGGAGATGACCTCGCTGTTCGGCAATGCGACGGTCGACTTCACCGACAACCTGCGGCTGAAGGTCACGTCGCAGTACCTGGAGCGCGAAACCGGGCAGAAGCTGCCGGTGAACGCGCTGGTCTTCGGCGGGCTCGCCAGTGGCCGCTACAGCGGCGACATGACGATCAGCGCGGACAGCCTCTACAACCCGTTCGGCGACGACGTGGAGTGGGGCGGACGCATGCTCACCGAGGCCGGTGGGCGCATGATCACGCGCGATGTCGACACCACCGCGGTGAACGTCGCGCTGGAGGGCGCGTTCACGCTCAACGACCGGCTGTGGGACTGGGACCTCGGCTACTTCTTCGGCCGCACCCGCAGCCACGACACCGCGACGGGCCAGCAGGACTACCGCCGCGTGCGCGACGCGATCGGGCCCTCGATGCCGGGTGCCGACGGCACCCCCGTCTGCGTGTCCACCCCGGGCGACCTCTCCACGGCCATCGCGGGCTGCGTGCCGCTGGACCTGCTCGGCGGCGCCGGCAGCGTCACCCCGGGAATGCTCGAGTACATCAGCTTCGTCGAGAGCAGTCGCCTCGGCTACGAGCAGAGGACGCTGTTCGCGAACCTGACCGGCGAACTCATGCAGCTGCCCGCCGGGCCGCTGGCGTTCGCGACCGGCATCGAGCGACGCAAGGAGACCGGTCACGACACCCCGGACCCGTTGATCGCGTCCGGCGTCACCAACGGCTTCAGCCGCGAGCCCACCGCCGGCGAGTACGAGGTCGACGAGGCCTACGTCGAGTTCGCGGTACCGCTGGTCGAGGGCCGGCCGGGCGTGCAGCTGCTCGACCTCAGCATCGCCAGCCGCTATTCCGACTACAGCAACTTCGGCGACACCGTCAACAGCAAGTTCGGCTTCCGCTGGAAGCCCGTCGACAGCCTGATGGTCCGCGGCAACTACAGCGAGGGCTTTCGCGCACCGTCGATCCGCGAGCTGTACCACGGCCAGAGCAGCAACAACCAGCAGAACCTGACCGACCCGTGTGCGGCGACGCTGCAGGGAGCGCCGTTGCCGAACCCGGTGGCCTGCGCCGGCGTGCCGGCCGACCTCGACCAGTCCGGGTCCGCGCTCAGCGTGACCTCCGGTGGCAATCCAGACGTCGGTCCCGAGACCGCGGACTCGCGCACCCTCGGCATCGTCTACAGCCCGGGCTGGGCGAGCGGCCTGGACCTGTCGCTTGACTGGTGGCAGGTGGCGATCGAAGACACCATCTCCACCCTTGGCGCGCAGAGCGTGCTCGACCAGTGCTACCGCGCCGGGAACGCCGACCTCTGCGGGCTGGTGAGCCGCGACGAGTTCGGCCAGGTCGCGTCGGTCCGCAACATCCGCACCAACCTCGGCACGGTCGAGGTGGAAGGCTACGACATGTCGGCGTCCTACCGCCTGCCCGAAAGCGAGTGGGGGCGGCTCCGCATCCGCTGGGACACGACCTATCTCGCGCGCAGCGAGTCCGACTCGGGGCTCGACCTCGGCGGCGGCGGGGTGCAGTCGACCGGCAGCGGCAACATGGTCGGCACCGGCAGCAACTGGCGGATCCGTTCCAACCTGCTGCTGTCCTGGCAGCACGGCACCGTCGGCGCCAACTGGAACATGCGCTACTACTCGCGGCTGCACGAAACCTGCACCAGCCTCGGCAACGAGGCGCGCAACGTCTGCTCCGAACCGGACCGTTATGTCGACGGACTGGTGGCGGGTCCGGGCGGGACGCGGGTCGTCGCACCGGTCTGGCAGCCGCGCAACCGCATCCCCAGCGCCGTCTACCACGACATCAGCGCCTACCTCGAACTGCCGTGGGACGGCCGCGTCACGCTCGGCGTCAACAACGCCTTCGAGCGCGATCCACCGATCTCGGTGACGTCGCCGAACAGCTTCGGGCCCGAGTACGAGATTCCCGGGCGCTTCCTCTACATGCGCTACCACCAGGCGTTCTGACGTGGCGTCGCGGGACGGAACGTGCGGGCGGCGCGTGGGCGCGAGCGGACGGGGCCGGGCATGCAGGTGAGCGCGGTGGCCGCTGCCGCGTCGCCGCTGCGCAGCCGGATGCGCTGGGCGATTCTCGCGTTGCTCTTCCTGTCGACGGTAATCAACTACGTCGACCGGCAGACGCTGTCGATCCTCGCGTCGACGATCCAGGCCGACCTCGGCATGAGCGACCTGGATTATGCCGCGGTGGTGCAGCTGTTCCTGGTCGCGTACACGATCGCGCACCTGGGCGCCGGCTGGCTCACGGACCGGCTCGGGCCGAAGCTCGGGCTGGCGCTGTTCGTGTGTTGGTGGTCGACGGCCAACCTCGTCACCGGCTTCGCACAGAGCGCGATGCAGCTCGGTGCGGCGCGGTTCGCGCTCGGACTCGGCGAGGCCGGAAACTACACCGCGGCGCCGAAGACCGTCGCCGAACGCTTCCCGGCCCATGAACGCGGTTTCGCGGTTGGCGTCTACACCGCCGGCGCGATGGTCGGCGCCACGATCGCGCCGCCGCTGATCGGATGGCTGGCGCTGGCGCACGGCTGGCGCGCGGCGTTCTTCGCCACCGGCGCGCTCGGCTTCGTCTGGGTCGTCGGCTGGTGGCTGGTGCACCACTGGTCGCCGCCGGTCCAGGCGCCTCGCGCGGCGGAGGCCGGCGGGCGCTGGGGCTGGATCCCGCTGCTCCGGCAGCGCCCGGTCTGGGGCCTGGCGCTGGCCCGGATGATCACCGACCCGGTCTGGTACTTCTACCTGTTCTGGTTCCCGAAATACATGATCGACGATCGCGGCCTGACGCTGATGCAGATGGCGCAGGTCGCGTGGGTGGTCTACCTCGCCGCGGACCTGGGCAGCATCGGCGGCGGTGTCGCGTCGGGACGGCTGGTGCGACGCGGGATGGCGCCCGCGCGCAGCCGGCTGTGGCTGATGGGGATCGCCGCGCTGCTGGCGCCGATCGGCGCGACGATCGCCGGCGAACCGTCGATTGCGACGACGTTCGCGCTCGCCGCGCTGGTCGCCTGCGCGCACCTGGTGTTCCTCACCAACATCACGACGCTCGCGGTCGACACTTTCCCCAGCCGCCACGTCGCCACCATCTTCGGCATCATCGCCGCCGGCAGCGGCCTCGGCGGGATGCTGTCGACGCGGGTGGTCGGCGAGTTCGCGAACGAGCAGTCGTACGGCCCCCTGTTCCTGATGATGGCGCTGCTGCATCCGCTCGGATGGCTGGTGGCGTGGTGGGCGGTGCGCAAGCCCGCGGCAGCGCAGGCACCCGGATGAGCGTGCGTGGCGCCCCGGCGTTGCGGCAGCCGCTGTTGCGGCAGGCTGGGGCGCGGTGGCGCCGCCGCGCGGCGTGGGCGGCCTCTTACGTCGCGTTGCTGCTGGGATCGGGCATCGCGCCCGGCCGTGCGGCGATGCCGGCAGGCGAGGGCCACGGCATCGGGCGCATCGAGATGCTCGCCGACATCGAGTACGCGCGCCCGGGCGGGCGGGCGCTGCACGTCGACCTCCACCGCAACCTCGTGGCGCGCCCGTCGCCAGTGCTGGTGCATGTGCACGGCGGGGGCTGGTCGCGCGGTGCACGGCCACCGCGCGAGGCGTTCGCGTGGGCCTATGCGATGGGCTTTTCGGTCGTCGCCGTGGAATACCGGCTGGCCGGCGAAGCGCACGCGCCGGCGGCGGTACGCGACGTGCGCTGTGCGTTGGCATGGGTCGGGCGCCACGCCGCCCGGCATGGACTGGACGCGTCGCGGATCGTGGTCGAGGGCGTGTCCGCGGGCGCGCACCTCGCGCTGCTCGCGGTGCTCGCCGGCGACGACGCGGAATTCGACGCCGGTTGCGGGCCGGTGCCGCCGGTGGCGGTGCTGGTCGACCGCGCCGGCATCGCCGACGTGCAGGCGTGGCGACCGGCGTCCGGCGCCGTCGCACGCTGGATCGGGCCGCGTGCGGACGCGGTCGACTATGCCGCGCGGCTGTCGCCGATCCGCTACCTGCACCGCGCGATGCCGCCTCTGTTCATCGTGCACGGCGACGCCGATCCGGTGGTGCCGTTCGCGCAGTCGCGGCGCCTGCACGACGCGGTGCGCGCGCTCGGCGTGCCGGTCGCGCTGCATGTCGTCGCCGGCGGACGCCACGGCGGATTCACCGATGCGCAGGCGGCGGCCATCGACGCCGCCCTGTGCCTGTTCCTGCGCGGGCACGGCGTGCCCGCGTGCGACGGACGTCCGGCCCGCAGCCCGGACCCAGGCAAGGGAGGAGATCCATGAATAAGACGAGACCATTCCGCGGCCGTGCATCCGCATGCGCCGTGGCGATCGCCACCGTGTTGGCCGGCGTTCCGGCGGCCGCGCAGGAACTGCCGCCGCCGCAGCTCGTGCTGGCGGATTCCGGCACCGAGACGTTCCACGACAGTGCGGTGCAGGGCTGCGGCACGACCAAGGTGCACATCGACGGGCCGGTGCGGCTGTTCCGCGACCAGGACGACCTCGTGCACATGACCGTCGGCGACCCGCAGGCGCGCGCCTGGCAATGGACCGGGAGCGTCGCCGACTTCGCGACACTGCCGTCGTCGGCGAGCCTCGACTGCACGCCGGTGATGCTCGGCAACGTCGGCAACAACACGGTCGACCGGTTCGACCAGAAGACCTTTCTGCAGGCACTGCACTTCGATCCCGAAACCGCGTACGTCTACGGCTACGGCCACGAGGACTACTTCGGCACACGCCTCGACGACCCCGACTGCCACAAGGCCGGCGTCACCGACGGCAAGCCGCAGTGCTGGTACAGTGCCGTGGCGATCTGGAAGGCGGACACGCTCGACACCACGCCCGCCGGCCACCTCTCGTTCTCGAAGTTGAAGTCGGTGCCCTGGCACGTCGCGATCTATCCGCACGTGGCCTATCCCGGCGATGCCGGTACGCCTACCGCGGGCTGGATCGGCTACGGCGCGCCGTCGAACCTGGTGCGCGGCTTCGACCAGGACGGGCAAGCCGACGGTCATCACTACTTCTTCGCCTACACCAGCTCCGGCTTCGGCGAGCAGGACAAGGGCGTGTGCCTGTTCCGCAGCGACGACCCGACATTGCGCCAGAACTGGCGGGCCTGGAACGGCAGCACCACGACGCCCGCGTTCACCCAGCGAATGAACAACCCGTACATCAGCAGCACCGCGCCGTGCGCGGTGGTCAACCCGGACGCGTTCAAGTCCTACGTGCGCAGCGTGCACTGGCATCCTGCGTCGCGGCACTACATCGCCGTGTTCCGCGACGGCAACGGCGTGCGCTACGCGACCTCGCGCGATCTGGTCACGTGGAACGCATCCGAGCCGCTGCTCACCTCGACCTCGAGCCAGGTGAACTACCCGTCGCTGGTGGATCTCGACGGCGGCACGCCGGCCGTGGCCGGCAACGGCCACAACTTCGACGTCGTCCACGACCTGGGCCGCACCTACCTTTACTTCCGCACGTCGGTTGCGTGGGGACACACGCGGATCAACCGCCAGCGGATCGAGGTGGCGAACTATCCGTGAGCAGGCCTGCTGTGCTTGACGACTGGAAGGGCGCGATGCCGGCTCAAGCCGGCATCCAGCACACGGAGGGCCGGGAATCGCGCAGCGATTTTCGCTTGCTGGGCTTCCCCCTTTGAAGAAGGGGGATTGAGGGGGATTTGCTGTTGCTTTGCGAGGCGCCTAGCAAAGAGCAAATCCCCCCAGCCCCCTTTTTCAAAGGGGGAGTCCAAGTGTCTGCGCCGGCAGTTGCCATCCTCCCTGCCCCCAGGGGCCGAAAACTCCGCTGAAGCTGTCGCCTGAAGGCGAGGGCTTCAACCCTCAAAAAGCGGGACAGTGATGAGACGTGGGAGAGGAATGAGCGTTTCCCCGTGGATGGCCGTGGGGCTGGCAGCGATGTTGCTGGCGAGTTGCCGGCCACTGGCGGCGAACGAACTCGAGGCGGGTTTCGCATCGCCTCCGCGCGAGGCACGGCCCCTCGGCTGGTGGCACTGGATCAATGGCAACGTGACGATCGAGGGCATCGACGCCGACCTCGCGGCCGCCAAGGCCGCCGGGATGGGCGGGGTGCAGATGTTCGACGTGGAGATGTACGCTCCCGAAGGCCCCGTTCGCTATGGTTCCGAGCAATGGTTCGCCCATGTGCGGCATGCGATCCGCCAGGCGGCAGCGCTGGGGCTGGAATTCCATGCGATGAACACGCCGGGCTGGTCGGCAAGCGGCGGCCCGTGGGTCACGCCGGAACGTTCGATGAAGCGCCTGGTATGGAGCGAGACGAACGTTTCCGGGGGCGACCTGTCGCTTCCGCTGCCGCGTCCGGACCTGGCGCCTGCCTATCCCGAACGTACGGTTCCGATGGAGCCCTACTTCGTCGATGTCGCCGTGGTCGCGGTGCCGGAAACTGCGGAGCGGATTGCGGAGTTCGAGGCCAAGGCGGGGTGGGGCAGTAGACCCGTTACCCGCGATACCCGGGTGCTGCCCGGAATCCCTCCGGATCGCGTGATCGTGCTCTCCGGCAGGATGGACGCTGCCGGCCGCCTCACGGCGAGCCTGCCCCCGGGCGAATGGACGATCCTGCGCTTCGGCTACACGACGACCGGGAAGACCAACCATCCCGCGGTGCCGGAGGGCCACGGCCTGGAGATCGACAAGCTCGATCCGGAGGCGGTCGCGTTCCAGTTCGAACGGTCGCTGGGTCGCATGATCCGCGAAGCCGGCCCGCTCGCCGGCAGCACGTTCGACGGCATCCTGTTCGACAGCTTCGAAGGAGGGTTCCAGAACTGGACCGCCGCCATGCCGCACGCGTTCGCGCGACGGAAGGGCTATGCGCTGCTCCCCTGGCTGCCGGTGTTGGCCGGGCGCGTGGTGGGATCCGTGGAGAAGAGCGAAGCGGTGCTATGGGACTTCCGCCAGGTGATCGAGGAGATGTTCGCGGAGCACTACTTCGGCACCATGCATCGGCTCGCCGCGAGCCATGGCATGAAGATCTATTCCGAATCCCAGGGCGGCCCGATCACGCCCATGTCCGCCAATCGCCACGTCGACGTGCCGATGAACGAATTCTGGATGCCCGACGTGGCACCGCGCGCGGCGAAGATCAGGATGACCACGTCGGCCGCGACGTTCCTCGGGCGCAGGATGGTGGCTGCCGAAGCCTTCACTTCGAGGCCGGAGCACGGGCGCTACCGGAACACGCCTGCCAGCTTGAAGCGCGTGGGCGACCATGCCTTCGCGCTCGGACTGAACCGGTTCGCGCTCCACAGCTTCACGCACCAGCCGGTCACCGCGGCCGCGCCAGGATTCGCGCTGGGCCGTTATGGCGCGCATTTCGGGCGGCTGAACACATGGTGGCCGTATGCGGGCGCTTGGATCGATTACCTGTCGCGCAGCCAGTTCCTGCTGCAGCAGGGGCACCGCGTGGCCGACGTCTGCTTCCTGGTGGACGAGGACCTGGGCTACGCCTTGCCCGATGTGGTCGAGACGTCGCTGCCCGGGTACGACCTGGAAGTGGCCTATCCCGCGGACGTGCTGGCGATGTCGGTGCGCGACGGCGGCGTGCTGGAACATCCCGAGGGAGCGTCATTCCGCCTGCTCGTCACGCCGGAGATGTCGAAGGGTTGGGTTGCCGGGATCGCGACGCTGCGCAAGCTCGCGCAACTGGTGGAGGCCGGCGCGACCCTGGCCGGGTCGCACCCCCTCGCGCCTGCGGGACTCGGCGACCTTGAGCACAGGGAGGAATTCGACCGGCTTGTCGGCGCGCTCTGGGGCGGCCTCCCGGCACGGGGCTTCAAGGCGGTGGGCGCGGGCAAGGTCTACGCGGGGCTGACGCCGCTGGAGATCCTGCGGGCCGAAGGGGTCGGCCCCGACCTGCGCTGGGAGGCGCCGATGGAGCAGCTTCGCTTCATCCATCGCCGCACGAGCGACGCGGACATCTATTTCGTCTTCAACGATTCGGATCGGCCACGAGAAGCGCGGCTCGAAGTGCGCCAGCCCGGTCGCCTGCCCGAGATCTGGGATCCGGCGCGCGGCGCGCGCGCCGATGCGCCCATGTTCGCGTCTACTGCCTCGGGCGTGACCGTGCCCGTACAACTGGAGCCCTGGGAGTCGACGTTCCTCGTGTTCCGGAAGCCCCTCCCGCCGCGCTGGATCAGCGACGCAGGCGCGGCGAGCCTCAATCTCGCGGACAGGCCCGGCACGCTGCTCACGCAGGACAGGTCCGTGCAACTGCATCTCTCCGACCGCTCGAGGCGGGATGTCCGCCTGCCCGTATTGCCTGCGCCGGTACCCGTCGAGGGAGCGTGGGAGATCGAATTCCCGAAGCTCGGTGGATCGGCCAGGTTCCGGCGGGTCGAGGAACTGGCATCGTGGACGGAGGATCCCGATCCGGCGGTCCGGCACCACTCGGGCACTGCGATCTACCGGACCCGCTTCGATCTGCCGCGGCAACCGGCCGGCGCGGTCGCGATACTCGATCTCGGTCGCGTGGCGGACATCGCGCGCGTGATGGTGAATGGGCACGATGCCGGTATCGCCTGGAATCCTCCGTTTCGGCTGGACGTGACCCGGTACCTGCACCCGGGGGCCAACAGGCTCGAGATCCACGTCGCCAATCGATGGATCAATCGCCTGATCGGCGATGAGGCCGTCGCTGTGGACGTTGAGTACCAGAAGAAGGGAACTTCGCCGTTCACCGATGGCCGGCTGTTGACGCTGCCCGCGTGGATCTACCGGCCCGAGGCACGGCACGAATGGCCACGGTCCAGCTTCACCACATGGAAGCACTACGAGGCCGATTCGCCCCTGGTCCCCTCCGGGCTCCTGGGTCCCGTCAGGATCGAATGGTGGCAGCCGGTTCCGAAAGCGGATGAAGTCCTGAAGCGGCTGCCGGCAATCGCCGGCAGCGGCTCGTAGCGTCAGCGCACCAGGTCGGCGTCCCGGCTGCGCGCGACACTGCCGTCGGGCCGCGTCCCTTCGATCCGCCACGTGAACCGCGTGGCCTCGCCGTCGACCGGGACGCTGAACTCCCACGGGAAGGCCGCGTCGACGACGACGCCCGAGTCGTCGTCCGTCGACCAGTGCAACGCCACCCGGCTGAAATCGCGCTTGCCGTCCTCGAGGAACACGAAGGCGTGCTGCATCGGCTCGCCGTAGTTGAGGACCATGCCGCGCGCTGCGGGCTCATCGATCCGTGCCATGGGCTGCCGCCAGGCCGAGTCGGGGCTGGCGGCCATGATCCTCGCCTGCAATCCGGGCCGGATGCCGACCCCGGCGACAGTGAATGCAACCAGGCCACGCGCGGGAACCGTCACCTGGAACCGGCCGTCGTCGATGGCGATGCCGCCGGTGCCATGCACATCGGCCGCGTGCAACGCCCTGCCCGCCAGGCCCGGCAGCCGCGCGAGGTCGAGCCGCGCCGCGCTGGTGACCGGCATGTCCGCTTCGTTCATCAGTGCCACGTACAGGCGGGTGTTGTCCTCGCTGCGCGCGGTGACGAAGTTGAGCTCGACCGAGTCGGCCTGCAGCAGGCCCTTCGGCATCCACAGCACGGCGTCGTCATGGCCGTAGAAGCGGCCGACCTGGCCGCCGTAGGCGCGGTTCTGCAGGTAGGCATAGCCTTCGATGAACTCCGCCGGGAAGCGGATCGCGCCGTTGGAGCGCGCGTCTGCATCGCTGACCAGGTAGTCGAGCAGCATCGACGCCATCGGCCAGACGTGGTTGAAGTGGAACGAGTTCACGCTCAGCGACTTCGGATCGCGCAGCGGGTAGTCCGGCTTCTCGTAGATCGTCGTGCGCGCGGTGTTGATGTGGTAGCCGGGGAAGTTGGTGTAGCGGCCGACCACCGCCGAGCGCGCCACGTCGCGCAGGAAGGAGTCGTCCATGTGTTCCGCGATCCGCAGCAGCCACGGCGCCCAGTTGGCCATGAAGATGCCGCGGTGGCCGCTGCTGGTGCCGGACGATTCCGGGGTCAGTCCGATTTCCGACAGCCGCCATGCGGGGACGCGCTCCTCGGCGGCCGGCATCCGTGGATGGCCCTTGCCGGCGAGATAGCCGTACAGCGGCGCCTTGCCGCCGGGGTTGACCAGGACCTCGGCGTCCGGGATCGCCGGCGCGAACCACACGAACAGGGTGAACGCGCGCGCGGCGCGGTGGGCGGCCTCGAGGTGGCGGCGTTCGGCGGTGACGTCGTAGAGCTGCATCAGCGCGGCGAAATCGGGCACGAACTGGGTCCAGAAGAACGGCTCTTCGCCGTGCACGCCCGCGAATTCCTGCTGCGGCCGTTCCACGCGTTCGCGCAGGTAGGCGTCGGCGCCGCGGACCGCCGCGTCCAGGTAGTGCCGGCGACCGGTCGCGCGGTACAGCGCGAGGCTGTTCTGCCAGGTGTCGCCGCGCTCGCTGACGTCGAGGTTGCGCACCCGCGAGCGCCCGTATTCCTCCTCCGCGAGGGCGAGGAACGCCGGCGACGCGCCGCGGAAGATCCGGTGCAGCGCGGCCAGCTCGGAGACCGGGGCGGCGGGACCCTTGAGCGTGTACGACGGGAACTGGATCTTCTGTTCCTCGTCGATCGTGAACAGGTATTTCTCGCGCGACACCATGTACTCGATGGTGGGCTTCGCGCGCAGGCGCCAGATCGCGTCGTCGTCGGTGACCAGCGCCAGGTCCAGCGGATTCAGCGACGAGACGTTCTTGACCGTGCCCGGCGCATCGGTCTCGTAGCTCGCGCCCTTGTCCTCGGCGCGGAACTGCGACCACGGGCTCATGCCGTAGTCGACGATCCGCTCCAGGGTGCGGTTGAGCGACGACAGCGCGTTGTGCCGGTAGTCGTGGAACCCATAGAGCCGGCGCGCGGCGTACTCGTAGGCCGCGGTGATGTCGCCACGGTGCACCAGCGGCCGCAGCGTGAACGAGAACTCGTCGCCGGCGTCGAGCCGCGAGCCGGGGGCGCCGAGCACGGGAGCGAACACCATCGGTCGCGCGCGACCGTCGGGGTCGCGCAGGGCGATGCCGAAGCGCGAGTTGCGGAACACCGGTAGCGGGTCGAACGGGAACTCCGCTGCGTCGACCACCACGCCTTCGACCTGTCCATCATGCTCGACCAGCGTCGAGGGCAGGGTCGCCCGGAAGGCCAGGGTCAGGTAGCTGCTGTCGGGAAAGCGCTTCTCGGTCCACACCAGCGGCTGGAAGAACGCATCGGCGTCGACCGGCGCATGCGACGGCGCGCCCATGTAGGCGACCGAATAGAAGCCGGGCTGCTTCGCGCGCAGCGTGTAACGCAGGGCAGGCGGCATGGCGCCGCCGCCGCCGCCCGGGGACAGCACGGCCTCGATCGCGAACGCGGCCTGTTCCGGGAACGTCCAGCGATGGCCGCCATCCGGCGTCGGCCTTACCCCGTCGGCATCGACGCAGGTCCTCGGTGCCGCGGCAAAGACGTCGGCCGTGCGCCCGCCGGCATCGCCCTGCAGGATGTCCGGATCGAAGCCGTCGCCGACCTGGCTGGCGTCGCCGGCGACCTGCGCCAGGCCCGCGTCACCGGCATTCCCGGCAAGCCAGGTCACGACGTTGTAGCGCGTGCCGAGCGCGGCCGGCCGCAGTTCCGGCGCGGGATCCGTCGGCGTGCGCTGCACGCAGAACCTCATCGCGAACACCGCGCGCGCGCCGTCGGGCGCGGCGAGCGTGATCCCATCGCGACGGGCCTCGATCGTGTGTGCGGTCGCGGTCGCGGCGCCGCTGGTGGGCGCAGCCGTGGCGAGCACCAGCGCGATCGCCGGGAGTCGGTGGCGTGGCGGCATCGGTGTCTCCGTTTCGATGGGGATTGGAGTCGCGTATGCGGGCCGGGTCACGCCCAGCCGAGCGCCTCTTGCGGCAAATCCGCGCGCAGTTCTCCGATCTCGCGCAGGCCGGCGGCGTCGAGTTCGCGGGTCGGATGGCGCACGCGCGCGCTGGCGATGACGCCGGCCGCGACCAGGTTGTGCTTCATCACCGCGACGCCGAGCCCGGGCTGCAGTTCGTAGCGGATCAGCGGCAGGTAGCGCGCGAACTCGCGGCGCGCACCGGCGCGGTCGCCGGCACGCCACAGGTCCCACATGGCGACGAAAGCGGCAGTCAGGTCGCTGCCGGGCATCGTGCCGACCGCGCCGCGATCGAGCTCCTCCAGCAGGAACTGGCCGTTGAGGCCGCCGAACAGCACCGGCGGCGCGTCGGTGCCCTCGAGAATCGCGCTGATCTTCGGCGCGGTCGGTGGCGCTTCCACCTTGACGTAGCGGACGCGCTCGAGTTCGCGGGCCATGCGCGCGATCAGCGGCGCGCCGATCGGGACGCCGCTCATCAGCGGTGCGTCCTGCACCATGATCGGGATGCGGACCGCGTCACTGATCGCGCGGAAATAATGGAACACGCCCTCCGCATCCGGCTTCATGAGATGCGGCGGCATGATCATCAGCCCGTCCGCGCCGCCGGCCTCGGCCTCGCGGCTCAACGCGACCGCAAGGTCGGTGCCGGTATGGCCGCTGCTCACGATCACCGGCACCCGGCCGTCGACCTCGCGCACGATCGCCCGCAGCAGCTGCAGGCGTTCGTCCGCGCCGAGCGTGTAGCCCTCGCTGGCGTTGCCGAACAGGCCCAGCCCGTGCGCGCCGGCATCGAGCAGGAACCGCACCAGCCGCCGCTGGCTGTCGAGGTCGATGCTGCCGTCCTCGCGGAACGTGGTGTTGACGATCGGGAACACCCCCTCAAAGCAGACTCCCTCGAAGCGAGCGCCCTCGGAGCGGGCGGTTGCAGGCTGTGGCATGCGCGATGCTCCTTGCATCAGAGAACGAACGGGGCGATCGCGGCCTCGTCGATCTCGATGCCGAGACCGGGCGCATCCGGCGCGGCGAGGCCGGCCACGCCGACCGGCAGCGGCGAACGCAGGAAGCGGTTGGCGATGGCCTGCACGCGCGGATTGCATTCCAGGCGGGCGAAGTTGGGTGTCGCGGCCGCCAGGTGCAGGCCGGCGGCGAGCTGCGGGCCGAGGCCGATGCTGACGTGCGGCGCGACCGGGACGTGGTGGGTATCGGCCAATACCGCGAGCTTGCGGCTCTCGGTCAGGCCGGATCGGCCAAGGTCGGGCTGCAGCACGCCGACCGCGCCGCGCTCGAAGAAGGGCAGCAGCTCGAAGCGGGTGCGGTAGCTCTCGCCGATCGCCAGCGGCACGCGGGTGCGTTCGGCCAGGCGGGCGTGACCGGCGACGTCCTCGGGCATCAGCGGCGCTTCCAGCCAGCCGGCGTCGCGCGCTTCCAGCGCCGCGGCGAACCGCGGCGCGCTGCGCGCATCCAAGCGCCAGAGCGCATCGACGTAGAGTTCGATATCCGCGCCGAGCGCGCCGCGCAATGCGTCCAGGTCGGCCAGGCAGTCGTCGGGGTCGCCGGCCATGAACAGCTTGAACGCCTCGGCGCCGGATTCGACCCAGCCGCGGGCCTCGTCGACGCGCGCGGCGGTGGAGTCGCCGCCGAGGCCGGAGACATAGCAGGGCAGGGTGGTCCGGCACGGACCGCCGAGCAGGCGATGGACCGGCTGCCCGAAGGCCTTGCCGCACAGGTCCCAGATGGCGAGGTCGATCCCGGCCATGGCGTCGAGCAGGAAGCTGCCGGTGTGGCCGCGCACCCGCATCGCCGCGTACAGCCGGTCCCAGATCGCTTCCGGCGCCAGCGCGTCCTCGCCGACCAGCAGCGGGCCGAGCAGGGTGTCGATGACGCTGCGGGTGACCTCCGGCGCCACCGGCGCCTGCGCCTCGCCCCAGCCGACCAGTCCGTCGTTGGTCTCCACCGTGACCAGCACCGTCTCCAGATGGTCGGCGGCGTAGACGGTGCGGTAGTGCCCGGCCCAGCGATAGCGCGCGCCGGCCGCATCGCCCAGCGCGGCCGGCGTGCCGGCGGTGCCGCGCGACTCGGCGACGTCGCGCGGGATCCGCAACGCACGGGCGCTGACGCGTGCGATCCTGCGGATCACTACGCCTGTTCCTTCTCGCGCGCGTGCAGCACGTCCTCGACCAGGTCGTGGCCGGCGCGGCGGATGTGATCGCCCAGCACCTGCACCAGGCGCGGCGCATCGCGTTGCTGCAGCGCGTCTAGCATCGCCCGGTGTTCCTGCAGCTCCTGCTCGAGCCGGTGCGCTTCCGGGCGCCGGCGCGAGTGGATGCGCGCGATCGTGAGATGGGCGTTGAGGCTGCGATAGATCTCCATCAGCCGCTGGTTGCCCGACGACTCCACGATCAGCATGTGCAGGGCCACGTTCGCCTGCTCGTGCCGCATGCGCTCGGCCTCCGACGTGACCGGGCGTTCCAGTTGCCGGGCCAGGTCGGTGAAGGCTTCCAGCAGTTCCGGCGTCAGCCGCGCCACCGCGGCTTCCGCGGCCAGGCATTCGAGCGCGCGCCGGATCTCGAAGATCTCGCCGACCATCTCCGGAGTGATCTCGGCGACGAAGGTGCCGCTGCGCGGCCGGATCTCGATCAGGCCTTCGGCGGCGAGGCGGTTGATCGCGTCCTTGACCGGGGTCGGGCTGACCCCGAGCTGGTCGGCCAATGCCTTTACGTCCAGGCGCTGGCCGGGACGGAAGGTGGAAGCGAGAATGCCGTCGCGGAGCATGTCCAGCACCGAATCGCTGGCGCGCGTGCGGGTCAGTCGGGGCAGTGTGTTCATGCGGCGAAGCCTGCCACGTTCTGTCTGAATTGTAAAATTAGAAATCTGAAATATTAGACTTTACAAATGATGGGGTTTGGACTAGTGTCTGTGGCGCCGTGCCACGCCGTCTGCGCCGACGGCCGCCCCCGTCGCTGCCTTGGAGGGCAGACCCGCATGCAGACCGCTTCCGTTTTCGTTCGCTCCGCCGGCAAGCCGCCGGCGCCGCGCGCCGCGCGCCGGTCCTGATGGGTCCGCTCGCCTTCGACCAGGAGCGCAATTTCGGTTGCCGTATCCGCGAATTCGTTTATCGCGGCCATCGCTGCGTTTCGATGGAGAACGCCCGCGTCCGCCTGGTGATCGCCGCCGACAAGGGTGCGGACATCATCGAGTGCCTGTACAAGCCGCTCGACGTCGAATGCCTGTGGCGTTCGCGCCACGGCTTGCGGCCCGACGAACACCTGCGCTTCAGCAGCCCGCTGGCGGGCGGCCATTTCCGCGAATACTTTCCCGGCGGCTGGTACGAGATGCTGCCGAACGGGCCGCAGCCCTGTACCCATCGCGGCGCCGAGTACGGCCATCACGGCGAAGCCACGCTGCTGCCATGGGACTACCGGATCGAACGCGACGATGCCGACGGCATCCGGGTCGTGTTCCGCACCCGCCTGGTCCGCCTGCCGCTGCTGGTCGAGCGCGCCATGAGCCTGCAGGGCGACAGCGGCACGATCCGGATCGACGAACGGGTGACCAGCGAGGCCGGGCAGCGGATCGAATTCCTGTGGGGCCATCATCCGACCTTCGGCTGGCCGCTGGTGGAACCGGGCACCCGCATCCATCTGCCCGCGTGCACGGCCTCGGTCGGCGCCGCGGTGCCGGCCGGCGCGCGCGTCGCCGCCGCGCAGCGCAAGGCATGGCCGCGGCTCGAAGCGGCGGCCGGCGGCGCCGAGCTCGATCTTTCGGTGATGCCGGACGACGGCGCCGGATCGCACGATTTCATCCGCCTCGACGCGCTGGCCGGCGGCTGGTTCGCGATCGTCAATCCGATGCGCCGGGTCGGGTTCGCGTTGCGCTGGGACACCGCCGTGTTCCCGATGCTCGGGATGTGGCAGGTGTGGGGCGGCGCGCCGGACTACCCGTGGTACGGCACGCCGCACCTGCTGGCGCTGGAGCCGGCCTGCGACCTGCCGTCGCTCGCCGCGGCCTCCGAGCGCGGCACCGCGCTGGCGCTCGATGCCGGCCAGTCGCTGGAGACCACGCTCGAGGCCACCGTGTTCGAAGGCGCGCCCGAGGTGAGCTGGGTCGGGCCCGGTGGCGAATTGCACTGACCGGCCGCGCCGTTTCCTCGAACCCCTGCACACCATCGACAAGAAGCCCGCAATGCATGCCGAATCCGCCAACGCCACCCTGGACCTGATCGAGGCCGGCCGCATCGTCGCGATCCTGCGCGGTGACGCCGGCGATGCCGACCAGGTGTTGTCCGACACGCTCGCCGATGCCGGGATCACCGCGCTGGAACTGACCGTCGATTCCCCGGACGCGTTCTCGCGTATCGGGCACCTGGTGCAGGCCTGCGCCGGGCGCATGGCGATCGGCGCAGGCACGGTGCTTACCGTGGAACAGGCCAGGCGCGCCGCCGATGCGGGCGCCACGTTCATCGTGTCCCCGAACCGCGACACGGCGGTCATCGCCGCAGCGGTATCGCTGGGACTGGTGGCGATCCCGGGCTGCCAGACGCCGTCGGAAATCGTCGAAGCCATCGACGCCGGCGCCCAGGCGGTCAAGCTGTTCCCGGCCCAGGCGCTCGGTCCGGCGTTCGTACATGCGGTACGCGCGCCGCTCGGCGACGTGCGCCTGGTGCCGACAGGCGGCGTCACTCCCGAACTCGCCCGCGCCTACCGCGATGCGGGCGCGTGGGCGCTTGGTGCCGGTTCCGAGTTGTTGGGCCGCGATCTCGCGCAAGGCATCGACACGGCCGCCCTCGCGGCGCGCGCGCGGGCGTTCGCGGAGGCGGCGCGATGAACGAGCGTGGCTCCGGGAGCGGGCAGCGGCTGGTCATCGATGGCGGGACCACGACGACCCGCGTGTGGGCGGTCGACGGCGATGTCGTGCTCGCGCGCGGCAGCGCCATGATCGGCGCACGCGACTCGGCACGCGACGGCAACAACGCGCGGCTGGTCGGCGCGGTGCGCGACCTGCTGCGCGAGGCATCGGCTGAGGCCGATGCGCGAACGTCGCGATGGGATCCGCGCTACGTGGCCGCTGCCGGAATGATCACCTCGCCGCTGGGACTGGCGGAAGTGCCCCACGTCGCGGCCCCGGCCGGCATCGACGAGTTGGCGCGGAACGTCCGAACGCTGTCGCTGCCGGAGGCGTCGCCGCTGCCGATCCTGCTGGTGCCCGGCGTGCGCTGCGGGCCGCTCGAGCCCGGCCTGTCGGATTTGGCGGAGGTGGACGTGATGCGTGGCGAGGAGGCGGTCTGCCTGGGCCTGGTACGGACCGGGCGATTGCCGCTTCCGGGCCTCGCGCTGAGCGTGGGCTCGCACTGGAAGCAGGTGGAAGTCGATGCCGACGTGCGCATCGCTTCCTGCACCACGACGCTGAGCGGCGAACTGTTGCACGCGCTGCGCACGCAGACCGTGCTGGCCGCGAGCATCGACGCGGCGTTGCCGCCGCGGCTGGAAGCGGGCGACCTCGACGCCTTCCGTGCGGGCATGCGCGAACGCGCGCGTTCCGGACTGCCGCGCGCGGCATTCTGTACCCGGCTGCTGGAACGCGTCGCCGGCAGTTCCGCGCGGTCACGGCTGCTGTTCCTGCTCGGGGTCGTGGTGGATGAGACATTGGCGCACTGGCGCGATGCGGTCGCCGGCCGGACCATCGCGCTGCTCGGCGCGCCGGTGCTGTGCGCGGCCTGGCGTGAGGCGCTGGCGGATGCCGGCAGCCAAGGCGTGGTGATCGATGCGGTCGATGCCGAATCGGCGTTCATCGCCGGCGCCACCGCCATTGCCGAGCGGGCGTTCGGGACTGCGGAGTGACGCATCTGCGCGGGTCGGTCGATGGACCGTCAATAGTGCGCCGCAGTTCACCCCGCTTCGTCGGCGGCCTGGATGTCCGCGGCGGCCGAGAGCAGCGGCAGCAGCGCCGGTTCGAGTTCCCTGCGTCGCCAGCCGGACAGGGCCGGCGGCCAGTCGCTGTGCTGCAGCAGCCGTTCGAGCCAACGCCGCGAGGCGAGCACGCCGTCCGGCAGGCCGAGCTCGGCGCTGCGCGCGGCCACCGCGTCCTGCAGGCTGCGCAGGGCCTTGCGATCGACGTCGTCGCTCGGGGGCGGTGCCTCGTGTTCGTCCGGCAGCGGCGTCTGCAGCGCCTGCCACATCGGCTCGGCCAGCTTGCGCGAGGCCTTCGGATGGCTGTCGAGCACACGCTGCACGCCGGCCTGGTCGGGCGGCGGATCGCGCGCCAGCAGCACCGCCAGCTCGTTGTCCAGCACCCAGCTGCGCGGACGGTCGCGTTCGCGCGCCCAGCGGTCGCGCCAGCGCAACAGGCGCAGCAGGCGGTGCCTGGCTGCCTCGTCGAGGAACTGCGCGGTGCGCAGCGCGAGGTGCGGCCAGCGCTCGGGTTCGTCCGCGGCGACGGCGAGCAGGCGCCGGCAATCCTCGTCGAACCATTCGCGGCGGTCGAGCGTCTCCAGCCGCTCCGCCAGCGTGTCGTGCAATACGAACAGGTGGCGTACGTCGTCCGCCGCGTACTCCAGCTGCGCCGGCGACAGCGGTCGTTGCAGCCAGTCCGAACGGGTCTCGCCCTTGGCCAGGGCGACGCCGGTCAGCTCCTGCACCAGGCGCTGGTAGCCGACGCCGGCGGCGATGCCGCCCAGTGCGGCGGCGATCTGGGTATCGAACAGCGGCGCCGGCACCGCGCCGCAGGCGTGCCCGAAGGCGATCAGGTCCTCGCCGGCGCTGTGCATGATCTTGAGCACCGACGGGTCGGTGAGCAGCGGCCGCAGGGCCTCGGCGATCCCCGGCGCGAGCGGATCGATCAGCAGGATGTCGTCATCGATCGCCACCTGCACCAGTGCGAGCCGCGGCCAGTAGGTGCGTTCGCGGATGAATTCGGTATCCAGGCCGACACGCGCGGGATGCGCGGACAGACGGGCGTTCAGGGTGGAGGGATCGGCGATCCACTGCGGTACGTTGAGGGGCATGGCGCAGGAGACTAGCAGGTCGCGGTGATGCATTCGCGCCGGCCGGTGCGATTGACGTGCCGCCGGTCCCCGGCCTACCGTCGCGTAACATGGGCTTGTCGTCCTAGGGCCTGTTAACACTTATGGCGTATGCCGCGTTGCTTCCCAATGGCCGCCAGGTGGTGTTGCGCCGCGCAGCGCCTTGCTGCCTGCAAGGTCAAGCGGCGCGGCGCCGTCGGTTGCGCGCGCTCATATCTGTCGTCGTCCTGCTGCTGACGCTGAGCTCCGGTTGTTCGCGCGATGGCGGCGACGCCGGGGACGCGGATGCGCAGGCGGCCGAACAGGCAGCCGAACGTGAGCGCCGCGGCAGTGTCACGGTCAGCGGCGACGACCGCATCGCCGACAGCCTGACCTGGCGACGACCGCAGGCGGAGCTCGACCCGGAGGCACTGGACGAGACCCGCGAACAAGCCGGCTCCGCACTCGAGGAAGGGCATCTGTACGAGGACGCCGAAGCCGCGATCCCGCTGTACCTGGCGCTGCTCGAACAGGACCCGAAGGACAAGGCCGCCGTGCAGGGGCTGCAGCGTTCGCGGCAACGCCTGCTGGACGAGGGCGAGCGGGCGCTGGCCGACAGCGGCGACGACTTCGTGGCTTTGCGCGAGGCGCGTCGCGTGGCCGCGGTGGCGCGTACGGTCTGGCCGGAGGATGCGCCGGTGCGGGCCTATCTGCAGAGGGTGGACCGGGCCGACCGCCTGTGGGAACTGAATCGCGAGGCGGAGGCCGAACTCGCGGAGGGCCGCTACGGCGAGTCCGGCGGCGGCGCCCTCGCCAGGTTGCGCGAGGCGCTGGAGCTGCAGCCGGAGCAGCCGCGTGCGCTGCAGAACCTGGCCGCGGTGGAAAGCGGGCTGATCCGGCGCGCCGAAGAGGCGGCCGGGCGCGGTGATTTCGACACCGCGGGCCAATGGCTCGGCCACGCCACACTGGTCCGGCCCGAGAGCGCCACCGTGCCCGATGCGCGCGAGCGGATCGAGCGCCTGCGCACTGCCCGCATCGCCAGCCTGCGTGACCAGGGGCTCGCCGCCCTGCGCGGGTTCGACGGCATCGCCAAGGCGCGTGAGATCCTGGCCGAACTGCTGCTGATCGCCGAGCCCGGCGATCCCGCCGCGTCCGACCTGCGCGAACGCATCAGCCTGGCGGTGCACTACGGCCTGTTCCGGCCCGGGCAGGGGTTCACCGATGCGCTGCAGAGCGGCGCGCGCGGACCGCGCATGGTGGTGGTGCCGCACGGGGCGTTCACGATGGGCGCGCCCGAGGGCGAGGGCGGCGCCAGCGACAGCGAGCGGCCGCAGCGCAACATCCGTTTCGATCGCGGCTTCGCGCTGTCGGCGCACGAGGTGACCGTCGGCGAGTTCCGCCGCTTCGTCAATGCCACCGGCTACCGGACCCGCGCCGTGCGGCGCGGCTTCTCGATGGTGTATGACGAGCGCAGCGGCAACTTCGTGCGCCGCAGCGGCGCCGACTGGCAGTCGGACTACGTGGGCGCGACCGCCAGCGACGACATGCCGGTGCTGCACGTCAGCGCCCAGGATGTGGAGGCCTACGCCGAATGGCTGGCGGAGGAAAGCGGCGAGCGCTACCGCCTGCCCAGCGAAGCCGAGTTCGAGTACGCGTTGCGCGCGGGCAGCGGGGACGCGTTTCCGTGGGGCGAGGGGGCGCCGCCGGAATCGGCCGGCAATTTCACCGGCGGGCTGGACCGCTCGCCCGGCGGACGCAGCTGGAGCAACGCCTTCGCGGGCTACGACGATGGCCATTGGGGGCCGGCCGCGGTCGGCAGCTTCGCGCCCAATCGCTGGGGGCTGCACGACCTGGCGGGCAACGTCAGCGAGTGGGTCGCCGACTGCTGGCATGCCAGCTACCGCCGCGCGCCGCGCGACGCCGCGCCCTGGATCAATCCCGGGTGCCGGACGTACGTGATCCGCGGCGGCTCCTGGGCCAGCGCGCCGGAGCAGACCCGCCCGGCCTGGCGTGCGCCGGCGGCGCGCGACACCACCAATGCCCGCATCGGGTTCCGGGTGATGCGGGAGTTGTAGCGGATACTTTCGGCGATATCGGCGCGCCCGACCGGCGCGGTCTTGGAGGAGTTCGGGATGCGACAGGATCCTTTCGGCCGGCGCCAGCCGGCAGCCGGACGGCGCCGCGGCGGCGGCTTGCGGCTGTGGGTGCTGCTGCTGTTCGCCGGCTACGGCGCGTACTACTGGTTCTCCAACCAGAGCGTCGATCCGGTAACCGGGCAGAGCGTGCTGATCGACCGCAGCCTGTCCGCCGACGACGAGAAGGCGCTCGGGCTGCAGGCCTACCGCGAGATCCTTGCGCAGGAGCGGCCGCTGCCCGCGGACGCGGAGGTCTCGCGCCAGATCCGCGACATCGCCGGGCGCCTGGTGGACAAGGTCGATGAGGTCGAGGCGGCCCTGGCCGCCGAGCACGGTCTCGAGCCGAGCCGGTTCTCGCAGGGGTTCGAGTGGGAGGTCAACGTCATCGATTCCGAGCAGGCGAATGCCTTCTGCCTGCCCGGCGGCAAGATGGCGGTGTACACCGGGCTGGTGCCGGTGGCGCAGAACGCCGACGCCATGGCCGTGGTGATGGGGCACGAGATCGCCCACGCGCTGCTGCGCCACGGCGCCCAGCGCATGGCGCAGCAGAAGCTGAGCCAGATGGGGCAGATGGCGGGCGCGCTGAGCGGGATGGATCCGCAGCAGCAGCAAATGGTGATGGCGGCGATGGGCTACGGCTACTTGCTGCCGTACGCACGCAAGCACGAGACCGAGGCCGACGAGGTCGGGCTGATGCTGGCCGCGGCGGCCTGCTTCGATCCGCAGCAGGCGGTTCCGCTGTGGGAGCGCATGGGTGCCGCCGGCGGGCAGGCGCCGCCCGAGTTCTCATCGACGCATCCGAATCCCGGTACCCGTATCCAGAACCTGCAGGGGTTGATGCCGAAGGCGATGGAGTACCGCCAGCGCTTCTGCGGGCAGGGCGACTTGTAATCTCGCGACGAGAGGCGAGCGGATACTTCCGGTGATCTCCTGTGGCAGGCTTCGATCTATCCCGCAGGAAGAGCGACGAAAGCCGCGGGGCGCCTGCCGGGTGCCTTGGCCAGTCGCTCCCCGATACTCGCTTGGTGTCCAAGGCACCCGGCAGGCGCGGGATAGGTCGCGGTGGTTCCGTGATGCCTTCGAGCCCGAATCCCGCCCGGACTAGAAGCTCATGAACAGCCCGCCGTTCACCGGCAGGTTGGCGCCGGTGACGAAGCCGGCGTCGTCGGCGGCGAGGAACTGGACCGCGCGTGCGATCTCGTCCGGGCGCCCGAGCCGGCCGACCGGCACCTGGGCGACGATGCCGTCGCGGATCGCCTGCGGCATCGCCGTCACCAGTGCGGTCTCGCAGTAGCCGGGAGACACCGAGTTGACGGTGACGCCCTTGCGCGCCACCTCGCGCGCCAGCGCCATCGTGAAGCCGTGCATGCCGGCCTTGGCGGCGGAGTAGTTGGTCTGCCCGAACTGGCCGGTCTGGCCGTTGACCGAGCTGATGTTGATGATGCGGCCGAAGCCGCGTGTCGCCATGCCCTCGACCGCGTGCCGGCACATGTGGAACACGCCGTCGAGGTTCACGTTCATCACCGCCTCCCACTGCACCGTTTCCATCTTGCGCAGGGTGACGTCGCGGGTAATGCCGGCGGCGTTGACCAGGATGTCGAGCGCGCCGTGTCGCGTCTCGACCTCCCGCACCAGCGCGGCGCAGGCCTCGAAGTCGGAGACGTCGAGCGCGGCGAAGCGCACGTCGAGTCCGCGCACGTCCTGTTCGAAGCGCGCGATGCGCTCGGCGTTTCCGCCGAGATCGGCGGCGATCACGTGCCGGCCGGCGCGGGCGAGGGCGGTGCAGATCGCGGTGCCGAGCCCGCCGATGCCGCCGGTGACCACGGCGGTTCGCTTGTCCAGCGGCACGGCGGCTCAGCGACCGCGCTTGTCGCCGGAGGGCGGGCGCTCCGAAGGCTTCTGGCCGACGCTGCCGGTCAGGTTGCGCTGGAACTCCTGCCACAGCTCCATGTTGCGCTCGGTGAGCTTGTTCATCATCGACCAGGGGGTCTGGTCGAGCAGGCCGCCCATCTGCTGCCGGAACTGCTGCTGCTGTTCGAGGAAGGTCTGCATCGAGCGTTCGAGATAGGTGCCCATGAAACCCTGCAGCGAATCGCCGTAGAAGCGGATGATCTGGCTGAGCAGCTGGGTCGAGAGCATCGGCTGCCCGTCCTGTTCGTGCTCGGCGATGATCTGCAGCAGGACCTGGCGGGTCAGATCGTCGCCGGTCTTGGCATCGCGTACCTCGAAGGACTCGCCGTCGACGATCAGCTGGCGTACGTCCTCGATGGTGATGTAGCTCGAAATCTCGGTGTCGTAGAGACGGCGGTTGGGGTATTTCTTGATGACGCGGATTGCGCTCATGGAGCAAAGGCTCTAGCCGTGTTGCCGCGCAGCATGGCGCAGCGCGGCAAGGCTTGCAAGGTCGTCGTATTCACGTGCCTGCAGGGGCGGAATACCTACCACCCCATGTACTGCCCGCCGTTGGCCGACAGGTTGGCGCCGGTGATCCAGCCGGCCTCCTCCGGCAGGAAGAACGACACCGCGTAGGCGATCTCCTCCGGTGTGCCGAGCCGGCCGGTGGGGATCTGCGCCACGATCTTCTCGCGCACCGCCTCCGGGACCGCCATCACCATCTCGGTGCCGATGTAGCCGGGCGAGACGGTATTGACGGTGACCCCGAAGCGCGCGTTCTCCTGCGCCAGCGAGATGGTGAAGCCGTGCATGCCGGCCTTGGCCGCCGCGTAGTTGGCCTGGCCGTACTGGCCCTTCTGGCCGTTGATCGAGCTGATCTGGACGATCCGGCCCCACTTGCGCCCGCGCATGCCTTCGATGACCGGACGGGTCACGTTGAACACCGAGTTGAGATTGGTGTTGATGACCTCCTGCCACTGCTGCGCGGTCATCTTGTGGAAGGTGCCGTCGCGGGTGATGCCGGCGTTGTTGACCAGGATGTCGACCGGCCCGAGCTGGCGTTCGACCTCCCGCACCATCGCCTCGGCCTCCTCCGGCGACGACACGTCGCCCTTGGCCAGCGCGACCTCGCAGCCGCCTTCCTTCATCCGCGTCTGCCAGGCGATGGCCTTGTCGGCGTTGCGGTAATTGGTCGCCACCTTGTGGCCGGAGTCGAACAGCCGCTTGCAGATCGCGGTGCCGATGCCGCCGGTTCCACCGGTGACCAGTGCCACGCGTGTGGTCATGCCATGCCTCCCGGAATGTGATGCGAATGCGCAGGCCGGGTCCCAAGGACCAGGGACCGCATTCTATGGGGCGGCCGCGACATCGGTGTTGTGCAATGCGGCGAGCGACAGCTCGTGCCGGCGCGGGATCCGGGCCGGATCGAAGGCGCGCAGGGCCGCATCCAGCAGCTGCGCCGGCGTGCCCGCGGCGGCGACCACGGACGGCGCCTGCCCCAGCGCGCGCCATGCCGCGCGCAGCGCCGGCAGCGGCTCGTCGTCGTCCACCGGCACGGCCGCCAGCGATTTCGACAGCTTGCGCCCGTCGGCATCGAGCACCAGCGGCAGGTGTGCGTAGCGCGGCGTGGACAGCCCGAGCCTGCGCTGCAGGAAGATCTGCCGCGGGGTCGAGTCGAGCAGGTCGGCGCCGCGGACCACGTCGGTGATGCCTTGCGCGGCATCGTCGACCACCACCGCCAGCTGGTAGGCCCAGCAGCCGTCGGCCCGGCGCAGCACGAAGTCGCCGACCTCGGCGTACAGGTCCTGTTCGACCCGACCCTGCAGCAGGTCGTCGAAGGCGATCCGGGTGCCGGGCGGCACCCGCAGCCGGACCGCGGGATCGGTGCGCAGCGCACCGACGATGCAGCCGTGGTGCACGCCGCCGCCGGCCGCCAGGCCGCTGCGGCTGCAATGGCAGACGAGGGCGTCGCCGGCGGCCAGCAAACGGTCGAGCGCAGCGCCATAGAGCTCGCCGCGCGCGCTCTGGCGCAGCACCTCGCCGTCCGGCGCCAGGCCGAAGGCGTGCAGGCTGCGCAGTTGCGCCTCGGCCGCGCCGGCGATCTCGCGCGGCGGGTCCAGGTCCTCGATCCGCACCCGCCATTCGCCGCCGGCATGGCGCGCCAGCAGCCAGCTGCCCATCGCCGCCAGCAGCGAGCCGAAATGCAGCGGGCCGGTCGGCGAGGGCGCGAAGCGGCCGCGGTACGGAGCGGCGGCGGGAGTGGCGGGGGCGGTGTGCATCGCGACTGCGAAGGTTACCTGACGCGCCGGCGGGGCGATTCACTGACACCGCCCGTGGCGACGGCCCATTCTTCACTGCGGCGGAAAGGACTGCCTGGCGCGGGTCACTTGAATTTCATCGATCGCAACCACACTGGACAGCGGGTAGGGCGCTCCCGCGCCCGGACGGAATCCCTGCCATGTTCAAACGTATCGCCTTGTTCCTTGCCACCAATCTCGCGGTGCTGGCGCTGGTCAGCATCGTCATGGCGATCTTCGGGATCAATCCGGCGACCAACGCCGGGCTGCTGCTGTTCGCGGCGGTCTTCGGTTTCGGCGGCGCCTTCGTCTCGTTGGCGCTGTCGAAGTGGACCGCCAAGCGCTTCACCGGCGCGCACGTGATCGAGCAGCCGCGCAACGAGACCGAGCGCTGGCTGGTCGCCACCGTGCAGCGGCAGGCGCGGGACGCCGGCATCGGCATGCCCGAGGTCGCGGTGTACGACGCGCCCGAGATCAACGCCTTCGCCACCGGCGCCAGGCGCAACAGTGCCCTGGTGGCGGTGTCCACCGGACTGCTGCGGGCGATGGACCGCGACGAGGCGGAAGCGGTGCTCGCGCACGAGGTCTCGCACGTGGCCAACGGCGACATGGTGACCATGGCGCTGCTGCAGGGCGTGCTGAACACGTTCGTGATCTTCCTCGCGCGGATCGTCGGACGGGTGATCGACGGCTATCTCAGCGGTGGGCGCAGTTCGACCGGGCTCGGCTACTACGCGGTGGTGTTCGCGCTCGACATGATCTTCGGCCTGTTCGCCAGCATGATCGCGATGTGGTTCTCGCGCTGGCGCGAGTTCCGCGCCGACGCCGGCGGCGCGCGGCTGGCCGGCCGCGCCAAGATGATCGCCGCGCTGGAGCGCCTCGCGCAGACCTACGGACACAGCACCCTGCCCAAGCAGGTCGCGGCCTTCGGCATCAGCGGTGGCGTCGGCACCGGCCTCAGGCGCCTGCTGATGAGCCATCCGCCCTTGGACGAGCGGATTGCGGCGTTGCGCAACGCGCCGCCGGAGTCGGACGCGGTGCGCCGGAACGTGGCGGCGTAAGGGGCTCCGGGCTCCGGGCTCCGGGCTCGGGGCTCGGGGCTCGGGGCTCGGGAGAGCCTGGCTGCTTCTTGCCCGTCATCCCAGCGCAAGCTGGGATCCAAGTTGCGATGTCGCGGCTACTCGAGAAACAGCAAGATCAAGATGGATCCCAGCTTGCGCTGGGATGACGAACCGTCGGCCGGTTAGCCTTTCCCGATTCCCGATTCCCGCGCCTACTCGAAATCGTAGTTCATCTGCGACCCCGGCTCGGCCAGGAAGCTGCCCTGCACGTAGTCGACCCCGGCCGAGAACAGGATCGACATGCTCGCCGCGTCCTGCACGTGCTCGGCGATGGTACGGATGCCGAGTTCGCGCGCCTTCTCGGCGATCTCCTGGACGCGCTTCTGGTTGTCCGGGTTCTGCACCAGATCCTCGGTGAAGCTGCGGTCGAGCTTGAGCAGGTGCGGCTGCAGATGAGCGAGCAGTTGGAACGAATCCAGGCCGACGCCGAACTGTTCCAGCGCCAGCCGGCAGTCGTACTTGCCGATGGCGGTGGCGAAGTCCTGGGTGGCCTTGAGATGGGTGAATACCTTGGCCTCGGGCAGCTGCAGCACCAGGTATTCGCCGGGCACGCTGTGCCTGCTCAGCTGCTCGCCGATGTAGCGCACCAGGCTGTCGTCGCGCAGCGAGGCCTGGCTCACCTCCACCAGCAGCGTCGTCGGCCTGCCGGCGCGGATGCTCTCGCCGATGCGGGCGATCGCCTGGCCGGTCACGTGGTGGTCGATCTCCCACAGCAGGCCGTGCTCCTCTGCGATCTGCAGGAACGACAGCGGCTTGACCAGCTCTCCCTCGCCGGCGTCCAGGCGCAGCAACGCCTCGTAGACCGCGCCGGTATCGGCCTGCAGGCTGATCACCGGATGGTAATGCAGCACGAAGCCGTCGTTGTCGAGCGCGTCGCGCAGGCGCGCGACCCAGGCCTGCACGTGCTCCTCCTCGGCGCGGTCGGTGGCGGCGGGGTCGAAGATCTCGTAGCGGTTGCCGCCGACGCCGAGCGACGAGTGCACGCCCTCGTCGGCCTTGGCCAGCACCTGGCCGAGGCTGGCGATCTTCTCGCCGATCTGCACGCCGCCGATGCTGGCGGTGATCGTGCTGGAGTGGGCGCCGACGGTGAACACGTGCGAGGAGAAGGCCTCCAAGATGCGCTCGGCCAACGCCGTGGTGGCGGAGTAGTCGGCGCCGCGCAGCAGCACCGCCAACCGGTGCTCGGAATAGCGCGCCGACAGCGCGCGTTCGTCCAACACGCCCTGCAGCCGCTGGGCGATGGCGGCGAGCATGGCGTCGGCAGCATCCAGCCCCATCTCCTGCAGCAGGCGCTGGTAGTGATCCGGTTCCACCAGCAGCAGGCCATGCTGCCCGTCTTCCTGGGCGGCGTCGCTGACCGCGTCCTCCAGCGCGCGCAGGAAGGTCGGCCGGTTGAGCAGGCCGGTCACCTGGTCGCGCTGGCGCAGTTCCTCGACCTGCCGCGCGAGTTCCGGGTCGACCTCCTCGCGCCGGAAGACGACCTGCAGGCAGGACTCGCCCTCGTACTGCGCAGGCGTGAACTCCATCGAGGCCGGAAACGCGTTGCCGTCGGCGTCGCGCGCCTGCAGCTCGTAGCGCGGCGGCGCCGGCTCGCCCTTGCCCAGGCGCTTGAGCAGCGCCTTGAAATCCTCCAGGTGCTGCGGGGCGACCATGTCCAGCAGCGACATGCCCTCGATGTCCTCGAACGATTCGTGCCCGAACATCTCCAGGTATGCCGCATTGGCGCGGATATGCATGCCTTCGTGGACGTAGGCGATCGGGTCGCGCGAGGACTCGATCAGCGCATCGCAGCGGCGCTCGGTCTCGCGTACCCGGGCTTCCAGCCGGCGCAGCATGCGCCGGGCGTCGAGGTCGGCCCACTCGTCGCGGACGGCGTTCAGCAGCAGCTGCGGCTTGCCGCGCAGCGCGATCCGGCGGACCCCCAGTCCATGGGTTTCGGCGAACGTGTCGTCGTCGATGGCGTCGACCACCGCGATCAGCGGGATGTCCTTGCCGCTCGACTGCACGCGCTGGGCGACCTCGGCCAGCGGCACGGCGCTGGATTTCTGCGAAGCCAGCACCAGGTCGATGCTCTGGCTTCCGAGCATCGTGGCGAGTTCGTCGGCGGATGCCGGCCGCAGCGGCCGCACCGCGATGCCGGCGTTGCGCAGTCCGCTGACGATGGTCTCGGCGTCCTCCATGCTGTCGTCGACCACCATCAGCCGCAGGGCGTTGTCCAGGTTCTTCGGCATTCGGTCCTCCCGGTGGCCGACGGTTATGCCACGCCGGCGCCTCCGGCGTCCATGCCGGATCGGTCAGAGTGGGCGTTTGGACGCATCGCCCGCCACCTCGCGGACCAGTTTCGGCACCAGATAGCCCGGCTGCCGCTCGCGCAGCGCCGCATGCAGCGCCAGCGCCCGGGCGTCGGGGACGTCGAAATGGGCCGCTCCGGCGACGCGGTCGAGCTGATGCAGGTAGTACGGCAGCACGCCGGCGGCGAAACCGCGCTCGCCCAGCGCGGCCAGCGCCTCGACCGAGTCGTTGACCCCGCGCAGCAGCACCGCCTGGTTGAGCAGCGCGGCCCCGGCGTCGCGCAGGCGTGCCATGGCGGCATCCACCGCGGCGTCGAACTCGTTGGCGTGATTGGCGTGCAGCACCACGGCCACCGGCCAGGGCAGGGCGGCCAGCCACGTCGTGAGCCCGGCGTCGATGCGCTCGGGCAGCACCACCGGCAGCCGGGTGTGCAGGCGCAGGCGGCGGACGTGGGCGATGCCGGCCAGCGCCGCGGTGAGCTCGGCCAGCTTCGGCGTGGCCAGCGACAGCGGATCGCCGCCGGACAGGATCACCTCGTCGATCGAGGCGTCGGCGCGGATCGTGGCGAGCGCCTCGCTCCAGCCGGCCGCGGCGGCGGTTTCCTCTGCATAGGGAAAGTGGCGGCGAAAACAGTAGCGGCAGTGCACCGCGCAGCTGCCGGTGGCGATCAGCAGGGCGCGGCCGCGGTACTTGCGGATGACGCCGCGGCCGGCGCGGGCGGCGCCGTCGCCGACCGCGTCGAAGTCGAAGCCGGCGACCGGGCGCATCTCCTCGTCCAGGGGCAATACCTGCCGCAGCAGCGGATCGTGCGGATCGCCGCGGCGCATGCGGGCGACGAAGCCGCGCGGCACCCGCAGCGGGAACTGCGCCGCGGCGGCGGGCGAAACCTGCAATGCCGCCTGCTCCAGGCCGAGCATCGCCAGCAGTTCGCGGGGATCGCGCACCGCTTCGCGCCAGGCCTGCTGCCAGCGTCGCGGCTGCATCGGTAGGGGGGCTGCGGGTATCATGTCGGGCTAGTTTTTCAGCCGCGGCCGGTTTTCGGCTGCCGATCCGACATTCTATCCGCCCGCGCGGCGGCACCGCAGGAGCAATGATGGCCAGCTACGGCATGAACGACGTCAAGAACGGGATGAAGATCCTGGTCAACGGCGAGCCCGCGATCATCACCGACACCGAATACGTCAAGCCGGGCAAGGGCCAGGCCTTCACCCGGGTGAAGTACCGCCTGATCCGCTCCGGGCGGGTGCAGGAAGTCACCATGAAGTCCACCGACTCGGTCGAGGCCGCCGACGTGGTCGACACCGACATGCAGTACCTGTACAGCGACGGCGAGTACTGGCACTTCATGAATCCGGAGAACTTCGAGCAGGTGCAGGCCGACAAGGCCGGCATGGCCGGCGCCGAGAAGTGGCTCAAGGGCGAGGAGGACTGCGTGGTCACGCTGTGGAACGGGACCCCGATCCAGGTCACGCCGCCGAATTTCGTCGAGCTGCAGATCACCGAGACCGATCCGGGCGTGCGCGGCGACACCTCCGGCGGCGGCGGCAAGCCGGCCACGCTGGAGACCGGCGCGGTGGTGCGAGTACCGCTGTTCGTCGGCCAGGAGGAAGTGATCAAGGTCGACACCCGGTCCGGCGAATACGTCAGCCGGGTGAAGTGACGCAATGGCGCGTTCGCGAATGCGGACGCCTTGCCATTGCGTCATCCCCGCGCAAGCGGGGATCCATGGACGTTGCTTTTGTTCCTCCGCAAAGACTGAAGGTCCATGGGTTCCCGCCTGCGCGGGAACGACGGGCAAGCAAAGAAGGAACCAATGACGGCCGAAGCCACCCCACAACCCTGCGACCTCCTCATCGAAGCCGGCCACGTCGTCCCGGTCGAGCCGCACGGCGTAGTGCTGGACGATCACGCCGTGGCAGTGCGCGACGGCGTCATCCTGGCGGTGCTGCCGACGTCCGAGGCGCGTGCGCGGTTCGCACCGCTGGAAACCGTGTCGCGCCCGGACGCGGCGCTGATCCCGGGCCTGGTCAACGCCCATACCCACAACCCGATGACGCTGCTGCGCGGCGTCGCCGACGATCTGCCGCTGAAGGTCTGGCTGCAGCAGCACATCTGGCCGGTCGAGGCCGCGGTGATCGGGCCGGAGTTCGTCGCCGACGGCGTGACCCTGGCAATCGCCGAGATGCTCCGCGGCGGCACCACCTGCGTCAACGAGAACTACTTCTTCCCCGACGTGCAGGCGGCGATCTACAAGCGCCACGGCTTCCGTGCCCGCGTCGGCCTGCCGGTGATCGACTTCCCGACCGCGTGGGCGAAGAGCGACGACGAGTACTTCGACCGCGCCGGCGAGGTCCACGACCAATGGCGCGGCGACCCGCTGATCGACACCGCGTTCGCGCCGCATGCGCCGTACACCGTCAACGACGCCAATTTCGAGCGCATCCGCATGCTCGCCGACCAGCTCGACCTGCCGGTGCACCTGCACCTGCACGAGACGGTGCAGGAGGTCGAGCAGTCGCAGAAGAAGCACGGCCAGCGACCGCTCGCGCGCCTGGACCGCCTGGGCCTGGTCAACGACCGCCTGATCGCGGTGCACCTGACCCAGGCGACCGAGGCCGAGATCCACCTGTGCGCCGAGCGCGGCGTGTCGGTGGTGCACTGTCCCGAATCCAACCTCAAGCTGGCGTCGGGCTTCTGTCCGGTCTGCGCGCTGGAACGGGCCGGCGTGAACCTGGCGATCGGCACCGACGGTTGCGCCAGCAACAACGACCTCGACATGTTCGGCGAGACCCGCACCGCCGCGATCCTGGCCAAGGCGGTCGCCAACGACGCCGCCGCGTTCGGTGCCGCCAGCGCGCTGCGCGCCGCCACGCTGGGCGGCGCGAAGGCGATCGGCTTCGACCATCTGGTCGGCTCGATCGAGCCCGGCAAACAGGCCGATCTGGCCTGCGTGGACCTGTCGGCGCTGGAGACCCAGCCGCTGCATCACGTGTTCTCGCAGCTGGTCTATGCCGCCGGCCGGCACCAGGTGAGCGATGTCTGGATCGCCGGCCGCGCCAGGCTCTCGGCGCGCGTGCTGGTCGACCTGGACCCCGCCGCGCTGGTCGCCAATGCGCGGCAGTGGCGCGAGAGGATCGCCGCCATCCACCATTGATCCTGCGGGCGCGCGCTCGCCTGAGCGCAGGCGCCGCCCATCGCGCGCATGGCGCGCTCCCCCAAGCGACTGGAATACCGATGACCGCCACCCCGTCCGCCGATTCGCCGCAGAACTTCCGCCAGGCCGAACTCGACAAGTTCGCCGCGCTGGCCGGCCGCTGGTGGGATCCGCAAGGTCCGCAGAAGCCGCTGCACGCGCTCAACCCGGTGCGCCTGGACTATGTCGCCGCCCGGACCGCGCTGAAGGAGGCCGAGGTGCTGGACGTCGGCTGCGGCGGCGGACTGCTGAGCGAGGCGCTGGCGCGCGCCGGCGCGCGGGTGACCGCGATCGACCTGGCGCCGGACCTGATCAAGGTGGCGAAGCTGCACGGCCTCGAGTCCGGGGTGCAGGTCGACTACCAGCTCAAGGCGGTGGAGACCCTGGCCGAGGAACGCCCCGGCGGCTTCGATGCCGTGACCTGCATGGAGATGCTCGAGCACGTGCCGGACCCGGCCGCGGTGCTCGCCGCCTGTGCCACCCTGTTGCGCCCGGGCGGCCGGTTGTTCGTGTCGACCCTCAACCGCACGCCGGCGGCGTTCGCGCTGGCCATCGTCGGTGCCGAATACATCGCCCGGCTGCTGCCGCGGGGCACCCACCAGTACCGCGACTTCATCCGTCCGTCCGAACTCGCCGCCTGGCTGCGCGCCGCCGGGCTCGAGCTTGAGGATGTCAGCGGCATGGCCTACGAACCGTGGCGCAATGCCGCGCGGCTGAGCCGGCGCACCGACGTCAACTATCTCGCCTGCGCGCGCAAGCCGGAGGTCGGCAATGCCGGGTAGGGGAGGGCCGACGATCGCGGCGGACGGGTCCGGCTTCCCGCGCGGGGCGCTGTTCGACCTCGACGGCACCCTGCTCGACAGCGCGCCCGACATGCTGGCGACGGTGAACCGCATGCGCGGCGATCGCGGGCTGCCGCCGATGCCGCTGGCCGACCTGCGGCCGCGGGTCTCGCGCGGCGCGCGGGCGATGGCGGCCGCCGCGTTTCCGGACATCGCGCCGGAAAAAATTCCGGATCTGGTGCCCGAGTTCCTCGACGTGTACCGGCAGGAGCTGGGCCGCCACAGCGCGCCGTTCGACGGCGTCGAGGCCATGCTCGCCGCGTTGGAGGCGGCCGGCTGCCGCTGGGGCATCGTCACCAACAAGCCCGAGTACCTGGCGCGCGAGATCCTGCCGCAGCTCGGCTGGGCGTCGCGCTGCGCGGTGCTGGTCGGCGGCGACACGCTCGCCGAACGCAAGCCGCACCCGCTGCCGCTGCTGCACGCGGCGGGCAAGATCGGCCTGGCGCCGGCCGAGTGCGTCTATGTCGGCGACGACGAGCGCGACATCATCGCCGCGCGTGCGGCCGGCATGGCATCTGTGGTGGCGCTTTGGGGATATCGCCTGTGCGAGGACGACCCGGTGGCGTGGCGCGGCGACGTGATGATCGAATCGCCGGCGGACCTGCTGGCGCCGGCGGGCTGGCCGCGGTTGCACGCGCCGACCGGTGCCGGCGCAGTTCCCGCGCGTCCGGCCTGAACGTTTGCGGGCGGCACCTGCCATGATCGAAGACATGAGCGGAACGGACGCGGCCGGTTTCATCGATAAATGGCGCGCGCGCTGGCCCGAATGGCAGGTGGCCGGCGCCTTCGTGCCGGAGCCGCGGCGCACGACGGTCGTGACGTGGTTCGCGCTGCTGCAGGAACTGGCCGACGCCGCCTGGCACGGCACCGATCCGACCCCGGGCCTGGCCAAGCTGGCCTGGTGGCAGGAGGAACTGCAGGGCTGGTCCCGGGGCGCGCACCGGCATCCGCTGGGCACGTGCCTGCAGCGGCAGGCCGCACCCTGGGAAGCCCTGGGGCGGACCCTGAACACCCTGCCGGCCACCCGGGAACTGGGCGCCGCGGCCACCCTGGAGGCGCTGCCGGGCTTCGCCGGGGCGGCGGCCGCCTGCGAAACCGCGTTACTCGAGGGCGAAGCGGACGCGGGCCGCGTGGCGGCCGAGGCCGACGTGCTGGCCCGGTGCCTGGTCGGCGAACGCGCAATGCTTGCCGGCCAGGGCTCCGAGGCGCTGTGGCTGCTCCGGCAATGGCCACGCCCGGCGCGCGCGTCGCGCGCGCGCCGCATCCAGGCGGCATTGCTGCACGCGCGGCTGCGCGCCCTGGAGAACCGAACGCCCACGCGCCCGCTGGCTGCCTGGCGGGTCCTGCCGCTGGCCTGGCGGGCGGCGCAGGGCGGGCGCTGATCGCGCGGCCCGGCGCTGCGCCACCCGTGCACAACGCAGTGTTTCGCCGGGGCCCGGACCATGGCCGCTACACTATGCGCGGCCCTGTCGGCCGCCGTTCCGCCCCACGAGCCCCGCACCTTGAACGATCGCACCACCAAGATCCTGCCCGACGTCGCCGATGACGCCGCCTTCGCCGCGCGCCCGCTGGACTGGGTGGGCATGCAGCGCATCGCCCTGCCGTTGCGCCTGCCGGCCCAGGACGGCGGCTTCGTGCACGTCCCCGCTTCGGTCGACGTCGCCGTCGACCTGCGCGCCGCCGAGGCGCGCGGCATCCACATGTCGCGGCTGTACCTGCGCCTGCAGGACGCCTTCGCCGGCGAGGCGCTGACGCCGGCCGGCCTGCGCCGCGTGCTGCAGGACCTGGTGGAATCACAGCGCGGGCTGTCGACCTCGGCGCGCGTGACCCTGCGCTACGAGCACCTGCTGCGGCGTGCGGCGCTGGCCAGCGACCACGCCGGCTGGAAGAACTATCCGGTGGAGCTGGAGGCGACGCTGGCCAGCGGCCATTTCCGCCTGGAGCTCGGGTTCTCGGTCGAGTATTCCAGCACCTGCCCGGCATCGGCGGCGCTGTCGCGCCAGCTCAATGCCGCGCGCTTCACCGAAGATTTCGCCACGGCGCGGCCGCTGTCGACGGCCGTGGTCGGCGAATGGCTGGCGTCGGAACGCGGACTGGCGGCCACGCCGCACGCGCAGCGCAGCCGCGCCGAGGTCCGGGTCGAGCTGCGCCCTTCCTTCGACGAGATCCCGCTGGTCGCGCTGGTCGACGCACTCGAGTCCGCACTCGCCACGCCGGTGCAGACCGCGGTCAAACGCGAGGATGAACAGGCCTTCGCCCGGCTCAACGCCGAGAACCTGATGTTCTGCGAGGACGCCGCGCGCCGCGTCGCAGCGGTGTTGTCGGCCGACGAGCGCATCGCCCGTTTCGATGCCCGTGTCGCCCATTTCGAGAGCCTGCACGCGCATGATGCGGTGGCCAGGGTGAGTGGCGCCGGGAATCGCTAGAAGCGGGAGGCGGGAGGCGGGAATCGGGAATCGCTAGAAGCGGGAGGCGGGCGACCGGACATCCAGCGAGCGGTTCCACTCAGGAAGCCGAGCTTTTGCCGTTGCCTTACCGACTCCCGATTCCCCATTCCCGGCTCTTTCGAGTACCAGAAGCGGGTCGATGCGCACGTCGAACCGCGCCAGGCAGCAACATGGCTGCCGATGACGCTGAACGCGCCGCCGCGCGTGGTGCAGGCGAACTGCGGCAGAACCCTTACCGGCTGCGTTCGAGTACCAGCAGGGGGTCGATGCGCACGTCGAACCAATTCATCCCCCAGTGCAAATGCGGCCCCGTCGCCCGCCCGGTGGCGCCGACCGCGCCGATCACCTGGCCCTGTTCGACCCGGTCGCCGGGCCGCACGTCGATCCGCGACAGGTGCAGGAAATTGGAGCTGACGCCGTGGCCGTGGTCGAGCAGCACGGTGCCGCCGGTCAGGTACAGGTCGGCATCGGCGAAGGTGACCACGCCGGCCGCGGGCGCCTTGACCGGCGTGCCGCCGGCGACCGCGATGTCCATGCCCGAGTGCGCCGAGCCGGGCTTGCCGTTGTAGACGCGTTGGTTGCCGAAGCGGCCGCTGATGCGGCCCTCGACCGGCCAGGCGAAGCGCTGGGCGAAATCTGCGCGATCATCGTCGCGGGTCCGCGCCGCGGTGACGCGCGCCTGCTCGCGGCGGATGCGTTCGGCGATCGCCGGCGGCGGATCGACGGTCTTCGGCGGCACGCCGCTGACGCGCTCGATCGGCCAGTCGCGCGGCGCGATCGCGATACGCGCGGTCTCGCGGCTGCCGTCGGGCCGCGTCACCGCGACTTCGGCCAGGCCCTCCGCATCGCGGCCGATGCCGAGCACCACGCTGCCGTAACCGGTGACCCGCAGCGTGCGGCCGGTGTATTCCACGCGGCTGCCGGCGGGCACCTTGCCGATCACCATCGCGCCCTGCCGTACGCTGGCTGGAAACACGATGCGGTCATCGCTGGCGGCCTGCGCCAGCGCCGGGCCCAGAATGAGGATGCCGGCAAGCGCGAACAGCGCGCGGGCCAGGCGACGCCTCAACGGTCGAACTCCAGCCGCCGCCCCTGGGGCTCGCCGACCAGGCGCTCGCCGTCCCAGGCCAGCACGCCGTTGACCCAGGTCGAGGCGATGCGGCTGCGGAACGTGGTGCCCTCGAACGGCGACCAGCCGCACTTCGACAGCACCTGTTCGCGGCGCACCGTGAACGGCGCGTCCTCGACCAGCACCAGGTCGGCCCAGTAGCCTTCCCGCAGGAAACCGCGCTCCTTCACGTCGAACAGCTGCGCCGGCGCGTGGGCGAACTTCTGCACGACCCGGGCGGTGTCGAAGTGGCCTTCGTGCACGCATTCGAGCGCGGCGTTGAGCGCGAACTGCACCAGCGGCAGTCCGCTCGGCGCGCGCACGTAGGGGTGCTGCTTTTCCTCGAGCGTATGCGGGGCGTGGTCGGTGGCGAGCACGTCGATGACGTCGTCGGCGATCGCGCGCAGCAGCGCGGCGCGGTCGGACGCGTCCTTGATCGCCGGGTTGCACTTGATCAGGTGGCCGAGGCGATCGTAGTCGTCGCGTTCGAAGCGCAGGAAATGCACGCAGGTTTCGGCGGTGATGCGCTTGCGCACGCCGTCGGCGTCCACCAGCGGGCCGCGCTCGAACAGCGCCAGCTCGTCGGCGGTGGAGATGTGCAGCACGTGCAGGCGCGTGCCGTGGCGTTTCGCCAGCGCCAGCGCCAGCCGTGTCGACTTGATGCAGGCCTCGCGCGAGCGGATGTCGGGATGGCAGCGGGCGGGGATGTCGTCGCCGTATTTCTCCCGGTAGCGCGCGAGCTCCGCGTCGATCATCGGCGTGTCTTCGCAGTGGGTGATGATCGGCACCGGGGTCTCGCGGAAGATGCCGTCCAGCGTGTCCGGGTCGTCCACCAGCATGTTGCCGGTGGAGGCGCCCATGAACACCTTGACGCCCGGGGCGGCGCGCGGATCGAGCGTGCGCACGTTGTCGAGGTTGTCGTTGCTGGCGCCGAAGTAGAAGCCGTAGTTGCCGCGCGCGCGACCGGCGGCGCGCGCGTACTTGTTCTCCAGCGCGTTGCGGTCGAGCGTCGGCGGGCTGGTGTTGGGCATGTCCATGAAGCTGGTCAGGCCGCCGGCCACGGCCGCGCCCGACTCGGTGGCGATGTCGGCCTTGTGCTCCAACCCCGGCTCGCGGAAGTGCACCTGGTCGTCGATCATGCCCGGCAGCAGCCGCCGGCCGCCGGCGTCGATCACGGTGTCGCCCGCGCCCGCGGACAGGCCGGTCCCGATCTCGGAGATGCGGCCCTGCGAGATGCGCAGGTCGCCGTCGGCCTCGCGGCCTTCGTTGACCAGCCGGGCGTTGACGATCAGCGTGTCGGGGGTGTCGGAGGTGTCGGTCATCGGGTGTTTTCCGTGGGCGGGGGAGGGACGGGGTCGTGCCCGCCGGGGTGCAGCGGGTGGCAGCGGCCGATCCGGCGCATGGCCAACCAACCGCCCTTGAGGGCGCCATAGCGCGCTATCGCGGTCATCGCGTACTCCGAGCAGGTCGGCACGAAGCGGCAGCGCGGCCCCAGCAGTGGGCTCAGCCAGCGTTTGTACAGGCGCAGCAGGGCGATGAGCAGGTGTTCTATCACGGCTCCTGCACGGCGAAAAAAGGGAGGATCGCGGTTGCCGATGCAGTCTCGGCAGGGTATAACAGCGCGCTTCCCCATTCCAAGGGAATCCGCAAGGACACAACGACGTGGCAGTGAAGAAACCCGCGAAGAAAACCTCGAAGAAGGTGGCCCCCAGGAAGGCTGCGGCGAAGCACGCCGCTCCGAAGAAGGCCGCTCCGAAGAAAGCGCCGGCCAAGAAGTCCGCCGCCGCCGGCAAGGCGTCGGTGAAGAAAGCGCCGGCGAAGAAGACGCCGGTGAAGAAGCCGCCGGTGAAGAAGCCGCCGGTGAAGAAGCCGGTCGCCAAAAAGCTGCCGGCGAAGAAGGCCGTGCCGGCCAAGAAGGCGGCGTCCAGGCCGGCCGCCAAGCCCGTACCCTCCAGGGCCGCGAATGCGCCTGCGCAGAAGAAGCCAGCGGCCAAGGCCGCCAACGTGGCAAAGAAGGTCGCGCCGAAGAAGTCCGCCAAGCCGACATCGGCGGCCAAGACGGCTGCCGCGCCGCCTCCGGCGCCGGCCAGGCCTGCGGTCAAGCGCCCGGTGGGCAAGGTCGCCGTGGCCGTGGCCGCCAAGCCTTCCGCGCCCACGCCCAAGACCAGGTACCGGACGATCCCCTACAAGACCGATCCGGAAACCGGTCGGCCGACCCTGCCGGCGGGTTACCGCCCGGCAGCGGACGAGGAGTACATGGGACCGCTGCAGCTCGAATACTTCCGCCAGCGGCTGCTGAAGTGGCGTGCGGACCTGGTCGAGGAATCCAAGCAGACCATCGAGAACCTCAAGGAGGAAGTGCGCGACGTCGGCGACGAGGCCGAGCGCGCCACCCGCGAGACCGAGAACTCGCTGGAACTGCGCACTCGCGACCGCTACCGCAAGCTGATCGGCAAGATCGACAGCACGCTCAAGCGCGTGGACTCGAGCGAGTACGGCTTCAGCGTCGACTCGGGCGAGGAGATCGGCCTGGAGCGCCTGGAGGCGCGCCTGACCGCCGAGCGCACCATCGACGAGCAGGAACGCTGGGAGCACCTGCAGAAGCAGATCGGCGACTGAGCCGCATGGGCGACGGAGCCGTCGGCGAATGTGCTCGATGGGATCGACGGCTCCGGCTCGACCAATGGCGTTGAAGCTTCAGCAGATATCCGGCCTCGGACGTCGGTTCCTGTTCTTGCTGGCCGACGAAAGGGACCATATCCAGGGCGTGCTTGGAACCGGCAGGTTCTACGAAGCCGAAGAACTGGAGCTGATTTCCTCGTACGCGGCAGGGGCTGAGGCCATCCTCGATATTGGAGCGAATATCGGAAATCACTCCGTCTACTTCGCGCACAGGTTCTCGCCGCGGGTTCTGATTCCCGTCGAGCCGAACCCGGCTGTCACGGATCTGCTTCGCGCCAACATGGGCTTGAACTGGCATCCCTCGATGGACCTGAGCATGGTAGGCGTCGGCTTTTCGGATCGTTCGGGCAGGGCGGAATCCATCATGTCCAGCCCCATGAACGTGGGAGGGGCACGTCTGCGCGAGACGGGCGAGGGGCCCGTGCCCGTCCGCCGAGCCGATGATGCGCTGCCGGACCGAACCTTCGACCTCATCAAGATCGATGTCGAAGGGATGGAATCCGAGGTCATCGCCGGCATGTCCGGGATTCTGCGCCGCTCGGATGCGACCGTATTCGTTGAAGTGCTGATCGAGCATATCGATCAGATAATTTCGTCAATGGCGGCGCACGGATATGAATACGCGACCTCGTACCAGCGCTATGGGCGCTGTGTGAACCTGCTGTTCCAGAAGGCATCGCGGCATGGCCATTGAGATAGTGTCCGTCATATGTGCCCGCAACGAGGCTCGATATCTTGAAGTTCTCGTTCCGTATCTGGAAGGGCAGAACATAAACGTCGTTCTAATCGACAACGGCAGCGAAGATGGCTCTCGAGACCTGTTTACGCCTGCACGCCACCCAAACATCGTTCGCCGCATCGACCTGCCTTATGAAGGTTCGTTCGACCTGACCGCGCAGCTTCACGCAAAGCGGTGCGCCATGCGCGAGACGCAGGCGGAATGGGTCATTCACCAGGATGCGGACGAGATCCTGCATGGTCCCGATGGCTGGGGCCGACTGCGCGAGTGCATCGAAGCGGCGCACACGCAGGGCTTCAACGTGATGAACTTCAATGAGCTGGTCATGTTGCCGGCGGACCCCGATGTCGACGACATCTTTGCCAACAACAAGAACTACTATTTCTACGAGCCTCGTCCTTTGCGTTTGATGCGAGCCTGGAAGAGGTCCGCGAACCTGGAAAACATCGGGTCCGGCGGTCACGTGCTTTCGGGCGCAGACGTCTACGTTTCTCCCGTGCGAATGATCCTGAAGCATTTCATGGTGCGCTCCCGGGTTCACGCGCTGAAAAAGTACATGTCGCGCACCTATTCTCGCGGGGACAGGGAGAAGGGCTGGCACGGCAAACGCATGAACTTGTCCGCGGAGCAGCTGAACATCCCGACTTCGGCTCCAGGCCTGCATCGTTTGAAGAGCGTGTTCGACGCACCCTCCGCCCTCCCGGCTGCGGTAAGGACGCATTTCTGGGACTGGCAGCCGTCCTGAGATTTGCAGAAGAGCTGCGGAGGTGTGGTTGAGCGGCTGTCCCGCGCGGCCGTCAGGAGGCCGCGCGCTGCGCCTGTTCGCGGATGTAGGCCAGCAGCGCGGCCAGGCCGTTGCTGCGGGTCGGCGACAGGTGCTTGGCGAGGCCGATCGCGGCGATGTAGTCCGGATCGGTAGCGAGGATTGCGCGTGCGCTGCGACCCGAGTAGACGCGCAGCGCCAGGTAGATGAGGCCGGAGACGATCGCCGAGTCGCTGACCGCGGCGAAATCGAGCCGGCCGGCATCGCCCGACGGGACGATCCAGACCAGCGACTGGCAGCCGTGCAGGCGGTGCTCCTCGGTCTTCCACTCCTCCGGAAAGTCGGGGAGCTTGCGGCCGAGATCGATCAGGTACTGGTAGCGCTCGGACCAGTCGCCGAAGAAGGCGAACTCCTCGCGGATCGTAGCCTGAGCGGCTTCGGGGGTGGATTCGAGGGGGAAGGGCTGTTCGGTCACGGATGGATTGCCTTGCTCTCCGATGTGCAGCGCTGGGACGCGTGTAGACGGATGTTCCTTACCGACATAGGTGTCAGGCGCATCTGATTCAAGGCGTGCACGCCGGGACGTGCCGAAGGAAGTCATCGTTGCTTCTGCTTGTCATCCCAGCTTGCGCTGGGATGACGGCGCGATGACGGCGGTGGCGCTCACCTCCGGGCGCGTTCAGGCGCGCTTCCAGCGAACGCCCTGCGGGGTGTCCTCGAGCAGGATGCCTTCGGCTGCCAACTGCTCGCGGATCGCGTCGGCACGGGCGAAGTCGCGGGTCTTCTTTGCCGCCGCACGTTCGTCGATCAGGCCCTGGATCCTGGCGTCGTCGTCGCCGGAGACGCCGCGGGCGAACCAGGCCGCCGGATCCTGCTGCAGCAGCCCCAGTGCGACACCGGCGCCCAACAGGCGCGATTTGGAGCGATTCCGGGCGTCGTCGTCGCCGGCCCTGCGCGCGTCCGCGGCGATGCCGGCCAGTTCCGCCAGCGCCTGCGGCGTATTGAGGTCGTCGTCGAGCGCGGCGTCGATCGCGGCCGGGATCCCGGGACCGGCGTCGACAGCGGCCAGGTCGCGCAGGGTGCCGTACAGGCGGTCGAGGGTCCGCACCGACTGCTCGATCAGGTTGTCGGACCAGTCCAGCGGCTGCCGGTAGTGCGCCGAGAGCAGGGCGTAGCGCAGAGCCTCGGGCGGGTGCCGGCGCCGCAGGTCGTTGACCTTCTCGATGTTGCCCGCCGACTTCGACATCTTCGTCCCGGTCAGCGTCAGCATGCCGTTGTGCAGCCAGAACCGGGCGAAGGTGCGGCCGCCGTGCGCGCATTCGCTCTGCGCGACCTCGTTCTCGTGGTGCGGAAACTGCAGGTCGATGCCGCCGGCGTGGATGTCGATGGTTTCGCCCAGGTGCGAGGCGGCCATGGCCGAGCATTCGATGTGCCAGCCGGGCCGGCCGCGGCCCCAGGGCGAGTCCCAGCCCGGCAGCTCGTCGGTCGAGGGCTTCCACAGCACGAAGTCGCCGGCATCGCGCTTGTACGGCGCCACTTCCACGCGTGCCCCGGCCAGCATCTCGTCCGGGTCGCGCCGCGACAGCTTCCCGTAGCCGTCGTAACTGGACACCGAGAACAGCACATGCCCCTCGGCGGCATAGGCGTGGCCGCTGGCGATCAGGCGTTCGATCATGGCGATGATTTCGCCGATGTGGGCGGTCGCGGCCGGCTCGATGTCGGGCGCGGCGACGCCGAGCGCCGCCATGTCTTCGCGGTAGGCGGCGGCGTAGCGATCGGTGATCTCGGAGATCGGCACGCCGCGCTCCCGGGCGGCGGCATTGATCTTGTCGTCGACGTCGGTGATGTTGCGCGCATAGCGCAGATCGCCGTAGCGCCGGCGCAGCAGCGCCGCCAGCACGCCGAAGACCACCGGGCCGCGGGCGTTGCCGATGTGCGCGTAGTTGTAGACCGTGGGCCCGCAGACGTACAGGGTGGGGCAGGCCGGATCCAGCGGCGCGAACGGTTCGACCCGGCGGGTCAGGCTGTTGAAAAGGCGCAGGCTCATCGCGGGACAGGAGAGGGAATCCGACGATTCTACCGGTCGCCCGGCACTCACGACAGCGAGGATTCAGCACAGCGACGCGCCCGCGGCCTACACTTTCAAGGCTGCCGGTCTCCGAGACATCGATGCTGCGTCCGTTCCCGTTCCCGACCATCCTGCTGCTTGCCGCGCTCGCGGCAGCGCCGGCCGTGATGGCGCAGGAGCGAATGCTTCCGGCACAGCCGCCGGCGGCGCCGCAGGAAAACGTGCGGATCGACTACGCCAAGGTGCTCAGTGCCGAACCGGTACACCAGACCCTGCGCGCGACCAGCATGGTCGAACGCTGCGGCTCGGCCTCGGCCACCCCGGTGCAGCAGGAGGAGGACCGCCGCGGGCTGTCGCGGGTGGTCGGCGCGGTACGCGACGTGCTCACGCCCTCCGAAAATATCGAGGAGGTGGCGCCCTCGGCCGGCGGCGATTGCCGCATGGTTCCGATCGAGCGCGAGTTCCGCCGTCCGATCGGCTACGACGTCGATTACGTCTACAAGGGCGTCAAGTACCGCTCGCGCCTGCCCTACGATCCCGGCAACCGGGTTCGGGTGCGGGTCTCGGTGACGCCGGTCGTCAGCTCCAGCGGGCAATGAGCACGCCCGTATCCGTGCTTGCGGCCGCCGGCGCCACGTGCGACGATGCCGCCGCGATGACCCAACTCCACGCCGACGCCCAGATCCTCACCTCCGCCCGCATGGCCGCGGGCATGACTTCGCGCGCGCGCCGACCGGACACCTGCCTTCACGCTGGGTAGCCGGAACTCGCGTCATCGAGTTTCACAGGACAAACCCAGCCTCGTGCTGGGTTTTTTCGTTTTCTCGCCGAGATTTTTCCGACCGCCCCGTGGGGTGACCGACAGGACCATCGATGAAGCATTTCCTCAATACCCAGGACTGGATCCGCGCCGACCTCGACGCGCTGCTCGCCGATGCCGCGCGCTTCAAGCGCGACCGGATCGGCGATGCGCTCAAGGGCCGCGCGATCGCGCTGGTGTTCTTCAATCCGTCGATGCGCACCCGCACCAGCTTCGAGCTCGGCGCCTTCCAGCTCGGCGGCCACGCGGTGGTGCTGCAGCCAGGCAAGGACGCCTGGCCGATCGAGTTCGATCTCGGCGCGGTGATGGACGGCGATACCGAGGAGCACATCGCCGAGGTGGCGCGGGTGCTGTCGCGCTATGTCGACCTGATCGGCGTGCGCGCGTTCCCGAAGTTCGTCGACTGGTCGGCCGACCGCGAGGACCGGGTGCTGAAGGGTTTCGCGAAGTACTCGACCGTGCCGGTGATCAACATGGAAACCATTACCCATCCCTGCCAGGAGCTGGCGCACGCGCTGGCACTGCAGGAGCATTTCGGCACCCCGGACCTGCGCGGCAGGAAGTACGTGCTGACCTGGACCTACCACCCGAAGGCGCTCAACACCGCGGTCGCCAACTCGGCCCTGACCATCGCCACCCGGCTCGGCATGGACGTGACCCTGCTGTGCCCGACGCCGGAGTACGTGCTCGACGAGCGCTACATGGGCTGGGCGCGGCAGAACGTCGCCGAGAGCGGCGGCTCGTTCGCGGTCAGCCATGACATCGACGCCGCCTACGCCGGCGCCGACGTGGTCTACGCCAAGAGCTGGGGCGCGCTACCGTACTTCGGCGACTGGGAGAAGGAAAAGCCGGTCCGCGACCGGTACCGGCACTTCATCGTCGACGAGGCCAAGATGGCACGGACCAACGACGCCGTCTTCAGCCATTGCCTGCCGTTGCGACGCAACGTCAAGGCGACCGACGCGGTGATGGACTCCCCGGCCTGCATCGCCATCGAAGAAGCCGAGAACCGCCTGCACGTGCAGAAGGCGGTGATGGCTGCGTTGGTGGCGCAGCCATCGGGAATGGGGAGTCGGGAATAGGGAGTCGGAACAGCAAAAGCAAAGCGCGCATCCACCTCAAGTATTCACAAGTATCCAGCAGCCAGAGAATTCCCATGCCTTCCGCCTCTACCATTCCCGATTCCCGATTCCCGAATCCCGGCTCCAACGACATCGTCCTGGCCTTCTCCGGCGGTCTCGACACCAGCTTCTGCGTGCCCTACCTGCAGGAGCAGGGCTGGCGCGTGCATACCGTGTTCGCCGACACCGGCGGCGTGGACGCCGAGGAGCGCGCCTTCATCGAGAAGCGCGCGGCCGAGCTGGGGGTGGCCAGCCACATCACCGTCGACGGCGGGCCGGCGATCTGGGACGATTTCGTCAAGCCGTTCGTCTGGGCGGGCGAGGGCTACCAGGGCCAGTATCCGCTGCTGGTGTCGGACCGGTACCTGATCGTCGACGCCGCCCTGGCGCGCGCGCGCGACCTCGGCACCGACGCTGTCGCCCACGGCTGCACCGGCATGGGCAACGACCAGGTGCGCTTCGACCTGGCGGTCAAGGCTTCGGGCGACTACCGCATCGTGGCGCCGATCCGTGAGATCCAGAAGCAGCACACCCAGACCCGCGCCTACGAGCAGCAGTACCTGGAGGCGCGCGGCTTCGGTGTGCGCGCCAAGCAGAAGGCCTACACGATCAACGAGAACCTGCTCGGCGTGACCCTGTCGGGCGGCGAGATCGACCGCTGGGAGGCGCCGGGCGAGGGCGCGCGCGGCTGGTGCGCGCCGCGCAGCGCATGGCCGGCCGAGCCGCTGCACGTGCGGCTGCGTTTCGTCGAGGGCGAGGCGGTGGAGCTGGACGGCAAGCCGCTGGCGGGCGCGACGCTGCTGGCCCGGCTCAATACCCTGTTTGCGCAGTACGGCGTCGGGCGCGGCCTGTACACCGGCGACACCACGATCGGGCTGAAGGGCAGGATCGTGTACGAGGCGCCGGGGCTGACCGCGCTGCTGGTGGCGCATCGGGCGCTGGAGGAAGCGGTGCTGTCGAAGCAGCAGAACCGGTTCAAGCCCGACGTGGCGCGGCAATGGGTCGAACTGGTCTACGAAGGCTTCTTCCATGACCCGCTCAAGACCGACCTGGAAGCGTTCCTGGCGTCCTCGCAGCGGATGGTCAACGGCGAGGTGGTGCTGGAGAGCCGCGGCGGTCGCGTCGACGCGGTGGCGGTGTCCTCGCCGCACATCCTCAATGCCCAGGGCGCCACGTACGCGCAATCGGCCGACTGGGGCGTGGAGGAGGCCGAGGGTTTCATCCGGCTGTACGGGATGAGCTCGACGCTGTGGGCGCAGGTGAATGGAGCCGGGAGTCGGGAATAGGGAATCGGGAATCGGAAAGGCACGGCATTTGCCTGGGCGCGCGCATTTCTCCCCTTCCACAACAGAAACAGCAACAGCAAGCACCAGCGGCAATATCGACTACCCACCTCAATTAGCCACAATCGCCGACAAATTCCCCATGCTGCCCGAAACCCTTCGCCACCTCGAAGCCCTGGTCTCCTTCGATACCCGCAACCCACCGCGGGCGATCGGCACCGGTGGCATCTTCGACTACATCCGCGCGCAGTTGCTCGGCTTCCGGGTGGAGGTCACCGACCACGGCGACGGCGCGGTATCGCTGCTGGCGGTGCGCGGCGCGCCGCGACGGCTGTTCAACGTGCACCTGGACACGGTGCCGGACTCGCCGCACTGGAGCGCCGACCCGCTCGCGCTGCGGGTGAGCGGCGATCGCGCGATTGGGCTCGGCGCCTGCGACATCAAGGGCGCAGCCGCCGGGCTGCTCGCCGCGGCGCAGGCCACCCGCGGCGACGCCGCATTCCTGTTCTCCAGCGACGAGGAGGCCAACGACGCCCGCTGCGTGCCCGCGTTCCTCGCCGGGGGGCATGGCTTCAGCGAGGCGATCGTGGCCGAGCCGACGCGCTGCGAGGCGGTGCTGGCGCACCGCGGCATCTCCTCGGTGCGGCTGCGCTTCCGCGGCTCGGCCGGGCATGCCTCGGGTGCCGGCGCGCTGCAGGCCAACGCGCTGCACCAGGCGATGCGCTGGGGCGTGCAGGCGCTGGACTTCGTGCAGGCGCAGGACCACCAGCGCTTCGGCGGGTTGACCGGGCTGCGCTTCAACGTCGGCAAGGTGGAAGGCGGGATCAAGGCCAACGTGATCGCGCCGGAGGCGGAAGTCCGCTTCGGATTCCGGCCGCTGCCGTCGCAGGACTTCGACCAGCTGCACACGCGTTTCGGCGGCTTCGTCGCGGCGGGCGCGCTGGAGCGCTACGAGGAAACCTTCCGCGGCCCGCCGCTGCCGGCAGGCGATGCCGCGGCGGCCGAGGACCGGCGGCTGGAAGCGCGCGATCTCGCCGACGCGCTGGGCCTGCCGGTGGGCAACGCGGTCGACTTCTGGACCGAGGCCTCGCTGTTCTCGCAGGCCGGCCTGACCGCGCTGGTGTTCGGCCCCGGCGACATCGCCCAGGCGCACACCGCCGACGAGTGGGTCGCGCTGGACCAGCTGCATGCCTATGCCGACGCCGTGGCACGGATCATGGCGGAAAGCGAGTGAAGAGGAGTGAGAAGTGAGAAGTGAGTAAAAGCAACGGCGAGCTCTCCTCTCGTTTCTCACTCCTCTTCACTTACTTCTAGCCAGCGACGACAGACGACGAACGAAATGACTCCCCACATCCAGACCCGCCAGACGATCATCCGGCTGCTGTCCAGCATGGCCAGCGCCAAGGAGATCAGCCAATACCTCAAGCGCTTCTCGCAGCTCGACGCCAAGCGCTTCGCCGTGGTCAAGGTCGGCGGCGCGGTGCTGCGCGACGACCTCGATGCGCTGACCTCGTCGCTGTCGTTCCTGCAGCAGGTCGGGTTGACCCCGATCGTGGTGCACGGCGCCGGCCCGCAGCTGGACGCGGAGCTGGCCGCGGCCGGCATCGAGAAGCGCACCGTCGACGGGCTGCGCGTGACCACGCCCGACGCGCTGGCGATCGTGCGCCGGGTGTTCCAGGCCTCCAACCTGGCGCTGGTGGAGGCATTGCAGCAGGCCGATGCGCGCGCAACCTCGATCACCGGCGGCGTGTTCGAGGCCGATTATCTCGATCGCGACACCTACGGCCTGGTGGGCGAGGTGACGTCGGTCAACCTGGCGCCGATCGAGGCCAGCCTGCAGGCCGGCTCGATCCCGGTCATCGCCAGCCTCGGCGAGACCGCGTCCGGCCAGATCCTCAACGTCAATGCCGACGTGTCCGCCAACGAGCTGGTGCGGATGCTGCAGCCGTACAAGATCATCTTTCTCACCGGCACCGGCGGCCTGCTCGACGGCGCCGGCAAGGTGATCGACTCGATCAATCTGTCCACCGAATACGACCACCTGATGGCGCAGCCGTGGCTCAACGGAGGCATGCGGCTGAAGATCGAGCAGGTCAAGCGCCTGCTCGACGACCTGCCGCTGGCGTCGTCGGTCTCCATCACCCGTCCGGCCGACCTGGCCAAGGAACTGTTCACCCACAAGGGCTCGGGCACACTGGTGCGTCGGGGCGAGCGCGTGCTGCATGCCGCGAGCTGGGACGCGCTGGACCTGCCGCGACTACGCACGCTGATCGAGTCCAGCTTCGGCCGCGTGCTGGCGCCGGACTACTTCGAGCGGACCCGCCTGCTGCGCGCTTATGTCAGCGAGAACTACCGGGCGGCGATCGTGCTGACCGACGAGGACGGCTGCGGTTACCTTGACAAGTTCGCGGTCCTCGACGACGCCCAGGGCGAGGGCCTGGGGCGGGCGGTCTGGCAGGTCATGCGCGAGCAGACGCCGACGCTGTTCTGGCGTTCGCGCCACCGCAATGCCGTCAACCAGTTCTACTACGCCGAGTCCGACGGTTGCTACAAACAGGCGCAGTGGAAGGTGTTCTGGTATGGGATGAGCGACTTCGCCGAGATCCAGGCCTGCGTGGAGCACTGCGCGCAACGCGCGCCGACGCTGCTCGATCCACCGGTGGCGCCGGCATGACCGCGTTCGTCGCTCCCGACCTGCTGCAGGGCGATCATGTGCGCCTCGAGCCGCTGCAGCCGGTGCATGCCGAAGGCCTGCGTGCAGCGCTGGCCGGCGACGCGCTGTCGCGCTGCTGGTATACGTCCGTGCCCGCGGTCGCAGGCGTGGACGACTACATCGCCGAGGCGGCCGCAGAACGGCAGGCGGGGCGGGCGCTGCCGTTCGCGGTGCGCGGGCCAGCCGGCGTCGTCGTCGGCTGCACGCGCTTCTACGACCTCGACCCCGCTGTACCACGGGCGTCGATCGGCCATACCTGGTACGCCCCGGCCGCCCAGCGCACCGCGGTCAACACCGAGACCAAGCTGTTGCTGCTGACCCTGGCCTTCGAAAGCTGGCACTGCCTCGCGGTCGCGTTCGAGACCAGCTGGTTCAACCGCCGCTCGCGCGAGGCGATCGCCCGGCTCGGCGCCAGGCAGGACGGCGTGCTGCGCAACCACCGGCGCCACGCCGACGGCAGCCCGCGCGACACGGTGGTGTTCTCGATCGTCGACGGCGAATGGCCGGCGGTGAAGCGCAACCTGCTGGAGCGGCTGCGGACCCCATCGGGAGGAGAGGCCGGATGAAGAAGACCATCGGCATCGTCGGCGCCCGCGGTCATACCGGCGCGGAGCTCGTCCGCCTGGTCGCGGCGCATCCGGCGCTCGAGCTAGCCTTCGTCTCGTCGCGCGAACTGGACGGCCAGCGCGTGGACGCGCACGTGGCCGGGTTCGAGGGCGGCCTGCGCTACGAAAGCCTCGGTCCGGCGGCCGTCGCCGGCCGCGCGGCGGACACGGTGGTGCTGGCAATGCCGAACGGCAAGGCCGGTGGCTTCGTCGCGGCGATCGACGAAGCCGCGCCGCGGACCGTGGTCGTCGATCTGTCGGCCGACCATCGCTTCGACGACGGCTGGTACTACGGCCTTCCGGAACTGACCCGCGACCGTTATGCCGGCGAGCGCCGGATCAGCAATCCCGGTTGCTACGCCACCGCGATGCAGCTGGCGATCGCGCCGATGCTCGGCGGACTGTGCGGCCCGGTGCAGTGCTTCGGCGTGTCCGGCTACTCCGGTGCCGGCACCACGCCGTCCGACCGGAACGATACCGCACTGCTGCGCGACAACCTGATGCCGTACGCGCTCGCCGGGCACATCCACGAGCGCGAGGCGACCCGCCAGCTCGGGACGCCGGTGGAGTTCATGCCGCACGTGGCGGCGCATTTCCGCGGTATCACCCTGACCGCCAACCTGCGCCTGCGCGAGCCCACCGAAATCGAAACGGTGCAGGCGCGCTATCGCGAGCGCTACGCGGACGAACCGCTGGTCGAGGTGCTCGACGATGCGCCGTGGGTCAGCCGCGTCGCCGGCCGCCACGGCGTGCAGATCGGCGGTTTCACGCTGTCGGAGGACGGCCGGCGGCTGGTGGTGGTGGCGACCCTGGACAACCTGCTCAAGGGCGCGGCGACCCAGGCCATGCAGAACCTCAACCTGGCGCTCGGCTTCGGCGAATTCGAAAGCATCCCGCTGTAGAACGGCGCCGGCCGTGGCTGGCGAAGAGCAGCCACGGATCGACGCGGATGAACACGGATTGACTTGTTCAATGTAGCTTTATCCGTGTTTATCCGTGCAACTCCGCGGCAGAAGCTTTTCGATTCGGCGTTCACGCCACTCCTGACAACAACGCAAGCAGCAGGAACACGACATGTCCGACCTCCTCTGGCAGAAACCCGGCGTCGCCGTCGACGCGCAGGTCCAGGCATTCCTGGCCGGCGACGACGTGATCCTCGACCGCGAGTTCTTCCTCCACGACATCGCCGCCAGCCGCGCGCATGCGCAGGGCCTGCAGCGGATCGGCATCCTCGATGCCGGCGAGCTGTCGGCGCTCGAGCGCGAACTCGAGGCGCTGGCCGCTGACTTCCGCGACGGAGGTTTCGAACTCGACGCGCGCTACGAGGACGGCCACTCGGCGATCGAGGCGCGGCTGGTCGAGCGGCTCGGCGATGCCGGCAAGAAGATCCACACCGGCCGCAGCCGCAACGACCAGGTGCTGGTCGCCACCCGGCTGTGGCTGAAGGAGAAGCTGGACCGGGTGGCGGCGCTGGCGCGCGAGACGGCGACGCTTGCGCTCGACCGCGCGCAGGCCGAGGCGACACTGCCGCTACCCGGCTACACCCACCTGCAGCGCGCCGTGGTGTCGTCGGCGGGCCTGTGGTGGGCCGGCTGGGCCGAGGCCTTCGTCGACGACGCGCGGCGCGCGCTCGATACCGCCGCCTGGATCGACGCCAATCCGCTCGGCACCGCCGCCGGCTACGGCGTCAACCTGCCGCTGGACCGCGCGCACACCACGGCCGCGCTCGGCTTCGCCCGGCTGCAGGTCAACCCGGCCTATGCGCAGCTCTCGCGCGGCAAGTTCGAGTTGGCCGCGCTGGAGGCGCTGGGCTCGGCGACGCTCGACCTGCGCCGCATCGCCTGGGACCTGTCGCTGTTCACCAGCGCCGAGTTCGGTTTCGTGGCGCTGCCGGCGCAGTACACCACCGGCAGCTCGATCATGCCGAACAAGCGCAATCCAGACGCGATCGAGCTGATGCGCGCCACCCATGCCAGCGTGGCCGCGGCGCGCACCGAGATCGAGCAGTTGCTGTCGCTGCCCTCGGGCTACCACCGCGACCTGCAGGCCAGCAAGGGCGCGATCTTCCATGGCTTCGGCCGCGGCCTGGCCGCACTGGAACTGTTGCCGGCGCTGCTGGCGAACCTGGAGTGGCGGCCGGAGCGGATGCGCGCCGCCATCGATGCCGGCATGTACGCCACCGACGTGGCGGTCGAGCAGGCGGCGGCGGGCGTGCCGTTCCGCGACGCCTATCGTGCCGCCGCCGAATCGGTGGCGCAGGCCGGCGAGGGCAGGACCCCGGAAGCGAGCCTGGCGGCACGGGTCTCGCCCGGCGCCTGCGCCGACCTGCGGCTGGACGTACTGCGCGAGCGCCTGGCGGCGCTGCCGGCGTGACCGGCACCGCCATCCCCGCAGAGGCGGGCTTGCCCGGCTGCTTTGCACACGGGGGTGCCGCAGCCTGCGCAGCGGAGCAAGCTCCGCTCTACGGTGAAACGCGGCCCTTCGTAGAGCCGAGCTTGCCCGGCTGCTTTGCGCACGGAGGTGCTGCAGCCTGCGCAGCGGAGCAAGCTCCGCTCTACGGTGAAACGCGGCCCTTCGTAGAGCCGAGCTTGCTCGGCTGCTTTGCGCACGGAGGTGCTGCAGCCTACGCAGCGGAGCAAGCTCCGCTCTACGGAATCGGGGGGCAGGAGCGATGACCGTCGGATTCAGCGAACAGCTGCTGCCGCCGTGGCGACGGGCGGTGCTGAAGGTCGGCAGCAGCCTGCTGGCGGCCGACGGTGGCGGCCTGTCGCCGCGCAACGCGCAGGCGTTGGCCGGGTTCGTCTCCGACTGCATGGCAGCCGGGCGCGAGGTGGTCCTGGTCTCGTCCGGCGCGGTCGCGGCCGGGCGCGCGATCGTGCACGCCGACACCGCAGTGGACGCGCCCATCGCCGAGCGGCAGGCGCTGGCCGCGCTGGGCCAGGCGCAGCTGATCGGTTTCTGGCAGGGCTTCTTCGCCCGGCCGGTGGCGCAGGTGCTGCTGACCCACGACGACCTGCGCAACCGGCGCCGCTATCTCAACGCGCGCGCCACCCTTTCGGCGCTGCTGCGCCAGCGCGTGCTCCCCATCGTCAACGAGAACGACACGGTGTCCGTGGACGAGCTCAAGCTCGGCGACAACGACACCCTGGCGGCGATCGTGGCTGCCCTGGTCGACGCCGAGGTGCTGTTCATCGCCACCGACATCGACGGCCTGTACGACGCCGATCCGCGGCGCAACCCGCAGGCGCGGCCGGTCGAGGTGGTGGCGCGCTTCAGCGCCGAACTGCTGTCGGTCGCCGGCGGCGCCGGCAGCGCCAGCGGCACCGGCGGCATGCGTACCAAGCTGGACGCGGCCCAGCGCGCCGCGGCGGCCGGCATTGCCACCGTGCTGTTCAACGGCACCCGCGCCGACGTGCTGGAGGATCTGGCACGCGACCGCCTGCGCGGTACCCGCGTGCATCCGACCCGCAGTCGCGGCGCGGCGCGCAAGCACTGGCTGCAGAACGCGCCGGCCGAGCCGGGCGCGATCGTGGTCGACCACGGCGCCGGCGACGCCATCGTCGAGAAGGGCGCCTCGCTGCTGCCCGGCGGCGTGCTCGCGGTGCGCGGCGATTTCCGCCGCGGCGACATGATCGAGATCCTGCTGCGCGAGGCGGACGGCGAGCAGCGCCTGGCGCGCGGCGTCAGCCAGTATTCGGCTGCGGACATCCGCCGCATCGCGCGGCATCACTCGCGCGAGATCGAGGCGATCCTCGGCTACAACTACGGCGGCACCGTGGTGCATCGCGACGACCTGGTGTTGTCGTGAGGCCGGTAGCGGGTGTGGCCGCCCGCCCGCGGCCCGCACCCGGCGATTACAGGCCGATGCGAACCGGACCATCGCCGAGCGCTCGGAGCCGCTGAACGTCCCGCCCAGCGTGACCGCCGCGCGGGGCTCATGCTGTGCCGCACGCCCACCGGCGGCGCGTTCTCGCCAGTGCGGGCGCTGCCGGCGCCCACGCCCAGGCGCGTGCGGTAGTTTCACTGCACCGCGGCGACGCTCGAGGCCATGCCGATCATTGCACCGTTCATCGCACCGATGCGGTCGATGCGCTGTCCTGCCGGTGGAACCGGGCGGAATCCTAGGCCAGGCCGATGCCGTGCGGCCGTGCGTGCTCGTCCATGTGCAGCGTCGTCACCTTGCCCCGGCCCAACGCGGATGCGGTCGCGGCGTCCGCGCCGAGCGCTACGGCGATCTCCGCAAGCGGTACGTCGGCCTGCGCGCGGCGGCGGTCCTTGCCGCGGAAGCGGAAGCGGTTGTACTCCGCCCAGGCGATCAGCAGCACCGCGCAGGCCAATGCCACCAAAGGCAGCACGAACAGCAGGAACGGTTCGATGTGCGACTCGCGCAAGTACAGTTCATGCAAGGCGGTGTTGATGCCCAGCACCCACAGCACGAAGGTGACCAGCGGTGCCCACAGGTACAGATAGAACAGCCAGAACGCCGCGGTGACGAAACCCCAGGCGGTGCGCCGCAGCGGCCGCTGGGCGTTGGGTCTGCGGATGAGTCTCGAGTCGTATTTCATCGGAATCCCCGGTCAGGGCTGGTCCAGATGGCGCGCTTGCCGCGACGCTTGAGCAGCGTCTTCGGCAGTGCGGTCACGGTGGTGAACAGGCTGAGCATCCAGTACGCCACTGGGTACCAGATCATCCAGTAGTAGTTGCGGCCGACGTGGGTCTCGTAGCGGCGGTCGATGATCAGGCTGCTGGCGAACTGCAGCAGGCAGACCATGGCCAGGATCACGCCGTGCCAGGAGGGCAGGATGGTGTGCACGTACAGGCCCTCCGGCATCGGCATGAACTTGCCGAGCAGCCACAGCACGATGATGAACAGCATGGTGTAGGCCCAGACCACGCTGAGCAGGTATTCGGCAAGCACCCCCCACATGCGCCGGCCGCGCCAGCGCAGCAGGTCGCCGGTATGGCGCAGCAGCACCTCCACGCCGCCCTGGGCCCAGCGCAGGCGCTGTTTCCATAGGCCGCGCAAGGTTTCGGGCATCAGGATGAAGCACAGCGCGTTGGGCTCGTAGCGGATGTCCCAATGGTCCATCTGCAGGCGCCAGCTGATGTCGATGTCCTCGGTCACCATGTCCTCGGACCAGTAGCCGATCCGGTGCAGGGCGGTACGGCGGAAGGCGCTGATCACCCCGGAGACGGTGAACAGCCTCCCGTACACGCGCTGTGCGCGCTTGATCATGCCGATGATCGAGGAGAACTCGCCGACCTGGAGGCGGCCGAGCAGGGTGGAGCGGTTGCGGATGCGCGGATTGCCGGTGACGGCGCCCACGCGCGGCCCGGACACCAGGTGCCAGACCATCCAGTGCAGGGCGTACTCGTCCAGCAGCGCATCGCCGTCCACGCACAGCAGGTACTCCGAACGCGCCGCGAGCGCGCCCATGCGCATGGCGTTGGCCTTGCCCAGGTTGCGGTCGAGGTGGATCACCCGCAGCCGCTCGTGCTGCGCGGCGAGCTGGTTGAGCTTGCCCGCGGTGTCGTCGCTGCTGCCGTCGTTGATCGCGATCACCTCGAAGTCCGGGTAACGCTGCGCCAGCGCCGCGGCGATGGTCTCGTCGACGTTGTCGGCCTCGTTGTAGCAGGGCACCAGGATCGTGGCGGCCGGGTACGTCTCCATCGATGGCGGATCCGTGCGCGTGCGGGACTTCCGCTCGCGCCGGAAATAGTAGTACAGGCCGCCGGACATCCAGAAGAAGGACATCACGATCGGATAGAAGAACGCGAAGCTGAAGAGCAGGGCCAGGGTCGGCGTCATGATCAGCGCTCCTCGTACGGGAAGCTGCGGGCGGACATCGCTTCGCGCGCGTCCTCCAGCGGCGGCAGGTCGGCGACGAAATCGTCGGGGTACCAGGCCAGATGACGCACGCCCTGGGCGATGAGCCTGCGCACGTGCGCCTTCAGCCGGGCGCCGTCGATCGGCCGGCCGCGGTCCCAGTCGACGGTCTGCAGTTCGAACACGGTCTGGGTGAGTTGCGGGTCGTGGACGCGGACCGCGGCGACCAGCCGGTCGAGCCAGCGCTCCGGGTGCGCGCTGCCCTCCATCCACGGCATCGCCATCAGCGCGGTGTGGTCGTAGGCGGCGTTGAACAGGTCCAGCCGCTGCGCGAACCAGGCCTGGCTCTGCGGCTCCAGCACCGGCCGCGCGTACAGGTTGCGGACCGTCTTGAGCTTCGGCCGCCAGCGCTCCGCGGCTTCCTTCAGTTCCAGGGTGAAGTCGATCAGGGCACGGGTGCGCGCCTCCGGCTGTTCGGGCGCGAACGCCGCCAGCTCGGTATCGCGCAGATAGGCGTCGTCATGGAACAGCAGGCCCTCGAAATACGAGTTGACCGCCAGGTCCTCGTAGATGCCGGTGACGATGCGGCGCACCTCCGGACGGGTGAAGTCGAGCCGGAAGATGCCGTCCGGTTCGCGGCTGTCGATGGCGAAGGCCGCACGCACCTGCGGATCGCTCAGCTCGTAGCCCAGCACCGGCAGCCAGGCGTACACCTCCACGCCCGCGCGGGTCCGCAGCTGCCAGGCGACGCGGTTGAACAGGTCGGCGCGCATCGGCAGGAAACGATTGGGGAAGTACAGCGCGTCGGCCGAGCCGTTGCCGTCCGGATCGGCGAAGGCCTGCAGGAACACGTGGCTGGGCGAGATCCGCTTGACCCGTTCGATCAGCGCGTCGAGATTGCGTGCCGCCTGCGCCGGATCGTCGTCGTGGACCATGTCCAGGTCGATCTGCAGGGCACGCATGCTGGTCTGCTCGGGGTCGTGCCGCAGTTCGTAGGCCAGGTCGAACACCTCCGGATTGTCCATCACCAGCAGGCGCGCCAGGCCATGCAGGTCGGCGCCGTGCCGGCCCGCGGCGATCGCCGTGTTGCGGCCTTCCAGGTCGAACGACACCGTCATGCCGAGTTCGCCGGCGATGGCGTTGGCGACGCTGTTGTAGGCGGCATACGGCCAGACGATCGAGCGCGGCGCGGCGCCGGTGTTGGCGCGGATCAGCTCGACGCTGCGGGCGAGGTCGGCGTGCACGCGCGCGCGGTATTCGTCCTCGGTCTCGTAGCGCCTGGCCGTGGCGTCGTAGAGGCGGGTGATGGCGGCCGGCGTGCTGTTGCCCTGCGGGTTGGACGGCAGGCCGCGGTGCAGATCGTGGCTGTGCGAGGCGATCTCGACCAGTCCGGATTCGCGCATTTCGCGCAGCTGCGCCCAGGTGACGAAATCCTCGTGCCCGAACGGGCGTGGGCCGTAGTCCACCTCGCCCCCGGCCGGCAGGTCGACCCAGCCGGTGATCACCGCCACCAGCGCCGGATAGCCGTAGGCGCGCAGCAGCGGGAACGCGTGGGTATAGACGCTGCGCAGGCCGTCATCGAAGGTCAGCAGCACCGCCTTGTCGGGCAGTTGCCCGCGTCCCTGCGCCGCGTCGACCACCTGCGACAGCGAGACAGGACGGTAGCCGTGGCCGTGCAGCCAGTCCAAGTGTGCGGCGAAGTTCTGGGTGCTGACCGCGTACGCATCGGGATCGCCGCCGATCGGGACGTCGTCGCGGATGTCGTGATAGCTCAGGACCAGCAGCTCGTCGGCAGCGGCGGCGGCGCCGGCCGCAAGTGCCAGCAGCAGCGCCAGCAGCAGGCGCGCCGGCAGTGTCATCCAGGCATGCATGTTCATTCTCCCCAGCGGAATTCGGCGTCGAAGCCGATCCGCTCTTCACGCTGGCCGTCGTAGACGGGCCGCGACCAGCTCAATCCATAGGTCAATACCCTGCCGAGCGCGAACTGCCATTCGTGCTCGTAGCGGGCGCTCGGCACCAGGCCGCTGCCGAAGCCCTCCTGGTAGTAGCTTCCGGCGCCCACGGTCAGGCGATGCCGGAAGTGCCGGTCGTAGCGGCGCCAGGCCAGGTGATCGGCGCGCAGACCCAGCTCCAGCGACGCATCGCGCGATGGATTGAAGTAGGGCGCGTCGTCGCGGCTGCCGCGGCTGGCGTAGGCGCCCGCGATGCCGTTGAGCAGGAAATGCGGACGCGTGAACAGGCGCTGGTCGAGCCCGACCGCCAGCGACTCGCGGCGATTGCCGTCGTCGTAGCGCCAGTGCTTGGCGCCGACGGACCAGTAGGTGCGCTCACTGGGAACGTAGTTCGCGGACAGCTCGATGCTGTCCGCGGTGATGCCGGCGGCACGTGCCTGCATCGAGGCGTCTGCATCGTTGCGGCGCACCGTCGCGCGGGCGTCCCACAGGTCGTTGAAGCGCCAGCCGACATCGGCATCGATGCCGGTGCCGCCGACGCCGTCGCTGGCACGGTTGGCCTGCAGCCCCCAGTCGAGCCGGTCGTGGGCGTAGCGCACACCGGCGCTGGTGCGCCGATCATCGACGCGGGCGCCGTCGAAGTCGGACCAGCGATAGTCGTACCCGGCAGTCAGGCGCCAACGGTCGCCGAGCACGGGCGTCTGCACTTCGGCGCCGTAGCGGCGGTCGCGGCTGCCGAGCGGGCTGACGGCGGCGCCGCCCTCGCTGCGGCCGCCGGCGGCGTAGGCGCGCCACTGCCAGCCGCGATGCACGTCCCAGGTGCGGTCCATGCGCTGCACCAGGGGAAGGTCGCCGTAGCGCTGCATCAGTTCGTCGTGGATCGGACGCGCCAGGTCGTCGCGCTGCAGATCGGTCAGCGCGCCGACCTGGCCGACCCGCGACTGCACGTCACGCTCGTCCAGGGTGGAGGCCATGCGGAAGCGCTCGAGCGCGCGCTCGGGCCAGCCGCGGATCAGGTAGACCGTGCCCAGCGCCGATTGCAGGCCGGTGTTGGCCGGTCCGACGGCGACGCGCTCCTCCAGCAACGCCTGTGCCTGCGGCAGGTCTTCGCCGAATGCCAGCAGCAGCCCATAGTTGAGGTCGGCCTCGTAGCGGTGCCAGTTCTGCCAGCCCTGGGTCGCGCCGGGCCGCATCGGCCAGGGCGGGCTGGTATCACGCACCGCCTGCAGCTGCGCCCGCGCTTCGGCGTGCTGCTCCTGCTCCAGCGCGGCGTAGGCGCGCTGGATGCGGACGTCGATATTCTCCGGATCGGCCTGCAGCGCGCCGTCGAGTGCCGGTTCGGCTTCTCCGGGCAGCTGCAGCGCCATCAGCGAATCCCCGATCGCCGCCAGGGCATACCCTGGAATCTCGGCGCCCGCTGTCCGCAGGGCGCGGTATTCGTCCACCACCTCGGCGTGGCGGTTCAGGCGATTGAGGACGACCATGCGGTCGTAGCGGATGCGCGGCGGCAGTTCCCCGATCCCGGTGCCGGTTTCGCGCATGTAGTCGTCGATGGCGGCCTCGGCCCGTTCCACGTCGGCGAGCAGGGCCGATTCGTCCTCGGCGTACTGCCGGCTCCACAGCACCAGGCGCGCCAGCCGGTCGGCCTCGAAGCGTTCGCGCTGTTCGGCGCTGAACAGGTCGGGATGCGCGCGGTACAGCGTCCAGGCGCGATCGCTGTCGCCGACGTCCGACAGCGCCGCTACGCGTAGACGGTAGAACCGGGCGTCGTCCGGCCAGATCGGCGCGAGCCGTTCGATCCGGGCGAGGGCGGCAAGAGGGTCGCGTGCCTGCAGCAGCGCCTCGATCTCGGTGATTGCCGTCTCGCGGTCCGGGATGCGACCTTGTGCGTCATTTTGTGACGCTACAGGTGCACATATGCCCGCGAACGTCAGTCCGAGCAGGGCGCTCAGGGCCGTTGCCAGCGGCCTTTTGGTGAGGAATCGGGTCATGGAAAGTTAGGATCCGTGAGGAAAGGTGAAAATGTGACTTCAATCACATTTCTCCGGATCGTAGTAAGCACATGCCATGCCAAGGCGATCCGCTGCGGCCGTTGTCGCCATGCGGATCGGTGGGGCGGGGAGGGGGGCGAGGAGCAGGTCCTTGCCCCTAGTGCATGTCATGCACTTTGAAGCGTCTTGCCTCACAGCGGCCCAGTCGCGCGGATAAAGCACTCCGAAGTACACATGACACGCTTTAGAGTCGGGGCCACTCAAAAGTAGATACTTTCCAAAACGGAGAACCTCATGTGCGTCGCATACAGGGGCGCGGGTCGACGCGGGCCCTCCGGCGCGACCGTCGGCCGGCCGGATGCAATGATGGCGCCGGCCGATGGATGCACTCGTGCTTGCCAGCACGAGCCTGATTCCACTTGCCTCTACCTGCTCTGGAGAAGCTCATGAACCGCTGTCTATCCCGTCTCTCCCTTCCCCTGGCGCTGCTGCTGGCACTGACGTTGGGCTCGGCACCCGCGTTTGCGGCGCGAAAACTCGACCCGGCCCTCATCGGCGAGGCCAGCGGCGCCACGCCGAGCGTGGCCGAAGACGGCGTGGTCAGGATCGGCTGGAGCCGTACCGACGTGACGGTCACGGTCGATGGCATGGCGTTGCCGCCTGCTGCCGGCCTCGGCTCCTGGGCCGCGTTCGCCGCGATGGGCGACGGCGCGATGGTGATGGGCGATACCGTGGTATTTCAGGACGAGGTCGATGCGGCGATGGATGCCGCCTTCGCGCACGAGCTTGACGTCACCGCGCTGCACAACCATTTCTTCTACGACTCGCCGAAGGCGTATTTCATGCACATCGGCGGTGAAGGCGCACCCGATGCGTTGGCGGCCGGCGTCAAGGCAGTGTGGGACGCGATCCGGGCCGTACGTGCGGATCGGCCGCGGCCGGCGTCCGGCTTCGGTGGCGCCGCGCCGGTCGCGGGAGACATCGATGCCGACGCGTTGGCGAAGATCGTCGGGCATCCGGCGCCCATCGCGAGCGGCGTGGCCAAGATCACCATCGGCCGTACCGGCCGCATGCACGGGCAGGAGATCGGCGCATCGATGGGGCTGACCACTTGGGCAGCGTTCAGCGGCAGCGATGCGTTGGCCGCGATCGACGGCGATTTCATCATGACCGCCGAGGAGGTGCAGCCGGTGCTGCGCGCCTTGCGCGAGGCCGGCTTGCACGTGGTCGCGCTGCACAACCACATGATGGGCGAGCAACCGGGATTCTATTTCGTTCACTTCTGGGGCAAAGGCCCGGCCGTCGAACTGGCGCACAGCCTCCGCCGCGCCCTGGATGCCCAGGCTGCGATCGGCAAGGCACTGGCGCCTTCCAATGCGGCACACCTCTCACGCTAACGTGATCGCACCGGGTCTCCGACAGACAGCAAAAAACCGCCTTGCGGCGGTTTCTGCGTAACTCTTTGAATTTATTGGTCGGGGAGACAGGATTTGAACCTGCGACTTCTACGTCCCGAACGTAGCGCTCTACCAGGCTGAGCTACACCCCGACTTGGGCGAGCCGCGTATTGTAGTGACCGCCACCGGGATCGGGCAAGCCCACGCGCACGGTAGAGCCGAGCTTGCTCGGCTACGCAGGCTCCGGAGCCGATGTGGCGCCGTAGAGCGGAGCTTGCTCCACTGCTCCCGGCTCCGGAGCCGATGCAGCGGAGCAAGCTCCGCTCTACACTGCCGCATTCGCATTACCGGAGTCCATCTTGATCAAGCCGCGTACCCCGCCGGGGGTCATGGAACTGCTGCCGCGCGACCAGATCGCGTTCCAGCGCATGCTCGATACCATCCGTCGGACCTTCGAGGGATTCGGCTTCCTGCCGGTGGAGACGCCGGTGTTCGAGCTGTCCGACGTGCTGTTGACCAAGTCCGGCGGCGAGACCGAGCGGCAGGTGTATTTCGTGCAGTCCACCGGTGCCCTGGAGAAGGAGAGCGAACGCCTGCCGGAGCTGGCGCTGCGCTTCGACCTGACCGTGCCGCTGGCGCGCTACGTGGCCGAGCACGAGCGCGAGTTGGCGTTCCCGTTCCGCCGCTACCAGATGCAGCGCGTGTATCGCGGCGAACGCGCGCAGCGCGGGCGTTTCCGCGAGTTCTACCAGTGCGACATCGACGTGATCGGCAAGGACGCGCTGTCGCCGCGCCACGACGCCGAGATCCCGGCGGTGATCCACGCCGTGTTCAAGGCGCTGGGCATCGGCGACTTCACCATCCAGATGAACCACCGCAAGCTGCTGCGCGGGTTCTTCGAGGGGCTCGGCATCGAAGGCGTGCGCCAGGACCTGGTGCTGCGGGAGCTGGACAAGCTCGACAAGCGCGGCGCCGATGCGGTGCGCGATACGCTGCTCGGGGAAGATTTCGGTCTCGCGCCGGAGGCAGCCGACCGGCTGCTGGCGTTCTCGCGGGTGCGTTCGCGCGACCACGACGATGCGCTGGCCAAGCTCGCCGAACTGGGCCCGGGAACGCCGTCGTTCGAGCAGGGCCGCGACGAGCTGTGCGCGGCGCTCGAGCGCCTGCGCGCCATGGGCGTGCCGGAGTCCGATTACGCCATCAACCTCTCGATCGCGCGCGGGCTCGACTACTACACCGGGATGGTCTACGAGACCGTGCTGGACGCGCATCCGCAGATCGGTTCGATCTGCTCCGGCGGCCGCTACGACGATCTCGCCGGCCACTACACGAAGTCGAAGCTGCCCGGCGTCGGCATCTCGATCGGCCTGACCCGGCTGTTCTGGCAGCTGCGCGAGGCCGGCCTGGTCGACACCGCCGACAGCTCGGTCGACGTGCTGGTGGCGCTGCTCGACGATGCCGGTCTCGACCATGCGCTGGCGCTGTCGCAGCGACTGCGCGCCGCCGGGCTCAACGTCGAGACCCAGCTCGAGCCGCGCAAGCTGGCCAAGCAGCTGCAGTACGCCGATCGCGCCGGCATCCGTTTCGTGGTGATCCGCGGCGAGGACGAGGCGACGCGCGGCGCGGTGGCGGTGAAGGACCTGCGCCGCGGCGAGCAGTTCGAAGCGGCCGAGGACGAGCTCGGTCGTACTCTGCTGGTCGAGCGCGAGCAGCTGCGCGCGCAGGGATGATGCTCCTGTGGGAGGGGCTTCGGCCCCGACCATCACTGGCCGCGAAAACGCGTGGGGTCGCGGCTGAAGCCGCTCCTACAAGAGAAGCTCCTTTCCATGAGCAATGCAGGTAGGCAGCCAACATGAAACGCGTTCTCCTCGACGGCAGGTCGCTCACCCGCGCGCAGCTGGTAGACGTCGCCAACGGAGCCGGCGTCGAACTCGATCTCGACGCGCTGCGCTCAGTGGCCCGCGCCGCCGACTTCCTCGCCGAGCAGGTGCGCCGCGAGGAACCGATCTACGGTGTCTCCACCGGCTTCGGCAGCAATGCCGACAAGCTGCTCGGCGCGCATCCGCTGCGCGACGAGCTTCCGGGCACGCTGCCCTCGGGCCGCTCGCTGCACGCCGAGTTGCAGCAGAACCTGATCGTCAGCCACGCCGTCTGCGTCGGCGGGCCGATGGCGGCCGACGTGGTGCGGGCGATGCTGTGCATCCGCATCAACACCCTGCTCAAGGGCCATTCCGGCATCCGCGTCGGGACCCTGCAGGCGCTCACGGCAATGCTCAACGCCGACGTGGTACCGGTGGTGCCGTCGCTGGGTTCGGTCGGCGCCTCCGGCGACCTGGCGCCGCTGTCGCACCTGGCGATCGTGCTGCTCGGCGGCGGCGAGGCGTTCTACGAGGGCGAGCGCATGCCCGGCGCCGAGGCATTGCGGCGTGCCGGGCTGGCACCGGTCACGCTGTCGTACAAGGAAGGGCTGGCGCTGAACAACGGCACCGCGCAGATGCTGGCGATGGGCGTGCTCGCGCTCGCGCGCCTGGAGGACCTGCTGGGCACCGCCGACCTCGCTGCGGCGATGACCGTCGACGCCTTCGCCGGCCGCCTGGGCGCCTTCGCCGAGGAGGTGCATGCGCTGCGTCCGCATCCGGGCCAGGTGGAGGTGGCCGCGCGCCTGCGTGCGCTGCTGGCCGGATCGACCTTGACGGACATCGCCTATCACCTGGTGCCGAAGTTCCGCTTCTGGCTGCCGGGCAGCTGGGATACGCCCGAGGCGCAGCAGTTGCGCTTCGACATCGGCTGGGACTGGGTGCCGGCCGACCAGCGCCACGGCCGCGAGAAGTTCTACCAGCGCTTCAAGCCGTTCCGCGGCGGCAAGAAGCACCAGCCGCAGGACAGCTACTCGCTGCGCTGCGTGCCGCAGGTGCACGGCGCCGTGCGCGATGCGGCGGCGCAGGCCGCGCGCGTGCTCGACATCGAGCTCAACGCGGTCACCGACAACCCGCTGGTGTTCCCCGATCGCGAGGCCGAACACGTGGAACGGCAGGTGATCTCGGCCGGCCATTTCCATGGCATGCCGTTGGCGCTGGCGTTGGCATACGTGAAGGCGGCGATCCCGGTGCTGGCGTCGATCTCCGAGCGCCGCCTCAACAAGCTGGTCGACCCGGCCACCAGCGACGGCCTGCCGGCGTTCCTGATCGGCAACGAGGACGGGACCGAATCCGGCCTGATGATCGTGCAGTACACCGCCGCGGCGATCGTCAACGACCTCGCCACACGCGCCCATCCGGCCAGCGTGTACTCGGTGCCGACCAGCGCCAATGCCGAGGACCACGTGTCGATGGGCGCCAACGAGGCGCGCCACGTGCTGGCGATGGTCGACGATCTCGGCAAGGTGCTGGCGCTGGAGCTGCAGACCGCCGCGCAGGCCCTGGACTTCCGCAGCGACATGATCAACGCCGCGCGCGACCTGGCGCGACGCAGCGACGCCGCCGCGTTCGCCGCCAAGGTGCAGGGCGGCCCGCCCGAGGGCCACCGCCATCGCGCGCAGTTCCTAGCCGAGGTCGAGGCCCTGCGCGCCGAACTGGCCGCGGCCGACACCTTCCACCCTGGCGCCGCCGTCGCCGCTGCGCACGCGGTGCTGCGCACGCGCATCCCGTTCCTCGATCGCGACCGTGCCCTCGACGGCGAGGTGGCCGAGGCGGTGCGCCTGGTGGAGGGCGGCTCGCTGCTCGCGGCCGCCCGCCACGCGGAGGCGGGCGCCGGGCGCGACGGTTGAACCTGCCGCTGCACCTGGGCTGGCTCGGCGCGCTCGAGGCCGGGCTGATCGCGCTGGCGATCGGCGTGCTGCTCTACGGCGTGTTCCATGCGCTTGGCGAGCGCTTCGGCTGGAACCCGGGACACGCCATCGGCTGGGCCTGCCTGTCCGCCACCGCGGTGGCCGCGGGGATCGACATCTGGAATCTGTTCTATCTCGGCGTGGTCAGGCTCGAATCGCCGGTCTATGCGCGGATCGCGCTGTCGAAGATCCATGACGCCGACGGTCTCGGGACGCGGGTGGTGATGGAGATCCTCGGTGCGTTGACCGGCGTGGCATTGGCATGGATGGCGATGCAGGCGAGGGCGGCAGGGCGACGCCGCGACCGTAGCGACGGTAAAAACTAAAGAGGATTGAGCGCGGCGCGACCCGACGGTTCTTCGCGAAGAGCACCTTCGGTTTGGCGCGCAAGGCGGGAGACGCGCCGCGGGGATTACTCCGCCCTTCGGTCCGGCCATCCATGGCCGGACTCAGGGCCGCTGCACATCCCTGTGCAGCTCTCCGCAATCCCCACGGCACGTCTCCCGCTGCATCCCTCGTCGACTTCGGTAGGCGGGCCCTCCGGGCATCCGAAAGCGAATCACCGGTGCGGCGTCCGGGCCGGGGTATGCGGATAGCAGGCCATGGATGGCCTGCGGCGGCGAGTCCGCCATGGATGGCGGACCGAGCCGGGGAGCATGCCCCGGCCGGGCGCCGCGAGCTCCGAAGCCCGCGAATCCAGGCTTTCGTGGCACGAAGAACGGCTTCGGTGGCAAGCCGCACCGTCGAAATCGCAACGAATGCCCCGGTGCGGCTATCCCGCGATGAAAACTGGAAGCTCTTTGCAACGGCCGTCTTAGGCGCAGCCCAGCCCGATGAACAATTCTGGTGTGGAGCTTGACGGTCGTCCCCGAGTCTGCATAATGCACTAACGCGTTAATACATTAGACCGATGAAGCAGCGCCCGGAACCATTGCCGAAACAGGACGCCGACGCCTCGCTCAGGGCGCTGTCGAAGGCGTTGGCCGCGCTGGAGCGGCCGGAGGAAGTAGCGGCGTTCCTGCGCGACCTGTGCACGCCGGCCGAGATCGAGGCGATGACCGATCGCTGGCGGGTGGTGCCGCTGCTGCTGCAGGGCGTGCCGTATCGCGAGATCCACGAGCGCACCCGGGTCAGCGTGACCACGATCGGTCGCGTCGCGCGCACGATCGAGCACGGCACCGGCGGCTATGCGGCCGCCGCGCGCCGGCAGTTTCCCCGTCTCGCCGCTTCCCATTGAACGGATCATCATGAACCTTCCCGCCGCCAAAGCGGTGCGCGACCGCCTGCGCATCGCCATCCAGAAAAGCGGACGCCTCGGCGATCCGTCGCGCGCGCTGCTGACCGCCTGCGGGCTCGACTGGCGCGAGAGCCGCGATCGCCTGTTCTGCTACGGCGAATCGTTGCCGGTCGACCTGCTGCTGGTACGTGACGACGACATCCCCGGCCTGCTGGCCGACGGCGTCTGTGACCTGGGAATCGTCGGCCGCAACGTGCTGGACGAGCAGGCCGCCGAGCGCGAGCAGGCCGGCGTGGTGCCGGTGGCGAAGGAACTCCGCGCGCTCGGCTTCGGCGGCTGCCGGCTCGATATCGCGGTCCCCGACGACTGGGACTGGCAGGGGCCGGAACAGCTGCGCGGCTGCCGCATCGCCAGCAGTTATCCGCAGCTGCTGCGGCGCTGGCTGGCCGGGCAGGGGATCGACGCCGAGGTGGTGATGCTGTCCGGCTCGGTCGAGATCGCGCCGCGCCTGGGCCAGGCCGACGCGGTCTGCGACCTGGTGTCCAGCGGCGCGACGCTGGCGGCCAACCAGCTCAAGCCGGTGCTGACCCTGCTGCGCAGCGAAGCGGTGCTGGCCGGCCCGGTCGCGCCGTTCGCCGATGCGCGCGCCGAGTTGATGCAGTTGCTGCTGCGGCGCATGGACGGCGTGTTGCGGCTCCGGCACAGCCGTCTGCTGCTGTTCCAGGCCGAGCGCGCCGCCATGCCCGGCCTGATCGAACTGCTGCCTGACGCCGAGCCGCCGACCGTGCTGCAGGTCGACGGCGGCGACACGCTGGCGCTGCAGGCGCTGTGCCACGGCGCGATGACCTGGCAACGGCTGGAGGATCTGCGCCACGCCGGCGCGCGCAGCCTGATGGTGCTGCCGGTGGAGAGGACCCTGGCATGAACGGTTCGCCGGTCCGACGCCTGCGCTGGTCGGCGCTCGACGACGGCGCCCGCGCGCAGGCGCTGGCACGCCCTGTGCGCGCGACCGCGGAGGCCACGCGCAACGATGTCGCCGCCCTGGTCGAGGACGTGCGTCGTCGCGGCGACGTGGCATTGCGCGAGATCACCGAACGGCTCGACGGCGTTGCCCTGCAGGAGTTCGAGGTCGGGGCGGAGGAGTTCGCGCGGGCCGAGGCCGCGGTCGAGCCCGGGTTGCGACGCGCGATGGAAGAGGCCGCCGCACGCATCGAGGCGTTCCACCGCGCCGGAATGGTGCCGGGATACGCGATCGAGACCGCGCCCGGCGTGGTCTGCGAGCGCGTCGTGCGCGCGATCGCGCGGGTCGGCCTGTACGTGCCCGCCGGCAGTGCGCCGCTGCCGTCGACCGCGTTGATGCTGGGCGTGCCGGCGCGTCTGGCCGGCTGCCGCGACGTGCTGCTGTGCACGCCGCCGCGCGCCGACGGCAGCGCCGATCCGGCGGTGCTGGTGGCGGCGCGCCTCACCGGCGTGCGACGCGTGTTCAAGCTCGGCGGCGCCCAGGCGATCGCGGCGATGGCGCTGGGCAGCGACAGCGTGCCGAAATGCGACAAGCTGTTCGGCCCCGGCAATGCCTGGGTGACCGAGGCCAAGCGGCAGCTGGCGCAGTCCGGCGCGGTCGCCATCGACCTGCCGGCGGGGCCGTCCGAGGTGATGGTGATCGCCGACGCGGGCGCCGACGCCGGCTTCGTCGCCGCCGACCTGCTGTCGCAGGCCGAGCACGGTCCGGATTCGCAGGTGCTGCTGCTGTCGGACGACGCGGCGCTGCTGGATGCGGTCGAGCGCGAGCTGGCGGCGCAGCTGCCGGCGCTGCCGCGGGCGGACGTCGCCGCGTGCGCGCTGGCGCAGTCGCGGCTGGTCGAGGTCGACGCACTCGATGACGCCTTCGCGATCGGCAATGCCTACGCGCCCGAGCACCTGATCCTGGCGCTGCGCGAGCCGCGGCGCTGGCTTGACCGGGTCGAGGCGGCGGGTTCGGTGTTCCTCGGCGACTACACGCCCGAAGCGCTGGGCGACTACTGCAGCGGCACCAACCACGTGCTCCCGACCGATGGCGCCGCGCGCGCCTGCAGCGGTCTCGGCGTCGCCAGCTTCCAGAACTTCATCAGTGTGCAATCGGCATCGCGCCAGGGGATTGCAGGCATCGGCGCCTGCGCGGTGACGCTGGCCGAGGCCGAGGGCTTCGAGGCGCACGCGAACGCGGTGCGGCTGCGCATGCGCGGCCCCGAGGCGGCGTCGACGAGGGCGCCGGCATGAGCGGCGTGCTCGACCTCGTGCGCGAGGACCTGCGCGATTTCGCCGGATATCGCTCGGCGCGCGGCGAGCGGCTGCGGGGTGAGATCTGGTTGAACGCCAACGAGCCGGCCTGGGCCAGCGCCGCCGACGGCGACGGCGCATGCCGCCGCTATCCCGAGCCACAACCGCCCGCATTGGTCGATGCACTGGCGTCGCTGTATGGCTGCGACGGCTCGCAGCTGCTGGTCGGCCGCGGCAGCGACGAGGCCATCGACCTGCTGGTGCGCACGCTTTGCTCGCCGGATCGCGATGCGGTGCTGGTGACGCCGCCGGTATTCGGGATGTATGCGGTGAGTGCCCGATTGCAGGGTGCGCCGCTGGTCGAGGTGCCGTTGGCCGAGGGCGACGATGGCTTCGCGGTCGACTTCGACGCGGTCGCCGAGGCTGCGCTGATGCGGGGCGTTCGCGTGGTGTTTCTGTGCTCGCCCTCGAATCCGACCGGAGGCGCCATCGCCCGGGACGACGTGCTCCGGCTCGCGGCGCGCCTTCGCGGACGGACGTTGGTCGTGGTCGACGAGGCGTACGTGGAGTTTTCCGATGCGTCCTCGATGGTGGCGCTGGTCGCGTCGACGTCGAATCTTGCCGTGCTGCGCACGCTGTCGAAGGCGCATGCGCTGGCGGCGGCCCGGATCGGCGCGCTGATCGCCGATCCGGCGTTGATCGCGGTGCTGCGCCGCTGCCAGGCGCCGTACCCGGTGCCGGCGCCTTGCGCCGAACTGGCACTGTCGGCGCTGTCCACGGCATCGTTGGCGGAAACCGCCACGCGCGTCGTCTCGGTGCGCCATGAGCGAGAACGCCTGCGGGACGCACTTGCGACGCTGCCCGATGTCGTGCGCGTCTACCCGTCGCAGGGCAATTTCCTGCTGGCGCGCTTCCGCGACGCCGACGCGGCGTTCGGGGCGTTGCTGGCGGCCGGCATCGTGGTGCGCGACCAGCGCGGGGCGCCGCAACTGGCGGACGCGCTGCGCATCACCGTCGGCACGCCGGCGCAGAACGATCGGCTGCTGTCGGTGCTGCGCACCCCCGAGGTCGCGGCATGAAGCGCTATCCAACCGCCCCCCGTAGAGCGGAGCTTGCTCCGCTGCTCCCGGCTCCGGAGACCGCGCAGCGGAGCAAGCTCCGCTCTACGGACGTCACGAGCGCTACGCCGGGGCGCGAGTGTGCCGGCGGGCGGGCAGGGCGGTACGCATGAGCACGCCGATCCTGTTCGTCGACCGCGACGGCACCCTGATCGAGGAGCCGGAGGACTTCCAGGTCGACCGCTACGAGAAGCTGCGCCTGGTGCGCGACGTGATCCCGGCGCTGCTGAAGCTGCGCGATGCCGGCTACCAGTTCGTGCTGGTCAGCAACCAGGACGGCCTCGGCGGCGATGCCTACCCGCAGGCCGCCTTCGACGGCCCGCATGCGCTGATGCGGCAGATCTTCGAGAGCCAGGGCATCGTGTTCCGCGAGGAGCTCATCGACGTCAGCCTGCCGCAGGACAATGCGCCCACGCGCAAGCCGGAGATCGGCCTGGCGTTGCACTACCTGCGCGATCGCGGCATCGACCTGGAGCGCTCGGCGATGGTCGGCGACCGCGAGACCGACCTGCAGTTCGCCGTCAACCTCGGTATCCGCGGCTTCCAGCTGCGGACCGCGCAGTTCGGCGGCGACTGGGACTGGCCCGGAATCGCGCACGAGCTCGCGGACGCGCCGCGCCGCGCGCAGGTACGGCGCGACACCCGCGAGACGCGGATCCGGATCGATCTCGATCTCGATCGCGCGGCCGACGCCGAGATCGCCACCGGCCTGCCGTTCTTCGACCACATGCTCGACCAGATCGGCAAGCACGGCGGCTTCGCGCTGTCGGTGCGCGCCGAAGGCGACCTGCACATCGACGAGCACCACACCGTCGAGGACACCGGCATTGCGCTCGGGCAAGCGCTGCGGCAGGCGTTGGGCGACAAGCGCGGCATCGCGCGCTACGGGTTCGACCCGGCGGAAAGTGCGCTGTCCGGCGGCGAGAGTTCCGGCGGATACGGCTTCGTGCTGCCGATGGACGAGACCCTGGCCTCGGCGGCCCTCGATTTCGGCGGTCGTTCGTACCTGGTGTTCGACGGCGAGTTCCGGCGCGAGCGCGTCGGCGACCTGCCGACCGAGCTGGTGCCGCACTTCTTCCGTTCGTTGTGCGACGCGGCGGCGCTCAACCTGCACCTGCGGGTGCGCGGCGACAACGACCACCACAAGGTCGAGGCCTGCTTCAAGGCGTTCGCGCGGGCGCTGCGGCAGGCGATCCGGCGCGAAGGGGTCGAACTGCCCAGTACCAAGGGCGCGCTGTGATGCGCGTGGCGCTGGTCGATTCCGGCGGCGCCAACCTCGGCTCGGTGCGTTATGCGCTGCGTCGGCTCGGGGTCGAGGCGGAGGTCAGCGCCGACGCGGACGTCATCCGTGCCGCCGACCGGGTGATCCTGCCGGGTGTCAGCACCGCGGCGACGGTGATGCGGCGCCTGCACGAACTCGGTCTCGTGGACACGCTGCGGAGCCTGCGCCAGCCGCTGCTGGGCGTGTGCGTGGGCATGCAGCTGCTGTTCGAGCATTCGGAGGAGGACGACACGCCCTGTCTCGGGCTGTTGCCGGGCCGGGTTGCGAAGCTACGGAGCGCGCACGGGATCCGCATCCCGCACATGGGCTGGAACCGGCTGGAGCCGATGCGCGCCGGTGCGCTGGTCGACGGCATCGCGGTCGGCGCGCAGGCTTATTTCGTGCACAGCTACGCCGCGCCGGTCGGCGCCGACTGCGTGCTGGCCTGCGAGCACGGCGGCCGCTTCGCCGCCGTGGTGCAACGCGGCCACGTCGCCGGCGCGCAGTTCCATCCGGAACGTTCGGGCGCCACGGGCGCGCGACTGCTGCGCAATTTCCTCGGGAGCGGCATCGCATGAGCGATGCGTTCACCGTCTATCCCGCCATCGACGTGCGCGAGGGCCGCGTGGTGCGGCTGGCGCAGGGCGATTACGCGCGCGAGACGCGCTACGGCGACGCACCGCTGGCCCTGGCGCGGCAATACGCCGAACAGGGTGCGGCGTGGCTGCACCTGGTGGACCTGGATGCGGCCCGCGAAGGCGGCTACACGCTGCTGCCGCTGCTGCGTGCCATCGTCGCCGACACCGCGCTGCGGGTCCAGACCGGCGGCGGCGTGCGCCGCCGCGAGGACGTGCAGCGCCTGCTCGATGCGGGCGCCGCGCGGGTGGTGGTCGGTTCGCTGGCCGTGCGCGAACCGGCGACGGTGACGCGCTGGATCGCGGAGTTCGGCGCCGAGCGCATCACCGTGGCGCTGGATGCGCGCCGCGATGCCGCCGGTGGCTGGCGCGTGCCGGTGCACGGCTGGACCGAAGACGGCGAAGCCACGCTCGACGAGTCCGTGTTCGACTACGCCCTCGGCGGATTGCGCCACCTGCTGTCCACCGACATCGATCGTGACGGCATGCTTTCCGGTCCGAACCTCGGGTTGTACGCGCATGTGCGCGCGCAGGCTCCGGCGCTGCAGCTGCAGGCGTCCGGCGGCGTCCGCGACGCTGGTGACGTGGCCGCGGCGCGCGAGACCGGCTGCGCCGGCATCGTGCTCGGCCGTGCGCTGCTCGAAGGCCGGCTGACGCTGGCCGACGCATTGGCGGCGGCGCGATGCTGAGCCGACGCATCATTCCCTGCCTGGACGTGCGCGGCGGCCGCGTGGTCAAGGGCGTGCGCTTCCGCGACCACGTCGACATGGGCGACATCGTCGAACTGGCGCTGCGCTACCGCGATGCCGGCGCCGACGAACTGGTGTTCTACGACATCGGCGCCAGCCCGCAGGGCAGGTCGGTCGACTACGGCTGGGTCGAGCGCGTGTCGAGCCTGCTGGACATTCCGTTCTGCGTCGCCGGCGGCATTCGCGACGTGGCGACCGCGCGCGAGGTGCTGCATGCCGGCGCCGACAAGATCTCGGTCAACACGCCGGCGCTGGAACGGCCCGCGCTGGTATCGGAACTGGCCGACGCCTTCGGCGTGCAGTGCGTGGTGGCAGGAATCGACTCGATCCGCGAGGCGGACGGCGAGTGGCGCGTGCGCAGCCATACCGGCGACCCCGACCGTACCCGCGCACTGCCGCTGCGCACGCTGGACTGGATCGTCGAGGCGCAGCGGCTCGGCGCCGGCGAGATCGTGCTCAACTGCATGGACAGCGACGGCGTGCGGCGCGGTTACGACATCGAACAACTGGCGGCCGCGCGCGCAGTCTGCGACGTGCCGCTGGTGGCGTCCGGCGGCGCGGGAACGCCGCAACACTTCGTCGAGGCGTTCCGCGAGGCCGACGCCGACGGCGCACTCGCCGCCAGCGTCTTCCACGGCGGCGCGATCTCGATCATGGAACTCAAGCGGTATCTGCGCGGGCAGGGCATCGAGGTGCGGGATGAATGAGAACACGGCCACATCGAACGATCTCGATGCGGAAGCCCTGGACTGGGACAAGGGCGACGGCCTGCTGCCGGCCATCGTCCAGGACGCGATCACCCTGCGCGTGCTGATGCTCGGCTACATGGACCGGGCGGCGCTGGCCGCGACCCGGGACAAGGGCCTGGTGACCTTCTTCAGCCGCAGCAAGGACCGGCTGTGGACCAAGGGCGAAGCCTCAGGCCATGTGTTGCAGCTCGTCTCGATCCGTGCCGATTGCGATAGCGACACCCTGCTGGTGCTGGCCCATCCGCACGGACCGACCTGCCACCTGCAGCGCGCCAGCTGTTTTCCGGAAGCGCCTGGCGGCATGCTCGCCGACCTGGACCGGCTGCTCGCGCGGCGCGAGCGCGAGCGGCCGGCCGGCAGCTACAGCACCAGGCTGTTCGAGTCGGGTGTGCGCCGCATCGCGCAGAAGGTCGGCGAGGAGGGCGTCGAGACCGCGCTCGCAGCGGTGGCCGAGGATGACGACGCGCTGCTCGGCGAGGCGGCGGACCTGGCCTATCACCTGCTGGTACTGCTGCGCGCGCGCGGACTCGGGCTGGCCGATCTCGAACGGGTGCTGGAGGAGCGGCGAACGGCTTGAACCCGAAACGGTCGCGGTGGATGGACGTTCGTTTTGGCATCGGATTTCCGACGATGAGTGCTCACCGGAGTAGTCATGTTTTCCCGGCCGCCAGGGCGCGGCGGCGTCCCGAAGCCCGTACACCGCTCTTCCAAGCCCGGTTGAAGCGTCACCGGCGATACCGATTGCGCACGTGCGCTTGCATTCGAAGATCGAGCGATGTCCCGAACCTCAGGCCGCGCTGATCGACGTGCGGATGCAATCGCGTCCGTTCGCCTTGGCCGCGTACAACGCCCGGTCGGCGACTTCCAGTGCGTTGTCGATGTCATCCAGCGCCTCCGCATTGATGGTGTGCACGCCGATGCTCGCCGAGATGCGGATCGCATGGCCCTGCACCTCGCAGGTCGCTTGCACCAGCGCCTGGCGGACTTCCTCTGCCACCGCGACCGCGGCGGGCAGGTCCTGCGCCGGCAGCGCGACGACGAACTCCTCGCCGCCGAACCGTGCCAGCAGCGCCTCGTGTGAACGCAGGGCCTTGCCGATGCGGTGGGCGGCCCAGCGCAGGCATTCGTCGCCGACCAGGTGGCCGTGGCGGTCGTTGATCGTCTTGAAGTGGTCGAGGTCGATCATCAGCAGCGACAGCGGATGCCGTCCTTCGCGTGCCTCGTCCAGCATGCGTTCGAAGGCTTCGTGGAACCAGGTCCGGTTGTACAGGCCGGTCAGGCCGTCGCGGCGGCTGGAGTCGCGCAATCGCGTGTGCGCCTCCTCCAGCCGCATCAGCGCGCTGCGCACCTCCTGTGTGCGCTGCGCCACCTTGCGCTCGAGTTGCAGCCGGGCCTCGTTGACGATGCGCTCGTTCTCGTTGCGCAGCGCCGCATAGCGGTAGCCCAGCGCAATCGAGAGCAGCAGCATCTCCAGCGCCGAGCCGATCTGCACGCCGTACTCGGTGGCGAAATTCTTTGGCAGCACGCCGAACGCCAGCAAAGTGAACACCGCCGTACCCAACAGGAACATCGCCCACGCCAGCAGCAGCAGCCTTGCCGGCGCGTAGCCCTGGCGCAGGACGTAGACGGTGGCGACCACGATCCAGATCAGCCCGGCCAGCACGGCGCGCGAGGCCACCGGCGTGGAGATGCGGTACGGCAGCCAGATCGAGGCGATGCCGAACAGCACGAAGAAGACGATCACCGCCAGGCTCACCAGGTTGCCGCGCGGCCAGCGTTGCGGCAGTTCCAGGAACGTCCTGGCGAACTGCTGCATGGCCACCAGCGCCAGGCAGATCGACAGCGGGACCATGCGGTCTGCGAGCCAGGGCGAGTCCGGCCACAGGTACTCGAAGCCCAGGCCGTTGAGCGTGAACAGCACAAGACCAAACGCGCTGATGTGGAATAGGTACCAGAAATAGCTGGCGTCGCGCAGCGACAGCCACAGCACCAGGTTGTAGAAGAACAGCGCCACCAGAATGCCGTAATAGAGGCCGATCGCGAGCTGCGCGTCGCGTGAGAGTTCGATGAAAGCGCCCGGGGTGTAGAGCTCGAGCGGCACCTGCATCGAACTCTGGCTCTCCACCCGCACCAGCAGTTCGACACGTTCGCCGGGCGGCAGGTCGAGCAGGAAATTCGGATGGCGGTAGCGCACGCTGCGCTGGCCGAAAGGCAGGTGATCGCCACCGGCCTGGTGCAGCACCCGACCGTCGGCATGGCGCAGGTAGATGTCGATGCGGTCGCTGAGCGGATATTCCTGCACCAGCAGCCAGCGCCGTTCGTCGGCGTTGCGGTTGACCAGCGGCGCGTGGAACCAGAAGGCGCCGCGCTGGAAGCCGAACGCGGCGCTTGCAGGCAACGGCTGGAACTCGCCGCGCGCGGCGCGTGCGAAAGCGTCCTCGACGTGGTCGGCGGCTTCGATGTCGTGGCGATAGGCCAGGTGCGCGGTCAGGCTGACGCGGTCGGCGGCGGCCGGCAGTTCCACGGTGGCGGCGTGCGCATCCGCGTACAGGGCAGCGAGCAGCAGGATGGCGCCTGTCCCGGACCACAATCGTGCCAGAATCGCATGTCGAGCCATCGTTGCGTCCCCGGGCCGCTGGGAGCGGATCCCGCCCAGTGGCGAGGTTAGTCCAGCCTTACCGGAATTGCACCGACGCCGGGCATAATCATCGGTCCGAATGCCGGGGCCGGAAGTGGGGATTGCAATGCAATGGATGCTTTGGCCGACGCTGCTGTGGGCGGTGTCGTGGGCGGTGCTGGCGTGCGACGCCGGGACCGTGGGCGTCGACGGAGACGGCGATGGCCGCCCGGACCGGAGCGCGCCGGGCGTACGGGTGTCCGACGGCCGGCAGGTGGCGATCACCGATGCCGCCGGACACTGGCGGCTGCCGATGCCTGCGCGAGGCCCGGTCTTCGTGATCAAGCCGCCGGCCCATGCGTTGCCGCGTCGCGATGACGGCCTGCCGGACTTCTGGCGGGCGGCGGCCGAGAAGGGCGGTGGCGGCTGCGATTTCATGCTGCTGCCCATTCCCGATCCGCCGGAAGACGCACTCGAGGTGCTGGTGTTCGCCGATCCGCAGGCCGCCACCCGCAAGCAGGTGGGCTACTACCTCGACGACATCGTGCGCCCGCTGCAGGACCGCCACCGCGCCGCGCTCGGGGTGACGCTCGGCGATGTCGCCAACGACGATCTCTCGCTGTACCCGGAGCTCAACCGGGCAACGGCTCTGCTCGGCGTGCCCTGGCTGCATGTCGCCGGCAATCACGACCTGGATGTCGAGGCGACACGCGACGAGGATTCGCTGCGCACCTTCCGCGGCGTCTACGGGCCCGACAGTTTCGCCTGGGAGGAATCGCGAGCGACCTTCGTCGGGCTGGACGACGTCATCTACCGGCCGGGCGAGCGGCCGGCCTATGTCGGGGGATTGCGCGAAGAGCAGTTCGCGTTCCTCGAAGCCTACCTGCCCACGATCGCGCGCGACCGCCTGCTGGTGCTGATGGTGCACATCCCGCTGTTCGATACCGATTCGAACGCCGAGACCTTTCGCCGTGCCGACCGCGAGCGCCTGTTCGCGCTGCTGCGCGATTTTCCGCACGTGCTGGTGCTGAGCGGCCACCAGCACCGGCTGCAGCAGTACTTCCACGATGCCGATACGGGCTGGCGGGGCGAGACGCCGCTGCACGAGTTCAACGCCGGTGCGGCCAGCGGCGCCTTCTGGTCGGGCGCCGCCGATGCCGCCGGCATTCCGGACGCCACCATGGCCGACGGCACCCCCAACGGCCATGCCACGTTGCGCGTGTTCGACGGCGGCGCATACGCCCTGGACTGGCATCCCGCGCGCCTGCCCGAGGGCGACGGCGCGCGCACCGCCGCGATGCACCTGCATGCGCCGTGGGCGCTGCGCCGTGGCGCCTATCCGGCCTGGGGCGTCTATGCGAACGTCTACATGGGACACGACGACACCCGTGTCGAGTTCCGCGTCGACGGGAGCGAGTGGCGGCCGATGCGCAAGGTGGCGGTGCCGGACCCGTGGCTGAGCCTCGAGAATGCGCGCGACGACCTTGCCGAATCGCTGCGCGGCTTCGATCGTTCACCCGAAGCCGTGCCCTCGACCCACCTGTGGCGCGGTGCACTGCCGACCGCGCTGGAGACCGGCGAGCATGCCGTCGAGGTGCGCGCGTTCGACCGCCGGTACGGCGAACGCCGCGCATCGACTTCGTATCGCCTGCTCGACGCGACGGAGTGATCGCATGACCGCCGAATTGCCGACCGATCTGCCGATCCGCCTGTTCCGCGATGCCGCGGCCTGGGAGAAATGGCTGGCCGCGCATGCGGCCGAGCCCGAACTCTGGCTGAAGATCGCCAAGAAGGACGCCGGCGTCGCCTCGGTCAGCTATCGCGACGCGCTCGACGTGGCGCTGTGCTACGGCTGGATCGACGGCCTCAAGCGCGCCTGCGACGAGCGCTTCTTCCTGCAGCGCTTCACGCCGCGCAAGCCGCGCAGCGTCTGGTCGAAGATCAACGTCGGCAAGGCGGAGGCGCTGATCGCCGGCGGGTGCATGCGGCCGCCCGGGCTGCGCGAGGTGGAGGCGGCTCGCGCGGACGGCCGCTGGCAGGCGGCATACGGCGGGTCGGCGTCGATGGAGGTGCCGGAGGAGCTCGCCGCCGCGCTGGCGAAGGACCGCAAGGCGAGAACATTCTTCGAGCAGTTGAACCGGACCAATCGCTATGCCTTTTGCTGGCGTGTGCAGACCGCGAAGAAGCCGGAAACGCGCCATGCGCGCGCCGCGAAATTCGTCGCCATGCTGGCGAAAGGCGAAAAGCTGCACGGCTGAAGCGGAGACCGGCGCATAGCCGCGTTGCCGCGCCGGTCAGGAATCGGGTGGATACGGGTAGGGCACGGGCGCTGTCGGCGGCAGCAGCGCCTGCCACGCCTGCAGGCGCCTGCCGATGCGCGCGCCGACCGCGATCTGCGGCAATGACGGCTCGTAGCCGTCCTCGCGTTCGCGGCGCGCGATCCGGCGGGTGGCGTCGTCGTAGGCGCCGATGAAACTGGTGTGCCGGTTGAGGCCGTCCACCAGCCACGCATGGCCGAAATAGGTGACGCTGGATTCGACGCCGCAGCCGAACGAGGTGCGGTCCTCGCGCGCAGCAGTGATCACCAGCGCGTCCGGCCCCTGCAGCGCCGGCAGGAAACCGCCGGAAAAGCAGGCCGAAACCACCAGCACGCGGTTGCGGATGCCGGCCTCGTCGAGCGCGGCACGCAGTTCGCCCGGACGGATGACGTCGTCGACCATCGGTTCGAGCGCCATGACCAGCTCGTGCTCCTCGGTGCCGTGGCTGGTCATGAATAGCAGCAGCAGGTCCTCTTCCCGGTCCATCGCCTGGCCGATGCCGGCCAGCGTCAGGCGCAGGTTGTCGAGCGTGGCCAGCGGCTGCGGCGCGTCCTCGAGGCTGTCGGGGTGATTGATCAGCGAGACGACGCGCCGCTCCGCGCCGAGGCGCGCCGACGCCAGCGTCTCCAGGTAGCGCACCTCGTTGCGGAACACGTCCTCGTAACCGTCGCCGGCGAAGCCGACGACGTAGAGGTCGGGCCGGCCCGGGCGCTGCGCCGGCATCGCCGCCAATGTCGCCCGGATCAGGCGCCGGTCGCGATCGGCAATGCTCTCGTCGGCCGTCTGCGCCGAACCGACCGGCAGCACCAGCAGCGCGGTGGCGATGCACAGGCAGCCGCCGGCTGCGGCGGCACGCAGCGCCCGCTTCATTCAGTGAGGCCGAGACCGCCGGCCACTGGGAACTCCGTCTGGGTGAACTCGCCGGTCAGCAGCGGCATCGCCTCGGCGATGGTGGCGCGCACGTCGGGCAGCTGCAGCGACGCGCGATGCGCATCCTTCGAGTCCCAGACCTCGGTCACCCGGATCAGGTCCGGATCTTCGTGATCGAGACCGACCACGTAGAGGTGGCAGCCGACGGCTTTCAGGTCATCGACATCGCGCAGCAACAGCCTGACCACGGCGTCGCGCTGGCCGGGCTTGGTGCGCATGGTGCCGATGAGACCGTAGCGGGACGGGGTGGCGGAGGATGTCGGCATCGGTGTGTTCCTCGCGGTGGTGGCGGCATCGCTGGCCTGTGCGGTGGCATGGCCCGGAATTGCGAACGCCGCCAGGGTCAGACAGCCGAGCAGGAAGCGGTGAAGAGACGGCATGGCTCAGGCGAGCTCCAGTTGGTCGAAGCGTTCGATCCGCGTGTGCCCGTGCGTGGCCTCGCCGGTACGCGGCTGCGGATAGTCCTCAAGGCGGTCGACCAGCACGGTGCGCAGGCCGGCTTCGCGCGCGGCGTCGAGCTCCTCCACCACGTCCGACAGAAACAGCAGCTCGTCCGGGGGGCGTTTCAGCGCCAACGCGATCCGAGCGTAACTGGTGCCCTCGCGCTTGCCGCCGATCTCGGTATCGAAATAGGCGTCGAACAGTGGCGTCAGGTCGCCGGCATCGGAGTGCGCGAAGAACAGCTTCTGCGCGCCGGCCGAACCCGACGAATAAACCGCCAGCGGGTGTCCGGCCCGATGCCAGCGCCGCAGCGCCGCGGCGGCGTCGGAATAGACGTGGGCCGCATAGTCTCCGTTGCGATAGCCCTCCGCCCACAGCAGGCCTTGCAGCGCCTTGAGTGCTGTGTGCTTGCGGTCCTGGTCGATCCAGCCCTGCAGGGTTTCCACGATCACGTCGTCCTGGCAGGCGCCGCCGAGGTCGGTGGCCACCGCGTCCAGCCACCGCCGCACCTCGGGATCGCCGCCGCGCAGGTGCACGAAGCGCGGCAGTTCGCGGCGGGCGTAGGGAAACAGCACGTCCTTGACGAACGAGATGCTGCTGGTGGTGCCTTCGATGTCGGTCAGGATGGTCGGGGTCATGCTCGGCTGCGCTGGGCGTTGAAGGTCGGTTGTGCGGAGAAAAGCGAGGGTTTGGCCGCGGATTCACGCGGACAGACGCGGATCAGAAGCGAAATTCGAGTGTTCGATGCACGGCGTCCCCGCGGCGGTCGGCGGCGGTGTCACCCGGCAACGTCGTGCAGGCGTAGCGGCGCCGATGACGAGACGACGTTCGATAGGGTCGATCGGATCGCCTGTTCGACTCGTCCCCTGCCTCATCCGCGTTCATCCGCGTCGATCCGTGGCCAAAAATGCCACTCGGCTACGCCCGCTCGTAGCGCGGGAAGCGCCGGGCGATGTCGGAGCCGGTGAAGTGGCCGATCCAGCCGTCCGGCTGCTGGAAGAAGCGGATCGCCACGAAGTTCGGTTCCGGGCCCATGTCGAACCAGTGGGTGGTGCCGTCGGGCACCGCGATCAGGTCGTCCTTGACGCACTCGATCTCGTAGACCTTGCCGTCGACGTGCAGGGTGAACAGGCCCGAGCCGGCGACGAAGAAGCGCACCTCGTCCTCCTTGTGGAAGTGCTCGTCGAGGAACTTGCCGCGTAGCTCCTCCTTCTTCGGGTTGTCCGGCGCGATGCTGATCACGTCGACGCTGGTGAAGCCGCGCTCGGCGACCAGGCGGTCGATGTCGGCGCGGTAGGCGGTGATCACCTCGTCCTGGCTGGCGTCGGTGGCGATCGGCTGCGTCGCCTGCCAGCGTTCGAAGGCGACGCCGATCTTCCGCAGTTCGCGCGCGATCTCGTCGCCGTCGCGGGTGACGAGTTCGGGCGCCTGCGGGGCGTCTTCGGCGAAGATGCGCAGTCGGCTCATGGCGGTGTCTCCTGGCGTCGAGGCAACAAAGGCGAAAATGGGGCCGGCGGCGCCGAAACGCAAGCTGTTCTTCCTCCCCCTTGTGGGAGCGACGGAAGTCGCGACACCCGCATCCTTGCAAACACCGATGCAGCTGACGACACCGCGACCTGTAGGACCATGTCGCGACTTCCGTCGCTCCCACAAGGGGCCAAGGCTTGCGCCTAGCGGCCGGTCAGCCTGCGCAACTCCAGCTCGCAGCCGAGCAGGAACTCGAACGCTTCCAGGTGCCGGCGCGCCTCGGCCGTGTCGCGGCCCCAGGCGTACAGGCCGTGGCCGTCGATCAGGTAGCCCCACAGCGTCTGCCGGTCGAGCAGGGCGTCGACCTGCGCCGCCAGCGTGGTCATGTCCTGGCTGTTAGGCAGCACCGGCACGTCGATCGCCGCCTCGTGCGTGGTGTTGCCGGTGAACGCCTTGAGCAGCTCGTAGCCTTCCAGTCGTACGTGGCCGGCGCCGGCGTACAGGCGCGAGGCGACCGTCTGGTTGTGCGAATGGGTGTGCAGGATGCAGCCGATGTCACCGAAACGCCGGTACAGCTGCGTGTGCAGCAGGGTCTCGGCCGACGGCCGGTGCTCGCTGCCGACGGCCGCGCCGTCGAGATCGACCACCATGATGTCGCTCTCGCGCAGCCGGCCCTTGTCGCGGCCGGACACGGTGATGGCGGCGTGGCGCGCGTCCAGCCGGTGCGAGAAGTTGCTGCTGGTGGCCGGCGTCCAGCCGCGCGCCGACAGCTCGCGCACGTTGACGATGAGCTCGCCGGCCAGCTCGCACAGACGGTGATGGTCGTAGGGCAGGGCGCTCATGGTCGGAAGTCTAGCTGGAAAGCCGGGATTCGGGATTCGTGTCCCGGCCCTCAAACCACCGCCCGCACCAGCACGGTCAGCACCAGCAGCGGCGCCACCACGCGCATCAGCCAGCGCCAGACGAGGAACAGGGCCTCCGGCATGTCCGACAGCTGCTCGCGCAGGATGGTGCGGTTGAGCGCCCAGCCGGCGAACAGCGCGATCAGCAGGCCGCCCAGCGGCAGCATCAGGTCGTTGGCGATGAATTCGACGAAGGTCATGATGTCGCGGTCCATGATCCGCACGCCGGACCACAGGTTCAGCGACAGCACCGAGAGCAGGCCCAGCAGCCAGGAGAGTCCGGCGATGCCGAGCGCCGCGCGCTTGCGGCGCTTGACGCCGAACCGTTCCACCAGGAATGCGGTCGCCGGCTCCAGCAGCGAGATCGACGAGGTCCATGCGGCCACCGCCAGCAGGCCGAAGAACGCCAGCCCGTAGAGGATCCCGAACGGCATCGCCTCGAACGCCAGCGGCAGCGAGGTGAAGATCAGGCCGGGGCCGCCGCCGGCCGGGTCGAGCCCGAACGACAGCACCACCGGAAAGATCGCCAGGCCGGCCAGCAGCGCCACGCAGGTGTCGGTCAGCGCCACGGCGATGCCGACGCGCGGGATCGAGATGCCCTTGAGCGGCAGGTAGGCGCCGTAGGTCATCATCGTGCACATGCCCAGGCTGAGGGTGAAGAACGCCTGGCCCATCGCGCGCAGGAAGGTATTGCCGTCGATCACCGACCAGTCCGGACGGAACAGGAATGCCGCGGCCTGTCCCATGTACCCGGTGGTCATGCCGTAGACCACCAGCAGCAGCAGCAGCACGAACAGCGCCGGCATCAGGAAGCGCACCGCGCGCTCCAGGCCCTTCTCCACTCCGAGCGCGACCACCCCCACCGTCATCAGCATGAAGGCGGCGTGCCAGAAGGTCAGCTCCAGCGGATTGCCCAGCAGCGAGGCGAACGTCGCGCCCGGATCGCTGATCGGCGCGCCACCGAACATCTGCTTCACGTAAAGGAAGGTGTAGTGCAGGGTCCAGCCCGCGACCACGCTGTAGAAGCTCAGGATCAGGATGCCGGCGACGATGCCGATCCAGCCGATGCCGACCCAGCCGCGGCTGACGCCGCTCTCGCGCACCAGGCCGCGCAGGGTGTTGACCGGGCTCACCCGGCCGTGGCGGCCGATCAGGATCTCGGCCATCAGGATCGGCAGCCCGACCAGCAGGATGCAGCCCAGGTACACCAGCACGAAGGCGCCGCCGCCGTTGTCCGAGGTCATGTAGGGAAAGCGCCAGATGTTGCCCAGGCCGACCGCGGAACCGGTCGCGGCGAGGATGAACATCAGGCGCGAGGACCACATGCCGTGGATCGAGGTCTTGTCCATATCGGAGTCCGAAGAATGCGTGGATCGGGAGTTCGGTCAGTCGCGCGCGTGGGCGGGCGAGGCGGAGGATGCGGAGATCGCGGCGGCGGCCTCCGCGTCCGACTGCGGCGGCAGCCGCAGGATCTTGAAGCCGGCGTAGGCCAGCACCGTCGCCACCAGCGGGCTGGCGAGATTGAAGAACGCGTAGGGCAGGTAGTCGAGCGTGGCCACGCCCAGGGTCGCCGCCATGTAGGCGCCGCAGGTGTTCCACGGCACCAGCGGCGAGGTGATGGTGCCGGCGTCCTCTAGCGCGCGCGAGAGGTTCACCGGTGCCAGACCGCGGCGGCGGTACTCGGGCTGGAACAGCCGGCCGGTCAGCACGATCGCCATGTACTGGTCGGCGGCGACGGCATTGGCGCCGACCGCGGTGCCGAGCGTCGCGGCGATCAACGAGCCGGTCGATTTTGCCGCCTTGAGCACGCTGCGGATCATCCGCTCCAGCAGTCCGGTCTTCTCCATCACCGCGCCGAAGCCCATCGCGCAGACGATCAGCCAGACCGTGTTGAGCATGCTGATCATGCCGCCGCGGCTGAGCAGTTCGTCGACCGCGGCGTTGCCGGTCTCGGCCTGGTAGCCGTTGAACAGCGCGGTCCAGGCGCCGGACAGCAGCGTCATCGGCCGCGACAGGTCGGAGCGGTCGGCCAGCGCCAGCACCGCCTCCGGCTGGAAGACCAGCGCGAACACGGCGCCGAGCAGGGCTCCGATCAGGATCGTCGGGTAGGCGGGAAAGCGGAGGACCGCCAGCGCGAACACCACCGCCATCGGGATCAGCAGGTACCAGCCGAGATCGAACTGCGCGTCGAGCACCGCGGGCAGGTCGCCGAAGGCCTCGGCACCGTCGCCGCGACCGCCGCCGCCCAGGCCGACCAGGGTGAACAGCACCAGTGCGATGGCGATGCTCGGCCCGGTGGTCCAGATCATGTGGCGGATATGCGCGAACAGCTCGCTGCCGGCCGCGGCCGGGGCGATGTTGGTGGTGTCCGACAGCGGCGACATCTTGTCGCCGAAATAGGCGCCGGAAATGATCGCGCCCGCGGTGATCGGTAGCGACATGTCCAGGCCCTGCGCGACCCCGATCAGGGCTACGCCCAGGGTGCCGGCCACCGTCCACGAGCTGCCGATGGCGATCGCGACGATCGCGCAGATCAGGCAGGCGGCGGGATAGAAGTACGCCGGGTGCAGCAGCTGCATGCCGTAGACGATCAGCATCGGCACGGTGCCGCTGAGGATCCAGGTGCCGATCAGCGCGCCGACCGCCAGCAGGATGAAGATCGGCACCACCGCCAGCGCGACGCCCTGCACCAGACTGTCCTGGATCTCCTGCCAGCGCATGCCGTTGCGCAGTCCGACCAGGGCGGCGGCGCCGGCCGCCAGCAGCAGCGCGATCTGGTTGGCGCCGTAGGAGGCGTCGTCGGCGTACAGGTACACCGCGGTGGCCAGCATTGCCATCAGGAACAGCAGCGGCGTGAGCGCCTGCAGCAGGGAGGGTTCGCGCGAAGCGGGCCGGTTCATGCGTCGATCGTTCTCAGGAGGACTGCGGCTGGCGGCGGTAGTTGCGGATCTCGCCGCCGCGCACCCGTGCCAGGTAATGCTCGACCTCGCGCCGCACCACCGGCGCCAGCAGATACACGCCGATCAGGTTCGGCACCGACATCACCAGGATCATGGCATCGGAGAAATCCATCACCACGCCGAGGTTGCTGGAGGCGCCGATCACCACGAACGTGCAGAACAGCAGCTTGTAGGCGAGCGCCACCGGTCGCGACTCGCCGAGCAGGTAGCAGGCCGCCTTCTCGCCGTAGTATGACCACGCCAGCATGGTCGAGAACGCGAACAGGAACACCGAGACGGCCAGCAGGTACGGGAACCAGGACAGCACCGAGGCGTAGGCCATCGAGGTCAGCTGCACGCCGTCGCCGACGCCGTCGACCTGGTACATGCCGGTGATCACGATCACCAGCGCGGTCATGGTGCAGATCACCACGGTGTCGATGAACGGCTCCCACAGCGCCACCAAACCTTCCGAGGCCGGCTCGTTGGTGCGCGAGGCGGAGTGGGCGATCGCCGCCGAGCCGACGCCGGCCTCGTTGGAGAACGCGGCGCGGCGGAAGCCCTGGATCAGCACGCCGATGAAGCCACCGTAGCCGGCCTCGGGGCTGAAGGCGCCGTCGAAGATGGCGCGGAACGCCGGGCCGACGTTGCCGATGTCGGCGATGATGATGTACAGGCTGCAGACGACGTACAGCACCGCCATCATCGGCACCAGCTTGCCGGTCACGCGCGCGATCGACTTCAGCCCACCGATGATCACCCCCGCCACCAGCACCGCCATCACCAGGCCGAACAGCCAGCCCTTGCCGGCCAGCCAGCTGTCGGCGCCGCCGCTGACCTGCAGCATCTGCTGGAAGCTCTGGTTGGACTGGAACATGTTGCCGGCGCCGAGCGAGCCGCCGATGCAGCAGATTGCGAACACCACCGCCAGCACCTTGCCCAGCCCGGCCAGCGACGGGCGCTGCTCGGCGATGCCGCGGCTGAGGTAGTACATCGGGCCGCCCGAGACGGTGCCGTCGGCATTGATGCGCCGGTACTTCACGCCCAGCGTGCACTCGGCGAACTTGGAGCTCATGCCGAGCAGGCCGGCGACGATCATCCAGAAGGTCGCGCCCGGCCCGCCGATGCTGATGGCGATGGCCACGCCGGCGATATTGCCCAGGCCGATGGTGCCCGACAGCGCCGTGGCCAGCGCCTGGAAATGGGTGACCTCGCCCGGGTCGTCCTTGCGCGAGAAATCGCCGCGGATCAGGCGGAAGCCTTGGGCGAACCCGCGCACGTTGACGAAGCGGAAGTACAGCGTGAACGACGATGCGGCGATCAGCAGCCACAGCACCACGAACGGCAGGCTGGCGCCGAAGCCGATCGGGATCGGATGGAACACCAGCCACGACACCGCGTCGGCGACCGGGGCGAAGGCGTTGTTGATGGCTTCGTCCAGGCCGGTGGCGGCCGGCGGGGCCGCGTGCACGGTGGCGGCGGACGACAGCGCGCAGAGGCCGGCGAGCGCGCGGCCGGCTGCCCTCATGCGGATCCCTCGCGTGGCGCAGGACTCGGGGTCCGGACATCCGGACGGCGGGCGTGCTCGGAAAGGTTGATGCGCAAGTTGATTCGGTCCCCAAGCCTGGCGTAGCCGCTCGATGCGGCTGCCGTACCTTGCCAAAGCGCGCAGGCGATCACAAGCGGCGATCGCGGCCGGGCTCCGGCGCACGCTAGACTGCGGCCCCTCCCGAGTGTGATTGCGGCGGCGCAGCATGAGTCCGGTTCCCAACTCGCCTTCCGCCCTGGTGGCGGCTTTCGACGACTATGCCGCGCGCTGGCCCGGGGAGGCGGAATGCGCCGCCCTGTTCATCGCATTGGCCGGCAATGCACGGCAGGATCCGTTCACGCGTGGTCGGCTGGACGGGCATTTCACCGCTTCGGCGCTGCTGCTCAGCCGCGACGGCCGCCGCACGCTGCTGACCCACCACCGCAAGCTCGGGCTGTGGCTGCAGCCCGGCGGACACGCCGACGGCGACCGCGACCTGGCCCGGGTGGCGTTGCGCGAGGCGGAGGAGGAGACGGGGCTGTCGGAACTGATACTCGAGCCGGGCATCTTCGATCTCGACCGCCACCGGATTCCCGAGCACAAGGGCGTACCGGCGCACTGGCACTACGACGTGCGCTACGTGATCCGCGCCGGCGACGACGAAGCCTTCGTGGTCAGCGAGGAATCGCATGCGCTGGCCTGGCGCGACCTCGAAACCCTGGTGGGGGACTCCACCGTCGATGCGTCGCTGCGGCGCATGGCGCGCAAGTGGCTGATGCGGGCGGCGGCCGATGCACGCCCATCGGCCGCCGCTCCTACGTAGGTCGGCGAATGCCGAGGAGGGTGCGTTCGGCGTGCAGGCGCTGCAGCATCGCAGCGCCCTCGGCGAGGAAGGGTTCGGAATCGGGCGCACCGGCCTCAGCAGCCAGTTGCCGCAGGCAATCGCGGCCGCTGCACGCGTCGCTGCTGCCGAGAATCTCCAGCAGCCGGTAGACCAGCGGCGAAAGCTCCGAGAAACGCACGGTGCCGTCGGCGTCGCGGCGCACCAGCACCAGGGTCGGCGCGGCAGGCGGCTGCAGCGGACGGAAACGCGGCCCGATCCGGTGCACCGGCCAGCGATAGGCGAGCGCCCAGGCCAGTGGCGAGACCACCGGCACGGCGTCGAGCAGGGCCTGCCGCGAACCGGCGGCGGCGTCGGCATCGTCGACCGTATCGTGCGGCGGCGGTTCGTCGCCGGCGATCTGCAACGCCAGTTCCACCCATTCGTAGTGCGCCAGCTCGGGCAGCCAGGGCGGATCGTCCACGGCATCGCCGGCACGGTCTTCGAGAAAGCGGACGAACTCGCGTCCGATCTCGGTGAACAGCGGCGTGCGGCTGCGGTGGCGGGCGAAGAACTCGCGCACCAGCGCACGCCAGCCGTCCTCGCCCAGGGTGCGCCGGATCACCGGGAAGTTGCCGGAGAGCAGGCTGCGGATGTTGTCGTGGAAGAGGTTGCGGTAGACCGCCAGGCGGCGATCCTCGATGCCCGGCGGCGGGGGATGGCGTTCGGGGTCGCGCAGGTGCCGCGCCAGCGCGAACTGCTGGGCGCGCAGGGTATCGGAGGGGTCGGGCATGTCCGGCGGTGCGCGCCTCACTGCGGTGGAAAAGGCTGCTTGACGCGGCGATTCATTGGTGGCACCCGTGGCGACGGCCCGTTTCTCGCTGCGTCGGAAAAGGCTGCTTGGCGCGGCTATTCATTGGCGGCACCCGTGGCGACGGCCCGTTTCTCGCTGCGTCGGAAAAGGCTGCTTGGCGCGGCTATTCATTGGCGGCACCCGTGGCGACGGCCCATTTCTCGCTGCGTTCGGAAAGGGCGGACTGGCGCGGCGCGGCATCGTGCTGCAGGTCGCGGATGCGCCGCACTTCCGCAAGCAGTTCGGCGAACGGCGGGAAGTTGAAGTCGCGCTCGAGCAGGGTCGGGCGCAGGCCGTGCAACCGGTAGGCCTGGCGCAGCAGTTCCCAGACCTCGGGAATGACCGCCGCGCCGTGGGTGTCGACTTTCAGGTCTTCGGCCTCGTCGTAGTGGCCGGCGACGTGGTAGCTGGCGATCCGCGCCGACGGCATCCGCGCCAGGAAGTCGGCGGCGTCGTAGCCGTGGTTGATCGCGTTGACGTGGACGTTGTTGACGTCCAGCAGCAGGTCGCAGTCGGCCTCCTCGAGCACGGCGAGGATGAAGTCGGCTTCCGCCATCGCCTGGTAGGGCGCGGCGTAGTAGGAGACGTTCTCCACCGCGATGCGCCGCCCGAGCGCCTCCTGCACGCGGCGGATGCGCGCCGCGGCGTTCTTCACCGAGGCCTCCGTGAACGGTACCGGCATCAGGTCGTAGAGCTGGCCGTCGTCGGCGCAGCAGCTCAGGTGCTCGCTGTACAGCGTCACCCGATGGCGGTCGAGGAACTCGCGCAGGCGCCGCAGGAAGGTCTCGTCCAGCGGCTCGACGCCGCCGAGCGACAGCGACAAGCCATGGCAGGTCAGCGGATGACGGGCGGCCAGCGCCTCGAACGCGGCACCCAGGCGACCGCCGACGCCGATCCAGTTCTCCGGCGCGCACTCGAGGAAGTCGAAGTCGTCGCGCGAGGCGGCCTGCAGCGCTGGCAGCAGGCCGCGCCGCAGGCCGAGTCCGGCGCTGGCGGGAGCGAGCAGTGCGGCCATCGGATTCAGCCGATGCGCCGCGTGCCCGGGCTTGCGGGCACGCGATGCGGATGCTTCAGACGGCGCCGCCGCATTGGCCTTCGCCGCACTTGCCTTCCATGTCGCCCTTTGCGGCACGGTGCGCGTCGTGCTCGGCGGCGTCGATGAAGCCGTCGCTGTTGGTATCGATGTTGGCGAACTTCCCGGCCTTGTCCGGATGCGCGGTTTCGAATTCCGCCGCCGAGATCCTGCCGTCGCCATCGCCGTCGGCGTGCTCCATGCCGCACTTGCCCTCGCGCGCCTTGTCGGCTCCGGTCGTGGCGGCCTCCTGGGCGCCGAGCAGGTAGCCCTGCGCGAGCGGGGTCATGGCGAAGGCGGAGCCGGAGAGCAACAGGCCGCCGGCGAGCGCGGTACCGATGGCGGCGGCGACGGGTTTCTTGTCGGAACGGGACATGTGCAATCTCCTTGGGGCGTTGCGGGTCATCACCCGCGGGTGGGTGTGGAGTCTAGCGCCGTTGCCGGGAGCAGGGCGTGGCCGGTAGCCGGAGGTGACGCGGCTGCGAACGCCTCCGCCGCAGGTAACCCGGCGTGTCGAACCACGGCACGCGCTGCCTTTCCGTTGCCGCAAGTTTACGTGCGAAAGCCACGCACCGGCAGGCCCGAAGCGCTGGCATCAGCATGCGCTTCGGATGCGTGGAAAGCTGAATCGGAGGTGACGTTAAGCCCGCGTTAGCGGCGTCAGCTGACGGTATTGGTCTCGTCGCGTTTCTCGCGCGGCGGCAGGGCGTCGTCGCCGTGGACCAGGAACCAGATGTTCTCGGCGATGTTGGTGGCGTGGTCGCCGATCCGTTCCAGGTTCTTGGCCATGAACAGCAGGTGCGTGCAGGGCGTGATCGAGCGCGCATCCTCCATCATGTAGGTCAGCAGTTCGCGGAACAGGCCGGTGTAGAGCGCATCGAGTTCGGCGTCGCGGTCGCGGACCCGCTGCGCCGCTTCGGCGTCGTTGTCGCGGTAGGCCTTGAGCACGTCGCGCACCTGGCGCACCGCCAGCTGGCCGAGCACGTTGAGGCCGCGGGTATGCGGCAGCGGCGGCGACTGGTTGAGCGCGGTCGAGCGCTTGGCGACGTTGGCGGCATAGTCGCCGATGCGCTCGATGTCGGAGGACACCCGCAATGCAGCCAGGATCTCGCGCAGGTCGCGCGCCAACGGCCCGCGCAGGGCCAGCTTCATCACGTCGTGGCTGACCTCCTTCTCCAGCGTGTCGATCGCCTCGTCGTTGCCGATGATGCGCCCGGCGGCCTTGTCGTCGCGGCGCTCCACCACGTCCAGCGCGGCTTCCAGCTGCGCCGCCGACATCTCGCCCATGCGCAGGATCTCACCCAGCAGCCGCTGGCGTTCCTCGTCGTAGCTCTTGACGATGTGGTCGTGGGGCTGGATGTTCATAAGCGGGGATTCTGGATTGGGGGTTCGGAATTCGAGGTCGTGGGCCGGAGGTTCGAGGCGGAGATCGCTTTTGCGAATCCCCAATCCCGAATCCCCAATCCCGCCGGGCGCTTCACCCGAAGCGCCCGGTAATGTAATCCTCGGTCTGCTGCTTCGAGGGGTTGGAGAAAATGGTCTCGGTCGTATCGTGCTCCACCAGGTCGCCCAGGTACATGAAGGCGGTGTACTCCGACACGCGCGCGGCCTGCTGCATGTTATGGGTGACGATGACGATGGTGTAGTCGTTCTTGAGCTCCGCGATCAGCTGCTCGATGCGGCTGGTGGAAATCGGGTCCAGCGCCGAGGTCGGCTCGTCCAGCAGCAGCACCTCCGGACGCAGCGCGATCGCGCGGGCGATGCAAAGCCGCTGCTGCTGGCCACCGGACAGGCCCAGCGCGCTCTGGCCCAGCTTGTCCTTGACCTCGTCCCACAGCGCCGCTTGCACCAGCGCCTGTTCGACCCGTTCGTTCATCTGGGCCTTCGACAGCTTCTCGTGGTGGCGGATGGCGTAGGCCACGTTCTCGTAGATGGTCATCGGGAACGGTACCGGCTTCTGGAACACCATGCCGACCTTGCTGCGCAGCCGGTTCATCGGGTATTTCGGCGCCAGGATGTTCTCGCCGTCCAGCAGCACCTCGCCGCGCGCCTCCTGCTTCGGGTACAGCGCGTAGATCCGGTTGAACACGCGCAGCAGGGTGGACTTGCCGCAGCCCGAGGGGCCGATCAGCGCGGTCACGCGCTTCTCCGGCATGTCGAAGTTGATGTTCTTCACGGCGTGGAAATCGCCGTAGTAGAAATCCAGGCCGCGTGCCGACAGTTTGGCGCGTGCGGGTTCCGTTCCCGCGGTGGCGGCGCGTTCCTGCCTGGCGATGTTGATGCGGGCGTCGTTCATGACCGGTGTCCGGGAGACGGGAGGTATGGAGATCTTCGCCTTGGCCGGCGTGCGCTGGCCGGCGGTGGCATCGCTGTCGTGGTTGGCGGTCGTTTCCATCGGCACGGCTTCACTCCTGGACGATGCGGTTGCGCATGACGATGGCACGGGCCGCCAGGCTGACCAGCAGCACGAACATGGTCAGGATGAAGGCGCCGGCCCAGGCAAGGGTATGCCAATTCTCGTACGGGCTCATCGCGTACTGGAAGATCACCACCGGCACGTTGGCCATCGGCGCCAGCAGGTTGCTGCTCCAGTACTGGTTGTTGAGCGCGGTGAACAGCAGCGGTGCGGTCTCGCCGGAGATGCGGGCCAGCGCCAACAGGATGCCGGTGACGATGCCCGGCAGCGAGGCGCGGTACAGCACCTGCACGATCACCTTCCACTGCGGCACGCCCAGCGACAGCGCCGCCTCGCGCATCTGCGCCGGCACCAACCGCAGCATCTCGTCGGTGGTGCGCACCACCACCGGCAGCACGATGAAGGCCAGCGCGATGCCGCCGGCCAGCGCCGAGAAGTGCCCCATCTGCGCCACCACCAGGGTGTACACGAACAGGCCGAGCACGATCGACGGCGCCGACAGCAGGATGTCGTTGACGAAGCGCACCGTCTCGCCGATCCAGCTGCGCTTCGAGTACTCGGCCAGGAAGGTGCCGGCCAGCACGCCGACCGGTGCCCCGAAGGCGATGCCCAGCAGGCTCAGCACGGCGCTGCCGAAGAAGGCGTTGAGCATGCCGCCGCTGGCGCCCGGGGGCGGGGTCATCTCGGTGAACAGGGCGAGGTTGAGCGAGGTGATGCCCTTGCTCAGCGTGGTCCACATGATCCACACCAGCCAGAACAGGCCGAACACCGTCGCCAGCACCGCCAGCAACTGCGCGACCAGGTTCTTGATCCGGCGGTTGCGGTAGAGGGCGGCGGCGCTCACAGGTTGCCCTCACGGCGGCTGAGCTGGCGCAGCATCAGCCGGGCGATGGCCAGCACCACGAAGGTGACCAGGAACAGTACGAAGCCGAGCGCGATCAGCGAGGACAGGTACATCGGCGAGTCGGCCTCGGCGAACTCGTTGGCGATGGTCGCCGCGATCGAATTGCCCGGCTCCAGCAGCGACACGGTCAGCCGGTGCGCGTTGCCGAGCACGAAGGTCACCGCCATGGTCTCGCCCAATGCGCGACCCAGGCCGAGGAACACGCCGCCGACCACCGCCGAGCGGGTGTAGGGCAGCACCACGTCCCAGACCACCTCGGTGGTGGTGGCGCCGAGCGCGTAGGCCGATTCCTTGAGGCGGGTGGGGACGGTGAGGAACACCTCGCGCATCACCGAGGAGACGAACGGGATCACCATGATCGCCAGCACCAGGCCGGCGGTGCCCATGCCCAGCCCCAGCGGCGGGCCGGAGAACAGGGCGCCGACCAGCGGCACCTGTCCCAGGTGCGCGTCGATCCACGGATAGACGTACTGGCCGAGGAACGGCACCAGCACGAACAGGCCCCACATGCCGTAGATGATCGAGGGAATGCCCGCCAGCAGCTCGATCGCCGCGCCCACCGGCCCGCGCAGCCAGCGCGGCGCGATCTCGGTCAGGAACATGGCGATGCCGAAGCTGACCGGCACCGCGATGACCATGGCGATCAGCGCGGTGACCAGGGTGCCGTAGATCGGCACCAGCGCGCCGAAGTCCTGCAGCACCGGGTTCCAGGCATCGCGCCAGAGGAACTCGATGCCGAACTTCTCGAACGCCAGGCGTCCGCCCCATAGCATCGAAAACGCGGCCGCGCCCAGCGACACGAGCACGAGCACGCCGGCGGCGGTGACCAGCCAGCGAAAGCCGCGATCGGCCCGGGTATCGGCGGCGTCGCGGCGCGAGGACGTGTCGATCGGGAGCGTGGTGGCGTTCATCGGCTCGCTGCGAGGCGGCGGAAGGTGGAATGCCGCGCCCGCGCCGCGGAATCATCCGCGGCGCGGGCCGTCATGGTGCGGTCAGCCCTGGATCTCGGCCGCCCAGTAGGCCTCGACCTGCTCGACCAGTGGCGCCGGCAGCGGCACGAAGTGCAGCTCGTCCGCCTGTGCCTGGCCGTTCTCCAGCGCCCACTTGAAGAAGTCCAGCGTCTGCTGCGAGCGCTCGGGATCCTTCGGCTGCTTGTACATCAGGATGAAGTTGGTGGCGGCAACCGGCCACGACGCCGCGCCCGGGGCGTTGGTGATGACCAGGCTGAAGTCCTGCGAGTTCGCCCAGTCGGCGCTCGCCGCCGCCGCCTGGAAGCTCTCGGCGCTCGGCTGCACCCACTGGCCGTCGGCGTTCTGCATCGAGGTGTAGGACATGCCGTTCTGGGTGGCGTAGGCCAGCTCGACGTAGCCGATCGAGCCCTTGATCTGCTTGACGTAGGCGGCCACGCCCTCGTTGCCCTTGCCGCCGACGCCGGTCGGCCAGCTGACCGAGGTGCCTTCGCCCACCTGCTCCTGCCACTCCGGGCTCACCTTGGACAGGTAGTTGACCCAGTTGAAGGTGGTGCCGGAGCCGTCGGAACGGTGCACCACGTTGATCTTCGACGACGGCAGGTTGGCGTCCGGGTTGAGCCCGGCGATCGCCGGGTCGTTCCAGGTCGTGACCTTGCCGAGGTAGATGTCGGCGATCAACGGGCCGGTCAGGCGCAGCTGGCCCGGCTCGACACCGTCGATGTTGACCACCGGCACCACGCCGCCGATCGCGGACGGGAACTGCGCCAGGCCGGCCTCGGTCAGTTCCTCGGGAGTCAGCGGCTTGTCGGAGGAGCCGAAGTCGACGGTGCCGGCCTTGATCTGGGCGATGCCGCCACCGGAACCGATCGACTGGTAGTTGATGCGCGCGCCGGTGGCGCGCGAGTAGTCGTCTGACCAGCGCGACAGCAGCGGATAGATGAAGGTGGCGCCGGCGCCGGTGATCTGCACGTCGACGCGGTCGCCTGCGGTGCTGCCGGTGGCATCGGCGGGCGTCGGGCCGACGGTCGGGGCACCGCCTTCGCCGGAGTCCTGGCAGGCGGCCAGGCCGAGCGTGAGGGCGGCGGACAGGGCGAGTGCGGCGAACGGTCGCTGGATCTTCATGCGTGACTCCGTAGGAAGCGGCCAGGGTGGCCGGCGGAATGACGCCATAAAATGATGTTTTTGTTACAGCACAATGACAAGACTGCGGCGATCTCGCGTCGCCAGCGCTCCGGCCGCGCCGCGCCGCGGTTTTTCGCGCCCCGGCGGGTAAAAAAAGCGGGCCCGCGGGCCCGCAATCGGAGGGGAAGCAATCAGGGGAGAGAGACCTGGCGCGTGCGGGACCGGCGCAACTGCCGCCGCCGGTCGCTCCGTTCGCCGCGCCATTCAAACGCCCGGGCATGATCGGCGCATGTCCGTGTGATGACAGGAAGATGACGGAAGCCGGCCGTGGTCGCGGCTGCGGGACGGAGCCTAGGGCCTGTAGGCCTGGGTCAGGGTGTCGAGATGCACCCGTTCGGCATCGCGCAGGAACGGGGCGATCAGCATCAGCACCTGCACGATGCCGTCGCGGATCGCAGCCTGTTCGTCCTTCTCGCCCCGCACCGCGGCGTAGTTCAGCCAGAACGTGGCCACCACCAGGAGGTTGGTGCCGACCGCGTCGAGCTCGGCGGCGGAACCGCGCATCACCCCGGCCTGCGACAGGCCGCGCATCACCTCGCGGGCACGCGCGTCGGCGCGCCGCAGGATCCGCGCGAAGCGCAGCCGCAGGCGGCGGTTGCGGCTGAGGATCTCCAGCAGGTCGCGATAGAGGAAGCGGTAGTCCCAGATGCACTCGAACACCAGGTGCAGCTGCAGCCACACGTCCTCCAGGCCCGGCAGGCGGTCGCCGGGACCGGCGAGCGCATCGTCCATGCGCTGTTCGAAGCGCGCGAACAGCTGCTCGATGATGTCGTCCTTGTTGCGGAAGTGGTAGTACAGGTTGCCGGGGCTGATCTCCAGCTCGTCGGCGATGTGGTTGGTGGTGACCGTGGGCTCGCCCTGCGCGTTGAACATCGCAAGCGAGCAGTCGAGGATGCGCTGGCGGGTATCGCGCGCCATCGGCCGGGCAGGGCGGCGGCGCTCAGGCCGTCAGCTTCTTCACCAGGTCGATGTACTTGCCCATCGCCTCATCCTGCGGCGTGCCCTTGAGCTTGGTCCAGGCCTCGTACTTGGCGGTGCCGACGAAATCGAAGAAGCCCGGCTTGGGGCCGTTGACGTCGCCTTCCGCGCCCTGCTTGTAGAGGGCGTAGAGCCGTAGCAGGGTGTCGTTGTCGGGTCGCTCGGACAGGCTTTTGACGTCCTTGGCGGCCTGCTCGAAATCGCGCTTGAGATCCGACATGCGTGCTACTCCTTGCGGGAGCGCAGGTGATAGCACGGGGACCCGGGAGGGTCAACTGAGAGTGAGGAGTGAGAAACGAGGAGTGAGAAACGAGAGAGAGCCGCCGCGCGCTCGTTTCTCGCTCCTCTCCTCCACTGCTCCTCGTTCCAAACCGCGGTACCGGCACGTCACGCGGCCCCCGGTCGCGGCGACGCGACATGACGATGCGATCATCGACACGCAAGAAGCAAGAAGCAAGAAGCAAGAAACGAGAGGCCGACTCTCGTTTCTCACTCCTCGTTTCTCGTTCCTCGCCTTTACGTTCCGACGATGCCGCCGTTGCGGCGCGTCACCACCACCGTCGCCGAGCGCGGCTTGAGCATGCCGCCGGGCCAGCTGGCGCCACCGCTTTCGCTCGGGTGCTGGATGTTGACGAACAGGGTGCGGTGGTCGGGCGTGGTGACCACGCCGGTGACCTCGCAGTCACCCGGTCCGACCAGGAAGCGCTTGATCGCGCCGCTGGCCGGTTCGGCGACCAGCATCTGGTTGTTGCCGAACGGGCCGCTGCCGAGCTGGCTGCCGCTCATGTCGGTCTGGATCCACAGTAGGCCGTTGGCATCGAACCACAGCCCGTCGGGGCTGGCGTGGATGCTGTCGGCGGTGAGCGGATCGCCGTTCGGGCCGAGGCTGTCGTCCTCGGTGCCGCCGAGCAGGAAGATGTCCCAGTCGAAGCGGGTCGCGTCGGCGCGTCCGTTGCGTTCGAGGAAGCGGATGATGTGGCCGTACGGGTTGGGGCCGCGCGGATTGGCGGCATCCACCTGGTCGGCGCCGCGCGAGGAATTGTTGGTGAGGGTGAAATAGACCTGGCCGGTCTTCGGGTCGACCGCGCCCCATTCCGCCCGGTCCATCGGCGTGGCGCCGGCGACGTCCGCCGCCAGCCGGGTGTTGATCAGCACGTCGGCCTGGTCGGAGAAGCTCACGCCGGCTTCGGCGGCGGCCTGCACGAAGGCCGGATCGTCGATGTCCAGCGCCAGCCACTCGCCGCTGCCGTCGTCGTGGAAGCGCGCCACATAGAGCGTGCCCTGGTCGAGCAGGTCGCCGGCGACTCGGCCGGGGCGGTAGCGCTCGCGGCTGACGAACTTGTAGATGTATTCGTTCTGCGCGTCGTCGCCCATGTAGGCGGCCAGCGGCTGGCCCGGCTGCGGTTGCGAGAACACCAGGCCTTCGTGCGCGAAGCGTCCCATGGCGGTGCGCTTGACCGGGGTGCTGTCGGGATCGAACGGATCGATCTCGACGATCCAGCCGAAATGGTTCGGCTCGTTGCGATAGTCCTGCGTCGCGTCGGAACCTGCCGCGGTGGCGTCGAAGCGCGCTTCCACCGTCTCCCAGCCGTAGCGGCCGCTGCCGGTGGCGACGCCGTAGCGGGCGTGCTCGCGCGGGCGTTCGCCGCGATTGACGAAGTAGCCGGCCCAGTTTTCCTCGCAGGTCAGGTAGGTGTTCCAGGGCGTGTAGCCATGGGCGCAGTTGTTGAGCGTGCCGCGAGTGCGGGTGCCGTCCGGGCTGTAGGCGGTACGCAGCTTGGCGTGGCCGCGCACCGGCCCGGCGATCTCCATCGGCGTGGCGCCGGTGATGCGGCGGTTGTAGCGGCCGCGGACCGTGACCCAGCGGTCGTGCTGGTGGCGAATCTCCACCACGCTGACGCCATGCGCCGCGATCTCCTTGCGCACCTGGTCGGCGTCGCGCACGCCGCCGATGCTGACCGGGCCGGCCGGATGCATCGCGGCCTGGTCGATGTATTCGTGGTTCATCACCAGCAGCCCGATCTTGGACTTGTGCGGCGGCGCCTTGGTCAGCGGGAAGAAATGCATGCCGTCGTGGTGCATGCCGACCTGCTGCTCCTGGTCGGCGCCGCTGTTGAGGCCGCCGTCCAGGTAGGCGGGGTAGTCGCCGCAGATCGGCTCGCCCCAGGGCAGGATCACGGAGAAGTCGTATTCCGGCGGCACCACGATGTCGTCGAGCCGGCTGGTCGGCACCGCCGTGAAGCCCAGCGGCTGGCCGCGCAGCCTTGGCGGCTTGCCGGCAACGGCAGCGAGCGCGGTGGCCGCGCCGCTACCGGCGAACAGTCCCGCCGTCACCGCCAGTCCCAGCCCGCCCCTGAGCACCTGCCGGCGTGCAAGCCGGGTGCGCAACACGTCGCCGAAATGGGGATTGCCGGAACGGTTGCTGTCCTCGTGGTCGAAATCGTCCTCGCCGTAGGGAATGGGGGCGTTTTGCTCGGTCATGCCTGGCTGCCTCGTGCGGATGTTGAGTGGATGAAATCCGGGCCCCCGCGGGTCACGCTAGGTGCTGTGTATTGCAGCCTCGTGTCGCCGGCCGCGGCCCAGGCTTTTCCTTTGTGGCAGCGAGCTTTCGACAAGCTCAGGAGAGGCTTCGCCGCGATCGGTCGCCTGCGGAGTCGCGACTCCCCGGCGATGGCATGCCATCGCCACTCCCGCAAGGGCCGCCTGCCCATCCCTAGGCAGCCCCGGCCGTGCTGGCTATGCTGGCGCAGACGGCGCCGTATGGTCCGGCGGTGGTTTCATTCCTGGGAGGGAGACATGAGCTATTTCGTCACCGGCGCGACCGGGTTCATCGGCCGCTTCCTGGTCAGCAACCTGCTCCGGCGCAAGGGCACGATCCACGTGCTGGTGCGCGAGGATTCGCGGAAGAAATTCGACGCGATCGCCGGGAAGATGGGCTGGGACCCGAAGCGCGTCGTGCCGGTGAGCGGCGACATGACCGCGCCGAAATGCGGCCTGGGCGCGGCGCAGGTCCGCGGCCTCAAGGGCAAGGTGAAGCACTTCTTCCATCTGGCGGCGATCTACGACCTCACCGCCGGTGCGGAAGCGCAGCAGGCCGCCAACGTCGAAGGTACCCGGCATGCGCTGGACCTGGCCGCTGCGCTCGAGGCCGGCTGTTTCCACCACGCCAGCTCGATCGCCGCCGCCGGCCTGTATCCGGGCATCTTCCGCGAGGACATGTTCGACGAGGCCGAAGGCCTGGACGATCCCTACCTGCACACCAAGCACGAGTCGGAGCGCCTGGTGCGCGATGAGACGCGGCTGAAATGGCGCATCTACCGGCCGGGCATGGTGGTCGGCCATTCGCAAACCGGCGAGATCGACAAGATCGACGGCCCGTACTACTTCTTCACCTTCATCAAGAAGCTGCGCCAGATGCTGCCGCCGTGGATGCCGACGCTGGGCATCGAGGGCGGGCGCATCAACATCGTGCCGGTGGACTTCGTCGCCGACGCGATGGACCACATCGCGCACAAGCCCAGGCTCGACGGCCACACCTTCCATCTCACCGATCCCGAGCCGATGCGCGTGGGCGAGGTGCTCAACGCATTCTGCCGCGCCGGCCACGCGCCGGAGATGACCATGCGCATCGATGCACGCATGTTCGCCTTCGTGCCGTCCGGCATCCGCGCCGCGGTCGGCAACCTGCCGCCGGTGCGGCGCCTGGTCGGCACACTGCTGCGCGACTTCCGCATTCCGAAGGACGTCCTGAAGTTCATCACCTATCCCACGCGCTTCGACAGCCGCGAGGCCGAGCGCGCGCTCAAGGGCAGCGGCATCGCGGTGCCGAGACTCGACGACTACGCCTGGCGGTTGTGGGACTACTGGGAGCGCCACCTCGATCCCGACCTGTTCGTCGACCGCACGCTCAAGGGCAAGGTGCGCAACAAGGTGGTCGTGATCACCGGCGGCTCGTCCGGCATCGGCCTGTCCACCGCGCAGCGGGTGGCCGAGGCGGGCGCGATCACGGTGATCGTGGCGCGCGGCAAGGAGGAGCTGTTCAAGGCCCGCGACGGGATGAAGGCCGCCGGCGGCAAGGTGTTCGCGTACACGGCGGACCTGTCGGACATGGCCGACTGCGACCGGCTGGTGCAGACGATCCTCAAGGACCATGGCCACGTCGACGTGCTGATCAACAACGCCGGCCGCTCGATCCGGCGTTCGATCGAGCTCAGCTACGACCGCTTCCATGATTTCGAGCGGACCATGCAGCTCAACTACTTCGGCAGCCTGCGCCTGATCATGGGCTTCATGCCGACGATGACCAAGCGTCGCAAGGGCCACATCATCAACATCAGCTCGATCGGCGTGCTGGCCAACTCGCCACGGTTCTCGGCCTACGTGGCCTCGAAGGCCGCGCTGGACGCCTTCAGCCGCTGCGCCCAGGGCGAACTGTCGGGCAAGCGCATCAGCTTCACCACGGTCAACATGCCGCTGGTGAAGACGCCGATGATCGCGCCGACCAAGATGTACGAGAGCGTGCCCACGCTGACCCCGGAGGAGGCCGCCGACCTGCTGGTCAAGGCGATCATCGAGCGTCCCAGCCGCATCACCACCCGCCTCGGCGTGTTCGCGGCGCTGCTCAACGCGGTCGCGCCGAAGGCCTACGAGGTGGTCATGAACAGCGCGTTCGAGCTGTTCCCGGACTCGGCCGCCGCCAAGGGCGACCGCCAGGCCCTGAAGGACGAGACCCCGAGCCAGGAGCAGATCGCGTTCGCCGCGCTGATGCGCGGCGTGCACTGGTAACGCCGCGATACCGATCGCCGGATGTGGAGCCGGACCTTAGCCGGTCGCGCGGGCTTCGGGCCGGAAGCAGCGGAGCGAGCTCCGCTCTACGGGGTATCCCGGTCATCGACCGGGGCCATTCGGCCGTAGAGCCGAGCTTGCTCGGCTGCGCGGGAGGTCGGTGCCGGGAGCAGCGGAGCGAGCTCCGCTCTACGGGATTGGTCGTTCAGTACGTCCGGCACTGCCGGAAGCGCACCTGCAGCCCGCTGCCCGCCGGCGGCGTCAGCAGGATCCGCGACGCGGCCAGGTCCGGATAGCGCTCGACCAGCGGACAGATGCTCGGCATCGCATCCTCGCCGGCGTCGAGCAGGTGGACCTCCAGTGTCGACTGCGTCGCCCAGAACGCCCGGTCGACCATCGGCAGGGTGGCGACCGCGCCGACCAGCGCCTCGCGCTGCGCTTGCGGCGACGCCATGACCGGTTCCGCGCCGCGACTGTCGTCGACGTCCGCTGCTGCATCGGCATCGGCCTCTGGCCCGGCGTCGGCGGCCGGCGCCGGCGCATCGGAGGACACCGGTGCGGCTTGTGGTGCGCCGATGGATATCGGCGAGCGGTCCGCGATCGCGAAGTACACGGCGATGCCGACCAGAAGCGCCAGCAGCCAGGCCACGGCAATACGCTGCCGCGCACGCCGTTCGGCACCGGCGCGGATCGCCGCCAGCTGTTCCGGCTTGAGGTCGCGCAGCTCCGGCCACAGGGTGGCGCCGTCGAGCAATTCGATGTTCCGGTCCGCGGCGGTCTTGCGCGCCTCGTTCGAGATCCGGCCCTGGGTGAACAGGAATCCCCCGCTGGCATTGGCCAGGCGGATCTCGTTGGACAGTTCGTTGACGGTGGCATTGCCGAGCACGAAGGCGCTGCCGTGCTTGCACGAGAGCAGCCAGCGCCGGCCGTCGCGCTGCAGGGTGTAATCCTTGTCGCCGGCCGCAACCTCGTGGTCGAACACGCGCTCGAAGCCGCGCCGCGACAACGCCTGCAGGACCAGGTGGATGAACTCGCGCCAGGAAGTGCCGGCGAGCGCCGCGATGCCGGCGCGGGTCTCGTCCCGCCGCCGCAGGACGCGCTGGATGTAGACGGTGGCGACGGTGCCGAGCAGCAGAACGACGACGACGACAACCAGCCACTGCAGCCCTGCGCTCACGAATCGATTTTCCTGTCCGGACGGTGAGGATCTCCGCCGGCAGGCGGAAGCGCGTGCAGGATAGTCGGAATCGCGAAACGGGTTAAGGGCGCCTGGTCACAGACGATAATGGTGGGCCAAGGCCCACCCTATCACCCGCATAGGGTGGGCCTTGGCCCACCGCAAGGGTACGGCGAAGCGGCAGAGGTCTGAACCACCGCGACTTCGCCGTATCCTCACCCCAAACCCCCGCTCCGCGCCCCGACCCGCGCCAGCGGCGCGCAAGCCGTGCGCCGTCGCCCCGAAGGGAGAGGGGCTTCAAAGCCGACTGCCAGGTCAACCGGCGGTGGTCTTGCGCACGCGCTTGCGCGGGACTTTCTTCACCGCCGCCTTGGTCGCGGTCTTCCGGGTTGCGGCCTTCTTCGCGGTCTTGCGCGCCGCCGGCGTGCTCGACTGGCGACGCAGTTCCGCGGTCAGGATCTCGACCCGGCGGGCGAGGTCGGCGAGATCGTCGCGGCTGGGAACGCCGAGCTTGACCAGCGCGCGCTGCACGCGGTCTTCGAACACCTTTTCCAGCCGATCCCAGGTGTCCGTGGCGCGGTGGCGCGCCTGGCCGACGCTGCTCTCGACCGCATCGCGCATCACGTCCGCGCGGCCGCCGGCGAACTTGCGTGCGTTCTGCTCGACGTTCAGGCCTTCCTTCACCAGGGACTCGAACAGCTTGGCGCCCTCGGCCTGTGCGCGGCCGAACGCGCCGACGCCGGCCAGCCAGATCTGCTGCGCCGATTCGCTCAGGCCCTTGGACAGGCGCTCGGCCTGTTGCTGCGGGTCCGCGGCCGACGAGCGCCGGGTGCCGGTTTTCTTCGCGGTCTTCTTGAACGTGGCCATGGTCCCTCCGATTTCTGGCAAAGATAGAAGTTGCAGCGTCACGGCCGCGTCTAGAGCTTTCACACCACCGGGAATTGTTCGGGGAAGGCAGGAGAGCAGGCTGGCCACGGATCTACGCGGATAGACGCGGATAAAGCGGATAAAGACGGCAAAGCGGATAGGCCGCCGCCGCCGCTTGATGGATCTGCCGGCTCTGCCGACCGCCCGCACGTCGGGCGCTGCGGAGGTATTCCGATACTCCGGGTGTCCACCTTTATGCGCGCCTATCCGCGTAGATCCGCGGCAAAAAAGCCCTGCCGGCCGCTCATGATCGTCGCGATCCGGCACGTCGGCGGTTCGCGATCAGGCGCTCGGTGTCGTCCAGCGCGCGGCGCAGGCGCGCGGTGGTCTCGGTGCTGCGCGGCGGCGGCGGCCGCAGGCCGTCGAGGACGGTGCGGTGCTCGTCGGCGAGGATCTCGTCGCGCAGGCCGATGCCGTGCGCCGCCAGCACCGGCTGCAGCTCGTCGGCGCGGCGGCGCAGGTCGGCAAGGGTGTTGCGGTAGGCGAGTTCGCAGACGCGGCGCCGCGAGGAGAAGCTGAAGGCATTGGTGAAGAACAGTTCGCCGTCGGCCTCGTTGGGTTCGAACACCAGCTGGTCGATGTCGGGATACTGGCCTGCGTACTTCGCCATGCCCACCTGCATGCGCGATTGCAGCAGCGTGCGGAAGGTCTGCGACAGCACCGCCGGCAGCCCGCCTTCGGCCAGGCGCCGCGGGTCGGCATCGGCGGCCCGACCGCTGTCGTGCTGGGTGTTGCTGTTGTGCAGGGTGTTGTTGAACGGCACCAGCGGATTGACGCCGAGTAGCAGGTCGATGCCGCGCTCGAGCAGCACCGAGGCGTGCATGGTGCGGCGCAGGGCGCCGTCGACGAAATGGCGGCCGCGGACCTCGACCGGGGGGTACAGGCCGGGCAGCGCGGCGCTGGCCTGCACCGCGACCGAGATCGGCACGTCGTCCCAGCCGTCGCCGCCGAACAGCACCGGATCGCCGCTGTCGAGGTCGACCGCGACCACGTACAGCTTGCGCTGCAACTCGCGAAAATCGTTGCTGCGTCCGCGCCGCGTCAGCACGCCGCGGAGGAAGCGTTCCAGTTCGCGGTTGTCGAACAACCCGGTCGGCAGCACGCCGCCGATGCGCGGGATCATGTCCCAGCGCGCGTCGCGCGGGCCCAGCAGCAGGCCCTGCCACCACTGCACCGTCAGCCGCGGCAGGGTGGCGGCGCGGCGCAGGTACTCGAACAGCGCCGGCCGCAGGAAGGTTTCCGGACGGAACCGCACGTCGTCGCTGTCGCCGGTGATGAAGATGCGGCACATCGCCTCGGTGCCGAGGCGGTTGGCCAGGCCGGCTGCGAGAAAGGCGCCGCTGCTGACGCCGACATAGCAGTCGACCGCCGTCGGGTCGAAGCCGTCCAGCGCCTCGTCCAGCGCGCGCAGCGCACCCAGTTCGTACATGCCGCCGATCGGGCCGCCGCCGGCGATGGCCAGTCCGATCCTCGGCGCCTGGCGACGCGGCGGGCGGGGACGTTGCCGGGCGGAATGCAGGGAGAGCATGCGATCGGATCCGTGGAGGTCGAGCGAGTGTAGCGGAGCGGCGCATGGGCTTGCTTCCGTCGCGCGCGGGCACCGATGATGTCGGCATGCCGCATCCCCACGCTGTAGTCCTGCGCCTGTCGCGCCGCGTCGTCTGCCATCAGGCCCTGCACGATCCGGCCGTCGAACCGCGCAACCGGCTACGCTGGCTCCCGGAGTTGCGGCGCTGGCAGGCAGAACGCCTGCAGCGCAGCTTCGCCCGCTTTCTGGGCGACCCGCGGCGCCGGGCGGCGGCCGAGTTCTTCCTCACCGACGTCTACGGCGACCGCGATTTCGCCCGCCGCGATGCCGACATCGTGCGGGTGATCCCGATGATGCAGAAGCTGCTGCCGACACGGCTGCTCGCCACGATCGCCTCGGCGATCGAACTGGGTGCGCTCAGCCACGCGCTCGACCTGCGCATGGCCGAAGCCCTGCAGCGCCTGGCGCCCCGGCGCCGAAGGCTGGACCAGGACCTGTACGCGCAGGCCTACCGCACGGTGGGATTGCCGCGGCTGCGCGCGCACCAGATCGGCTTGATCGGGGAGGTCGGCGGCGGGTTCGGCCGCGCCCTGAAGACGCGCGGCGTGGCGGCCCTGCTGGCGTTCTCGCGCGGGCCGGCGCGGCTGGCGGGGCTCGGCGAACTGCAGGGTTTCCTGGAACGCGGTTACGTCGCGTTCGAGCGATTGGGCGATGTCGCGGGGTTCGTCGCCGAGATCGGGGACGACGAGCGCGAGGCCATGCGACGGCTGTTCGAAGGCCATCCGGAGCCGTTCGCCGCGGACTGAACGACCGCGGTGCCGAGGCGGTCGATCCCGCTTGCGGCCGGTCCGGCGATCAGGCGTCGAACTTCTCGGCCAGCACCCGTCGGATCTCGCTCTCGATCGGGCCCTGCATCGCCGAGAGCAGGAATCCCAGCTTCGCGGTCACGTGCAGCTCCTCCGGCGCCAGCTCGATGCGGCCGTCCACGCCGGAACGTTCGAAACTCAGGCAGTCGCCGTCCCACGTGCACGCCATGCCGAAGCGCTCGTCCAGTTTCCGCGCGACTTCCTCGATCGCCTTGCGCGCCTTCGGCATCGGCATCGAGTGGGGATGATGGATATCGATATCGGCCATGGCGGCGGTTCGCGGCGGGAAGGAGGCGCCCATTCTGAAGCGGCCGCGGCCGCTATCCAAGCCCGGGGGGCATGCTAGATTCATGCCGGATGGAATCCCTGAAGCTGCGTTTCACCACCGCCGGCCAGCCCGATCTCCCGCTCGGCATCGGCATGCATGCGATCGGCCGCGTGCCGGGCCGCGATCGCATGGGCGTCGTCGCCGACGGGCAGCAGGCGATCGTCCGCTTCTGCGTCGACCGGCGCGGCGTATGGCTGACCGTGTCGGAGGGTGCGCGCGGCGTGCACGTCAACGGCCGCGAGATCCGACGGCTGGCGATGCTGCGCATCGGCGATGCGGTCTATATCGATGGCATCGAGATGCGCCTGGTCGGCGAACGTGCGCCCGCGCGTCCCGAAACGGCGCCGACGGCCGCCGAAGCCGAATCCGATCCGCGCGTGGTCCTGCGCGGGATCGGCGGCCAGCATCACGGCCGCAGCTTCACCCTCGACCGCCCGCGGCTGGTCGGGCGCACGAGGGAGGCCGACATCCGCATCGACGACGATGCCTTCGCCGAGCGCCATGCGCACATCGAACTGGCGGACGGGCGCGTGGTCCTGCGCGACCTCGGCTCGGACGAGGGCAGCCAGGTCAACGGCGAATCGGTCCGCGACGCCGTGCTGCTGCCGGGCGACCAGGTGGTGTTCGACGCCCACCAGCGTTTCGTGGTCGAGGCACCGATGCGCGCCGACGCCGGGCGCGAGCCTGCGGCGGGCGGGATGCTGGAAATGCAAGCGCTCGCGGAGCAGCCATCCACGGACACCTCGCGCGAAGACCGGCGTGCGCCGTGGCGGCTGCCGTGGCTGCTGCTGGCGGCGCTGGTGCTGGCCGGACTACTGAGCCTGCTGCTGCTTTACGGGTCGGGCTGAGGGGCCGCGCCGGCGCGATGCCAACCAGCGCCACAGGCGCCAGCCCAGCAGCAGCGCGAGGATGCCGGCATACAGCAGCGGCTCGCGGATGTCGGACTTCACGATCCACCAGAAGTGCAGCACCGCCAGTACCGCGATGGCGTAGATCAGCTTGTGCAGCCGGCCCCAGTTGCGCGCCAGCCGCCGCATCCAGCCCTTGGTCGAGGTGATCGCCAGCGGCACCAGCAGCAGCCAGGCGGTGAAGCCGACGGTGATGTAGGGACGCTTGACGATCTCCTCGAACAGCGTCGTCCAGTAGCCGCGCAGGTCCAGCACCAGCCAGGCCGAGAAGTGCAGGCTGGCGTAGGCGAACACGTACAGCCCCAGCATGCGACGGAAGCGGACCAGCAGCGGCTGGCCGGTGATCTGCCGCAGTGGCGTGATCGCCAGCGTGACGAGCAGCAGGCGCAGTGTCCAGATGCCGAGCCGGTGCTCGATCTCGGCCACCGGATCCGCGCCCAGCGCGTCGATGTCGGCCTCGCTGAACACCTGCCAGAACTGCCAGGACAGGATCGCCAGCGGCGTCAGCGCGAGCGCGTGGACGGCGGCCTTGGCGGCGATCAGGAGGGATGGGGTACGAGGCATCGGGGAAAAGGCCGGGGAAGAGAAACGAGGAATGAGAAACGAGGAACGAGTCAGGGCAGGATTCTGCCGCTTTCTCTCGTTTCTCGTTTCTCGTTTCTCGTTCCTGCCCTCAGAACCATTTCTTCAGGTCCATCCCCGCGTACATCGATGCCACCTGATCCGCGTAGCCGTTGAACATCCGCGTCTCGATACGGTCGGCGAACAGCTTGCCGGCGCTGCCGGCGATGCGGCGCTCGGTCTTCTGGCTCCAGCGGGGATGATCGACCTGCGGATTGACGTTGGAGAAGAAGCCGTACTCGGACGGCTGCAGATCGTGCCAGGCGGTCTCGGGCATGCGCTCGACGAAGCGGATCTCGACGATCGACTTGATGCTCTTGAACCCGTACTTCCACGGCACCACCAGCCGCAGCGGCGCGCCGTTCTGCTGCGGCAGCGGCTTGCCGTAGAGGCCGGTGGCGAGCAGGGTCAGCGGGTGCATGGCCTCGTCGATGCGCAGGCCCTCGCGATAGGGCCAGTTGATCGAGCGGTAGCGGATGCCCGGCATCTGCTCGCGGTCGGCGAGAGTGGTGAAGGCGACGAACTTCGCCTTCGAGGTCGGCTCGAAGCGCTTGAGCACCTCGCCCAGCGGCACCCCCAGCCAGGGAATCACCATCGACCAGCCTTCCACGCACCGCAACCGGTAGGTGCGTTCCTCCGGCGCCGGTCCCTTCAGCAGGTCCTCCAGCGCGACGGTCCCCGGCTTCGCGCACTCGCCGCCGACCTTCACCCGCCATGGCGAGGTGCGCAGCGTCTTCGCGGCGCGCGATGGGTCCGCCTTGCCGGTGCCGAACTCGTAGAAGTTGTTGTAGCTGGTGACGTCCTCGTAGCGGGTCAGCTCCTCGTCGGTGTCGAAGCCGGCCCGCACCTGCGCAGGACTGGACGCCGGGCGCGGCGGTGGCGGCGGTTCGGCCTCGGCGCAACCGGCCAGGCCGAGCACCGGCGCGCCGGCGAAGGCCGCGAGCAGCCGGCGGCGTTCGCGATAGATGGTTTCGTCGGTAACTTCCGACGCAGGGATTCGCAGGGCGTCGCGCAATGACATCGGCCGGCTCCGGTTGGGGCTATTGGAGATAAGTACGCACGACAGGGGCAAAAGGTTACGCCGCAAATGCTTGGTGCGCTGCGGCATACTAGCGACCCCCATGTCGATCCGAAGCGAAGCGCCGATGTCGCGTGCCTACAATTTCAGTGCCGGTCCCGCCGCCCTGCCGGAAAGCGTGCTGCGGCGGGCGCAGGAGGAAATGCTCGAGTGGCACGGTGCCGGCGCATCGATCGTCGAACTGAGCCATCGCGGCCCCGAGTTCATGCAGGTGGCGGTCGAGGCCGAGGCCGACCTGCGCGCGCTGGTCGGCGTCCCCGACGACTATGCGGTGCTGTTCGTGGGCGGCGGCGCGACCACCCAGCAGGCGCTGCTGCCGCTGAATTTTGCCGCCGCCGGGCAGGCGGCGGACTACGTGGTCACCGGACACTGGGGCAGGACCGCGATCCGGCAGGCAGCACCGTATGCCGACCTGCGCATCGCCGCCAGCGGTGAGATCGACGGCTTCCACAGCATTCCGGCGCGGGAGGCATGGCGGTTGTCGGAGGATGCGGCCTACGTGCACATCACCGCCAACGAGACCATCCACGGGGTCGAGTTCCGCGACGTGCCCGATGTCGGCGACGTGCCGCTGTTCGCCGACTTCAGTTCCAGCATCGCCTCCGAGCCGATCGACGTGACCCGCTACGGGGCGATCTACGCCGGCGCGCAGAAGAACCTCGGGCCGGTCGGCATCGGCGTGGCGATCATCCGCCGCGACCTGCTCGAGCGCGTCGGCCAGCCGCGCGCGGACATCTTCGACTACCGCCTGCAGCTGGCCAACGGTTCCATGCTCAACACGCCGCCGAGCTGGAACTGGTACATGCTCGGGCTGACGGTGAAGTGGATGCTGGCCGAGGGCGGGGTGGCGGAATTCGCGCGCCGCAGCGCGGCCAAGTCGACGCTGCTGTACGAGAGCATCGACGGCTCCGGCGGCTTCTACCGCAACCAGGTCGACTCGGCCGCGCGCTCGCGCATGAACGTGCCATTCTTCCTGCACGATGACGCGCTGGACCAGCCTTTCCTGGAAGAGGCCAGGGCCGCCGGCCTGATCTCGCTGAAGGGCCATCGCGTGCTCGGCGGCATGCGCGCGTCGATCTATAACGCGATGCCGCTGGAGGGCGTACAGGCGCTTGCGCAATTCATGCGCGAGTTCCAACAGCGCCATGGCTGACCCCCACCGTCCCGTGGAGCGGAGCTTGCTCCGCTATTCCCGGCTCCGGAGCCGATGCAGCGGAGCAAGCTCCGCTCTACGGGGTGTTTGCAATGCGGTTCGACGATGCGCGCCGACACGATCCACCTATGAGAGCAGGCATGACCGCCAAAAAGATAACCGGTAAGCAGCCGGGCAAGCGCAGCACCGACCTGTCCGCCGTGCGCGAGCAGATCGACGGCATCGACCACGAGATCCAGACCCTGATCGCCGAGCGCGCGCTGTGGGCGCACCAGGTCGGCAAGGCCAAGGGCAAGCTCGCGGCGGCGGTCGACTACTATCGCCCGGAACGCGAGGCGCAGGTGCTGCGGCGCGTAGTCGACCGCAACGACGGCCCGCTCTCCGACGAGGTGCTGGTGCGCCTGTTCCGCGAGATCATGTCGGCCTGCCTGGCGCAGCAGGAGCCGCTGAAGGTCGGTTACCTCGGTCCGGAGGGCACGTTCTCGCAGCAGGCGGTGCACAAGCACTTCGGGCATTCCGCGAAAGGCTTGCCGCTGGCCAGCATCGAGGAGGTGTTCGACGAGGTCGCCTCCGGCACCGCCGATTTCGGCGTGGTGCCGGTGGAGAACTCGGGGCAGGGCACGATCCAGTCCACGCTCGACCTGTTCCTCACCTCGCCGCTGAAGATCTGCGGCGAGGTCGAACTGCGCGTGCACCAGTACCTGCTCTCGCGCACCGGGCACATCGAGGATGTCGAGCGTGTGTACTCGCACGGCCTGTCGCTGGCGCAGTGCAAGTCGTGGCTGCGGCAACACCTGCCGAAGGTGGAGAAGCAGGCGGTGGTCAGCAATGCCGACGCCGCGCGCCGTGCCCGCAACGCCGACGACGCCGCCGCGATCGCCGGCGAGAACGCCGCCCACGTCTACGGCCTGAAAGTGGTGGCCGGGCCGATCGAGGACCGCGACGACAACACCACCCGGTTCCTGGTGCTCGGCCGCGCCTCGTTCCCGCCGTCGGGCCACGACCGTACCTCGCTGATGGTGTTCATCCGCGACCAGCCCGGTGCGCTGTACAAGATCCTCGAACCGCTGGCGCGCGCCGGGATCAGCATGAACCGGATCGAGTCGCGTCCGGCGCACGGCGCGCTGTGGCAGTACGCGTTCTTCATCGACGTCGCCGGCCACGTCGACGAGTCGCCGCTGAAGGATGCGCTGGGCGAGATCGACGAGTTCGCCGGCGACGTGCGCGTGCTCGGCTCGTATCCGGTCGCGGTGCCGTGAAGCCGGGAATCGGGAACCGGGGATCGGGAATCGGTAGAAACGGCGACGCGTGCTTTGCCGCGCTCGCGCAGCCGGGCATCCGCGCGCTGAAGGCCTACGATCCCGGGCACGACCTGGTGGCGTTGCGGCGGCGCTTCGGCGCCGGACGGCTGGTCGAACTCGGTGCCAACGAGAATCCCTACGGGCCCAGCCCCGCGGCGCGGCAGGCGGCGCTGGAAGCGCTGGATACAGCGCACCGCTATCCAGACCCCCTCGGCGGTGGATTGAAGCGTGCGCTCGCGGACCGGCTCGGCGTGGCGCCGGCGCAGCTGCTGCTGGGCAACGGCTCGCACGAGCTGCTGATGCAGTTCGCGCAGGTGTTCGCCGGCCCGGACGCGGCGGTGGCGATGTCGCAGCACGGCTTCGCCGTCTACGCGCTGGCGGCGCAGGCCGCGGGTGCGCCGCTGCAGTTCGCACCGGCATGGGCGCCCGATGCCGCGATGCCGCGTGGGCACGCGCCGAACGCACTGGCGTCGGTGGTGTCCGCGCGCACGCGGCTGCTGTACCTGGCCAATCCCAACAACCCGACCGGGACCTGGATCGCCGCCGATGCGCTGGCGGCGCTGCTGGCACGGCTGCCGGACGAGGTGATCGTGGTGGTCGACGAGGCCTACGCCGAGTTCGCCGACGCGCCGGACTATCGTTCCGCGCTGTCGCTGCTGCCGCGCCACCGCAACCTGGTCGTCACCCGCACCTTCAGCAAGGCCTATGCGCTGGCGGGACTGCGGGTCGGCTATGCGGTCGCGGATGCCGGGCTGATCGCGGTGATGGAACGATTGCGCGAGAGCTTCAACGCCAACAGCGTGGCGCTGGCCGCGGCGACGGCCGCGCTGGAGGACGAGGCGCATCTGCAGCGGGTGGTCTCTGCGAACGCGCAGCAGCGGCCGCTGCTGGCCGAGGCGTTGCGCGCACGCGGCTGCTTCGTGCATCCGTCGCAAACCAACTTCCTGCTGGCGGGCTTCGGAGACGATGCGGCCGCGGTCGAGGCCGGCCTGCTGCAGCGCGGCGTGGTGGTGCGGCCGATGGCCGGCTACGGCCTGCCGCAGTGCCTGCGCATCACCGTCGGCACCGCCGACGAGAACACGCGGCTGCTGCGGGCGCTGGATGAAACAACGAAGCCAACATATCCGGCCACGGATCAACGCGGATGAACGCGGAGAAACAGACATTGAATCGCTCCATCCGCGTCCGTCCGTGTTCATCCGCGGCCAAACCGCTTTCGAGGTGCGACAGGTGATGCAGCAGGGGCAGCAGGGTTGGATCGCCATCCGCGACAGGCCGCTGCGCGGCGAGCTGACGGTGCCGGGCGACAAGTCGGTCTCGCACCGGGCGATCATGCTGGCGTCGCTGGCCGACGGCGTGTCGCGCATCGAGGGATTCCTGGAAGGCGAGGACGCGCGCGCCACCGAGGCGATCTTCCGGCAGCTGGGGGTGCGCATCGAGACGCCGGAACCCGGGGCGCGGATCGTGCACGGGGTCGGCCTCGACGGCCTGCGACCGTCGGTGCAGCCGTTGGACTGCGGCAACGCCGGCACCGCGATGCGGTTGCTGTCCGGGCTGCTGGCCGGGCAGAGGTTCGATTCGGTGCTGGTGGGCGATGCCTCGCTGTCGAAGCGGCCGATGCGGCGCGTGACCGGGCCGTTGGCGCGGATGGGGGCCTGTATCGAGACCGGGCCGGACGGCCGGCCGCCGTTGAGAATTCACGCGAGCAATGGATTGCAATCCATTGAATTCGAATCTGAAGTTGCAAGCGCGCAGGTCAAGTCCGCGCTCCTGCTGGCGGGGCTGTACGCAAACGGCGAGACAGTCGTGCGCGAGCCGCAGCCGACCCGCGACTACAGCGAGCGGATGCTGGCGGCGTTCGGCTGGCCGGTCGCGTTCTCGCCGGGCATCGCGCGGCTGTCCGGCGGCCACCGCCTGCGCGCCACCGACGTCGCGGTGCCGGCGGATTTCTCGTCGGCGGCGTTCTTCCTGGTGGCGGCGACCGTGGTCGCCGGGTCGGAACTGCGCCTGCGCCGAGTCGGCATGAACCCGCGCCGCACCGGGCTGCTGCACGTGCTGCGGGCGATGGGCGCGGACATCGTCGAGGAGAACGCGGGCGAGCAGGGCGGCGAACCGGTCGCCGACCTGCGGGTGCGCTCGGCGCCGCTGCGCGGCATCGCCGTGCCGCGCGAGCACGTGGCGGACATGATCGACGAGTTTCCGGCGCTGTTCGTGGCGGCCGCCTGCGCGGAAGGCACGACCACCGTGCGCGGCGCGGCCGAGCTGCGGGTCAAGGAATCGGATCGCATCGCCACCGTGGCGACCGGCCTGCGCGCGCTCGGCATCCGCGTCGACGAGACCCCGGACGGCGCCACCATCCACGGCGGCCGGCTACGGGGCGGGGTGGTCGGCAGCCACGGCGATCATCGGGTGGCGATGGCGTTCGCGGTCGCGGCGCAATGCGCGACGGATGCGGTGACGATCAACGACGTCGCCAACGTGGCGACCTCGTTCCCAGGTTTCGACGCGCTGGCGCGCGGCGCCGGCTTCGGGTTGGAGGTTGCTGAAAGCTGACCTCCTCCGTAGGAGCGCGCCATGCGCGCGATGCCCCCGAACTTGGTCGCGCCCGCGCCTCCGGCGATCCAGTTCCGCTCCCCGCGGTCGTCCACGGATACGATCACCTCGCTTCCCGATATGCGCGCGTGCCGAGCGGCGCCGGCATCGCGCGCATGGCGCGCTCCTACGGTCACGGCGCGGCGGCGGGCGTCGCTACTGCGTATCCATCCGGAAGTCGATCGGCACCTCCACCGTCGAGGCCACGGCCTGTCCGTTCTCCATCGCGGGACTGAATTTCCACTTGCGGACCGCGTCGCGCGCGGCGCGATCGAGTTCGCGCGAGCGGCTGCTCCGGGCGACATCGACCTCGGTGGGATTGCCCTGGGCGTCGACCTGCACGCGCAGCAGCACCGTCCCTTCCTCCTGCGCGCGTAGCGCGGTCGGCGGATAGGTCGGCTCGACGCGCTCGATCGGGTCGGCCGGCCGCATGGTGGGCTCGGTGATGCCGGTGCTGGGCTCGGGTGTGGTCTCCACTGGCTCTTCGCGCTCGCTGGCGGGCGGCGGCGGCGTGCCGTCGCCGATGTCGGCGGACTCTCCGATCGGCGTTTCCGGCTCGACCGGGGTGTCCGGCGCGCCGCGTTGCGCGTAGAAATACCAGCCGATCGCGATCAGCGCGATCAGCACCAGGATCCAGATCAGCGGGCTGGAGGTCTTGCGCGGCTCCTCTGGCGGAGGGGGCGGCGGAGGCGGGGGAGCCTGGTTCGGGCGGTTCATCGGATCGGACATCGTCGTACCCCTGTTCAGGATGACGCCATGAGCGTTTCACAGCGCTTGTGGCGGCCGCGTCACGACGTCGTTGACGCACGCTTAACGCATACCGTCGCCATAGCCGGCGATCGCACGGGGCCGGTGGCTGGACCCACGCCCGCCGGCTTCCCGCGGGAGCGCCGAAAGCCGCGGTTCGGAGCGCTTCCGGCAAGCCGGGCGCGGATCCCCGGCTCCCGGCACCGACTCCGGCCGATCAGTCGCGATCAGCGTGCCGGGTTGAAGACGATCGGCACCTGAACCATTCCCGGCACCGGCTGCCCATCCCGCAATGCGGGCTGGAACCGCCAGCGGCGCACCGCCGCGACGGCGGCGCGATCGAGTGCGCGCGAGTTGCTGCCGCGTACGACTTCCACGTCCTGGGTGCTGCCGTCGGCGCCGACCCGTACCTGCAGGACCACTTCGCCCGAGTCACCGCGCCTGAGCGCGGCGGAGGGATAGCGCGGCGCCGGCGTTTCCACCGCCACGGGCGCACGCGTCGCGACGGCGGCCGCGGCAGGTTCGCTGCCGTCGACGGGCCCGGGCTCGTCCCGCGACGGCTCCGGCACCGGCGCCTGCTCCACGCGCTGCGGCGGCGCATCCGGATCCGCCTCCTCCATGCCGCTCGCACCGCCGGGATCGGCAGGGGCGGTCGGGGCGGTCGGTTGCGGTGCGGGGAGTCCGCCCGCAGTCGCGTCCGCGGCATCCGCGGGCGTGGTGACGGCGGCGGGCGCGGCCGTGCGCTCGCCGCGCTGCCCGAACCACAGCAGGCCCGACAGCAGCAGGCCGGCGGCAAAGGCGGCGAGGATGATCAACCAGGCGCGCGCGGGCAACAGGAAGCGGGGACCGCGTCGGGGACGCCGGTCGGGATCTGGAGAGGACATCCTGCGCACCGATGGGGAGCCGTGACGCATTCTGGCACAGCGGCCCGGACGCGACGGCGGCATCGGCAGCGCTCTCGGGCGATAATCGCGCTCCGTTCATCACGCGAACCCCTCATGCTCGATCCCAACCTGCTGCGCAACGACCCGGATGCACTTGCCCGTCGCCTGCGCGAGGCGCGCGGCTTCGTGCTCGACGCCGACGCATTGCAGGCGCTCGAGCGCGAGCGCAAGCAGCTGCAGGTCCGTACCCAGGAACTGCAGAACCTGCGCAACACCCGCAGCAAGGCGATCGGCCAGGCCAAGGCCAAGGGCCAGGACATCGCGCCGCTGCTGGCGGAAGTGGCCGGCTTCGGCGAGGAACTGAAGACCGGCGAGGAGCGGCTGGATGCGCTCAGGCGCGAGCTCGATGCGATCGCGCTCGGTATTCCCAATCTGCCGGACGACAGCGTGCCGGCGGGCGAGGACGAGCGTGGCAACGTCGAGCAGAAGCGCTGGGGCACGCCGCGCGATTTCGCGGCGGAAGGCTTCGCGCCGAAGGACCACGTGGAACTCGGCACGCGCGACGGTTGGCTCGACGGCGACGCCGCGGCCAAGCTGTCCGGCGCCCGCTTCACCGTACTGCGCGGTCCACTGGCGCGCCTGCACCGTGCGCTGGCGCAGTTCATGCTGGACCTGCACGCCGGCGAGCACGGCTACCAGGAAACCAACGTCCCGCTGCTGGTCAACGCCGAAGCGATGACCGGCACCGGCCAGCTGCCGAAGTTCGAGGAGGACCTGTTCGCCACCGCGGTGGGAGACAGCAGGCGCTACCTGATTCCCACCGCCGAAGTCCCGCTGACCAACCTGGTCCGCGACGAAATCGTCGACGCCGATCGCCTGCCGCTGCGCATGACCGCGCACTCGCTGTGCTTCCGCGCCGAGGCCGGCAGCCACGGCCGCGACACTCGCGGCATGATCCGCCAGCACCAGTTCGAGAAGGTCGAGCTGGTCGCAGCGACCCGCCCGGACGACAGCGACGCCGAGCACGAGCGCATGACCCGCTGCGCCGAGGTCGTGCTGGAGAAGCTGGGCCTGTCATACCGCAAGGTGCTGCTGTGCAGCGGCGACATGGGTTTCGCCGCGCGCAGGACCTACGATCTCGAGGTGTGGCTGCCGTCGCAGGACGGCTATCGCGAGATCTCCTCGGTCTCCAACTGCGGCGACTTCCAGGCCCGCCGCATGCAGGCGCGCTGGCGCAATCCGGACAGCGGCAGGCCGGAACTGCTGCACACCCTCAACGGCTCGGGCGTGGCGGTCGGTCGCGCATTGATCGCGGTGATGGAGAACTATCAGCAGGCCGACGGCGGCATCGGGATTCCGGAAGCGCTGCGGCCGTACATGGGCGGTGCTGAACGCATCTGAAGAGCGAGAAACGAGTGGAGAGGAACGAGAAACGAGTCGACGACCGCCTCTATTCGTTCCTCGTTCCTCGTTTCTAGTTTCTCGCTCCTCCGCCTTCAGGCCGCCAGCCGCAGCGGCGCCGGCGCCGGGATCGACGCGCGCGCCGCCGCCAGGGCCTGCTCGCGATGCTGCGCAGACAGCGCCACGCCCTCGGCGCGGACGAAGCGGATGTCGTCGATGCCGAGGAAACCGAGCACCTGGCGCAGGTACGGTTCGACGAAGTCGCTGGCCACGCCGGCATGCACGCCGCCGCTGCCGACCGCGACGATCACGCGCTTGCCGCCGGCCAGGCCTTCCGGCCCCTCGGCGGTGTAGCGGAAGGTCTTGCCGGCGACCACGATCCGGTCGATCCAGGCCTTGAGCGTGGACGGGATGCCGAAGTTGTACATCGGCGCCCCGAGTACGATCACCTCGGCCTCGAGGAACTCCTGCAGGGTGCGTTCGGCTTCCGCCGTGGCCGCGGAATCCTTGCCCGCCAGCGCGGCGCCGTGCAGGTGCGCGATCGGTGCGGCATCGAGATCGCGGTAGACGACGCGGGTGCTCTCGGGGCAATCGCGCCAGGGCGCGACGATGGAGGCGGTGAGGGCGCGGGTGACCGAGCCGGCTCCGGAGACGCTGGAATCGATATGCAGCAGGTTCATGGCATCTTTCCTTCAGGTGAGCGGCGACGCCGCGGCAAGGCCAATCTAGGTCGTTGCCTGTGTAGGATAAACATGCTTTAATGCCACGCATCGTTCTATTCATGGGAATCACTCATGCAGGACCTCAACGATCTCTACTATTTCGCCGTGGTCGTCGAACACGGCGGTTTCGCGGCGGCGGAGCGGGCGCTGGGCATTCCCAAGTCGCGCCTGAGCCGGCGCATCAGCCAGCTGGAGAACGATCTCGGCGTACGCTTGCTGCAGCGTTCCACGCGCCGCTTTGCCGTCACCGATGTCGGCCAGGGCGTCTACCGGCACGCGCAGTCGATGCTGGCCGAGGCCTCGGCGGCGCGCGAGGTGGTCGACCGCCTCAGCGCCGAGCCGCGCGGGGTGGTGCGGGTCAGCGTGCCGGTCGGCATCGCCCAGCAGTCGATGCCCAAGCTGCTGCCGGATTTCCTGGCCAAGTACCCGCAGGTGCGGGTGCAGATGCACGTCAGCAACCGCCGCGTCGACGTCATCAACGAGGGCTTCGACATCGCCATCCGCGTGCGCTCCAAGCTCGACGACGACGGCAGCCTGATCATGCGCAGCTTCGGCCAGATCCAGGAGCTGCTGGTCGCCAGCCCGAAGTATCTCGACCGCGCCGGCCGTCCGCGCACGCCGGACGAGCTGAAGGACCACACCACCATGACCATGGGCGAGGACGAGGTGCGGCAGCGCTGGGACCTGCAGGGCAGCGACGGTCAGGTCAGCCGGGTCGAACTCAAGCCGCGCGTGGCCGGGTTCGACTTTCCGATGCTGATGGCGCTGGCACGGCAGGGCCTCGGCATCACCATGCTGCCGGAAACCCTGTGCGCGGACGCGGTGCGCAGCGGCGAGTTCGAGGTGGTGCTGCCGGACTGGCGCCTGCCGCAAGGCATCGCCCACGCAGTGTTCGCCTCGCGCCGCGGCCTGTTGCCGGCGGTGCGGGTGTTCATCGATCATCTCGCCGAGGCGCTGCCGCCGTTGATCGAGGAGTCCAGCCTCAACTGCAAGCACTGCGGCAAGACCCCGGAGATCGAGCAGAGCAAGCTCGCCGCGCGCCAGCGCGAGGATGCCCGACCGGAAACGGCGCATGCGACAATCCGCTGACGGCGGCGGGCGTGTCCCGCGCATGCGGATCCGGAAAAAAGATGGCCGGGCGGCTTAAGGCGTCGGTTTCGGCACGGAGGCCGCGGCGAACGTCGGCGAAGCCGATGGTCAAACCGGCGCCGCGAAGCTACGAATAGACAACGGAGAGATGGCCGAGCGGTTTAAGGCACCGGTCTTGAAAACCGGCGTGGCAGCGATGCCGCCGTGGGTTCGAATCCCACTCTCTCCGCCACACCCGCAAGCGCCCCGCGAGGGGCGTTTTGCCTACGCGTCGAAAATCTACCTCAGTCGGCACGCGGTGTCGCCGCGTCCCAGCGCCGTAGCGCGTCTTCGACGACATCGATCCCGCGGGCCACGGCGACCGGGTCGATCTGTTCGATGGTGTCGGCGGGGGAATGGATGACCCGCATCACCTTCGGCAGCGGGTCGGGGCGCTCGCCGTCGTACATGGCGAGGATCGATGGGATCTCGTCGCCGCCGACCAGCGAGTAGGACACCGCCGGCCAGCCGGCCTCGAGGAAGGCGCGGTGGTCGGTGGGCGGGTACTGCTCGCCCGGGGCGAACCCGGTCCCGGCGGCCGCGGCCGCCGCGGCGCTGTCGGCGACCAGCCGGTGAGCCGGGTCCGGCGTCATCATCCACAGCGTGTCGCCCCAGCCGAAGACGTCGAAGTTGACGTAGAGCGCAGGGCGTTCGCCGCCTTCGGCGACGTAGGCCTTGGAGCCGAGCAGGCCGGCTTCCTCCAGGTCCCAGAAGGCGACCGCGACGCGGTGATGGGCGAGCGGCCGGTCATGCAGGCGCTGTGCAAGCGCCAGGACGACCGCCGCGCCGGAGGCGTTGTCGGTGGCGCCGTCGCCCTGGTCGACGCGGTCGGCGTGCGCGCCGAGCAGCAGCAATGGCGCATCGTCCCCGCCGTTCACGGCGGCGGTCAGGTTGGTTCCGGAACGGTCGCCGCTGTCGAAGGCGGTTTCCGCCGGTGCCAGGCCGATCGCCTGCATGCGGTGCCGGATCGCGTCGAGACGGGCGACGTTGTCGCCGGCGGCGGCGATCGTGGCGACGTCCGAACGCCAGCTGTCGCCGGCGCCGGCCGGTGCGGCGACCGTCGCGGCCGGTTGCCGGCTTCCGTCGGTGGCGGGCCGGTCGCATGCGACCAGCAGCGCGAGGGCGGCGAGGGCGGCGGCAAGTTGGCGGTACGGGTCGCGCATGTTCGGATGTCCCCGGTGCAGGATGTGCAGGAAGCCGCCAGTCTGCACGATCGCGACGTGCGCCGCGATGGCCGAATGATGCGATCATCCGTGCATGCACGCACCGCACCTGCCGCCGCCCGCCACGCTGCGACGACTGCTCGGTCTGGGCATCGTGGTGCTGGGTTTGTTCGCGATGCTGCAGTCGCTCTGGCGGATATTGCAGTCGCAGTATCCGGAGCCGGTGTTCGAGGCATTCCTGGCAGGTTCGATGGCGGCTGTCGCGACGGCGCTGGGTACGCTGCCGGTGTGGTTTTCGCAGCGCCTGTCCGACCGCGTGCTCGACAGCCTGTTCGGCTTCGGTGCCGGGGTGATGCTGGCGGCGGTGTCGTTCTCGTTGATCGTGCCGGGCATCGAGGTCGCGCGGGCCGAGGGCACCGGCCCCTGGGGCGCGGGCGCGATCGTCGGTGGCGGGATACTGCTCGGCGCCGCGGTGCTGCTGCTGGTCGAGCGCTGGGTGCCGCACGAGCACTTCATCAAGGGCGTCGAAGGCCAGCGTGCGCAGACGTTGCGCCGCAGCTGGCTGTTCGTGTTCGCGATCGTGCTGCACAACATTCCCGAGGGGCTGGCGATCGGCGTCGCCTACGCCGGATCGCATGCGGCGAACGCGGACACGCTGGCGACCGGCATCGCCATCCAGGACATCCCGGAAGGACTTGTGGTGTCGGTGGCGCTGATCGCCGCCGGGTACCGCCGCGCCACCGCGATCACCATCGGCATGCTGTCGGGTATCGTCGAGCCCATGGCGGCGGTGCTTGCGGCGATGGTGATCGGCGTTTCCAAGCTGCTGCTGCCCTGGGGGCTCGCGTTCGCGGCGGGCGCGATGCTGTTCGTCATCAGCCACGAGATCATTCCCGAATCCCACCGCAAGGGCCATGAGGCTTTCGCCACCGCCGGCCTGATGCTCGGGTTCGTGCTGATGCTGCTGCTGGATACCGCGCTGGTCTGAACCGGCGCGCGATACCGCCCCGGGCCGTGGCCCGCGACGATGCCCCGGGTCGGCGCGTGTATGCGATTACACGCTTGCGGGCGTGCGACGCTGGCGCTAGCCTCCAATGGGGATACCAGATCAAGGGGCAGGGACAGGGATGACCATCCGTATCTACATGGTGGACGATCATGCGCTCGTGCGTACGGGGATGCGCATGATCCTGGCGGGCGAATCCGACATCGAAGTGGTCGGCGAGGCCGAAAACGGCGAGACGGCACTGCCCGAGATCCGCAGGCTCAAGCCGGACGTGGTGCTGTGCGACCTGCATCTGCCCGGCGTCAGCGGGCTCGAGGTGACCGAGCGCATCGTCAAGGGCGACTACGGCCCGCGCGTGATCGTGGTGTCGGTGCTCGAGGACGGGCCGATGCCCAAGCGCCTGATCGAGGCCGGTGCGTCGGGCTATGTCGGCAAGGGCGGCGATGCCGGCGAACTGCTGCGGGCGGTGCGCTCGGTGTCGGCCGGCAAACGCTACCTGTCCAGCAGCATCGCGCAGAACCTGGCGCTGTCGGGACTCGACGGCGTCGACAGTCCGTTCGACATGCTGTCGGCGCGCGAGCTCGAGATCGCCATGCTGCTGATGCAGGGATTGCGGCAGGAGCAGATCGCCAAGCGGCTCAGCGTGAGCGCGAAGACGGTCAACACGCACAAGACGCGCATGTTCGACAAGTTGCAGATCAGCGACACGATCGCGCTGGCGCGGCTGGCCAGCCAATACGGATTGAGCGATCCCGCGCAGACGCTGTAGGCGCCTGCGCGGGACCTGCTGCGTCAGGCGCTGCGGAAGCGTTCGTCCCGGTCTGGCCTGGTTTCTTCCGCGGTTTCGTCTTCGTCCGACGCCTTCTCTTCCTGCTCGTCGCCTTTGCCGGCGAGGGCATCGGCGGCGGTTTCGGCCGGTTCCGGTGCGCCGCCGTCGAACAGCCCGGGCGTCCGCGCCGGCTCCGGCGATGCTGCCGGTTCGGCACTCTCCGCGGCGCGCTCGGATGCCCGATCGGCCGGGGCCGAAGTCACGGGCGCCGAGTGCTCGGTCGCGGGGGCGATGAACCGGGGCTCCTCTGCTGCAGCATCCGGTGTCGGCGGTGCCGACTCGGTGGTCTCCGGCGGCGCGGCAGGCGCGGGCGTCGGTGTTGGTGAAGCGGCGACCGGCGGTGCAGCGGAGGCGGTTGCCTCGGCACCGGATTCCGTCGCTTCCGGAGCCGCTTCGGCGGAGGGCGCTTCGCGATCCTCCACCGCCGCCGGCGCGCTCATGACCGATGCGGGCTGCGACGCCCGCTCGCCTTGCGCGCTGCCGGATGCAGGAGGAGCCGTGGGCGCATTCGTGGCGGGTGCGCTTTCCGGCGACGGCGCGGCTTCCGGCTCCACGGCGGAACCTGCGACCGCGGCGACGCTCGGCGCGGCTTCTTCAGGTTTGCGCGCCGACGGTGGCCTCGACTTCGGCATGTCGTCGAAATCGAATTCCGGCTGGCTATTGTCGACTTCCGCCACAGGATCCGAGGGATCCGAGCCGGCCTCGTCGATGTCGGCCGCAGCCGACTCGGCATCGCCGCCGCCACGACGACGGCGACGACCACCGCGACGTCCGCGACGACGACGGCCGCCGGCTTCGCCGCCGGCCTGGGTTCCTTCCTCGCCGGGCGCGGTGCCGGCGGTCGCCTTGTCCTCGGACCCGGAGTCTTCCTTCGCAGCCGGTGCCGCGGCCGACGGAACCTCGTCACGGATCGCTTCGGAAGGCGCAGATGGCTTCGCCGCGGTGGCGACGGTCTCCTCGTGCTCCTTGTGGACGGGGTCGACAGCGGCTTCTTCGGCTGCCGCGGCATCGCGGCGCGATTCGCCGCGGCCCTGTCCCTTGCCGCCCTGGCGCCTGGGCTGCCGCTGCGCCTTCGGTTCCTGCTTCTGCGACGCGGCCTGGCCCTTGTCGGCCGGCTTGTCGGCCTCCGGCTTCTCCTCGCGCGCCTGCTTGGCGTCCTGCTTCTGGCCGCGCCGCGGCTCGTCGCGGCGCTTGCCGTCGCGACCCTGCCGACCGCCGCCGCGACGTTGTCCGGAACGCTCGCCGCGCTCGGCCTGGTCGCCGCGGCTGCCGCGCGAAGACGATCGCTGCGGCGCCGGCGCGGCCGTTTCGGTCGCCGGCTGCGCCGCGAAAACGCTCTTGAGCCAGGCCATGAACCCGCCGCTCGCGGGGGCCACGGCGGGTGCCGGCGCCACGGACGCGACCGGCGCCGGTTCCTCGCGCGGTTCGCGAACCGGAGCGGGCTGGGCGGGGTGCACGTTGGTCACCGCGGCGGGTGGCGGCACGTTGAGGTTGGATTTGCTCAGCGCGATCGTCGCCAGCCTCCGCGGCGTGCCGCGCTGGTAGCTGGGCTTGCTGGATTCCTCGCCGAGTTCGTTTTCGCGGATGCGAGTGACTTCGTAGTGCGGGGTCTGCAGCTGGTCGTCGGCGACGATCACGATCGGCGCGTCGTGGCGGCCTTCGATCTCGGCCAGCGCGCGGCGCTTTTCGTTGAGCAGGTAGTTGGCGATCTCGGTCGGCGCCTGCACCAGCACCTGGCCGGTGTTGTCCTTCATCGCGTGCTCCTCGGCCACGCGCAGGATCGACAGCGACAGCGACTCGATGCTGCGCATGCGGCCGTGGCCCTCGCAGCGCGGGCAGACGATCTGGCTGGATTCGCCCAGGCTGGCGCGCAGGCGCTGCCGCGACATCTCCATCAGGCCGAACTTGGAGATCCGGCCCAGCTGCACGCGCGCGCGATCGTGCTTGAGCGCGTTCTGCAGCCGATTCTCGACCTCGCGCTGGTGCTTGTTCGACGACATGTCGATGAAGTCGATCACCACCAGTCCGCCGAGATCGCGCAGGCGCAGCTGACGGGCGACCTCGTCGGCGGCCTCGAGGTTGGTGTGGAACGCGGTCTCCTCGATGTCGCCGCCCTTGGTGGCGCGCGCCGAGTTGACGTCGACCGCGGTCAGCGCCTCGGTCTGGTCGATCACCAGCGCGCCGCCGGACGGCAGGCGGATGGTGCGCTCGTAGGCGTTTTCGATCTGCGACTCGATCTGGAAGCGGTTGAACAGCGGGACGTCGTCGGTGTAGTGCTTGAGCTTGCGCAGGTTGTGCGGCATCACCTGCTCGACGAACTCGCGGGCCTCGTCGTACATCTTGTCGTCGTCGACCAAGATCTCGCCGATGTCGGCGCGCATGTAGTCGCGCAGGGCGCGGGTGATCAGGCGCGACTCCTGGTAGATCAGGAACGGCGACGGCTTGCCCAGCGCCGCCTCGGCGATCGCGCGCCAGATGCTGAGCAGGTAATCGAGGTCCCACTGCAGCTCCTCGGCATCGCGGCCGACGCCGGCGGTGCGGATGATCACCCCCATCTCGTCGGGGATGTTCAGCTTGTCCATCGCCTCCTTGAGCGCGGCGCGGTCGTCGCCCTCGATCCGGCGCGAGACGCCGCCGGCGGTGGGCGAGTTCGGCATCAGCACCATGTAGCGGCCGGCCAGCGAGATGAACGTGGTCAGGGCGGCGCCCTTGTTGCCGCGCTCCTCCTTCTCGACCTGGACCACGACCTCCTGGCCCTCGCGCAGCAGCTCCTTGATCCCGGCGTTGCGGTGGTCGGCGCCGGCCTGGTAGTAGTCGCGGGAGATTTCCTTCAACGGCAGGAAGCCGTGGCGCTCGGCGCCGTACTCGACGAAGGCCGCTTCCAGTGAAGGCTCGAGCCGGGTGATGCGGCCCTTGTAGATGTTGGACTTCTTCTGTTCCTGCGACGGCTGCTCGATGTCGATGTCGTAGAGCGTCTGGCCGTCGACGATGGCGACGCGCAGTTCTTCTGCCTGCGTCGCATTGATCAGCATGCGTTTCATGATGCGTTCCTCGCGCGCTGCTACCGCGCGGAACGCCGTGGGCGTTTCGCCTCTGGAGACTGCCAACTGCGCCAGCGGACCCTTGCGGGTCCTCGGCAGGGCGATGGACCGCCCCGCGCCGCGGCGCGGCTTCAGGTTTTCCAGCGCTGCAACACCACGGCACGCCGCGGGAGCGCTTTTGTTCTCAATTCAATCTGTTGCAGGGCCGGCGGCGGCTTTCGGCGTTGGCGTGAGCGCCGCGCGGGACATGTTCAACTCCGAACCCCGGAGGGACCGGGCGATGGCCGGGACTGCCGCTGAGCCGCTAACATGTCCGCCCCGGGGGCGGTGGCCGCGCGCTGCATCGGGATCGCGGGAGGTGGGCTTTCGGCCCGGTTTGTCCGGTTGCATGCCGCCCAAGGCGGCGTGCGGGACAACTCCCTGCGAAATCAGACCCTTATCTCGCGCGGTGAGTGTAGCAGATCAAAACCGCCCATGACCCATTCAGATTCCCCGGCACCCCGATCCGGCGGTGCCCGCACCGTGCAGGTGCCGGCCGACCGCGCCGGCCAGCGGCTCGACAACTTCCTGCTCGGCCAGCTCAAGGGGGCGCCGCGCAGCCTGGTGTACAAGCTGGTCCGCTCCGGCCAGGTGCGGGTCAACGGCGGCCGCGCCAAGGCCGAGCGCAAGCTCGAGGACGGCGACGCAGTCCGCATTCCGCCGGTGCGCCTGGAGGATCCGGCACAGCGGGGCAGCCCGGCGAAGGGCCTGCTGGCCGCGGTCGAGGCCGCGATCGTATTCGAGGACGCGCGCCTGCTGGCGCTGAACAAACCGGTCGGGCTGGCGAGCCATGGCGGCAGCGGGATCAGTTTCGGCGCCATCGAGACCCTGCGCGCGCTGCGGCCCGACGCGACCCTGGAACTGGTGCATCGCCTCGATCGCGACACCTCCGGGCTGCTGCTGGTGGCGAAGAAGCGCTCGGCGCTGACCGAGCTGCAGGCGCTGATGCGCGCCGACGCCGGCATCGCCAAGCGCTACCTGGCGCTGCTGGTCGGGCGCATGCCCGACGGCGTGATGAGCGTCGACGCGCCGCTGCACGTCGGCCTGCGCCAGGGCGGCGAGCGCCATGTGCAGGTCAACGCCGCCGGCAAGCCTTCGCTGAGCCATTTCAAGGTGCTCGAGCGCCGCGGCGGCCATTCCTGGTGCGAGGTCCGGATCGCCACCGGACGCACCCACCAGATCCGCGCCCATGCCCAGCACATTGGCCATCCGGTCGCCGGCGACGACAAGTACGGCGACGCCGAGGTGAACCGCCGCCTGCGCGAGCGGACCGGAATGCGGCGGATGTGCCTGCATGCGGCGTCGCTGGAGTTCGCGCTCGACCAGGGGCGTGCGCCGTACGTGCTGCATGCGCCACTGCCGCCGGACCTCACGGCCGTGCTCGACGCCCTCGTCTAGGGCGCGACGAAGCCACGACGGCGATGGCGTGTCGCCGCATTCGCGACCACTGGCGACGGCGGATCGTCAGCGCAGCAACGCGTCGGCCTTGGCCGCGCAGATGAAGTCGTTCTCGGACAGGCCGCCGACGTCGTGTGTGGAGTAGCGCACCACGCAGCGGTCGTAGTGCACGCCCAGGTCGGGGTGGTGGTCCTCGCGGTGCGCGATCCAGGCCAGCGCGTTCACGAACGCCATGGTGCGGTGGTAGTCGTCGAAGCGGAAGGCGCGGGTCAGCGCGCGCCCGTCCTCGGCCAAATCCCACTCCGGCACCTCCGGCAGCAGCTCGCGGATGCGGGCCTCGTTGAGCCGGTGTTCGCTGCCTTTGCGCGGCACGCAGCGGGCCTGGTCGAGGGGAACGAGGTCGGACATGGGCGGTTTCCTGGCAGAACGTCAGTCGAACGGCGGGCATTCTCGCGCGGCCGGCGTTCGAAAAGCGTGAGGCGGGGCGGCTAGAATACGGGAATGATAGAGATTTCAGACAATGCGCAGACCCACTTCCGCAAGCTGATCGAGCGCGAGGCGCTGCCCGGCCTCGGCGTGCGGCTGGCGGCGATCCACCCCGGCACCGCACGCGCCGACGTGCGCCTCGAGTTCGCCGAGCCCGGCGAACTGCAGGGCGACGAGTGGGCGATCGATTGCGAGGGCTTCACCCTGTGGCTGGACGCGGACAGCGTGAAGTTCCTCGACGGCGCCCAGATCGACTACACCGCCCAGGCCACCGGCGGGCAGCTGCAGATCCGCGCGCCGAAGATCAAGGGCGAGACGCCGGACGCGTCGGCGTCGCTGGTCGAGCGGGTGCGCTGGCTGGTGGAATTCGAGATCAACCCGCAACTGGCACAGCATGGCGGTCACGTGTCGGTGGTCGAGGTGACCGCAGAGGGCGTGGTGGTGCTGCGTTTCGGCGGCGGCTGCCACGGCTGCGGACTGGCCGACGTCACCCTCAAGCAGGGAATCGAGAAGACGTTGATGGAGAAGGTGCCCGGCGTGACCGCGGTGCGCGACGTGACCGATCACGACACCGGCACGGCGCCCTACGTTCCGCGCGACGCGGCCTGAGCGGACACCGGCGCGAGTGTTCACCTCCGCCGACCTGATCGAAGCGCTGCGCCGGCGCATGCGCCGCTCGATCAGGCCGCCGGCGCCGAGCGGCGAGTTCCCGCCGGCCTGGCAGGCCTGGTTCGAATCGATGCGTGCCAGGGCCGGTGCGGTGACCGGCGCGCCCGCCGCGGCGGTCGTCGCGATCATGCTGCAGCGCGAGCCGGCGCCGCCGGCGGCCTGGGTGCAGTTGAACCGGTGGCAGGCGTTCACCGCGCTGTGGCGCCAGCAGTGGCATCCGGCCAGCGAGGACGAGCGCTGGCTGCGCGTCTCGGCGACGGTGCTCAGCCTGGTGCTCCACATCGTATTCGTGGTGCTGCTGGTGTGGCTGATGCACGCGCGCTTCATGCTGATGCCGCAGCCGGCGCAGCGCGGCGAGCATGTGGTGGAGGTGGAATTCATCGGCGAGGGCACGCCGGAGGAGGAGGGCGGTGGTCCGCCGCAGAACGCGCAGGTCGTCGAGGACGCCGAGCGCGCCGCCTCGCCCGCGCCGGTCGAGCCGCCGCCGCCGCGGCCGTCGTCGGAGCCGTTGCTGCCTCCGCCATCCGTCACGCGCCCCGAGCCGACACCGCCGTTGCCTTCGCCGCCGCCGGTCGAACAGCCGCTGGCGGTCACCGAGACCCCGCAGCCGGACACGCGCTTCGTGGTACCGCCGCCACGCTCACCGGAACTGGCGCAACCGCGGATCGAGATGCCGGAGGTGCCGGTGCGCAGCCGCGACATCGAGGTGGTGGAGATCCCGGACCTGCCGACGCCACGGACGCGCGCGCTGCCGCAGGCGCCGGTCGAGGTGCCCGATCTCGAGCAACCGCCGATAGACGTGGTCGAGCGCGAGATCGCCGCACCGCTGCCGCGCGTGCGCATGCCGGAACTGGAGGCGCCGGCGGTCGCGGCGCCGGATCTGCAGCGCGAATCGCAACAGATCCGCACGCGCGAGATTCCGCTGCGGTCCGTGGCGGACGAGCGCGCGTCCGATGCGGCGGAGCAGTCCACGGCCGCCGCCGGGCAACGTGTCGAAGAGGGCACGACATCGGCCCCGTCCACCGCGTCCGAGACGGCCGGCGGTACCCGGCCGGCGGCGCCCGCGGCGGGCAGCGGCGCGGCGCAGACGCCGGCACCGGGGGCGTGGCAGACCCCGCGGCGCGGCGACGACTGGGGCGACTCCACGCGCGAACAGCCGGGTGGGCAGCAGGGAACGTCCAGCCTGTTCAATGCCGACGGCAGCCCGCGACTGCCGGACGGGACGGCGCCGGTGGGAGGCGGGTTGCCGCCGGGCACGATCACCGAGGATTTCGAGAAGATCGACCGCATGGGCACCTGGCTCAAGCGTCCGCCTACCGATTACGAGCCGACCAGCTTCGACCGCTTCTGGGTGCCGAACGAAACGCTGCTCGAAGAATGGGTCCGGCGCAGCATCAAGACCGTGCTGATCCCGATCCCCGGCACCACCAAGAGCATCCGCTGCGACGTCATCACCCTCGCGCTGGCGGGCGGCTGCAGCATCACCGATCCCAACATGCAGGACGTGGAGGCCGAGGCACGGCCGCCGCCCGACGTGCCGTTCAAGCGCGAGCTGTTCGAGGACCAGGAGAGCCTGGACGACTGAGCGCAGTAGTGACTTGCTCCGCTTCCACGGCATCGGGATCGGAATTGCTGCACGGGATTTGTTTCAGTCGGGTTTTGGAAGAGTTGTGTACGGGCTTCGGAGGGACGCCGCGTCCTGGCGGCCGGGGGATCGCTTTTCCCTCGGTCAGGGCATCCTGCCCTGACTCGGGCGCGCCATCCCTGGCGCGCTTGCCGCGATCCCCCAGCTGCAAGGGCGCGGCTGACGGGAGGGTGATTTCTCTTACCGAAGATCCGATGGCAAAGCGCCTGTTAGGCGACGGCCGGCCGGCAGGGGAGTGCGGAGCAGCGGGCCATGGATGGCCCGCGCCCCGCATAAAGACAGGAGGTCGTCTGCGGGGCGGAGCACTCCCCTGCCGGCCGGCCGTCGCCGGGCTGCCGAAGCCCGGAACCGAACGTTCTTCGAGACACCCGTGCCACCTGGCAGGGCATGACGAATCCCACGTAGGTCGGGAAGTGCCAAAAAAAACGGAGCCCTGCGGCTCCGTTCTTTTTGCAGCGCTGCGGCGAGCGTTGGCTAGTGCGCGCCGCTCAGGTCGCGGATCTGGGCCGGGCGCGAGCCGAAGTAGGCGGCGAGATCGGCAATCTGCTGGTCGGTCAGGCCCTGGGCCTGGTTCGACATCAGCGCGTGCTCGCGGTTGCCGTTGCGATACTCCTGCAGCGCATGGGCCAGATAGTCCGTGTGCTGGCCGCCGAGCTTGGGATAGGTCGCGTCCAGCGGGTCGTTGCCCTCGGCACCGTGGCAGTCGATGCAGGACTGGCCGGTGGCCTCGCCCTTGGTGTTGGCCTGCTTTTCGCCGGCCTCGATTTGGCCCTTGGGCAGGCCGGCGGAGGACGAGCGCTGCTCGGCGTTCGAATCGTGGCCCTCGTCGCCGGAACAGGCGGCGAGCGCCGCGCACGCGGCAAGAACGGACACGAAAAGGCAATGCTTGGCGTTGATCATGGCGGCGCGGCTCACGGGTTCAGGCTGGACAGGAACGCCGCGATATCGGCGATGTCCTGGTCGGAAAAGCTGCTGGCCTGGGCTTGCATGGTCGGATGCCGGCGCGTGCCGCGCTTGTATTCGGTCAGGGCGTTGATCAGGTATTCCTGCGACTGGCCGCCGATCTTCGGCACCCGGTAGTTCGGGTAGGCGTTCACGTAGTTGGCGACGCCGTGGCAGCCCTGGCAGGTGTAGGTGAGCATGCGACCGTTTTCGGCGGAGCCGGCGTCGGTCGCCTCGGGCGCGGCGACGGACTCCTGGGCGAGGGCCGCGAACGGAAGCGCGGCGAGGGCGATGCAGGCAGCGAGTTGCAGCGGTCGCGTCATGTGGGGTTCCGCAATCCTGGTGGCTGAATGGAGCTTGGCTTGTAACCGGAAGATCGCGCGCGGACATCCCCGGCGCGCGATCACGACAGTATAGCCTGCCGTCGGATCGCGACCAATCTCGCACGACAGACGACGACGACGGCCGCAGACTGGTCGCCGGTCACCATGACCTTCGGCGGATGGTCGACGATGGGATTGGTGATATACATGACTACAACACCTAATGGGGTCCTTCGAATGCGCTCGAACACTTGGATTGCAGGCCGTCGGCGATGGCTGGCATTGTTGCTGCTCGCCGGTCTTGCGCCGTTGGCTGGTTGCGGTCGCGACGGGGAAGCGCAGGCCAAGGAAGGGGAGGGTGCGCAAGTGCAGGCGGTGCCGGTGGAGACCGCTGCCGCCGCCAGGCGCACCGTCGCCGCCAGCTATACCGGCACCGCGTCGCTGGAGCCGCTGGCCGAGGCGCAGGTGGTCGCCAAGACCTCCGGCGTCGCCCTGCAGGTGCTGGTGCAGGAGGGGCAGGCGGTCAAGGCCGGCCAGACCCTGGTGCGGCTCGATCCGGACCGTGCCCGCCTCAATCTCGCCCAGATCGAGGCGCGCAAGCGCAAGCTGGAGAACAGCTTCCGGCGTTCGGATCAGTTGGCCGCGCAGCAGTTGATCAGCGCCGGCGACCACGACCAGCTGCGCTACGACCTGGAGGAGGCGCGCGCCGCCTACCGGCTGGCGGCGCTGGAACTGTCCTACACCAACGTGATCGCGCCGATTTCCGGCGTGATCGCCTCGCGCTCGATCAAGACCGGAAACTTCGTGCAGATCAACTCGCCGATCCTGCGCATCGTCGACAACTCGCGCCTGGAAACCACGCTCAACGTGCCCGAACGCGAACTGGCGACGCTCGAGGCCGGCCAGCCCGTGCACATGCAGGTCGACGCATTGCCGGGTATGACGTTCGAGGGGCGCGTGGATCGCATCGCGCCGGTGATCGATGCGGGTAGCGGCACGTTCCGCGTGATCTGTGCCTTCGAGGGCGGCGGTTCGCTGCAGCCGGGCATGTTCGGCCGCATCCGCATCGACTACGACCACCGCGCCGACGCCATGACGATTCCGCGCCAGGCGCTGCTCGACGACGAAGGCGAGGCCGCGGTCTACGTGGTCCGGGACGGCAAGGCGGTACGGACCGCGATCGAAACCGGTTACGCCGACGGCGCCTTCGTCGAGGTGCGCAAGGGCCTGGACGAAGGCGATGCGGTGGTCACCGCCGGCAAGGCCGCGTTGCGCGACGGCAGCGACGTGCAGGTGATCGGAGCGCCCGCCGCGGCGGTGGCATCTGCCACTGCCGCAGCGACCGACGGCGACAAGCAATGAGCGCCCCGGTCGGGGGCCCGCACGGCACGCCGCCCGGCGGCGTCGCGGCGGTTGCGCGTGGCGGCGTGATCGAGTTTTCCACCCGCCGCCGGGTCACGGTGGCGATGGTGACGATCAGCTTCCTGCTGTTCGGACTGATCGCGCTCGGCGACCTCAAGGTCAATCTTCTGCCGGACCTCAGCTATCCGACGCTGACGGTCCGCACCGAGTACACCGGCGCGGCGCCGACGGAGATCGAGACGCTGATCAGCGAGCCGGTCGAAGAGGCACTGGGCGTGGTCAAGGGCCTGCGCAAGCTCAAATCGGTTTCGCGCACCGGCCAGAGCGACGTCGTGCTCGAGTTCGCCTGGGGCACCGACATGGACCAGGCCAGCCTGGAGGTGCGCGACAAGCTGGAAACGCTGGAGCTGCCGTTCGAGGTGCGGGCGCCGGTGCTGCTGCGCTTCAATCCGTCGACCGAGCCGATCCTGCGCATCGCGCTGAGCGCGAAGGGCGAGGGCGACGAGATCCGGCAGCTGACCGAACTGCGCCGCTACGCCGACGACGACCTGAAGAAGAAGCTCGAGCCGGTGCCGGGCGTGGCGGCGGTGAAGGTCGGCGGCGGGCTCGAGGACGAGGTCCAGGTCGAACTCGACCTGCAGCAGCTCGCGCGCATCGGGCTGCCGATCGAGAACGTGATCGAGCGCCTGCAGCAGGAGAACGTCAACCTGTCCGGCGGACGGCTGGAGCAGGGCACGCAGCGCTACCTGGTGCGTACCGTCAACCAGTTCGCCAGCGTGGACGAGATCCGCGGGATGCTGGTGGCCACGCAGGCCGGCGCCAGCGAAGGCGAGGGGGCCGCGGACGTGGCGCGCATCGCCGCCGCCAGCGGCAATGCACAGGTGCTGGCGGCGGCGATGTCGGCACAGAACGCCGCGGCCGTCGCCGACCGCGCGGTGGCGGAAGGAAAGCCGGTGCGGTTGCGCGACGTGGCGGAGGTGCATCAGGGCTACAAGGAGCGCGAGGCGATCATCCGCCTGGCCGGCCGCGAAGCGGTGGAACTGGCGATCTACAAGGAAGGCGACGCCAATACGGTCGCCACCGCGGACGCGGTGCATGCGCGGCTGGCGCAGATCCGCGAGCAGATCCCGCCCGACATGGACCTGACCGTGATCGACGACCAGTCCAAGTTCATCCGCGCGGCGATCTCCGACGTCAAGGTGGACGCGGTGCTGGGCGCCTCGCTGGCGGTCCTGATCATCTTCCTGTTCCTGCGCAGCGGCTGGAGCACGTTCGTGGTCGGCCTGTCGCTGCCGGTGTCGATCGTCACCACGTTCTTCTTCATGGACCAGTTCGGGCTCGGCCTCAACGTGATGTCGCTCAGCGGCCTGGCGCTGGCGACCGGCCTGGTGGTGGACGATTCGATCGTGGTGCTGGAAAGCATCGCCAAGGCGCGCGAGCGCGGCCTGGGCATCCTCGAGTCCGCGATCGAGGGCGCGCGCGAGGTCGGCATGGCGGTCGTCGCCTCGACCCTGACCATCATCGCGGTGTTCCTGCCGCTGGTGTTCGTCGACGGCATCGCCGGGCAGCTGTTCCGCGACCAGGCGATGACGGTGGCGCTGGCGGTGGGCATCTCGCTGATCGTGTCGATGACCCTGATCCCGATGCTCAGCGCGCTCAAGGGCCGGGCGCCGATGGCGTTCCCGGACGAGCCCGCGCATCCGCAATGGCGGCCGCAGCGCGCCTGGCAGAAGCCGGTAGCCGCCACCGGGCGCGGCATCGGTGCCGGCGTGCGTGGCGTGGCGTTCGGCGTCGCCTGGCTGCTGGTGCGCCTGTGGCGCGGGCTGGTGGCGCTGGTGTCGCCGGTCATGCGCAAGGCCAGCGACCTCGCGATGGCGCCCTACGGGCGCGCCGAGCGCCATTACCTGCAGGTGCTGCCGGGTGCGCTGCGGCGTCCCGGCCTGGTGCTGGCGATCGCCGCTGCCGTATTCGCGGCCAGCCTGCTGGCGCTGCCATTGCTCGGGACCGACCTGATCCCGCAACTGGCGCAGGACCGTTTCGAGATGACGGTGAAGCTGCCGCCGGGCACGCCGCTGCGCGAGACCGACCGGGTGGTGCGCGAGGTGCAGGCCGCGCATGCAGACGAGGACGGCATCGCCGCGCTGTTCGGCGTGAGCGGCAGCGGCACGCGCCTGGACGCCAACCCGACCGAGAGCGGCGAGAACATCGGCAAGCTGAGCGTGGTGATGGCCGACGGCGGCAGCCGCCGGCTCGAGGCGGAGCTCACCGAACGCCTGCGCGCGACGATGGCGCGCTACCCGGGCGCGCAGGTGGACTTCAGCCGGCCGGCGTTGTTCAGCTTCTCGACACCGCTGGAAATCGAGCTGCGTGGACAGAACCTGGACGCGCTGGCCGCCGCCGGGCAGCGCATGGCACGGCTGCTGCGCGACAATCCCAACTATGCCGACGTCAAGTCGACGGTGGAGCAGGGCGCGCCCGAGGTGCAGATCCTGTTCGACCAGGCGCGCGCCGGCGCGCTCGGCCTGACCACGCGCGAGATCGCCGATGCGGTGGTGCGCGCGGTGCGCGGCGAGGTCGCCACGCGCTACAACTTCCGCGACCGCAAGATCGACGTGCTGGTCCGCGCGCGCGAGGGCGAGCGCGATTCGGTCGAGCGCATCCGCAACCTGGTCGTCAATCCCGCCGCGGCGCGTCCCGTGCGGCTGTCGGCGGTGGCCGACGTGGTCGCCACCACCGGTCCCAGCGAGATCCATCGCGCCGACCAGGTGCGCGTTGCCGTGGTATCGGCCAACCTGCGCGGCGTGGACCTCGGTACGGCGGTCGACGACGTGCGGCGGATGGTGGCCGAGGACACGCAGTCCGGACGCGGCCTCGGTACCGGCATCAGCCTGCACATCGGCGGCCAGGGCGAGGAGCTGGCCGAGTCGGTGCGCTCGCTGCTGTTCGCGTTCGGGCTGGCGATCTTCCTGGTCTACCTGGTGATGGCGTCGCAGTTCGAGTCGCTGCTGCACCCGTTCGTGATCCTGTTCACCGTGCCGCTGGCGCTGGTCGGCGCGGTGCTGGCGCTGCTGGTGACCGGCAACACCATCTCGGTGGTGGTGTTCATCGGCCTGATCCTGATGGTCGGCCTGGTGGTCAAGAACGCGATCATCCTGATCGACAAGGTCAACCAGCTGCGCGAGGCCGGCGTGGCCAAGCGCGAGGCGCTGGTCGAGGGTGCTCGCTCGCGCCTGCGCCCGATCGCCATGACCACGCTGTGCACGCTGTTCGGGTTCCTGCCGCTGGCGCTGGCGTTCGGCGAGGGCGCCGAGGTGCGCTCGCCGATGGCGATCACGGTGATCGGCGGCCTGCTGGTCTCCACGCTGCTGACCTTGCTGGTGATCCCCGTGGTCTACGACCTGCTGGACCGGCGCGGAGACGCGCATTACGTCGAGCGCGGGCGTCTCGCGCGGGCGCGGATCACCTCCCGGGGCGAGGCCGGTGAAGGCTTCGACGAACGCGGAGCCGAGCACGCATGAGCATCGCCGAGCTCAGCCTGAAACGGCCGGTCACCACGGTGATGCTGTTCCTGTCGCTGTGCGTGGTCGGACTGATCGCGTCGTTCCGGCTGCCGCTGGAGGCGTTGCCCGACGTGTCGGCGCCGTTCCTGTTCGTGCAGTTGCCGTACACGGGATCCACGCCGGAGGAGGTGGAGCAGAACGTGCTGCGGCCGGTGGAGGAGGCGTTGGCGACGATGAACGGCATCAAGCGCATGCGCGCCAATGCCACCGCCGACGGCGCCTTCGTGTTCATCGAGTTCTCCGACTGGGATCGCGACATCGCCGTCACCGCTTCCGATGCGCGTGAGCGCATCGACGCGATCCGCGATGACCTGCCCGACGACTTCCGCCGCTACTTCGTCAGGAAGTTCTCCACCAGTGACGAGCCGGTGCTGCGCGTGCGACTGGCCGACGAGACCGACCTGACCGGCGCCTACGACCTGATCGACCGCCAGCTCAAGCGGCGCGTGGAGCGGGTGCCGGGCGTGGCCCGGGTCGAGATCAGCGGTGCGCCGCCGAACGAGGTCGAGATCGCGATCGATCCGGACCGGCTGACCGCGCACGGCCTGGAGTTGAACGCACTGGCCGAGCGACTGCAGGCGGTCAACTTTTCCATCTCGGCGGGACTGATCGAGGACGGCGGAAGACGGCTGCGGGTGCAGCCGATCGGCGAGATCGCCGACCTTCAGCAGTTGCGCGACCTGTCGTTGAACGAGAAGGGCCTGCGCCTGGGCGACGTGGCCGAGGTGCATTTCCGGCCCGCGCGCATGGACTACGGCCGCCGGCTCGACGGCCGCTCCGCGGTCGGGCTCGACATCTTCAAGGAACGCGATGCCAATCTGGTGGAGGTCTCGCAGGCTGCGCTGGCCGAGATCGACGCGGCCCGCGGCGAACCCGGGTTGCGCGGAATCGAGGTCAAGGTCATCCAGAACCTGGGCGACGAGGTCACCGACTCGTTGCTGGAGCTGGCCGAGGCCGGCGCGATCGGCCTGATCCTGTCGATCGCGGTGCTGTTCTTCTTCCTGCGCCACTGGCCGTCGACGCTGATGGTGACCCTGGCGATCCCGATCTGCTTCATCATGACGCTGGGTTTCATGCACTTCTTCGGCGTCACCCTCAACGTGCTGACCCTGATGGGCCTGCTGCTGGCGGTCGGCATGCTGGTCGACAACGCGGTCGTCGTGGTGGAGAGCATCTACCAGGAGCGCGAACGTTATCCCGACCGCCCATGGTATGCGTCCATCGTCGGCACCCGGCACGTCGCCATCGCGCTGTCGGCCGGCACCCTGTGCCACTGCATCGTGTTCCTGCCCAACCTGCTGGGCGAGACCAACAACATCAGCATCTTCATGGCGCAGATCGCGATCACCATCTCGGTGTCGCTGCTGGCCTCGTGGCTGGTCGCGGTCAGCCTGATCCCGATGCTGTCCGCGCGCCTGAAGACGCCGCCCACCGTCAGCAAGCCGGGCGGGCTGATCCCGCGCATGCAGCAGCGCTACGCCGGGATGCTGCGCTGGACGCTGGAACACCGCGGCTGGAGCGTGGCCGGCATCGTGCTGATCGTCGCCGTGAGCGTGGTGCCGATGAAGCTGACCAGGTTCGACATGTTCGGCGGCGGCAGCGCCGGTGAACTGCAGCTCTATTACCAGTGGAAGGGAAGCTACACCAAGGCGCAGATGTCCGAGGAGGTCGCGCGGGTCGAGAATTTCCTCGACGAACGCCGCGAAGAGTTCCGGATCACCCAGATCTATTCCTGGTTCAGCGAGCAGGGCGGGGCCGGGACGATGCTCACCTTGGACGATACGGTCAAGGACACCCGCCCCGTGGGCGAGGCGATCAGCAAGGCATTGCCGAAGTCCGCGCGCGCGGAGATCGGGATCGACGGCGGCGGCGATGGCGGCGACGGCGGAATGGGCCAGAACATCCAGGTGCAACTGGTCGGCGACAGCGCGCAGATGCTGCGCGCGCTCGGCGACGACGTCGTGCCGATCCTGGAGCAGCGCCCCGAGCTGCGCGACGTGCGCGTCGATATCGGCGACCACAACGACGAGTTGACCGTACGCGTCGACCGCGAGCGCGCCGCGGCGTTCGGCTTCAGCGCCGAACAGGTGTCGACCTTCGTCGGCCTGGCCCTGCGCGGCAGCCAGCTGCGCGAATACCGCCGCGGCGAGAGCGAAGTGCCGGTGTGGGTGCGTTTTGCCGGCGCCGAAAACTACGGCGCAGAGGACATCGCCACCTTCATGGTGCGCTCGCCCGACGGACGTAGCGTGCCATTGCTGGCGATGGTGGATATTGGCGTGGTGCCTTCCGCGAACCGCATCAGCCGGACCGATCGCCAGACGACGTTGGCGATCAAGGCCAACCTGGATGGCGAAACCACGATGCCGGACGCGCGCAAGGCGATGGAGCAGACGCTGGAGACGCTCGCGTTCCCGGCCGGCTACGGCTACAGCTTCTCCGGCAGCGGCTTCGAGGAGGACGAGCAGGCGATGCAGCAGATGTTGTTCAACCTGGTGCTGGCGCTGGTGATGATCTACGTGGTGATGGCGGCGGTGTTCGAGTCGCTGCTGTTCCCTTCGGCGATCATGAGCTGCGTGCTGTTCTCGATCTTCGGCGTGTTCTGGCTGTTCTGGATCACCGGTACCTCGTTCACCATCATGGCCTTCATCGGCATCCTGGTGCTGATGGGCGTGGTGGTGAACAACGGCATCGTCATGGTCGAGCACATCAACAACCTGCGCCGCCGCGGCATGAGCCGCACCGACGCGCTGGTCGAGGGCAGCCGCGAGCGCCTGCGCCCGATCCTGATGACGATGGGGACCGCGATCCTGGCGATGGTGCCGATCTCGCTCAGCAACACGGTGGTGCTGGGCGGCCTGGCGTACTCGCCGATGGCGCGCGCGGTCGCCGGCGGGCTGGCGTTCTCGACCGTGGTCAGCCTGCTGTTCCTGCCGACGATCTACGCGATCCTCGACGATTTCAGCAACGGCACGGCGCGTCTCGCGCAGCGGGCGCGCGGCGCCGGTGGAAAGATCGCCACGGCCCGCGCGTGAACCGCTCTACGCGCGATGCCGGCGCATCATCAACGGGGCCGCGGCCCCGACGACGTGCCCGCGCACGCAACCGCGCCGGCATCGCGGGCGTGTGACTTTCCGTAGGAGCGCGCCATGCGCGCGATGCCGCGGTTGCTGGCCGGATCCGGTGGACGCCGCGATTCTGGACCGGCAGGCGCGTCGGCAGGCTGAATTCCGTGGCGGCGAAATGCCCGCGGCATCGCGCGTATGACGCGCTCCTACGGAGTCGGTTGCCCGTCAGCCGATCAGCTTGCCGAGCATCCGCAGGCCACCGGTCCATACCCCGATCGCGGTGCCGAGACTGGTCAGGAAGAAGTTCAGCAGCACCCGCGCCACGCGGTTCCGCCACCACCCTTTCAGCGTCTGCACGTCGTCGCGCAGGGCCATGAAATCGGCATAGGTGGGTTTGCGCAGCGTCGCTTCGACCAGCGCGCTGACCGTGCCCGACGCCAGCGCCGGATGCAGCGGCGTCAGCGGCGAGGCCAGGAACGCGGCGGCGATGCTCAGCGGATGGCCCCCGGCGATCGCGCAGCCGAGCGCGCCGAGGCCGCCGGTCACCAGCACCCACTGCAGCATCAGCTCGGCGCCGACGTCGAAGCCGCCGCGCCAGAAGCCCCAGGCGAAACCGCCGAGCACGAACGCGGCCAGGATCAGCGTGAACCACGGGATCGACGATTTTTGCCGGACCGACTCGAGCCCGGCCCGGATCGCCGCAGGCTCCGCCTGTTCGGTCTGCAGATGACCGGCGAGCCCCTGCAGGTGGCCGGCGCCGACCACGGCGAGAATCTCGTAGGGCGTGATCGCGTCCGGCCGCTGCGCCGCGCTTTCGCGCAGGCGCGCGGCCATGTAGCGGTCGCGCTCGGAGATCACCGTGTCGTACAGCGCCGGCGTGTCGGACGCGAACTCGCCGAAGGCGGCCTCCAGGATGTCGCCTTCCTTGAGCTTCTCGATGTCCTCCTCGCCGAGCTTCTCGTCGACGAACATGCCCGCAAGCAGGCCGCCGCCGAGCTTGGCGCGGCCCCACCAGCCCAGTCGCTGCGAGGCGCGCTTGAAGGTCAGGCCGACGTCGCGGTCGATCAGGTGCATCGGCAGGCCGCGCGCCTGCGCATCGGTCGCCGCGACCTTCAGCTCCGCGCCGGGCTCGATGCCGAGTTGCTCGGCCAGCCGGCGCTGGTAGGCGGCCAGGCCCAGGTGCGCTGCGAACAGCGCCGCCTTGTCTTCGCGCAGCACCTTGATCAGATCCATCTTCGCCATCGCGTCGGGCTGCGTCAGTGCCTGCATCCGTTGCGGGTCGAGCTCGACCGCGACCGCGTCGTAGCGACCGCCGGCGATCGCGGCGCGCACCGCATCCACGCTGGCGCGCGAGACGTGCGCGGTGCCGAGCAGGGTATAGCGCACGCCGTCGCGCTCGACGATCCGGTGCGGCTGGCCGGCAAGCGGATCGGATGCGGACGGAACGCTTTCTATGGTCATTCGGACGTCGGGGATCGGCGGGCGTCGCGGGCACGGACGCGGGCCGCGCAGCATAGTCGCTCCGGCGTGCCGCCGGCAAAGCGTGCCGGCGACGGGGTTCAGGCGAACCCGTAGGGCAGGTTGGGCGAGGAGACGATGCGCTCGCCGACGGTGCCGCCAGCGAGAAAACGCAGCGCCGCGTCGATCACGCCGTCGTCGTCGACGATCCGGTTGTGCCCGAGACGGCGCGTGGTCAGCAAGCGCGCGTGCGGCCAGAGGCGCGCATAGCGCTCGCCCTCCGACCATGGCACCTCGCGATCCTCCAGGTCGTGGACGATCAGCGCGGGCCTGCCGATCCGCGGCGCGATGTGCTGGGCCTGCAGCTCGGCCATGGAGATGCCGATCTGTCGCTCGAACATCGCGATCATGTCCCTGCACAGGCGCCCGGGCAGGCCGATCTGGCGGGAAAAACGGTAGGACGCATCGATCGGGTCGGCGGCCGGCGCCAGCAGCACCGCCCGTTCCGCAGCCAGTCCCTGTGCCAGTGCGACCGCGGCGGCGGCGGCGCCGAGCGAATGTCCGACCACCGCTTGCGCGGGCCCGAAGTGGCGCGCGACCGCGTGCAGCGTATCGGTGAAGACGGGCAGGTTCGCCGACCGGCCCGGACTCCTGCCGTGCGCCGGCTGGTCGAAGGCGACCGCCGCGTATCCCGCGGCGCGCAGGCGCCCGATCCACCTCGCGAAGCGCGTGCCATGGCTGGACCAGCCGTGTGCAAACAGCACATAGGGCTGATCCTGCGGGTCGCCCCAACGATAGGCACGGATGCGCTGTCCTTCCTGTTTCCAGTCAACTTTTCCCCAGTCAACTTCCCCCCGGCCAGCTGTTTCCAGCCAGGACTCGCTGGCGCCGTGATCGGACATGGCCGCAGCGCGCGTGCGGCTGCTGGCCAGCGGAGTGCCGAACAGTTCGCCGGCGCGCCGTGCCGTGGCCCGTGGGCGCAGCAGGCTGCCCGACAGGAACGCGACGCGCAGCATCAACATGCTCGTTCGAAATCGAACGTTCGTGCTAAATATGGAGTGCGGGGTTGCGGGTACGGAAGCCATCGCGGCATCTCCGGTCGGGTCAGTGGTTGGCGGTGGAGCGGATCAGGCGTTCGAAGGCGGTCTGGCCGCGCTTCGCGGAAGCCTCGTAGCCGAACAGTCCGGCGTCGTGGTGCACTGCCAGGGCCAGACCGTAGATCTCGAAAGCGAGCTGGTCGGCATCGGTATCGGCGCGCAGCTCGCCGCTGTCGACGGCGAGCCGGATGGCGCGGGCCAGTTCCGCGCGCCAGCGCGTCTCATGCGCCAGCAGGCGATCGCGGAGCGGCCCGGGGCGGTCGTCGTACTCGCTGGCCGCGGCCAGGAACAGGCAACCGCCGTCGCTGCTGTGCCGCACCCAGTCGATCCAGGCCGCGACGATCGCGCGCAGCCTCGGCAGCCCGCGTCGCGCCTTCAGCGCCGGCAGTAGGACCTGGGCGACGAAGCGCTCGCCGGCATGGTCCAGCACTGCCAGCTGCAGGTCCTCGCGCGAGCCGAAATGAGCGAAGACGCCGCTCTTCGACATCCCGACCTGGTCGGCGAGGGTGCCGATGGTCAGACCCTCCAGGCCGTTGACGCAGGCGTGGACGTAGGCCCGCCCCAGGATCGTCTCCCGGGTGGAGGCACCTTTTCCGGCAGTGGATGTCGTGCTCATGTCCACAATAAAGCACGATCGTTCGTTTCATGCAAGCGCCCGCGACGGCAGGCCGAAACGGCCATCGCCATGCGGATATTCGCTTGGCCGGCAGGCCGGCAGGTCGAACGGCAGTCGGGCGGCCCTCCGGGTCGTCGGCCCGGGGCTTGCGCGTCTCAGTCGATGTAGCGCCGAAGCAGGTCGGCGTACGCATCGATCCGGCGGTCGCGCAGGAACGGCCAGATCCGGCGCACGTGCTCGCTGCGCCCGAGATCGATCTCGGCGAGCAGGATCTCCGGCTCGCCGCCGGCCTCGGCGACGAACTCGCCCTGCGGCCCCAGCACGTGGCTGTTGCCCCAGAAGTCGATGCCGGCCGCGCCGAGCGGTGACGGCTCGTGGCCGACGCGGTTGCAGGACAGCACCGGGAGGCCATTGGCCACGGCATGGCCGCGATGGCTGAGGATCCAGGCGTCGCGCTGGCGCCGCTTCTCGGCGCTGTCGTCGCCGGGATCCCATCCGATCGCGGTCGGATACAGCAGCAGTTCCGCGCCGGCCAGCGCCATCAGTCGCGCGGCCTCCGGATACCACTGGTCCCAGCACACCAGCAGCCCCAGCCGCCCGACGGAGGTGTCGATCGGCCGGAACCCGAGATCGCCCGGGGTGAAGTAGAACTTCTCGTGATAGCCGGGATCGTCGGGGATGTGCATCTTGCGATACGTGCCGGCGATGGAGCCGTCGGCTTCGAACACCACCGCGGTGTTGTGATACAGGCCGGCAGCGCGGCGCTCGAACAGCGAGCCCACCAGCACCACGCCGTGGCGCTGCGCCAGCGCCGACAGGCGCTGCGTGCTCGGGCCGGGGATCGGCTCGGCGAGATCGAACTCGTCGACCGATTCGTGCTGGCAGAAATAGGCGCCGTTGTGCAGTTCCTGCAGCAGCACCAGGCGCGCGCCGCGCCCGGCGGCCTCGGCCACGCGCTCCTCGATGACGGCCAGGTTGGCCTCGGCGGTGCCGTGGTTGCGTTCCTGGACCAGGGCGACGGGCAATGGGGGGTTTTTTGTCATGGCGGGGTCGTGTGTGGCGGACCGGCGTGGCAATTGTAGGGGCGAGGCGATGCGGGGTGCGGAATGTGACTAGGGATTCGGGATTCGGGATTCGGGATTCGGGATTCGGGATTCGGGATTCGGGATTCGGGATTCGGGATTCGGGATTCGGGAGAGCTTGGCCGCTTTTGTTCGTCATCCCAGCGCAAGCTGGGATCCATTTTGATCTTGCCGTTGCTTTTGAAGTTGCATTCGAACAGGCAACGGCAACATGGATGACCAGCCTTCGGCTGTTGTAAAGCGCCTCCAGCTTGCGCTGGGATGACGGATCCTCAGCCCTTTCCCGAGTCCCGTTCGAGGCCCGTTACAACGCCAGGCTGCCCGCCGGCAGCTGCATGGTGATGCAGTGCAGGCTGCCGTTCTGCCAGATCAGCGGGCGGCAAGGCACCTGGACGATCTCGCGGTCCGGAAATGCCTGCGCCAGCACGTCGCGCGCCGCGGCGTCGGCAGGATCGCCGTAGGCCGGCATCAGCACCGCGCCGTTGACGATGAGGAAGTTGGCGTAGGACGCGGCCAGGCGGCGGTCGCCGTCGTGATCGCGGTCGTGGATCGGCCGCGGCCAGGGCAGCGGGAACAGGCGGTAGGGGCGGCCGTCGCGCGTGCGCAGCGCGGCCAGTTCCCCGGCCATCGCGTGCAGTTCGGGGGAGTGGGGGTCTTCGGGATCGTCGCAGGCCTGGAACACGATGGCGTCGGCCGCGGCGAAGCGGGCGAGGGTATCGATATGGGCATCGGTATCGTCGCCTTCCAGGTAGCCGCGCTCGAGCCAGAGCACCCGGTCCTGCCGCAGCCAGCCGGATAGCTTTTGCGTGAGCACGTCCCGCCCGAGCTGCGGATGGCGCTCGTGCAGGCAGCGCCAGGTGGTTAGCAGCGTTCCTTCGCCGTCGGTCTCGATCGCGCCCCCTTCCAGGGCAAAATCAATTGCTTGCAGGAAGTTCCCAGAAAGTTCCGGAAGTTCGTGCAGCCGCGCCGCAAGCCGGTCGTCGCGGCCTGCCTCGAACTTGCCGCCCCAGCCGGTGAAGCGGAAATCCAGCAGGCGGAAGCCGTCGCCGTCGCGCAGGGTCACGGGACCCGAATCGCGCAGCCAGGTATCGTCGTACTCGATCTCGGCGAAGCGTACCCGGGTCATGTCGACACGCGCCGATGCCAGCCGCGCGCGGGCGTAGGCCTCGACGTCCTCGTCGGCGACGCAGACCAGCACCGGCTCGAAGCGGACGATCGCCGCGACCAGCGCGATATAGGTCTCCTCGACCTCGGCCAGCCGTGCCGACCAGTCGGTGCCGGCATGCGGCCACGCAATCAGCACCGCGGCCTGGGGCTCCCACTCCGCGGGGAAACGCACTGCGGTTTCGGTCATCGGATCGCTGTCTGGATCTTCGTTCGGGAACGTGCCGGCGCCCGGCACGGGAGAACGCCTGCGCGGGTCCTTAACGGATGGCCGGTTTCGGCCCGACCTCGTTGCTGGCGGCCTGATTGAGGACGGCGTCGACCACCCGGTCGCGCTCGAAGTACACGGTGAAGGCGGGGTAGACCCAACGGTTGATGGTGGGCCACTGCCGCTTCTGGCCGCCGCGCGGGTCGAGGCGCTCGCCCGGGGCGCCGAAACGGGCCTCCACGTCGGCCATGCGCATGCCGCGCGAGGGCAGGGCAGACTCGTGCTGCGCCTGCGTGCGTTCGATCAGCAGGACCTCTGCCGATGCGGTGCCTGCGATCGCCAGCAGGGCCAGCAGGGGCAGGACTCGGAAAGGACGGTTCATGGCGCGGCTCCTCGGATGGACGGCCGATTGTAAGCAGATGGCGGTTCCCGCGGCGAGGCGGTGCGCACAAACGAACGGGGCCGCATCGCTGCGGCCCCGTCTGTCGTCCGGCGGCCGGGTCACCGGCTGCCGATCGGGCATCGCCCGTGCCTCAGCGCTGGCGGGCCTTGAAACGCGGGTTGGACTTGCAGATCACGAAGACCTTGCCGCGACGGCGAACGACCTTGCAGTCGCGGTGGCGGGTCTTCGCCGACTTCAGGGAGGACAGGACCTTCATGATGCAACCTCGAAACGGTGATGGCGGAATCAAACCCGCAATGCTACAGGGTTCAATGCCATCGAATCAACAACTTCCGTCAGTCCGGAAAGTCGCCCCTTCTCGTTTGCCCCGTCACCGATAATAGGGCCCCCACGCCAGCGACCATGCCCATGCCCGATACCGCCGCCATCCCCGTGCTCACGATCGACGGCCCGTCCGGCTCGGGCAAGGGCACCATCAGCCGTGCCGTCGCCGGGCGGCTGGGCTGGCATTACCTCGACTCGGGCGCGCTGTACCGCGCGATCGGGGTCGCGGCGGGATGGGCGGACCTAGATCTTGCCGACCCCGCGGCGCTGGTGCGCTGCGCCTTCGATACCGAGATCGGCTTCCGCGAGGCCGATGGAGAGCCGCGGGTGATCGTCAACGGCGTCGACGCCACCGACGAACTGCGCACCGAAACCGCCGGCGCGGCGGCTTCGGCGATCGCCGCCATCCCGGAGGTGCGCTTCGCACTGAAGGAGCGGCAACGCGCCTTTCGCCGTGCCCCGGGGCTGGTCGCCGACGGCCGCGACATGGGAACGGTGATCTTCCCGGATGCCGGCCGCAAGGTGTTCCTGACCGCCAGCGCCGAGGAGCGTGCCGAAAGGCGCTATAAGCAGTTGAAGGACAAGGGGGTTTCGGTTACATTGGACGGTCTGCTGCGCGAGATTCTCGCCCGCGACGCCCGCGACGCCAGTCGCGCGGTGGCGCCGCTGCGGCCGGCCGACGACGCCGTCCGCATCGACACTACCGGCCTGGGCATCGAAACGGTCGTCGACCGGGTGCTGGCGCTGATGGAACCGTAACCGCGATTCGCGGCCGCCGGCTCCGTCGGCATCGCTCCCGGCGCGGATCCGCAGCAGATCGTCCCACCGGCGCACCTTGTGGCGTGCCGGTGGATTTTTCTGTTCACTACAACACTCACGGCCATACGCAATCCCGCAGGGCCGACAAACGGGTGGACCGCCGCGCGCAGCCGAAGTTCCATGGACATCGCGCCGCCGCGGTCTGAGTCATCAACCGAGTAACCGACAAATGACCGAATCATTCGCAGAACTGTTCGAACAGAGCCAGGGCAATCTGGCCAAGCTGAAGCCGGGCGCCATCGTCACCGGCGTCGTGGTGCAGGTACGCAGCGACGTGGTGGTGATCAACGCCGGCCTGAAGTCCGAAGGCATCGTGCCGATCGAGCAGTTCCGTAACGACGACGGCGAGATCGACGTCGCCGAGGGCGACACCGTCAAGGTGGCGCTGGACGCGCTGGAGAACGGCTTCGGCGAGACCGTGCTGTCGCGCGAGAAGGCCAAGCGCGCCATGGTGTGGGACGAGCTGGAAGAGGCGCTGGAGAAGAACGAGACCGTCACCGGCCGCATCAGCGGCAAGGTCAAGGGCGGCTTCACCGTCGACATCAAGGATGTCCGCGCGTTTCTGCCCGGCTCGCTGGTCGACGTGCGCCCGGTGCGCGACCCTGTGTACCTGGAAGGCAAGGAACTCGAGTTCAAGCTCATCAAGCTCGACCGCAAGCGCAACAACGTGGTGGTCTCGCGCCGCGCGGTGGTCGAGAGCGAGCATTCCGAGGAGCGCGAGCAGCTGCTCGAGAAGCTGGTCGAGGGCGCCGTGCTCAAGGGCGTGGTCAAGAACCTCACCGACTACGGCGCGTTCGTCGACCTGGGCGGCATCGACGGCCTGCTGCACATCACCGACATGGCCTGGAGGCGCGTGCGCCATCCGTCCGAGGTGGTGGAAGTGGGCCAGGAGCTGGAAGTGCGCGTGCTCAAGTACGACCGCGAGCGCAACCGCGTCAGCCTCGGCCTCAAGCAGCTGGGCGAGGATCCGTGGGACAACATCGCCCGCCGCTATCCGTCCAACACCCGCGTGTTCGGCAAGGTCAGCAACGTCACCGACTACGGCGCGTTCGTCGAGATCGAGCCGGGCGTCGAGGGCCTGGTGCACGTGTCCGAGATGGACTGGACCAACAAGAACGTCAACCCGCAGAAGGTCGTGCAGGTCGGCGACGAGGTCGAGGTCATGGTGCTCGACGTCGACGAGGAGCGTCGCCGCATCTCGCTGGGCATGAAGCAGGTCACCTCGAATCCGTGGGAGACCTTCGCCGCGATCCACAAGAAGGGCGACAAGGTCGAGGGCCAGATCAAGTCGATCACCGACTTCGGCGTGTTCATCGGCCTGGACGGCGGCATCGACGGCCTGATCCACCTGTCCGACATGAGCTGGAACACCAGCGGCGACGACGTCGCCCGCAACCTGAAGAAGGGCGACACCCTGCAGGCGGTGGTGCTGGCGGTCGATCCGGAGCGCGAGCGCATCAGCCTCGGCGTCAAGCAGATGGAGCAGGATCCGTTCGGCCAGTTCATGGCTTCGCATCCGAAGGGCTCGAAGGTCAGCGGTACCGTCCGCGAGGTCGACGCCAAGGGGGCGATGATCGATATCGCCGAGGGCGTGGAAGGCTACGTGGCCGCGCGCGACATCAGCGACCAGCGCGTCGACGACGCCACCCAGCACCTGAAGGTGGGCGACACTATCGAGGCCAAGTTCGTGAGCATGGACCGCAAGGGCCGCACGCTGCAGCTGTCGATCAAGGCCAAGGACGAGGCCGAGACCGCGCAGACGCTCGCCGAGTACAACAAGGTGGCGGCGGAAGCCTCCAGCGGCACGACCAAGCTGGGTGCCCTGTTGCGCGAGCAGTTGGAAGGCAACAAGTCCGAGTGAGCCCGCGCGTCGGCGATCCGGCCACGGCCGGGTCGCCGACCGCTTCGCGATGCGGAATACGGTGTCCATGACCAAGTCGGAACTGATCGAGATCCTGGCCGAGCGCCAGGCCCACCTGAAGGCCGACGATGTCGATCTGGCGGTGAAGTCTCTGCTGGAAATGATGGGCGGCTCGCTCGCCCACGGCGAGCGCATCGAGATCCGCGGCTTCGGCAGTTTTTCCCTGCACTACCGGCCGCCGCGCACCGGCCGCAATCCCAAGACCGGCGACGCGGTGGCGCTGCCGGGCAAGCATGTGCCGCACTTCAAGCCCGGCAAGGAACTGCGCGAACGCGTCAGCGATGTCGTGCCGATCCCGCCGGAGGACTAGGGTCGACCCCGGGCGATCGCCCGGGGCTTCATGAAGCTTCCCAATGGGAGCGACGGAAGTCGCGATTTCCTGCGGCAGTCCGCGATCTCGCGGCTTCCGTCGCTTCCGCTGGGAGCCGCTGCATTTCGGGTAAGCTGAACGGATCATGCGATTGCTCCGGATCCTCATCGCCGTGCTGTGCCTGGTCGCCGGCATCCTGGTCGGCGCGCTCAATCCGCAGACGGTCTCGATCGCCCTGGGATGGATCACCCTGTACGCCAGCCTCGGCGTGACGCTGCTGGTGGCGTTGCTCTGCGGTGTGGTGATCGGCGGCCTGATTCTGGCCGTGTCGGTCGTGCTGCCGCTGCGGCAGCGGCTGCGGCGCGCGCAGGCGCCGCAGGCCGGCGCGTCCGCGCTACCTCCGTCCGATCCCGGACACGGAGCCTGACCCGATGGCCTTCGTCACCGAATGGTTCTGGTTTTTCCTGCTGCTGCCGATCGCGGCCCTGAGCGGCTGGGTCATCGGCCGTCGCGGCGGCGAACGCCACAGCGACACCCAGGTCAGCCGCTTGTCGACCACCTACTTCCGCGGCCTGAACTACCTGCTGAACGAACAGCCGGACAAGGCGATCGAGCTGTTCCTGCACATCGCCGAACTCGACAAGGAAACCTTCGAGACCCAGGTCGCGCTCGGGCACCTGTTCCGGCGTCGCGGCGAGGTCGACCGCGCGATCCGCCTGCACCAGGGCCTGGTGCAGCGCCCCGACTTGAACGACCAGCAGAAGGTGCAGGCGCTGCTGGCGCTGGGCGAGGACTATATGCGTTCCGGGCTGCTGGATCGCGCGGAGACCGTGTTCACCGACCTGGCCAAGCTCGACCAGCGCGCGCCGCAGGCGCTGCGGCACCTGATCAGCATCTACCAGGCCGAACGCGATTGGCCCAAGGCGATCGAGAACGCCACCCGCTTCGAGGCCGCGACCGGCGAGCCGATGGGCAAGCTGGTCGGTCATTTCGAGTGCGAGCTGGCCGAGCGCCTGCGCGCTTCGGGCGACGTCGACGGCGCCCTGGCCGCCGTCGCGCGCGCCTACGCGGCCGATTCCAAGTCGGTCCGCGCCGGCATTCTCGAGGGCCGGATCGAACTGGAGGCCGGCCATGACGCCGCGGCGATCCGCGCCTTCGAGCGGGCGGCACGGCATGACACCGACTTCCTCCCGGAAATCCTGCCGCCGCTGCTGTCGGCCTACGCCCGCATCGGCGACGCACCCGGCGCACGCACGTTCCTGGCCGAGATGACCGAGCACTACCGCGGCATCGCGCCGGTGCTGGCGCTGGCGCGGCTGCTCGAGGCGGAGCAGGGCGTGGCACACGCTCGCGCCTATCTGGCCGAACAGCTCAAGGACCGGCCCTCGGTGCGGGGGGAGGCCGCGCTGATCGAGCTGACGCTCGCCGACGAGGGCGCGGATACCGGCCGGACCCTGCACGACCTCAAGCACATCACCGACCAGCTGCTGGTGCGCAATCCCAGCTATCGCTGCAGCCGCTGCGGCTTCGGTGCCCGCAGTCACCACTGGCAATGCCCGAGCTGCAAGGAATGGGGCACGATCAAGCCGCTGTTGAACTATGCGGTGGTGTAGCCCGTGCGGCAGGGTGGAATCGGGAGGCCGCGGTAGCGGGACAAGATCCGCTCCGCCGGGCGACCACGCCGGTTCCGGACGCCTGCCGGACACGACCGCGTTTCCGCCCGCCGAGGATGCCTGACGTGGACCCATTCGCCGGTCCCGGCGCCTGGCTCGCCTTGCACCTGGCGCTCGCGATGCTCGGTACCTGGGCGGCGCGCCGCTATGCGTTGCACCGCAAGCTGCTCGACGAGCCCGGTGAACGGCGCAGTCACGCCATCGCCACGCCACGCGGCGGCGGGATCGCGATCGTGGCTTCGCTGCTGGCCGCGCTGGCGCTGCTGGCGCTGCGATATCCCGGGCAGCGGACACTGCTGCTGGTCGCGGGCGGCGGCGTCCTGCTGGTGGCGGCGATCGGCTGGATCGACGATCACCGGCCGCTCTCGCCGTGGCTGCGGTTGGTTGTGCACGCCGTCGCTGCAGCCATGCTGGCGACGGCTGTCCTGCAGTCGGACGGTGGTGCCCTCCTGGCCGCGATCGGATTCGCCGCCGCCCTGGTGCTGGTCAACGTCTGGAATTTCATGGACGGGATCGATGGCCTGGCGGCGAGCCAGGCGGCGATCGCCGCGCTTGGCTATGCGCTGCTGGCCCACCTCGATGGTACGGGCGGCGCCGTCGTTTGGCTGGCATTTAGCCTGGCCGTCGCCTGCCTCGGGTTCCTTCCCTTCAATTTTCCGCGTGCGCGGATCTTTCTCGGCGACGTCGGCAGCGGTGCGCTCGGCTATGGACTGGCGTGCGTCTGCGTGCTGGCCATGGCCGGCGGGGAGGAGGATGCGCCGGGCCGCTGGCCACTGCTGGCGCTGCCACTGTCGGCGTTCCTCGTTGATGCGACCCTCACATTGGGCTCGCGCATGCTGCGTGGCGAGCCGTGGTGGAGAGCCCATGTGCAGCATGCCTATCAGCGATGGTCGCGCCGGATCGGGCGGCATCCGCCGGTCACGATTGCGTACGCCGCCTGGAGCGCATGCAGCGTCCTGGCGATGCTCGCCGCATGGCGGCTTGACACTGCGTATATCATTGCACTCGCCGTTGCGTGGTATCTGGCAGGGGGATGGATCTGGATAGCCCTGCAAGACGGCACCCACCGCACGGGCCTGAAGGAAAAAGAATAACGATGAAGCGCTGGAAGGATCGGGCGGCTATCACCTTGCCTCGCGCGGGCATCATTGCGCACGATCTGTTCATGGTGTGGCTGTGCTGGATCGGCCTGCACCAGTTCCGGCTGTCGATCCACCCGTTCGCATCGCCGCTGTCCTTGTGGTCGACCGAGATCGCGCTGATCCTGCTCGCGCAGGGCCTGGTGCTGTGGCGGGTGGGCCTGTACCGCGGCGTCTGGCGCTTCGCCAGCGTTCCGGACCTGCTGAACATTCTCAAGGCGAGCCTGTTCGGGCTGTTCGCGATCCTGCTGGCGCTGTTCCTGTACAACCGGCTGGACCAGGTGCCGCGCACCGTGCTGGTGCTGTACCCGATCGTGCTGACCGCGCTCCTGGGCATGCCGCGCCTGCTGTACCGCAGCTGGAAGGATTACAGCCTCAACCGTACCGACCAGACGTCGGTGCGCGTGCTGATCCTCGGCGCCGGCCAGGCCGGAGAAGCGCTGCTGCGCGACCTGCGCCGTGCGGGCTCCTATCAGGCGGTGGGTTTCCTGGACGATGCGGCCAAGCTGCACGGCAGCCATCTGCAGGGCGTGCCGGTGCTGGGGCGGGTCAGCGACGTCGCCCGGATCGCCCCCGAAACCGCGGCCCGGCTGCTGATCATCGCCATGCCCTCGCTGGACGCCTCGTCGATGCGGCGGATCGTGGCCGCGTGCGAGGAGACCGGCCTGCCGTTCCGGACGGTGCCGCGCCTGGACGACCTGCTCGAGGGGCGCTCGCTGCCGGGCGAGCTGAAGGAGGTCGCGATCGAGGACCTGCTCGGGCGCAAGCCGGTGACGCCGGACTGGAAGTCGATCCGAGGCTGGCTCGGCGGCCGCAGCGTGCTGGTGACCGGCGGCGGCGGCTCGATCGGCGCCGAACTGTGTCGCCAGTGCGCCCGCCACGGCGCACGGCAGATTGCCATCGTGGAGATGGACGAACTCGCCCTGACCACCATCGAGGCGCAGTTGCACCGGGATTTCCCGCAGATCCAGTGCGTGCCGGTGCTGGGCGATTGCGGCGATCCCGCCGTGATCCGCTACGCGCTGTCGCTGTCCGCGCCGGAAGCCGTCTTTCACGCGGCCGCCTACAAGCAGGTACCGGTGCTGGAGGCGCAGTTGCGCGAGGCGGTCCGCAACAACGTGCTGGCGACCGAGACCGTGGCCTGCGCAACGCAAGCGGCCGGCGTCGCCACCTTCGTGCTGATCTCCACCGACAAGGCGGTCGACCCGGTCAACGTGCTCGGCGCCACCAAGCGCCTGGCGGAAATGGTGTGCCAGGCGCACTCCGATCCGCAGTCGACGCGCTTCGTCACGGTGCGCTTCGGCAACGTGCTCGACTCGGCGGGCAGCGTGGTGCCGCTGTTCCGCGAACAGATCCGCAGCGGGGGGCCGGTGACCGTGACCGATCCGGAGGTGACCCGTTTCTTCATGACCATCCCCGAGTCCTGCCAATTGATCCTGCAGGCCGCGGCGATCGGGTCGCGGCATGCGATCTACACGCTGGACATGGGCGAACCGGTTTCGATCCGGCTGCTGGCCGAGCAGATGATCCGGCTGGCGGGCAAGCATCCGGAGCGGGACGTGGCGATCATCTACACCGGACTGCGGCCGGGCGAGAAGCTGCACGAGACCCTGTTCCACGCGGAGGAATGCTATCGCCCAACCGCGCATCCGAAGATCCTGCAGGCCGAGGCACGCGAGATCATGCAGGAGGACGTATTCGACGCGACGGCGAGGCTGCGCGAGGCGATCGGCACCTACGATCTCATGACCCTGGCACAGGTCCTGCGCAAGTCGGTCCCCGAGTTCATGCCGCAGCAGGACAACGGCAAGCAGCCGGCCGCGACGATCGTCGCTTTTCCCGCCCGACATGCAAGAAGGACGTGACCGTCGTCGCCTTCCTCGCTCGACATGCAAGCAAGGTCGTGACAGCGGAGATATGAGTCGAATACGATCCTGAGGGCATGGCGGAGGTGCTGCGCGAATCGGGTCCCGAACTCATGCCGCAAACCCGACAACGGCGACCAGCAGGCGGTGGCCGTCGTCGCCTCCCCCGCGCGACATGCAAGAAGGACATGACAGCAGGTATATGAGCCGAAGAATCCGGAAAGCCGTATTTCCCGTCGCGGGTCTCGGGACCCGCTTCCTCCCCGCCACCAAGACCGTCCCCAAGGAAATGCTGCCGATCATCGATCGGCCACTGATCCAGTATGCCGTCGACGAAGCGATCGAGGCAGGCTGCGATACGCTGGTCTTCGTCACCAACCGTTACAAGCACGCGGTTGCCGACTATTTCGACAAGGCCTACGAACTCGAGGAGAAGCTGGAGAAGGCCGGCAAGCTGGCGCAGCTGGAGGTGGTGCGCAATCCATTGCCGCCGCACGTGCGCGCGGTGTTCGTGACCCAGACCGAGGCGCTCGGGCTCGGTCACGCCGTATTGTGCGCAAAGCCGGTGGTCGGCGACGAGCCGTTCGCGGTGATCCTGCCGGACGACCTGATCTGGAACCGGGGCCCCGGCGCGCTGAACCAGATGGCCGATGCCGCCGAAGCCAGCGGCGCCAGCATGATCGCGGTGCAGGACGTGCCGCGCGACAAGACCGACAGCTACGGCATCGTCGCGACCGAGGACTTCGCCGACCGGCAGGGCCGCATCCGGGCGATGGTCGAAAAGCCCAAGCCCGCCGATGCCCCGAGCACTCTCGCCGTGGTCGGCCGCTACGTGCTGAACCCGCGCATCTTCGCGCTGCTCGAGTCGACGGCGCCCGGCGCCGGCGGCGAGATCCAGCTCACCGACGCGATCTCGGCGCTGCTCGCGGAGGAGGCGGTGCACGCCTACCGGTTCCGGGGCACTCGCTTCGATTGCGGCACCCACATCGGCCTGATCGAGGCCACCATCCGCTACGCGCTCGACCATGAGAAGCTGAGCGAAGCCGCCGCGGCGATGATGCAGAGCGCTCTGGACGAACTCGGCGTCCGCGAACTGGAGTGAGGCCCGCTGCGCGGCGGGCACGCTGCGGCAGGGAAGGCGGGCGGCACCGGGACCGTCCGAAAACCCCGTCACGCATGGATGCGTCGTCACTGCAGGGAACACGGCGACGCCAATGACGTCGCCGGTGCCGCGCTCCCATTCCGTTCGCCGATGCGCCGGCCCGCGGTTCGGCTACAGCGCCTCGAAAATCCCCGCCGCACCCATGCCGGTGCCGATGCACATCGTCACCAGGCCGTACTTCTGCCTGCGGCGGCGCAAGCCGTGGACGATGGTCGCGGTGCGCACCGCGCCGGTGGCGCCGAGCGGATGGCCGAGCGCGATCGCGCCGCCCAGTGGATTGACCTTGTCCGGATCCAGCTCCGAGTCGCGGATCACCGCCAGCGCCTGCGCGGCGAAGGCCTCGTTGAGCTCGATCCAGTCGATCTGGTCCTTCGTCAGCCCGGCCTGCTTCAGCGCCTTCGGGATCGCCGCGATCGGCCCGATGCCCATCACCTCGGGGCGCACGCCCGCCACCGAGAAGCTGACGAAGCGCGCGAGAGGCGTCAGGCCGTAGTCCTTGACCGCCTGTTCCGAGGCCAGCAGCACCGCGCCGGCGCCGTCGCTCATCTGCGACGAGTTGCCGGCGGTGACGGTGCCGCCGAACTGGCCGTTGCGGAACACCGGGCGCAGTTTGGCCAGTCCCTCGGCCGAGGAATCCGGGCGCGGGCCTTCATCGGTGTCGACGTGCGTCTTCCGCAGCTGGATGGTGTTGCCCGCCAGGTCGGGGACATGCGACATCACCTCGTACGGGGTGATCTCGTCCCGGAACTCGCCCGCCTGGATGGCGGCGATCGCCTTGCGGTGCGAGGCCAGCGCGAACGCGTCCTGGTCCTCGCGCGAGACCTTCCATTCCTCCGCCACCTTCTCGGCAGTGATGCCCATGCCGTAGGCGATGGCGACGTGATCGTTCGCGAACACGTTCGGTGACAACGCCACCTTGTTGCCCATCATCGGCACCATGCTCATGCTCTCGGTGCCGCCGGCCAGCACCAGGTCGGCGTTGCCAAGACGGATCTGGTCGGCGGCCAGCGCCACCGCCTGCAACCCAGACGAACAGAAGCGGTTGATGGTCTGCGCGGCTATGGTGTTCGGCAGGCCGGCCAGCAGCACGCCGATGCGCGCCACGTTCATGCCTTGCTCGCCCTCCGGCATCGCGCAGCCGATCACCGCGTCCTCGATGCGGTTCACGTCGATGCCCGGCGCCTGCGCAACGACCGACTTCAGCACATGCGCCAGCATGTCGTCGGGGCGGGTGTTGCGGAACGCGCCGCGCGGGGCCTTGCCCACCGGGGTGCGGGTGACGGCGACGATGTAGGCGTCCTGGATCTGTTTCATGGGCTTTCTCCGAAAGCCGGGAATGGGGAATGGGGAATGGGGAATCGCAAAAGCGCTTCACCCTGTCCGGTGCGCTCCACACCTCCGGCAGAAATTTCCTTGGGGGAGGGAAGGGGGTAGGGCGGGGTCTTGCTCTTCCCCATTCCCTATTCCCCATTCCCTATTCTCAGTTCCTAAGCGGCTTGCCGGTCTTGAGCATGTGCGCGATGCGTTCCTGGCTCTTGGGCATCTGCGCCAGGGCGACGAAGTGCTCGCGCTCCAGCCGCAGCAGCCAGTCCTCGTCGACCGTGGCGCCGCGATCCACCTCGCCTCCGCAGAGCACCGTGGCGATGCGGGTGGCGATCTCGTAGTCGTGCGGCGAGATGAAGCGTCCCTCCAGCATGTTGACCAGCATCATCTTGAAGGTGGCGATCCCGACGTCGCCGGCCACCTGCACCGCACGTTCCGGCAGCGGCGGGCGATGGCCGCTCTCCGCCAGCGCCAGCGCCTGCTGTCGCGCGATGTGCAGCAGCTCGTGCGGATGGAAGACGACCGGATCGTCCCTGCGCAACAACCCCGACTCCCTGGCCTCGACCGCCGAGGTGGACACCTTGGCCATCGCCACCGTCTCGAACACCGACTTCAACTCCGCGAATACGTCGCCGCCGGGTCCGGCCGCGCGCGCGGCGCGTACCGCCAGCTCCTTCAGGCCGCCGCCGGCCGGAAGCAGGCCGACCCCGGCCTCGACCAGGCCGACGTAGCTTTCCAGCCCCGCGACCGTGCGCGCGCTGTGCATCTGGAACTCGCAGCCGCCGCCGAGCGCCAGGCCACGCACCGCCGCGACCACCGGCACCAGCGCGTACTTGATCCGCTGGCTGGTGGCCTGGAAGTTGGCGACCATCGCCTCGAACGCGTCGACCTTGCCGGCCTGCAGCAGGCCGAGCGCGCCGGCAAGGTCCGCGCCGGCGGAGAAGGGCTCCTTCGGCTGCCAGATCACCAGGCCGCGCAGGTCGCGCTCGGCAATCCCGATCGCCTCCTGCAGGCCGTCCAGCACCTGGTCGCTGACGGTGTGCAGCTTGGTCTTGAACGAGGCCACGCCGATGCCGTCGCCGTCGGTCCACAGGCGGATGCCGTCGTTCTCGAACAGCGTCTCGCCCTGCGGGAAGGATTCGCCGAGCAGCGGATCCGGGAAGCGCTGGCGCCGGTAGACCGGCAACGACGAACGCGGCACGGACGCGTCGCGCGCAGGACTGAAGCTGCCGTCCGCGCCATGGACGCCGTCGCGGCCGTCCAGCACCCAGCCGGGCAGCGGCGCGTCGCTCATGGCCTTGCCCGCGGCGATGTCCTCGGCGATCCATTGCGCCACCTGCTTCCAGCCGGCCGCCTGCCAGGTCTCGAACGGGCCCAGCAACCAGCCATAGCCCCAGCGGATCGCCAGGTCGACGTCGCGCGCGGTCTCGGCGATATCGGCCAGGTGGTAGGCGCTGTAGTGGAAAAGGTCGCGGAACGCCGCCCACAGGAAGCGCGCCTGCGGATGTTCGCTCGCGCGCAGCATGGCGAATTTCTCGGCCGGGTTCCTCGTCTTGAGGATCTCGACCACCTCGGGCGCCGCCGCGTCCTTGTCTGCCGGCCGGTAATCCTGCTTCTCCAGGTCCAGCACCTGGATCTCCTTGCCGGCCTTGCGGAAGATGCCGGCGCCGGCCTTCTGCCCCAGCGCCCCCTGGTCGATCAGCGCCTGCAGCCAGGCCGGCGCCTTGAAGTAACGGTGCCAGGGATCGTCGGGCAGGGTGTCGGCCATGGTCTTGATCACGTGCGCCATCGTGTCCAGGCCGACCACGTCGGAGGTGCGGTAGGTCGCCGATTTCGGTCGGCCGACCAGCGGGCCGGTCAGCGCATCGACGGCGTCGAAACCGAGCCCGAATGCCGCGGTATGGTGAATCGTCGACAGGATCGAGAACACGCCGATGCGGTTGCCGATGAAGTTCGGCGTGTCGCGGGCGTAGACCACGCCCTTGCCGAGCGTGGTGGTCAGGAACGCCTCCAGTCCTTCGAGCACCGACGTGTCCGTGGCCGTGGCCGGGATCAGCTCGGCGAGGTGCATGTAGCGCGGAGGATTGAAGAAGTGCACGCCGCAGAAGCGGTGACGCAACTGCTCCGGCAGCACGTCGGCCAGTGCGTTGATCCCCAGGCCCGAGGTGTTGCTGGCCAGCACCGCGTGGTCGGCGACATGCGGGGCGATCTTGCGGTACAGGTCCTGCTTCCAGTCCATGCGCTCGGCGATCGCCTCGATCACCAGGTCGCAGTCCCGCAGCAGTTCCAGCCCGCTGTCGTAGTTGGCGGGAACGATGCGTCCGGCCAGCGACTTGCCGGCGAGCGGGGCGGGGCTGAGCTTGCCCAGATTGGCGATCGCCTTGATCACCACGCCGTTGGGGTCGCCTTCCTTCGCGGGCAGGTCGAACAGCACCGTGTCGACCCCTGCGTTGGTGAGGTGGGCGGCGATCTGCGCCCCCATCACCCCGGCACCCAATACCGCGGCGCGACGTACCAGCAGTTTTTCAGACATGTTTCGTAACTCCTTGTATTAATTTATTTCTTGCCGCGGATTGACGCGGATGAGCGCGGATAAGGCGATGCAGAGTGGGGGAGCGTCCCTGGCGGGCTTGCTAATTACGTGGAGACTTTAGATAAGGCATGTGTCTTATTGAAAACAAAGGTTTTATCCGTGTTTATCCGCGTCAATTCGCGGCCAAAATCCCTTATGCCTTGAATCCGGCGGCGGCGAAGCGGATCAGTTCCTGCGCGGCGCGGCGGCGGTGGGCTTTCTCGTTCATGCCGTGCGGGCGCTTGATCAGGCCGAAATCGGCCATCGCGTAGGTCAGTGCGCCGGCCAGGAAGTCGAGGCGCCAGTACAGTTCCTCCTTCGACAGGTCCGGCAGGCAGGCGGCGAGGGCGCGGGCGAAATCGCGCTGCACGTGCCCGTAGCGTTCGGACAGGAAGGCGCGCAGGCCGTCGTTCTTCTCGGCGTAGGCACGCGCGATCACCCGGATGAAGGCGCCGCCGCCATTGCGGTCACCCGCCAGCGCCAGGGCCGGCTCGACGAAGGCGGCGAGCACCGGCTCCAGCCCGCCGGGGTGTTCCTCCTGGGCCTTGCGCAACATCGATAGCCGCTGCGTGCTCATCTCGTCCATGCGCCGCCGGAACACCTCGTTGACCAGGTTCTCCTTGCTGCCGAAGTGGTAGTTGACCGCGGCGATGTTGACGTCGGCGCGAGTGGTGACCTGGCGCAGCGACGTGCCGCTGAAGCCCTGCTGGGCGAAGAGCTCCTCGGCGGCACCGAGGATGCGTTCCTTGGTCGAGAACTGGGTGGCGGGCATCGGCGCTCCGGAGCGGCTGAATCAAACGCTTGTTTGATGGTAGGGGGATCGCTTGTGCGGGTCAAACCCGGACACCGGAGCTTGGGGCCCGGAAAGGGCTTGAGGCCCCGTCATCCCAGCGCAGGCTGGGATCCATTTTGATCTTGCAGTTGCTTTTGAGATTGCATTTGAACAGGCAACAGCAACATGGATCCCAGCGTGCGCTGGGATGGCGAGCAACGCGGTCAGACTCTTCCGAGTCCTGACCCGGCCCCAATCCCCAGTCCCGGCTGCTCCAGCCGTCCCGACCGGACGGTCTTCAGCGCGAAACGGGTTCTGCAGACCGTGAGGATCGGTTAGAATTCCCGCTAGCCAGTTCGGCTAAACCCGTGCCACATCACGGGTTTTTCATGTTAATGTGGGTCGCTCACAGCAGCCGCCCGCCTCACCGGAGACATTCCATGGCGCTGGAGCGCACCCTCTCGATCGTCAAGCCCGATGCCGTCGCCAAGAACGTCATCGGCGAGATCTACTCCCGTTTCGAAAAAGCCGGCCTCAAGATCGTCGCCGCGAAGATGAAGCACCTGTCCCGCGCGGAGGCGGAGGGCTTCTATGCCGTGCATCGCGAGCGTCCGTTCTTCAATGCCCTGGTCGAGTTCATGAGCAGCGGTCCGGTGACGATCCAGGCGCTCGAGGGCGAGGACGCGATCGCGAAGAATCGCGAACTGATGGGCGCGACCAATCCGAAGGAAGCCGCCGCCGGCACCATCCGCGCGGACTTCGCCGATTCGATCGACGCCAACGCCGTGCACGGTTCCGACGCGGCCGAAACCGCCGCGCAGGAAATCGCGTACTTCTTCGAGCCGAACGAAATCTTCTCGCGCTGATCGAACCACATCGTGCAATGAGCGACTTCATCGTCCAGCCGTCTTTCGCAGGGTCCGGAACCATTCCGGGGCCTGCGTCGCGGCGTCCGCAAGCGGACGCCGGGGCGGCTGCGGCATCCGCCGGCGAGACGAAGCAGAACCTCCTCGAGCTCGACCGCGCGGGCCTGGAACGCTTCTTCGTCGAGACGCTCGACGAGAAGCGCTACCGCGCGCACCAGGTGATGAAGTGGATCCACCACCGGCACGTCACCGCGTTCGACGAAATGACCGACCTGGGCAAGGGATTGCGCGCCAAGCTCGAGGCGCATGCCGAAGTCCGCGTGCCGCAGATCCAGTTCGAAAAGCCCTCCACCGACGGCACCCACAAGTGGCTGCTGGCGATGGACGGCAAGAACGCCATCGAGACGGTGTTCATTCCCGACAAGGGGCGCGGCACCCTGTGCGTGTCGTCGCAGGTCGGCTGCGCGCTGAACTGCCAGTTCTGCTCCACCGCCACCCAGGGCTTCAACCGCAATCTTTCGACCGCCGAGATCATCGGTCAGGTCTGGGTGGCGGCGCGGCACCTGGGCAATGTCCCGCACCGCGTGCGCAAGCTCACCAACGTGGTGATGATGGGCATGGGCGAGCCGCTGATGAACTTCGACAACGTGGTCCGCGCGATGAGCGTGATGCGCGACGACCTCGGCTACGGCCTCGCCAACAAGCGCGTCACCCTGTCGACCGCCGGCATGGTGCCGATGATCGACCGCCTGGGCGAGGTGAGCGACGTGTCCCTGGCGGTCTCGCTGCACGCCGCCGACGATGCGCTGCGCAGCGAACTGGTGCCGCTCAACCGCAAGTACCCGGTGGCCGAGCTCATGGCCGCGTGCCAGCGCTACGTGCTGCGCAAGCGCGGCAGCTCGATCACGTTCGAGTACACGATGATGAAGGGCGTCAACGACCGCCCCGAGCACGCGCGCCAGCTGGCGCGGCTGATGCGCGGCTTCGACAACGCGGTGCAGATGAAGGACGCCGCCAAGGTCAACCTGATCCCGTTCAATCCGTTCCCCGGCACCCGCTTCGAGCGCTCGCCGGAGACCGACATCCGCGTATTCCAGAAACTCCTGCAGGACGCGAGGGTGCTGACGACCGTGCGCCGCACCCGCGGCGACGACATCGACGCCGCCTGTGGCCAGCTCAAGGGGCAGGTCGTAGACCGGACCCGGCGACAGGCGGAGTTTCGCAAGCGGCTTGCCACCCGGGGGGGAGAGGCGGATGCCGCTGCGTAGCGCACTGGTGCTGGGCCTGCTGGCAGTGCTGCTTTCCACGGCGTGTTCGCGCCTGTCGTTCGTCAAACCCAGCGCCAGGCGCGGCGACTCCGAGCAGGTCGCGCCGCGGTACGACGTGAGCGGCACCGCCGAGAGCCGGCGTCGATCCGAGAACCGCCTGCGCCTGGCCCGGGCCGGGCAGGCGCTCGCCAACGGCGAACCCGATGCTGCCGAAAAGCTGCTCCGCGAGGCGCTCAAGGCCGATCCGGGCGACCCGGAGGCGCTGACCCTGATGGCCCTGCTCGAGTCGCGGCGCGGACGCAGCCAGGAGGCCGGCGGCTATTACGCCAAGGCCGCCGAGCTGGCGCCGGCCAGCGGCCGTGCGCAGAACAACTACGGTGCCTGGCTGTGCGGCAACGGGCGGGCCGCCGAGGCGATGGCGTATTTCGACAGGGCTTTGGCCGCGCCGGGATACTCCGAACCGGCCTCCGCGTTGGCCAATGCCGGTGCCTGCGCCGAAGCGGCCGGGCAACCCGGGCGGATCGAGCGCGACCTGCGCGCAGCGCTCTCGCTGCAGCCGACCAACGCGGTGGCGTTGTCAGCGATGGCCGAATACCAGTACCGTAAGGGGAGTTACCTGGAAGCACGCGCATTTTCGCAGCGCCGCCTCGCCGCGGCACCGGCTTCGGCCGACGTTCTTCTACTGGCGTCACAAATCGAGGAAAGACTCGGCGACAGGGCCGCCGCCGATCGCTACCGTCAGCGTTTGGGGAAGGAGTTCCCGCAGGCGTTGTCCGCACAACCCGGGGATAGCAGGCAACCATGACTTCTGCAGCGAATGCAGGCATGCCCGAGCAGGGCTGCGGCGATCGCCTTCGTGAGGCGCGCGCCGCCGCCGGCTTGGACATCGCCGATGTGGCAGCAAAAATGCACGTTCCGGTTCGGGTCGTCGAATCGCTCGAGGCCGAGGACTGGGGCCGTCTGGGGGCGCCCGTATTCGTCCGAGGACAGTTGCGCAGCTATGCGCGGGCACTCGGCCTGCCGGCCGATGCGCTGGTACCGGCGCAGGCATCCATTCCGATCCAGCCGGCGCAGCTCGAGCCACGCACCTTTACGTCCCCGCTGCAGCGGTTCGCCGAACAGGCGGCGCGCCGCCTGGTCTACGTCGTGATCACCGCCGCGATCGCGGTGCCGGTGTGGATGGTGACGCGCCAGCACGTGGACAGCGATCCCCAGGAAACCGCATCGCTCGATATCGACCCCGATCGGGGCGCCGCGGCCGCCGCTCCGGGGCGATCGTCTGCGTCGCAGGCCGAGCAGCAGCCTTTCGTCGCTTCGCTGACGCCGATCCAGAGCCGGAAGTCCCAGATCCGCAAGCCGGAACCGCAGCAGCCCCCGGTAGCGGCGCTGACGCTGCAGTTCAGCGACGACAGCTGGGTGGAAGTGCAGTCGGCCGAAGGCCGTTCGCTGGAGCAGGCACTGGTCCGGGCCGGCGAACGCCGCAGCTACGCGGACGGCGAAGTGGGGCGCATCGTGCTTGGCAATGCCGGCGCGGTCGAAGTGCGCCGGTATGGCCGCGTTCAGGATATGACGCCCTATCAGCGAGCGAACGTCGCGCGCTTTACGGTATCCTCTGACGGTTCGCTCGCACCAGCGACCGAGTAACGTCCGGCACGACCCGCCACGCGGGTTCGCGACACGCAGACACGGGCCCGGCAGCGGGCCCGTTTCCCATGACAGGGCCCGCGCCCGGCGCGCAGGGCGAGAGACAGTATGGCGATCGAACTTCTCGACGAACACGAACAGGGCGAACGCGTCCGCGAATGGCTGCGGCGCAACGGATTCGGACTGTTTGCCGGCGTGGTGCTCGGGCTGGGCATGATCGGTGGCTGGCAGTGGTGGCAGCGGCACCAGCACGGTGAGCGCGTACAGGCCGGCGAACACTATCAAGCGGCGCTCGCGAGCATCCAGGCCGGCGATCTCGACGCCGCCCGGAACCAGGCCCAGGAGCTGCGGAAGGGCGGCGTCTACGGCGCCCTGATCGCATTCGACCTGGCCAAGGCCCAATTCGAGGCCGGCGACCGCGAGGCCGCCATCGCCACGCTGCAGCAGGCTGCCGATGGCGCCGATCCCGCGCTCGAGCCGATCCGCCGTCAGCGCCTGGCGCAACTGCTGATCGATGCGGGACAGGCGCAGGAAGCGGCGACCCTGCTCTCGGACGCCGCCGACGCCACCGGGCTCGAAACGCTGGGCGATGCCCGGTTCGCGCTCGAACAACGCGACCAGGCGCGAGGGGCCTACGAGGAAGCGCTGCGACGGATGGACGTCGCGGCGCCGCAGCGCCGCCTGGTCGAACTCAAGCTCACCCAAGCCGGCGGCAAGCCGTCCCAGCCCGAGACCATTTGATGAAGCCAGCGAAGATCAAGCCACATTCCCTGCTGCTGCGCACCGCCGCGGTACTGCTGTGCGCGGTTGCGGTGTCGGGTTGCAGCACGATCCGTGGCTGGTTCGATGGCGACGACGACAAGGTCAATACCACCGATCCGGCCGAACTCACCGATTTCACCGCGTCGGTTTCGGTGTCGCGGATCTGGACGGCCTCTGCGGGCAAGGGCGAGAAGCGGATCGGTGCCGGACAGGCTCCGACCGTGGCCGACGGCCGCGTCTATGCCGCCGCGATCGAGGGCGGCGTGCGCGCCATCGACCTGCAGAGCGGCGCCACGCTCTGGCACCACGAATCCGACCTCCGACTCTCCGGCGGTCCCGGTGCCGGCGAGGGCCTGGTGGTGGCCGGCGGCCTGGAAGGCGACGTGCTGGCGCTGGACGCGGAGAGCGGCAGCGAACGCTGGCGCGCCGAGGTCGGCAACGAGGTCATCGCCGCGCCCGCGGTCGGGCAGGGGACGGTGATCGTGCGTTCCAACGACGGCCGGGTCACCGCCTTCGATGCGGCCAGCGGCGAGCGTCGCTGGTTCTGGGCCCGCGACCTGCCGCCGCTCACCGTGCGCGGCAACGACGCGCCGGTGCTCGGTCCGGGCTACGTGTTCGTGGGCAACGACGACGGCACCGTGGTCGCGCTCGGCCTCGCCGATGGTCGTCCCGTCTGGGAACAGGCGGTCGGCCAGCCCGACGGCCGGACCGACCTGGAACGCATGACCGACATCGATGGCAGCCCGGTCCTGGACGAGGCCACGCTGTACGCCAGCAGCTACAAGCAACAGACCATGGCGATCGAAGCGCCGAGCGGCCGTCCGTTGTGGTCCAGCGACCGCGGTGGCGCCGGTCGCATCGGACTCGGCTCCGATCGCCTGGTGGTCGCGGACCCGGCCGGAACCGTCTGGGCGCTGGACAAGAACAGCGGTTCGGCCCTGTGGCAGCAGGACGTCCTGGCACGGCGCAACCTCAGCTCGGCAGCGGTGCAGGACGGCCACGCCGTGGTCGGCGATTTCGACGGCTACCTGCACTGGCTCAAGCTCGATAACGGCGAACTGGCGGCGCGCACCCGCGCCGGTCGCGCCGCCGTCAAGGGCGCTCCGATCGTGGCCGACGGCATCCTGGTGGTACAGAACATCAAGGGCGACCTGAGCGCTTACCGGCTGGAGCAGTAGGCGCCGGGATTCGAGAATAGGGAATAGGAAATCGGCCGTAGCCGACGACCGAAGACGCCGCGATTCCCGACCATGCCGCTCACGGCCGCCGACAATGGCGGAGGCGGCATGATCCATGCCGCCGTCCTGTTTTACGATTCCCCATTCCCGATTCCCCATTCCCGGCCCCCAATGCTCCCACTCGTCGCCCTTGTCGGCCGCCCGAACGTCGGCAAGTCGACGTTGTTCAACGCGCTGACCCGCAGTCGCGACGCGCTGGTGCACGATCAGCCGGGGGTGACCCGCGACCGCAACTACGGTGTCTGCCGGCTCGAGCCGGAGCGCCCGTTCGTGCTGGTCGATACCGGCGGCATCGCCGGGGAGAACACCCATCTCGAAACCGGAGGTCTGGCCGGTGCGACCGCGCGCCAGGCCCGGGCCGCCGCAGACGAAGCCGATCTGGTGCTGTTCATCGTTGACGGCCGCGAAGGTCCGACAGCGCTGGACGACGAACTCGTACAGTGGCTGCGCAAGCGCGACCGGCCGGTGCTGCTGGTGGTCAACAAGACCGACGGCATCGACACGCGCGCGGCGATGGCGGAGTTCGCCCGCTATGGGTTCAGTGATGCATTGCCGGTGTCGTCGGCACACCGCCAGGGGATCGACGAGCTGCTGGCCGAGGTCGTCGGGCGCCTGCCGGCGGACGGCGACGCCGAGGTGCTCGACGAGGACCCGGAGCGCATGCGCGTGGCCTTCATCGGGCGGCCGAACGTCGGCAAGTCGACGCTGGTGAACCGGCTGGTCGGCGAGGAACGCATGATCGCCTCGGAGGTGCCGGGCACCACCCGCGACTCGATCGCGGTGGACCTGGAGCGCGACGGCCGCAAGTACCGCCTGGTCGACACCGCCGGCATCCGCCGCAAGGCCAGGGTGGAGGAGGCGGTGGAGAAGTTCTCGATCGTCAAGACGCTGCAGGCGATCGAGCACTGCCAGATCGCCGTGGTGTTGCTGGACGCCAGCGAGGGCGTCACCGACCAGGACGCCAGCGTGCTCGGCGCGGTGCTCGACGCCGGCCGCGCGCTGGTGGTCGCCGTCAACAAATGGGACGGACTGACCGCCTACCAGCGCGAACAGACCGAAGCGCTGCTGTCGCGCAAGCTGGTGTTCATGCAGTGGGCCGAGGCGGTGCGGATCAGCGCCAAGCACGGCTCCGGACTGCGCGAGCTGTTCCGCGCGATCCATCGCGCGCACGCCTCGGCGACGCGCGAGTTCGGCACCTCCGAGGTCACCCGCGCACTGGAGGCCGCCTACGCGGCAAGCCCGCCGCCGACGGTGCGCGGCCATGTCGCCAAGTTGCGCTTCGCCCACCCGGGCGGCAGCAATCCGCCGACCTTCGTGGTCCACGGCACCCGCCTGCGCACGCTGTCTGACAGCTATCGCCGCTATCTGGAGAACTTCTTCCGCAAGCGCTTCAAGCTGGTCGGCACGCCGGTGCGGTTCGTGTTCAAGGAAGGCGAGAACCCCTACAAGGATCGCAAGAACGTGCTGACCGAGCGCCAGGTGGAGAAGAAGCGGCGGCTGATCCGGCACGTCAAGCGAAAGGGCTGAAGCATGACCGACAGGGATCGGAATCCCCCTCTCGTAGAGCGGAGCTTGCTCCGCTACATGGGCTCCGGAGCCCGCCCTGTAGAGCCGAGCTTGCTCGGCTGCGTGGGCTCCGGAGCCGGGAGCAGCGGAGCAAGCTCCGCTCTACGGGGGGGCGGGTGCCGGTCGGCATGAACGCGCGGCCTCCGGCTCTCGGTCAGGAGGCGGTGACGCTCGGTATTCTCGCCGGCGGCCGCGGGCTGCGGCTGGGCGGCGCCGACAAGGCCTGGCTGCGCCGCGACGGCATGGCCCAGGTGCAACGCCTGGCCGCACGGTTCGCGCCCGAGACGGGCGCCGTGCTGGTCAGCGCCAACCGTGCAGCCGAACGTTATGCCGCCATCGGCCTGGCCATGATTGCGGACCGCACGCCCGATGCCGGACCGCTCGGCGGGCTCGATGCGCTCGCGCAGACGTGCGGCAGCGCGTGGCTGCTCACCGTCCCGGTGGACCTGGTGTCGGTGAACGACTGCCTGTTGCCGAGCCTGGCCGCTGCCGGCGGCACGGGTGCATACGCGGTCGACGACGACGGCGTGCAGCCGCTGGTCGCGCTGTGGCGGGCCGAGGCCCTGCGGCGCTCGGCGGCCGCCGCGATCGCATCCGGCGACCTCATGGTGCAGGCGCTGCAGCGGCGGCTCGGCATGGCAGCCGTGCGACTGGCCGGCGTACGCTTCGGCAATCTCAACACCCCCGGGGACCTGGCCGCGGCCGGCTTCGACCCGGCATGAGCCCGACATGAGCGACTTCCCGACCCGCATCGCCTACGCCGTCGCCCACGAGATCGTCGATGCCGTCGCCATCGGCAGGCAGCTGCCGCCCGAACGCTGCGCGCTTCAGCGTGCGCATGGCCGGGTGCTCGCGGCCGACGTATACGCGGTATTGCAGCAGCCGCCGTTCGATAACTCGGCGATGGACGGTTTTGCGCTGCGTCACGTCGACCTCGGCGGCGGCGGCGAAACCGCGCTCGAGCTGGCCGGCGAACAGTTCGCCGGCGCCGCGCTCGGCCTGCGCATCGGCACCGGCCAGTGCGCACGCATCACCACCGGCGCGCCGCTGCCGGCCGGTGCCGATACCGTGGTGATGAAGGAGAACGCCGCCGTCGACGGCAATCGCGTGCGCGTGCTGGCGACGCCCGCACCCGGGCAGCACGTGCGCCGCGCCGGCGAGGACAGCGCGGTCGGCGACCGCCTGCTGCAGGTCGGCGACATACTGTCGCCGTCGCGGGTCGCCCTGTGCGCATCGCAGGGAATGGCCGAGCTGGAGGTCCGGCGGCGCCCCACGGTCGCGGTCTTCACCACCGGCGACGAGCTGGTGGAGCCCGGACTGCCGCTGCGGCCGGGCGAGATCTACAACTCCAACCGCGAGCAGCTGATGGGACTGCTGCGAGCCGAGGGCCTGGAGCCGGTCGCCTGGCCGACGCTGCCGGACGACCCGGGCGCGATCGAATCGGCCCTGCGCCACGCCGGCAACGCCTTCGACCTGGTGATCACCTGCGGCGGCGTCTCGGCCGGCGAGAAGGATCATGTGCCCGCGCTGCTGCAGGCGCAGGGGCGGGTGCGCTTCTGGAAGGTGCGGATGAAGCCGGGCATGCCGGTACTGCTGGCCGAGGGCGGCCGCCTCGGCGAGGCATTGTTCCTGTGCCTGCCGGGCAACCCGGTATCGGTGCTGGCGACCTGGCTGACGCTGGGACGTCGGCTGCTGGACGGATTGCATGGCCGGCGCGAGCCGCGGTTGCGGCTGCACGCGCGCCTGGGCAGCGACTGGCACAAGCGCCAGGAGCGGCTTGAATTCCTGCGCGGCAGGCTGCACTGCGGCGAGGACGGCGTGTTGCGGGTCGAGCCGAATCCCGCCGACGGCTCGCACCGGATGCGCGCCGCAGCCGATTCCGACGCGCTGATCGTGCTGGCGGAAGGCCCGCGCGACTATCCGGCCGGCAGCGTGGTGGAAGTGCTGCCGTATTGACTGCCTCGTAGAGCGGAGCTTGCTCCGCTGCTCGCGGGCTCCGGGAACCGCGCAGCCGAGCAAGCTCGGCTCTATGGGATCCTGGCTTCGGAGACCGCGTAGCGGAGCAAGCTCCGCTCTACGGCGAGATGCACTGCAGCGTTCCGTTCCGGCGATGCGCAATCGCGCGATAATCGCCGCATGGCGATCCTGGAAATCTCCCCGCGCGAGGCCTACCGGCGGCTGGCCCGCGGCGTGCGCCTGATCGACGTGCGCGAGGAACACGAGCGCATGACCGGCATGGCGCAAGGCGCGAGCGGCGTCGAACGGGCGGAACTGGAGCGTGCGCCCGATCGCCACGCACCGGTGCGCGACGAGCCGCTCATGCTGATCTGCCAGGGCGGCGGTCGCTCGCTGCAGGCGGCGCAGGCGCTGCAGGAACAGGGCTATGCGGATCTCGCCTCGATCGCCGGCGGCACCACGGCCTGGCAGGCGGAAGGCCTGCCGATGACGGCGCCGCAGCCGGGCGTCGACACCGATTTCCACGAACGCTATTCGCGCCACCTGCGCCTGCCGGAGATCGGCCTGGCCGGGCAGCAGCGGCTGCAGCAGGCCCATGTGCTGCTGCTCGGCGCCGGCGGCCTCGGCTCGCCGGCGGCGTACTACCTGGCCGCGGCCGGCGTCGGCAGCCTGCGCATCGCCGACGACGACGTGGTCGATCGCAGCAACCTGCAGCGGCAGATCCTGCACGCGGAGGACCGCATCGGCACGGCCAAGGTCGCCTCCGCCGCAACCACGCTCGCCGCGCTCAATCCGCGCACCCGGATCGATGCCGTCGCCGAGCGCGTGACCAGCGCCAACGTCGAGCGCCTGCTCGAGGGCGTGGACGTGGTGATCGACGGCGCCGACAATTTCCCCGTCCGCTACCTGCTCAACGATGCCTGCGTGAAGCTCGGCAAGCCGCTGGTCTACGGTGCGGTGCACCGGTTCGAGGGACAGGCGAGCGTGTTCGACGCCGGCCGCAGGCGCGGCGAGGCGCCCTGCTACCGCTGCCTGTTCCCGGAGCCGCCGCCGCCGGAAGCCGCCCCCAATTGCGCCGAGGCGGGGGTGCTCGGGGTGCTGCCCGGCGTCATCGGCCTGATCCAGGCCACCGAGGCGATCAAGCTGCTGCTCGGGCTCGGCGATCCGCTCAGCGGCCGCCTGCTGCATTTCGACGCCCTGGCGATGCGCTTCCGCGAGACCCGGCTGACACCCGACCCGGACTGCCCGTTGTGCGCGCCGGGCCGCGAATTTCCCGGCTACATCGACTACGCGGCATTCTGCGCGGCGCGCTGAGCGCGGGGCGCGCGCCGCCGCCTCGGCCGCGCTGCGGGGTGTCTTCACACCCGCTGCGGCAGGATGCAGAAGGCGCGGGCAACGATGCCGCCCGCGTTCGTACTTGCTGCCAGGGGGTTCGATGATCCGGACATTGTGGTTGCTGCTGACGCTGACGGCCGCGCCGGCGCTGGCGGCCGATGTCTGCCCGGTCCTGCGGGGACAGACCAGCGCATCCGAGGTCGCCACGCGGATCGCCGCGTTCGCTTGCGAGGAGCATCAGCTCTGGCATCGTCCGTTCATCGACGCCGACGGCCGCCTGGCCGGATCGACCGTGCGCGAGGCCGAGACGGGGCTGCTCGCCAACGGCGAACAGGCCGGGCGGCGCGTCGCCGGCTACTGGCGCGACAGCGGACTGCTGGGACGTGCGGCGGGCCGCCCCGGTGCGGCCGAGTGCGGCCATGCCGGGATGGGCGGTCCGCCGTCGGCGGGCTGCCGCGCCTTCATCGTCGACGCGCCCTGGTCGGCGGTGTTCGTGTCGTGGGTGCTGCGGCGGGCCGGACTACCGGGATTCGCCGCTGCCACCAGCCACCTCGCCTACGTTCGCGGCGCCTACCGCGAACCCGAGGCCAGCGCCTATCGCGTCACCGATCCCGTCACCGCCCGTCCGGCGCCGGGCGACCTGCTGTGCCACGTGCGTTCGAACCCTCGCATCTACGGCTTCGGCGGACTCGCCGGGCTGCTGAGTGCGGGAGAGGAGGGGCTGGGCATGCATTGCGACATCGTCGTCGCGGTCGATCCCGATCGAGACGGCCTGGCCTACCTGGTCGGCGGCAACGTGCTCGACGGCGTCACCATGCGCCTGCTGCCGCTCACCGCCGGCGGACGGTTCCGCGACCTGCCGATGCGGCGTCTCGACGCGCCGGCGTGCACGCCCGACACGCCGGCCGCCTGCAACGCCAACCGCCAGGACTGGGCGGTGCTGCTGCAGCTGCGGCCGCAACAGGAACTGGCGCGCCTGACGCCTCCGTTGCCGATGGCGACCTCGCCTGCGTACCCATCGCCGGCAATGCCGGCGCAGCCACCGGGCACTCCGGCCGGCTGTTGCATCTATTGCGTTGCCGGTGATACGAGCGTGCCGCGTTGCCCGAAGGGTGCATCGCCAGGAGACGACTGGTGACCCCGGGTGGCGCGCGGTCCGCGGGCGTGTCCGGGGCTCAGCGCAGGAAGCGCGCCAGCGCCTCGCCGTAGCCGGGCTGCAGATGAATGTCGTTGTGGCCGGCCTGCGGGAAGTCGACCACCGTCGGCGTGCGGTGCCAGGAGGCGATCAGGCGATCGGTGTGCCGCGGCGGGATCACGGCATCGTTGCCGGCGCGCAGGACCAGCAGCGGCCCGTCGTAGCGCGCCAGCCGGGCCACGGAGTCGTACCGGTCGCGCAGCAGCAGGCGCACCGGGAGCCAGCGGTAGTGGCCCTGGGCAACGGCGGCGAGATTGTCGAACGGCGTGACCAGGACCAGCCGCTCGACGTCGCGATGGGCGGCGACATGGCTGGCGATGCCGCTGCCGAGGCTGCGCCCGATCAGCGCGATACGGCCATGCGGATGGCGCCTGCGCACCTCGTCATACAGGGCAAGTGCATCGGCGAGCAGGGCGGCCTCGCTCGGGCTGCCGTCGCTGGCGCCGTAGCCGCGATAGGCGAGCAGATAGCTGCTTCGCGCCGGCAGCCATGCGGCGAGATCGTCGCGGTTGTCCTCGATTCGCTCGGCGTTTCCGCCGAAATACAGCACCGCATCGGTCTGGTGCGGATTGACGATCCAGCCGCGCAGGACGGCATCGCCGCGGTCGAGTTCGAGGTCGGTTTCGGCGGCATCGCCGCGGGTGAACTGCGGGAAGTACATCAGGCGACGCTGCTGCACGTACATCAGCACGCAGATGGCGAGATAGCACAGGGCAAGGACGGCGAGCAGCCCCAGCGCCGCCTTGGCCATCATCAATCGCCCTTCGGGTGCGTGCGCTGCACGGCTTCGAACGCTGCCAGTTGCTCCGGCGTCGCCTGCGCCTGATGTTGCGCCTTCCAGTCCGCGAAGGGCCTGCCGTAGATCGCTTCGCGCGCCTGGTCCTTCGTCATCGCGACGCCGCGCGCCTCCGCGGCGTCGCGGTACCAGTCGGCCAGGCAGTTGCGGCAGAAGCCGGCCAGGATCATCAGGTCGATGTTCTGCACGTCGGGCCGCGTCTGCACCAGGTGCCGCTGCAGGCGGCGGAAGACGGCGGCTTCGATTTCGGTGGTGGTGGAATCGCTCATCGTGTGTTCCATGCGCATCTCGGCGCGATGCTCGTCTCGGGAATCCGCGACAGGATCGCGCCCATGGCCTGCGCCTACAAGCACGGGGCTGAATCGGGGACAATACGGGTCGTTCCCAGCAGATCATCCTGCATGACCGAGCCCGCCCCGCACCAGGCCCGCATCCTCGACGGCAGACGCGTCGCCGACGCGCTGCTCGACGAGCTGCGGCTACGGGTGGATGCGCGGATCGCCACCGGCGCCATGCGGCCGGGGCTCGCGGTGGTGCTGGTGGGCGACGATCCGGCCTCGCGATCGTACGTGCGCAACAAGCGGCGCGCGGCCGAGAAGGTCGGCATCCGCGCGCTGGACTTCGACCTGCCGGCCGGCACAGGGGAAGGGGAGCTGCTGGCGCTGATCGACCGCCTCAACGCCGACCCGGGCGTGCACGGCATCCTGGTGCAACTGCCGTTGCCGGGCATTCCCGACGCCACCCGCCTGATCCACCGCATCGATCCGCGCAAGGACGTCGACGGCTTCCACCCGGAGAACGTCGGCCACCTGGCGCTGCGCCAGTTCGGTCTGCGCCCGTGCACGCCGCGCGGCATCACCACGCTGCTGGCCTGGACCGACCGCCCGGTGCGCGGCCAGAGCGCCACCATCGTCGGCGTCAGCAACCACGTCGGCCGGCCGATGGCGCTGGAGCTGCTGATCGCCGGCTGCACCGTCACCAGTTGCCATAGGTTCACCCCGGCCGACGTGCTGAAGCGCCACGTCGGCGAGGCCGACATCCTGGTGGTCGCGGTCGGGCGGCCGGGCCTGATCCCGGGAGAGTGGGTCAAGCCGGGCGCGGTGGTGATCGACGTCGGCATCAACCGGCTCGAGGACGGGCGGCTGGTGGGCGACGTCGGCTTCGCCGAGGCCTCGCGCCGCGCCAGCTGGATCACCCCGGTACCGGGCGGGGTGGGGCCGATGACCGTGGCCACGCTGATGCAGAACACCTTCGAGGCCGCGGAAGCCTCCGACCGCCGGGGGTAGGCTGGCAGGCGATGCCCTGGGCGCGCCCGCGCCCGGTACCAAGCCCGCTTTCGGCTCTTCAACACGTGCCTTCGCGGTCTCCAGCGGCCTTCCGGGCGGATTTCGACCAAGCGAGTATCGGGGAGCGACTCGAAATTCGTCCGGAAGGCCGCCCCGGGGCACTATCCGGGTGCCCTGCAAGCGTCGTCTGCCGTCGCAAACGCGATACAATGACGTGCTTCTCCCCCTCCGGACCGCCCATGCTGCGCATCCTGGCCGAAGCGCTCACGTACGACGACGTTTCCCTCGTTCCCGCCCACTCGCAGATCCTGCCCAAGGACGTCTCGCTCGCCAGCCGCCTGACCCGCGACCTGCGCCTGAACCTGCCGATCATCTCCGCGGCGATGGATACCGTGACCGAATCGCGCCTGGCCGTCGCCATGGCCCAACTCGGCGGCATCGGCATCCTCCACAAGAACATGTCGGCCGAGCGCCAGGCCGCGGAAGTGGCGCGGGTGAAGAACTTCGAGGCCGGCGTGATCCGCGAGCCGTTCACCGTCGGGCCCGACACCACCATCGGCGATGTGCTCAAGCTCACCCGGGCGCGCAACATCTCCGGCGTGCCGGTGGTCGACGGCGGACAGCTGCTCGGCATCGTCACCGGGCGCGACATGCGCTTCGAGACCCGGCTCGAGGATCCGGTGCGCAACGTGATGACGCGCAAGGAGAAGCTGGTCACCGTGCGCGAGGGCGCGAGCGACGAGGAGGTGCTGCAGCTGCTGCACAAGCACCGCATCGAGAAGGTGCTGGTGGTCAACGACGGCTTCGAGCTGCGCGGCCTGATCACCGTCAAGGACATCCAGAAGGCACGCGACAACCCCAACGCCGCCAAGGACTCCGACGAGCAACTGCTGGTCGGCGCCGCGGTCGGCGTCGGCGGCGACACCGAACGGCGCATCGAGGCGCTGGTGGCGGCGGGCGTGGACGTGGTGATCGTCGACACCGCGCACGGGCACGCGCAGGGCGTCATCGACCGCGTCGCCTGGACCAAGAAGACCTTTCCGCAGGTACAGGTGGTCGGCGGCAACATCGTCAGCGGCGACGCCGGGCTGGCGCTGATGGATGCCGGCGCGGACGCGGTGAAGGTCGGCGTCGGCCCCGGCTCGATCTGCACCACGCGCATGGTCGCCGGCGTCGGCGTGCCGCAGGTGACCGCGGTGTCGATGGTCGCCGACGCATTGCAGGACCGCATCCCGCTGATCGCCGACGGCGGCATCCGCTTCTCCGGCGACATCGGCAAGGCGATCGCCGCCGGCGCCTCGACGGTGATGATCGGCGGCCTGTTCGCCGGCACCGAGGAATCGCCCGGCGAAACCGAACTGTTCCAGGGGCGCAGCTACAAGAGCTACCGCGGCATGGGCAGCCTGGGCGCGATGGAGCAGGGCTCCAAGGACCGCTACTTCCAGGACGCCAGCGATGCCGACAAGCTGGTGCCCGAGGGCATCGAGGGCCGGGTGCCGTACCGCGGCCCGCTCAGCGGCGTGGTCCACCAGCTCGCCGGCGGCCTGCGCGCGACCATGGGCTACGTCGGCTGCGCGACCATCGAGGAGATGCGCAGCAAGCCGTCGTTCGTGAAGATCACCGGCGCCGGCCAGCGCGAGAGCCACGTGCACGACGTGCAGATCACCAAGGAACCGCCGAACTACCGGATGGGCTGATCCGATGGCCGGATCGACGCCGCCGCCGCGTCGCCGCCGGATCGGCACCGGGCTGATCGTGCTCGCGGCGATGGTCCTGTGCCTGGTCGGCCTGCAGCTCTACCGCGGCCACCAGCTGCGCGCCTCCTGCGAGGACGGCGGCGGCCGCTGGGACGCGGACCGCAAGCAATGCACCTTCGGCGGCACCGACCGCATCCCGACCACGCCCGAGTCCCCGCCGCAATGACCGACCTGCACAGCGACAAGATCCTCATCCTCGATTTCGGTGCGCAGTACACGCAGCTGATCGCGCGGCGCATCCGCGAGATCGGCGTGTACTGCGAGGTCTGGGCCTGGGACCACGATCCGGCCGAGATCGCGAGGTTCGGCGCGAAGGGCATCATCCTCTCCGGCGGTCCGGAGTCGACCACCCTGGAAGGCGCGCCGCGCGCACCGCGCGAGGTGTTCGACTGCGGCCTGCCGCTGCTCGGCATCTGCTACGGCATGCAGACGATGGCCGCCCAGCTCGGCGGCGAGACCGAGGCCGCCGACCAGCGCGAATACGGCCATGCCGAAGTCGAGCTGACCGCCCGCGACCGGCTGTTCGAGGGCCTCGCGGATCACCCGGGTCCGCCACCGCGTTTGGACGTGTGGATGAGCCACGGCGACCACGTCTCCAGGGCGCCGCCGGGCTTCACCGTCACCGCCAGCACCGGGCGCGTGCCGGTTGCGGCGTTCGCCAACGACGAGAAGCGCTGGTACGGCGTGCAGTTCCATCCCGAAGTCACGCATACCAAGCAGGGCCTGGCCCTGCTCAGGCGCTTCGTCACCGACATCTGCGGATGCGACACGCTGTGGACCGCGGCCAACATCATCGAGGACCAGATCGCGCGCGTGCGCGAGCGGGTCGGCGACGACGAGGTGATCCTCGGCCTTTCCGGCGGCGTGGATTCCTCGGTGGTCGCCGCGCTGCTGCACAAGGCCATCGGCGACCAGCTCACCTGCGTGTTCGTCGACACCGGTCTGCTGCGCTGGCAGGAGGGCGACCAGGTCATGGCCACCTTCGCCGAGCACCTCGGCGTCAAGGTGATCCGGGTCGATGCCCACGAGCGTTACTTCAGCGCACTGCGGGGCGTGGCCGATCCCGAAGCCAAGCGCAAGGTCATCGGCAACCTGTTCATCGAGATCTTCGACGAGGAAGCCGGCCGGCTGGCGAATGCGAAATGGCTGGCGCAGGGCACGATCTACCCGGACGTGATCGAATCGGCCGGCAGCAAGACCGGCAAGGCTCACGTGATCAAGAGCCATCACAACGTCGGCGGGCTGCCCGAACACATGAAGCTCGGCCTGGTGGAGCCGCTGCGCGAGCTGTTCAAGGACGAGGTGCGCCGCCTCGGCGTGGAGCTGGGCCTGCCGCGCGAGATGGTCTACCGGCACCCGTTCCCGGGCCCCGGCCTGGGCGTGCGCATCCTCGGCGAGGTGCGGCCGGAATACGCCGAACTGCTGGCGCGTGCCGATGCGATCTTCATCGAGGAGTTGCGCAAGGCGGATCTCTACGACAAGACGAGCCAGGCCTTCGCCGTGTTCCTGCCGGTCAAGTCGGTGGGCGTGGTCGGCGACGCGCGCGCCTATGAGTGGGTGATCGCGCTGCGCGCGGTGGAGACTGTCGACTTCATGACCGCGCACTGGGCGCACCTGCCGTACGAGTTCCTCGGTCGTGTTTCGAACAGAATAATCAATGAATTGCGAGGCATTTCTCGCGTGGTTTATGACATTAGCGGCAAGCCGCCGGCGACGATCGAGTGGGAGTGACGGAGTGTGGTGCGCCCCTGAAATCATCATAGGGCGATGACGTCACTTGCGACCGGGAAAATCGGTCCGCTCGTGTCGACCGTCGGACGGTGAATCCGGGCTCCACGGCGCAACTGGCATACTTGCCGCCGCGTCGCCGAGCCAAGGGAGAAGCGGTCATGCCTGTCGTTGCCTGGAATCGATGCCTGCTCGCCATGCTGCTCGCGGTGCCGGCCTGGACCGCGGCGGCCGCAGCCGAAATCTCTACCCGGACCTACGCCGTGCCGGCCGGCGCGCGGCCGCACGACGTCGCCGCCGATCCGGCCCCGGGCGGGCCCGTCTGGTACACCGCGCAACGCCAGGGCGCGCTGGGACGGCTCGATCCGGAAACCGGCGAAGTCGAGCAGATTCCGCTGGGCGAGGATTCGGCACCGCATGGTGTCATCGTCGGTCCGGACGGTGCGCCGTGGATCACCGACGGCGGCCTCAACGCGATCGTGCGGGTCGATCCGGAGACGCATGCGGTTACGCGCTATCCGCTGCCGGAAGATCGCGGCTACGTGAACCTCAACACCGCCGCCTTCGACGGCAACGGCGTGCTGTGGTTCACCGGCCAGAACGGCGTCTACGGCCGGCTGGATCCGGAGACGGAACAGATTCGGATCTGGGACGCGCCCCACGGGCGCGGACCGTACGGCATCGCCGCCACGCCGCGCGGCGCGATCTACTACGCCTCGCTCGCCGGCAGCCACCTTGCGCGCATCGATACCGACAGCGGCGAGGCGACGGTGCTCCGGCCGCCGACGCCGGAGCAGGGCGCGCGGCGCGTCTGGTCCGACAGCCGGGGCCGGCTCTGGATCAGCGAGTGGAATTCCGGCCAGCTCAGTCGCCATGATCCCGCCAGCGGCGAATGGAAAGCGTGGAAACTGCCCGGTGAGCGGCCACGCGCCTACGCGGTCTACGTCGATCACGACGACAAGGTCTGGGTGAGCGATTTCGGCGCCAACGCGGTGCTGCGTTTCGATCCGGACAGCGAGCGCTTCGACAGCTTCCCCAGCGACCGCCCCGACGCCAACGTGCGGCAGCTGCTCGGCCGCGCGGGCGAGGTGTGGGCGCCGGAGTCGGGGGCGGACCGGCTGGTGGTGTACCGCTACGGAGCAGGCGGCGAGTGAGGCGGATCGCCCTGGCGGCCTGCGCACTGGCCCTGTCGGGCGCGGCGAGCGCCGTGGACGAGCGGACGCCATCCGATGCCGGGCGCGGCGAACGCGCGTTCCAGAAGTGCTACGCCTGCCACTCGGTCCGTCCCGGCGAGGACGGCCTGAGCGGCCCCAACCTGGCCGGCATCGTCGGCCGTCGCGCCGCGGACCGACCGGATTTCGAGTATTCCGCCGCACTGCTCGCCGCCGCGCGGGAGCGCGACCTGGTGTGGACGCCGGCGGCACTCGATGCGTTCCTGCGCGACCCGGAAGCCTTCGTTCCCGGCACCTCGATGAGCTTCATCGGCATCCGCGACCCGGACGAGCGTGCCGCGCTGATCCATTTCCTGTCCCGTCCCGCGCCGCCGACCGAACCCGCTCCCGCCTTGAAATGACGCGCGCCGGATGCGGCGGCGAACCGGAAGTTTTCCGCCGGCGCCCGGTCATGTCCAAACCGTTCTCGCTGGCCGGGCTGCATCGGATCCTGGACGCGATAAGCGTGCAGCAGGCCGCGCATTAGGATGCGACAATCACGCCGCCGGCGGCCGCCGGCGTGCAGGAACGGTCGATGCCGGTTGACGATGTACAGCGGATGCGCCAGGCGCTGGCGCTCGCCGAACGTGCAGAGAAGGAGGACGACGAGGTCCCGGTCGGCGCGCTGCTGGTGGACGCGGACGGCCGGGTGCTCGGCGAGGGCTGGAACCGCAACATCGGCGAACACGACCCGACCGCGCATGCCGAGATCGTCGCGATGCGCGCCGCCGGCCGGCAGCTGGGCAACCATCGCCTGCCCGGTTGCACTCTCTACGTGACGCTGGAGCCGTGTGCGATGTGCGCCATGGCGATGGTGCACGCAAGGATCGCCCGCGTGGTGTATGCCGCCGCCGATCCGAAGACCGGTGCCGCCGGCAGCGTCTTCGACCTGCTTGCCGACGCGCGCCACAACCATCGTGTCGCGGTCACCGGCGGCGTGCTTGCCGGCGAGGCGGGCGCCATGCTCAGCAACTACTTTCGCCGCAAGCGCGGCAGGCTTGCGCCCTGAAGCCGTCGCGCCTCTCCCCGTAGAGCGGAGCTTGCTCCGCTGCTCCCGGCTCCGGAATCCGAGCAAGCTCGGCTCTACCGGCCCATGGGCCGATCACCCCGCTGCGCCGCGCCGCCTGGCGCGGACGTGCGCATCGTCCATCTCGTCGTTGACCGCACCGACCGCGAGCGTCGCCTCGCGTGCCAGCAGCAGGCTGGCGGCGAACATCGCCAACACGCCCAGTACCGCCAGCACCGTCGGCAGTTGGTCGAAACGATGGCCGAGCAGCGAATCGCCGGCGACCGTCAGGCTGGTGCCGACGAAGCAGCTGATCGCCACGTACAGCAGCTGGCTGCCGCGCAGGATGATCGTGCTGCGGCGACGCTGCAGCTCGATGCGCCTTTCCAGCAGCGATCGCTCCTCGGGATCCTCGCTTTCGCCCAGTTGCTTGAGCAAAGCCCGTGCCCGGTCGATGATGCGTGCGAGCCGGGAGTTCGCGGAGGTCAGCAGGCCGGCGGTCGCGGTCAGGAAGAACGCCGGCGCCAGCATCGCGGTCAGGATGGCGTAATGGGAGAGTGCGGAACTCGGGATCATGGAGGACAGGGAATGTGGGCGCTGCGCTATGATGCGCCCTCCCGACGATGATCGCGAGCGCATGGCACAGCGACAATCCGATGCCGATGAAGGCCGCCTGATCTGGATCGACCTGGAGATGACCGGGCTCGATACCGGGCGCGACTCGATCCTGGAGATCGCCACCGTCGTTACCGATTCCGAGTTGCGGGTCCTGGCCGAAGGCCCGGAATGCGCGATTGCACATCCGCTTGCCACGCTAGAGGCGATGGACGACTGGAACCGCAACCAGCACGGCAAGTCCGGGCTGTGGCGGCGCGTCCTCGAGGAGGGCGTGCCGATGGCGGAGGCGGAGCAGCGGACGCTGAGCTTTCTTCGCCGGTGGGTTCCGGAGAACGCCTCGCCGATGTGCGGCAACTCGATCTGCCAGGATCGGCGCTTCCTGCATCGGCAGATGCCGGAGCTGGAACGGTATTTCCACTACCGCAATCTCGATGTCAGCACCATCAAGGAGCTGGCGCGGCGCTGGGCGCCGTCGCTGCTCGCCGGCGTCAGGAAGCAGGCCGCGCACACCGCCCTGAGCGATGTGCGCGACTCGATCGAGGAACTGCGGCACTACCGTGAAGGCATGGGGGCGTTCGCCCCGTTCGACCGCTATTGAGTCGATGCCCGCCGGGTTGGCGGCTCACGATCATTGACGGCTCATTCCGGGTCCGGGCGCGGCTGATGCTCCGGGTCGTCCAGGTCGATCGCTTCGCTGCCGGAGGCACTCGGCGACGGCAGCGCCTGCTGTCCGCCGGCACCGGTATCGCCGGCGTGGTGATACATGTGCACGTCGCGCTGCGGAAACGGAATGGAGATGCCGTCGCGGTCGAACGCCTTCTTGATCCGCTCGGTCAGTTCGCACTTGGTGACGAAGAAATCGGCATTGGCGACGTGGCAGCGGATGCCCAGGTTCACCGAGCTGTCGCCGAGCTCGTACACAAGCACGTCAGGTGGCGGTTCCGGCAGGACGCGCTCGTCGGCCTGCATGGTGTCCATGGCGAGGCCGCGGGCCGCGTCTATGTCGGCGTCGTAGCTGATGCCGATCACCAGCTCGATCCGGCGCATCACGTCAGGGGTCAGGTTGATGATGGAGTCGGTGGTAACCAGGCTGTTGGGGAGCACGATCGTCTGGTTGTCGGCACCGCGCAACTGCGTCTGAAAGATGCTGACCGACTCGACCTTGCCGGTCTGGCCGTTGATGGTGACGATGTCGCCGGCGCGGAACGGCCTCAGCGAGACCAGCATCACCCCCGAGGCGATGTTGGACAGCGAGTCCTTCAACGCCAGGCCGATCGCCAGGCCGGCGGCGCCGAGGACCGCGATCGTCGAGGTCATGGGCACGCCCACGACCTGCAGCGCCGCCAGTACCAACACCACCAGCAGGATCACGTAGGTCACCTTGCGCAGGAACATCGCCGCCGTCGGCTCGACGTTGGCGCGGGCCAGTCCGCGTTCGGCGAATCCGGTGATCCACTTGACGATGCGCAGCCCGATGAAGAACAACGCCAGGGCGCCGAGCACATGCAGACCGATCGATATCGCCATCTCGGACCAGCCGGTTTCGTGCAGCCACGACCAGATCGATTCCATGCTTGCGCCTCCCTCTCTATGGTCCTGAAAGTGCGTGACGCCCCGCAAGCGGAGCGTCGGTTCCCGCGACGACGGTAGCGACGGCGCCGTTAGAGCGACGTTATCGCGCGTCGGATGCCTTGCGCTTGGCCAGCCGCAGCCAGGTGTCGACCACGGTATCGGGATTGAGCGACACCGACTCGATGCCTTCCTGCATCAGCCATTCGGCCAGGTCGGGATGGTCGCTCGGGCCCTGGCCGCAAATGCCGACGTACTTGCCCTTGGCGCGGGCGCTCTTGATCGCCATCGACAGCAGCTTCTTGACCGCGGCATCTCGCTCGTCGAACAGGTGCGCGACGATGGCCGAATCGCGGTCCAGGCCGAGGGTGAGCTGGGTGAGGTCGTTGGAGCCGATCGAGAAGCCGTCGAAGATCTCGAGGAACTCGTCGGCCAGCAGCGCGTTCGACGGCACCTCGCACATCATGATGATCTTCAGTGCCTGCTGTCCGTCGGCGTGCTGGCCCTGCTTGAGGCCGTTCTTCTCCAGCACCTCGACCACCTTGCGGCCCTCGTCGAGCGTGCGCACGAACGGGATCATTACCCACAGGTTGTCCAGGCCCATCTCGTCGCGGACCTTGCGCACCGCCTCGCACTCCAGCGCGAAGGCGTCGGCGAACGACGGGTCGACGTAGCGGCTGGCGCCGCGGAAGCCGATCATCGGGTTCTCTTCCTCCGGCTCGTAGCGGCGGCCGCCGATGAGGTTGGCGTACTCGTTCGATTTGAAATCCGACAGGCGCACGATCACCGGGTGCGGCGCCACCGAGGCGGTGAGGGTGGCGATGCCCTCGGCCAGGCGGTCGACGTAGAACCGCACAGGGTCGGCGTAGCCGGCGCTGCGGGCGTCGATCTGGCGTTTCGTTTCCGGGTCCTGGCGGTCGTATTCCAGCAGCGCCTTGGGATGCACGCCGATGTGCGAGGCGATGATCATCTCCAGCCGCGCCAGGCCGATCCCGGCGTTCGGCAGCTGGCCGAAGTCGAACGCGCGCTCCGGGTTGGCGACGTTCATCATGATCTTCAGCGGCGCCTCGGGCATCGACGCGAGGTCGGTGGTGGTGCGCTCGAAGGGCAGGGCATCGGCGTAGATGTAGCCGGTGTCGCCCTCGGCGCAGCTCACCGTCACCTCGCGGCCGTCGGCGATCACCTCGAGCGCGGTACCGGTGCCCACCACCGCGGGCACGCCGAGTTCGCGGGCGATGATCGCGGCATGGCAGGTGCGGCCGCCGCGGTTGGTGACGATCGCCGCCGAGCGCTTCATCACCGGTTCCCAGTCCGGATCGGTCATGTCGGCGACCAGGACGTCGCCGGGCCGCACCTTCTGCATGTCCTCGAGCGAGCGCACCACGCGGGCGACGCCGCTGCCGATCTTCTGGCCGATGGCGCGGCCTTCGGCGATCACCTCGCCGCGGCGCTCCAGCGCGTAGCGCTCGATCTGGGTGGCCTTGCCGCGCGACTTCACCGTCTCCGGCCGCGCCTGCACGATGAACAGCTTGCCGCTGACGCCGTCCTTCGCCCATTCGATGTCCATCGGGCGCTGGTAGTGCTCCTCGATGGTCAGTGCCTGCCGCGCCAGCTCGTGCACGTCGTCGTCGCTGATCGAGAAGCGCGCGCGCAGTTGCTCCGGCGTATCCTCGTTGCGCACGCGCTCGCCGGGCGCGTCCGAATACACCATGCGGATCTGCTTGCTGCCCAGGGAACGACGCAGGATCGCCGGCCTGTCCTGCCGCAGGGTGGGCTTGTAGACGTAGAACTCGTCGGGATTGACCGCGCCCTGGACCACGTTCTCGCCGAGCCCGTAGCTGGCGGTGATGAACACCACGTCGCGGAAGCCGGACTCGGTGTCGAGCGTGAACAGCACGCCCGAGGCGCCGACGTCCGAGCGCACCATCAGCTGCACGCCGGCCGACAGGAACACGTCCTCGTGCTTGAAGCCGTGGTGCACGCGGTAGGCGATGGCGCGATCGTTGTACAGGCTGGCGAAGACTTCCTTGACCTTGACCACGACGTCGTCGGCGCCGGTGACGTTGAGGAACGTCTCCTGCTGGCCGGCGAAACTGGCGTCCGGCAGGTCCTCCGCGGTGGCCGAGGAACGTACCGCCACCGCCACCTCGCCGCCGCCGTTGTCGGCGCAGAGCTGCCCGTAGGCGTCGCGGATGCCGGCATCGAGATCCGGCTGCAGCGGCGCGTCGATCACCCAGCCGCGGATCTCCCGGCCGGCCGCCGTCAGCGCCGACACGTCCTCGACGTCGAGCGGCGCCAGGCGATCGAAGATCCGCTGCTCGAGCTCGTTGTGGGCGATGAACGCCTTGAACGCATCGGCGGTCGTGGCGAAGCCCCCGGGAACCGAGACGCCGAGCTGGGCGAGGTGGCCGATCATCTCGCCGAGCGAGGAGTTCTTGCCGCCGACCTGGGCCAGGTCGTTCAGTCGCAGATCGTGCAGCCAGAGGATATTGGCGCTCAAGGGATGGGCACTCCAGGGGGGTGACGGGCGGGAGAACCGGACGAGGCCCGGCGGAAGCGGGTATTTTAGCAACCCTCCCGTCGTTCACGTCCGAGTCCATGCTCCCGGAATCGCCGCCGCCCGTCCGTCCCGTGTTCTACGTCTCCGACGGCACCGGCATCACTGCCGCGACCATCGGCCACAGCCTGCTGACCCAGTTCTCGGGCTTCCGCTTCGTGACCGACCGGATCCCGTTCGTCGACACCCCCGAAAAGGCGCGCCAGGCCGTCGCGGAGATCGTCCGCGCCGGGGCGAACTGCGGCCGCCGGCCGATCGTGGTCAATTCCTGCGTCGATCCCGAGCTCAACCGCATCCTGTCCGAGAGCGGCGCGCTGATGCTCGACGTGTTCGCGCCGTTCATCAAGCCACTCGAGCGCGAACTCGACGCCCCGCGGCAGTCGCGAGTGGGGCAGGCGCACGGCATGGTCGATTTCGACACCTACCACCGCCGCATCAATGCGATGAACTACGCGCTCACGCATGACGACGGCATGGCGCTCGACTACGGCGACGCCGACCTGATCCTCGTCGCCGTCTCGCGCGCGGGCAAGACGCCGACCTGCGTGTACCTGGCGCTGCACTACGGCATCCGCGCGGCGAACTACCCGCTGACCGAGGAGGATCTCGAGTCGGACCGCCTGCCGCCGAGGCTGCGCGCGCATCGCGACAAGCTGTTCGGCCTGACCATCGATCCGCTGCGCCTGCACCAGATCCGCCAGGAACGACGGCCGAATTCGCGCTACGCGGAAATGGAGACCTGCCGGCGCGAGGTGGCGGCCGCGGAAACGCTGCTGCGCATGGAGCGCATCCCCACCCTGAGCACCACGCACACGTCGATCGAAGAGATCGCCAGCCGCATTCTCGAGGACCTGGGGATCAACCGCGAAATGTTCTGAAGCGCGGATTCCGGAGTGCGGGTTCCGAAACCCGGATCCGAAGCACCAACCATCGATTGCGGAAAACGCGGCAAGGAAACTGAACCTTAGGCCGCTCGCGCGACGCCGTCAATGCTGCCGCACTCGCGATCGAGCGTGTAGCATCGGCGCATGTCCCAGCAGGTCGCCATCCGCAATTCCGCACGCATCCCCAGGCTCAGCCGCTTCGGCTGGCTGATGGGGTTGTACGCGGAGAACCACCAGCGCCTGATCCGCCTGTTCGAGCCGGGCGGGCTCGCGCCGGGCCGCTATCTCTCGCGCAACGGCGACGGTCTCGACGTGCACCTGGACGTGATCGAGCAGCACCGCTACACCACCGAACTGCGCCTGAGCTATGCCATGCGCGATCCGGTGACCGGCGAGCCCGATCCGTCCGCCTGGCTGCGTCTTTACCGCGACGCGCGCCAGGTCGAGGCGACCCATTGCTACGTCGGCCGGCGCTGGCAGGACGTGATCGGCCTGTATCCGCCGCCGGCCGAGGTGGTCGACCATCGCATGCGGATGAACACCTTCCTCGGCAAATGGCTGCAGTACCTGGCCGAGCGCGGCCACGGCGTGGCCACGCTGTCGCTCGACAGCGCGCCTGCGCAGGACCGGGCGCCCCTGCCATCGGCCTGACCGGGCGACGTCGTTCATCGCCAACGGCGGGCGCTCAGCGCTCCGGCACCGTCCACATGTAGATGCTGCTGCCGTCCACTTCCTCGGTGTGCTCGGGCTCCCATTCGCCGGCCATGTCGAAGGCATGGCTGACGATGCGCGTGCCCGGCTTCAGTTCGCTCAGCAGCTTCGGCCGCAGCTTCACGTTCAGGCTTTGCAGCAGATACAGCGTGACCACCGACGCCTCGCCGATGTCGGTCTCGAACAGGTCCTCCTCGCGGAAGGTCACCCGGTCGGTGACGCCGGCCTTCTCGGCGTTCTCGTTGGCCTCGCGGATGCGCACCGGATTGATGTCGATGCCCACCGCGCGCACGCCGTAGTCCTTCGCCGCGGTGATCGCGATGCGGCCGTCGCCGGAGCCCAGGTCGTAGAGCACGTCGCCTTCCTGGAGATTCGCCAGCTCCAGCATCCGGTCGACCACCGGCTGCGGCGTCGGCACGTAGATCACGTCCGGCTCGCGCTTCGGGCGCGGCGCGTCCTCGTCCATCGCGTAGGGCGAATCGGGTTCGGTGACGGCGGTCACCGCGTCCATCGAGGCGACCTCGTCCTGCGCTGGTTCGGACTCGACGACCGGGTCGTAGGCGGTCACGGCGCTCTCGCCGCAGGCGGACATTAGCGGGACCAGCAGCAACAGGCAGGCGATCGACGGGATCGTTTTCATGTGGGCGACTCCTGGGATGGGCGGATCGGTTTCAGGTACAGCAACAGCAGTCCGCCGGCCGCCAGCACGCCGACCCCGATCAGGGCGCCGATGCCGGTATAGGCCAGGCTGGAATACAACAGGAAAGCACTGGTGGCGCAGAACAGCAGCGGCAGCAGCGGATACAGCGGCACCCGGAACGGGCGCGGCAAGTCGGGGTCGCGTCGGCGCAGTACGAACAGCGATACGCCGACGAGCAGGAAGAACAGCCAGAACACGGGCGCGGTGTACTCCACCGCGGTGCGGAAGCCGTCGCGGGCGAGCGCTCCCAGGCCGACCAGCAGCAGCGCCAGGCCGCCTTGCACCAGCATCGCCGTGCGCGGCGAGCCGCTGCGCGCGTCCCAGCGGCCGATGAAGGCCAGGGCGGGGAAGTCGCGGCCCACCGCATATGCGCTGCGCGCGCCGGTGATCAGGGTGGCGTTGGCGGAGGTCAGCGCCGCGGCCACGACCAGCGCGCTCATGAAGATCGCGCCGCCGTCGCCGAACAGGCGCCGCATGGCGTCGGCGGCCACGGCATCGGAGTCCGCCATGCCCGACAGCCCCAGCACGCGCAGGTAGGCCAGGTTGACCAGCAGGTACAGCGCGGTGATCGCGATCAGGCTGATCGTGAGGACGCGGGGCATCCAGCGCCGCGCGTCGCGGACCTCCGCAGTCACGTAGACCGCCTCGTTCCAGCCGCCGTAGGTCAGCAAGACGAACACCAGGACCAGGCCGACCGCGCTGTCGCCACCGGCGGTGGCGGCCGGTGCGGCGCCGGCGGGCGCGAGCAGCAGGGCCGCGGCGACGATCAGGCAGATGCCGGCGATCTCGACCACGGTGAGCCAGTTCTGCGTGCGGGTGCCCTGGCGCACGCCCAGCCAGTTGAGGGTGGTCAGCACGATCACGGCAGCGGCGGCGAACAGTGGCGATGCCCATGCGCCGAGTCCGAACAGCTGCGCCAGGTAGTCTCCGATCACGAAGGTAAGCACCGCCACCGACCCGGTCTGGATCACCGCCAGCCGTGCCCATGCATAGAGAAAGGCGGGGCGTGCGCCGTAGGCGCGACGCAGATAGGCGTAGTCGCCGCCGGCCTGCGGGTAAGCGGTCGCGAGTTCGGCGTAGCACAGCGCGCCGACGATCGACAGCAATCCGCCCACCGCCCACGCCGCGAACATGATCGCCTCGCTGCCGGCGGCGCCGGCAACCAGGGAAGGCGTACGGAAAATGCCGGCACCGACGACGATGCCGATGGTGATCGCGAAAGCCTCGCGTGCGCGCAGGGTAGGACGGGGCAGGGCCGCGGCCGCAGAGAGCGGCCGCTGTTCGCTCGGGTCCATGACGCTCCGGAGGAAGGCGATGCGCCGGCACGCCGCACCGCGTGGACATCGACCGATTGAAACAGTCGAAAGATTCGGATCCTGTGAACGCGACGGCCCTACACCGGCCGGAGTCGAACACAAAAAAACGCAGGACCTGCAGCGGCAGGTCCCGCGGTTCGTCGTAAATGGCGTCCCCACGGGGATTCGAACCCCGGTCGCCACCGTGAAAGGGTGGTGTCCTAGGCCTCTAGACGATGGGGACGCGGATGTCGCGTGCGGTTGCCGACCGGCCTTTGGGCGGAAACCGTGGTGGAGCCAGGCGGGATCGAACCGCCGACCTCCTGCATGCCATGCAGGCGCTCTCCCAGCTGAGCTATGGCCCCACGTGTGGAAGCGCGGAATTGTAGTGGCGCCACGATCTGGGCGTCAACAGGCATGACGATTTGCGTTTCGCCTGGGGAGGGCCTGGGACCGGATTTACCGAGTAACGAGCGAAGAGGAACAAAAACGAGTGGGCCGGCGGCCTTGCGTGGGAGCGACGGAAGTCGCGATGCCGGGGGAGGGGGCTGTCGCGACTTCCCGGCGACGGCATGCCGCCGCCACTCCCACAAAGGCAGGGCCGTTGTCCGTCCAAGCGAGCATCGATATGCCCGGCTGCCGGATCGCGATATTGACACTCCGGTTTCGAGCGTGCTAACTGAAAGGACCGACCACGTTGAGGCTCGGCCCCGCCCAATGTCCCCGCTCGCGCTCGTCATGCGCTATCTGCTGGTCCTGGCGTTCTGCCTCGACGGCAGCATCGGGCTTTGGCGCGCGAGCGCCATGGCGGGCGACCTCTCGCACCACGTCGGCGACCGTTCCGCCTCGGCGGATCATCACGACCCGTCCACCGCGACGCCCACCGACGAAGATTGCGACGACGAGCCCGCCGCCGGGCAGGGCGCACCCGTGCACGAGGATTGCGATTGCCGCGTCGCCGGCTGCGCCTGCGCCTGCGGGTTCGCCGTCACGGCGGTCGCCGGCACGGTGCCGTTCGCCGCGCAACACCGCCTCACCGCCGCGCCGCCGGCACGCGCCGACATGGGCGTGGTCCAGTCCTCGCGTTCCGCAGTCTTCCGACCTCCGATCGGTTGATCTCGTCCGGCCGTCTCCGCGACGGCCCCGATGTCCTGTCCGAACCGGGCATGCGCGCCGCGCATGCCGCGACGGGACGTGTGCCGACCAGATCCGATACCGCTCGGAGGAGTCCCCCATGTCATTGCAGCACCATCACCTTGCGCTGGCGATCGCCGCGCTCACGACCGCCGGCGTCCCGTCCGCGGCCTTCGCCCAGACCGCCAACGATCCAGCCGACGCACCGGAAGCAGCCACCCTGGATACCGTCACCGTGACCGGCAGCCACATCAAGCGCGCCGCGATCTCGGGCGTCGGCCCCGTCACCGTCATCGACGCCGAGGCCATCGAACGCTCCGGCGTGACCTCGGTGGAGACGCTGTTGCAACGCCTGCCGGCATCGGCCGGTTTCGGCGGCAACCAGACCAACGCGTACTGGGCCGACAACGGCTACGGCACCGCCCAGATCAACCTGCGCGGCCTGGGCATCAACCGGACGCTGGTGCTGCTGAATGGCCGCCGCGTCGTCAACGGCGGCACCGGCGCCAACAGTTCGGTCGACCTCAACACGATCCCGGTCGCGCTGATCGATCGGATCGAGGTGCTCAAGGACGGCGCGTCGGCGATCTACGGCGCCGACGCCCTCGCCGGCGTGGTGAACATCATCACCAAGCGGGATTTCGAAGGCGTCGAGGCATCGGTCCGCTATGGTCAGACCACCAAGGGCGACGGCGAGGAGGGCGCCGCGGACCTGGTCTGGGGCACCACCGGCGAGCGCGGCTCGCTGATGGCCGCGATCAACTATTCCGAAAGCCGCGAGGTCAACATGGCCGACCGGCAGCCCTGCGGCCTGGGCGAATCCGGCGGCCGGCTGGTCTGCGTCGGCAGTTCCGCCACCATCGGCGGCCGCGCGGTGCTTGCGGACGGCAGCAGCGTCAACTTCAACCAGGATCCGGACGGCGACGGCGATTTCTACGAGCCTTATTCGCCCGACAAGCACAACTTCAACTCCAACCCGTACCTCAACGCGGTCAATCCGATCAAGCGGTTGAGTTTCAGCGCCTTCGGCCACCTCGCACTGAGCGACGACGTGCGGTTGTTCACCGAGCTGATGGCCAGCAACCGGCGCTCCGACCAGCTCGCGACCCCGGGTTCGCTCGGGCTGTACCGCCCGGTCGAGATCGCCGCCGATCATCCGACCAACCCGACCGGCCAGGACCTGCTGCTGCAGCGCCGCCGGCTGATGGAGGCGGGGACGCGCGAGTTCTTCCAGGACGTCGACACGTTCCGGATCGTGGCGGGGCTGGAGGGCCGGTTCGGCATCGGCTGGGACTGGTCGGCGGCGCTGAACTGGGGGCGCAACACCGGCATCGACGGTTCCACCAACGTGGCCAACCTCGATCGCGTCGACCAGACGCTCGACACTTCGGTCTGCAGCAACGCACCCGGCGCCGCCATCCCGTGCGGGGACTACCTGGGCTACGGCGACCTGAGCCGCGAGGTGCTCGACTACATCCTGTTCACCACCCGCGACACCGGCGGCAACGAGCAGAAGAGCTTCACCGCCAACCTCAGCGGCCAGGCGTTCGAACTGCCGGCCGGTTGGGTCGGCGTCGCCGCCGGCGTCGAGGTCCGCGAGGAGCGCGGCTGGCGCGATCCCGACCAACTCACCGTGCTGGGCATCGCCAACACCAACCAGCAGGATTCGATCGACGGCGAGTACACGGCCAAGGAGGCGTTCGCCGAGGTCGCGATCCCTCTGCTGCAGGATCGGTTGCTGGCGGAGTCGCTGACGCTCAACGCCGCGGTCCGCTATTCCGACTACGACCTCTTCGGCGACGACACCAACTACAAGATCGGGTTGGACTGGCAGGTCGTCCCGACGCTGAAGCTGCGGGCCAACTACGCCACCGCATTCCGCATTCCCAATGTGCCGGAACTGTTCGGCGGTGTGTCCGAGGGCAATCTCACCACCACCGATCCGTGCAACGGATGGAGCAATCTGTCGTCCTCGTCGGTGGTCTACCAGAACTGCCAGGCCTCCGGCGTGCCGGCGGGCTACACGCAGCTGGGCAACACCATCCTGACCACCGTCGGCGGCAACCAGGACCTGGAGCCGGAAGACGCCAAGACGCTGACGCTCGGTGTCGTATGGACGCCGGCGTTCGCCGACGATCTCACCCTGACGCTCGACTACTTCAACATCCGCATCGACAACGCGATCCAGCGCATCGACGGCTCGACCAAGCTGGCGGTCTGCTACGACACGCCCGGGCTCGCGCATCCATTCTGCGATCCGTCCAGCTTCACCCGCAACGCGCAGACCGGCGAGGTCGACTTCCTGTCCGCGCAGCCGGTCAACGCCGCCAGCGAACGCGTCTCCGGCATCGACCTCGGCCTGCTGTACCAGTTCGGCATCGGAGACGTGGACGCCGCACTCAACTGGGACGTGTCCTACCTGCGGCGCTACGACGTGCAGCCGTTCCCCGGCGCCGAGGAAATCCACTACGCCGGGAAGATCACCGGCGGCCGCGGCAGCTATACCCGCTGGCGCTCGCTCGGTTCGCTCACGCTGGCGCAGGGGCCATGGTCGGGGTCCTATACCTTGCAGTACATCGGATCGGCGGACGACATCAATGCCTCGCCCGGCGATATCGGCGACCACGCGCCCAGCCTGACGTACCACAACGTCCAGCTGCAATACGCGGTCAACGAGGCGTTCGACATCGCGTTCGGCATCGACAATCTCTGGGACAAGCGGGCGCCGTTCATCCAGAGCTACACCGATGCGAACACGGACACGATGACCTACGACCTGCTCGGTCGTCGCTGGAACGCCAGGATCGCTTACCGCTGGTGACCGGTTGCCGCCCTTCCCGGCGCCCGCGCCGGGGAGGGCGGCATGCGTGCATTCGCTTTTCGCCAGAACCGGACAGGATCCGACGATGAAACCTGCATTCTGGGCGCGTCGCGCCCACAAATGGATCGCCCTGGTCATCGGCGTCCAGGCGCTGCTGTGGATGCTCAGCGGCCTGTACATGACGATCATCTCGATCGACGTCATCCACGGCGACCACCTCGCGCATTCGGAGGCCGAGCCGCTCCCGGCGCGCACATCGCTGGCGGCTCCGGACACGCTGGCGGAGCGCTATCCGGGCCTGGAAGGCTTCCGCCTCAAGCGCCTGCTGGGGCGCGAGGTCTACGAGGTCCGTCACGGCGGGGGAATCGCGCGGGCGGATGCGCGCACCGGTGCGCCGCTCGGACCGGTCGACGTCGCCGAGGCGCGGCGCCTGGCCGTCTCACAGTACCGCGGCGATGCACGGTTGGTTTCGCTGCGGCTACTGGAGGAAGCGCCGCAGGAGGTGGGCACGCGGCCGGCGCCGATGTGGCAGGCGGTCTTCGACGATCGCGGCGCCACCACGCTGTACCTGTCGGCGCAGACCGGCGAGCTGCTCGCCAGGCGCCATCGGCTGTGGCGCTGGTTCGACTTCCTGTGGATGTTGCACATCATGGATTACCAGGAGCGCGCCGACGTCAACAACACCTTGCTGCGCACCGCCGCCGCAATCGGCAGCGTCTTCGCGCTCAGCGGGATCTGGCTGCTGCTCTACAGCTTCCGGCGGAGAACGCCGGCATGACGCCGTGGCTTCGCAGACTGCACAAATGGATCGGGCTGGTGATCGCGCTGCAGTTCCTGGTCTGGCTCGGCAGCGGACTGACGATGAGCCTGCTGGACCAGGACACCGTCGCCGGCGGCCATCACCAGGCGGCGTCCGCGCCAGCGCCGCGATGGCCGCCAGGCATGCGCTCTCCTGCCCAGGTACTGGCCGATGCCGCGCGCCCGGTGCAGAGCATCGACAGTCACTGGCTGGCTGGGCGTCCCGTCTACCGGCTCGCACACAAGGCCGATGTCTGGCTGGCCGACGCGCAAAGCGGCCGGCCGGTGGCGGTGACCGCAAAGGACGCCGCCGCGATCGCGGTCGCGGACTACATCGGCGACGGCCATCCATCGGACGCCGAGCTGTTGCCGGAGCCGACCCTGGAGGCGCGCGGGCACGCCGGTCCGATCTGGCGCATCGACTTTTCCGACGACGATCGCACCACGCTGTACGTCTCGGGCCGGGACGGCCGCATCCTCGAACGGCGCAACGACACCTGGCGGCTGTTCGACATCGTGTGGATGCTCCACATCATGGACTACGCAGGGCGCCAGAACTTCAACAACCCGCTGGTGGTGATGGCCGCTTCCGGCGGGTTGTGGATGGCGCTGTCCGGCGTCTGGCTGCTGGTCGCCAGCCTGCGCATGGAGGAGTTCGTTCCGCCGCGCTGGCGCCCGCGCCGGGAGCTGACCGTCTTCGACGCCGAAGGCAGCCGGTTGCGGTCGGTCGAATCGCATTCGGGCGACACCATCTACCTGGCGCTGGGACGACAGGGCCTGCAGCTGCCGTCGAGCTGCGGAGGCGGGCAGAGTTGCGGCCTGTGCGAGGTCCGCGTGCGCGGCCATGCGCCGCCCCCGACCAGCGCCGATCGCGCACATCTGACTGCAAGCCGGCTCAAGCTGGGATACCGGCTGGCCTGCAACCTGCCCGTTTGCGCCGACAGCGCGATCGAGGTGGCCGGCGGTGCGGCGCTGTGGACCGAGCGCATCGCCGAGGTGGCGCGGGTGACGGCCGTCACTCCGTTCCTGCGCGAGATCGTCCTGGCCCCGGCCGCGCCGCTCGGGCCGGAGTTCCAGCCGGGCGCCTACGTGCAGGTCCACGTTCCGCCGTACCGGCTGCGGCCGCACGACATCGTCCATCCCGAACACCGCGACGACTGGTCCGGGCTCGACCTGCCGCCGGCGCTGGCCTGCAAGGCGTCGGTCCGGCGTTCGTATTCACTGGCGCTGCCGGTCGCGGCGGACGGGCAGATCACGCTGCTGGTGCGCTTCAGTCCCGGACGGACGGGCAGGAAGCGCCAGCCGGCGGGGAAGGGCTCCACGTACCTGTATGGGCTCAAGCCGGGCGACGCCGTCCGCTTCAGCGGTCCGTTCGGCGATTTCGCGCTCAAGCCGGGCGCGAACGAGAAGGTCTTCATCGGCGGCGGCGCGGGCATGGCGCCATTGCGGGCCATGATCCATGCGCTGCTGGACGGCGGCGCCACCGAGCGCATCCACTACTGGTACGGCGCCCGCAGCCGGCGCGAGGCGCCCTACGTCGACGAGATGGCCGAGCTGGCCCGACGGCACGCCAATTTCAGCTGGCACCTGGTGCTGTCCGACGAAACGCCGGAAGAGGGTGGCGCGATCGGCGGCATGGTTCACGAGGCCGCCCACGAACACCTGCTGCGGATGCATCCCGAACTGCAGCGATGCGAGTTCTACCTGTGCGGACCGCCGGCGATGCTGGCGGCCACCCGCCGCATGCTCGAACATCTGGGCATCGACGAGGCGCGCATCGCCTTCGACGACTTCAAGATATGACGGAAACGGAATTCACCTGGCATGTAGCTGCCCCCGTGTCCCGCCGGTTAACATGACGCCATGTCTGCAGGCGAAATGCAACGACACCCCGTCAGCGAGACCGGCAATCCGCTTGTCGACATGCAGACCATATCGCCGGCGCCGAGGCTCGACGGTGCGCCGGCTGGTCGAGACCGTGGTGCCCGGCGGCGAGGCGGGATACCTGACGGTGCAGCCCGAAGCCGATGCGGTCGTCAACGAATGCTTCCCGAACGTCGAGGCCAAAATCGCCCGCGCCGGCGGCCGCATGCTGTGCGGCTGGCAGCTTTGGGAATGGCCGCATGTGCTGGTCGAGGCGGAATTTCATGCGGTCTGGCGACCAGGGGCACCATCGTTCAGAGACCAAAGATTGGTTCCAGTCGGCGCCCGTGGCAGCGTTTGCTCGTAGTCCATTGGAAGGCACTCACTTGCGCTTTACGCCCATCGGTATAATCGCGACATGCCTGCACGCTCCGTCCTGTTGCAGTTGTTCCTGATCGTCGCCTTGCTGGTCGACGGCATGGGCGTAGCTGCGGCATCGATGCACCTGAACCACTCCACGGCGGTTGCGTCGGACGCCTCGACAGACGGTGCTCCGCCGCCGGGTGCAGAGGTCAAAAAGCCTTGCCATGACCAGGGCACGGACGGTTCGGCTCCCCTCGAGAAGCATGCCCATTCGGCAGGAGGATCTCCTGGAGAGGACGAACCGCAGTCGCCGGGCGACTGCTGCGAGTCGGGCGACTGCCGCTGCACCTGCATGCATCATTGCCAAGCCGCGGTGGTCGCGGTGGCTTTGGATGCCCCAACGCCCGAACATGACGAGAGCGTCCGACCGATGTCCTCGGCGCATGCGTCTCCTGCGTTGCCTCACCTGATCCGACCTCCGATCGGCTAAGCGTCTCGCTGCGCCATACGGCGCGTTTGTCGTCTGTCCATTCCGTGGCAGGACAAGTACCGCTCGCAATCCATGCGAGCCCTCTGACGCTTTCCGGAGCTTTTATGTCATCCGATTCTTTCAGCCGTGCTGCCGCCGGGCTGCTTGCACCATCGCGCCGCCGCTTCGTGCAGGGCCTAGCCGCTGGCGGCGCAGTCGCTGCCCTGGGGCTGTGGCCCCGATCCAGTTGGGCGGTCAAGGCCCAAGGCATTCCCAATGTGCTGTCTGGCACCGAGTTCGACCTGACCATCAGCGAGACGCCGATGAATTTCACCGGCGTGACGCGCACCGCGATCACCGTCAACGGTTCCATTCCGGCACCGTTGCTGCGCTGGCGGGAAGGCACGACGGTCAACCTGCGGGTGACCAACGCGCTGCCACCCGACTCGATCCACGGCCACTCCACCTCGATCCACTGGCACGGCATCCTGCTGCCAGCCAGCATGGACGGTGTGCCGGGACTGAGCTTCGACGGCATTAATCGCGGCGAGACCTACCATTACCGCTTCAATGTGGTGCAGGGCGGGACCTACTGGTACCACAGCCACACCGCGTTCCAGGAGCAAGCCGGTCTGTACGGCCCGCTCGTGATCGAGCCGCTGGAACCGGAGCCGTTCGCCTACGACCGCGACTACGTGGTCATGCTGACCGACTGGACCGATCTTGATCCGACCTACCTTTTCGATCGCCTAAAGAAGCGGTCGGATTTCGACAACTACGCCAAGCAGACCGTCGGCGATTTCTTCAACGATGTGCAGCAGCACGGGCTGTCGGCCACGCTCCAGAACCGCAAGATGTGGGGCGAGATGCGAATGACGCCGACCGACCTGTCGGACGTCAACGGCAATACCTACACCTACCTGATGAACGGCACCACCTCGCTGGGCAACTGGACCGGTCTGTTCCGCTCCGGCGAGAAGGTACGCCTGCGCTTCATCAACGGCTCCTCGATGACGCACTTCGACGTGCGCATTCCCGGCCTGAAGATGACCGTGGTCGCCGCCGACGGCCAGTACGTGCACCCGGTCACCGTCGACGAGTTCCGGATTGCGACCGCTGAAACGTTCGATGTGATCGTCGAACCCACCGGGCAGGATGCGTTCACCATCTTCGCCCAGGACCTCGGCCGCAGCGGGTATGTCAGCGGCACGCTGGCCGTGCGCGACGGGTTGCGTGCGCCGGTGCCGTCGGTGGATCCCAAGCCCATCCTGACCATGGATGACATGGGACACGGGATGATGGGTCATGGCGGGATGGGCCATGACATGTCGGCAATGTCCGGCGGTGCGGCAGCGGGAATGGCCCACTCTGGCATGCAGCACGGTGGCATGGACCATGCCGCCATGGGACATGGCCAGCCCGGTACCTCTTCCATGGCACCGGGCCCGATGGCGACGATGGACCACGGTGCAGCGGGTATGCAGCAGCATCCGGCCAGCGAAACCGGCAACCCACTCGTCGACATGCAGACCATGAACCCGGCGCCCAAGCTCGACGACCCGGGCATCGGGCTGCGCGACAACGGCCGTCGCGTGCTGACCTACGCCGACCTGCGCAGCACCTTCCGTGACCCCGACGGTCGCGAACCCGGCCGCACGGTCGAGCTGCACCTGACCGGTCACATGGAGCGCTTCGCCTGGTCCTTCGACGGCATGAAGTTCTCCGATGCGCAGCCCCTGCGCCTCAACTACGGCGAGCGCATGCGGATCGTACTGGTCAACGACACGATGATGACCCATCCGATCCACCTGCACGGCATGTGGAGCGACCTGGAGGACGAGGCCGGCAACTTCCAGGTGCGCAAGCACACCATCGACATGCCGCCCGGAAGCCGCCGCAGCTACCGCGTGCGCGCCGATGCGCTCGGCCGCTGGGCCTACCACTGCCATCTGCTCTACCACATGGAAGCCGGCATGTTCCGGGAAGTGCAGGTGAAGGAGTGATCGCCATGAACCTGTCTGTCCATCGTCCACGTATCGCCGCCGTAGCCGCCGCCACGCTGCTGGCGCTCGGCCTGGCACCGGCCTGGGCCCAGGATATGGACCATTCCATGCACCAGCCGGCGGAGCCCACCGCGCCGGTGCAGGAGGCGTCCCTACCGGAAGACCCACACGCCGGCCACGACATGCCGCCTGCCGATTCCAAGGAGCAGGAACGGGAACAGCCGGTTGACCACTCCATGCATGCGCCTGCCCAGCAGGCTCAGCCAGCTCCTGAAGCAGCAACTCAATCGGCCGATTCTCATGCGGGCCACGACATGCCACCGGCTACCCCGCAGGTCGAGCCGATGGACCATGCGGCAATGGATCACGCCGACATGGACCATGCTGCCATGGGGCATGGCACCGCCATGGACCAGGACCTGCCCGCCACCGCACCGCCGCGCGAGCCGATTCCAGCCGTAACGAACGCCGACCGCGCCGCGGCCTTTCCGGATGTTGACGGCCACGCCGTCCACGACACGGCCATTCATTCGTTCTGGCTGCTCGACCGGCTGGAGGCCTGGGACGCCGACGAGGAAGGCACCGGCATGGGCTGGGAGGCGCTGAGCTGGATTGGCACGGACCTCAACCGCGTATGGCTGCGTAGTGAAGGCGAACGCGTGGACGGTACGACCGAGTCGGCCAACCTCGAAGTCCTGTACGGCCGGGCGATTGCACCGTGGTGGGATCTGGTCGCCGGTGTTCGACACGACTTTGGCGAAGGCCCGTCGCAGACGTTCGCCGTTTTCGGTGTGACCGGCTTGGCGCCGTACAAGTTCGAGGTCGATGCGACCGCCTATCTCGGCGAATCGGGCCAGACCGGCCTGGGACTGGAGGCCGAATACGAGACGCTGTTCACCAACCGCCTGATCGGACAGTGGCTGATCGAGGCCGAAGCGTGGGGCCAGGACGATCCGGAACGCGGCGTAGGTAGTGGACTGAGCACTCTGGAGGCCGGGTTCCGCCTGCGCTACGAATTCCACCGCCAGTTTGCGCCCTACATCGGCGTGGTATGGGAGCGCGCCTACGGAGGCACTGCCGATTACCGGCGCAAAGAGCTCGACCACATCGAGGACACCCGCATCGTCGCGGGCGTCCGCATCTGGTTCTGAGGGGGGGAGACACAACACCATGACTTCAACGACACGCAAATCGCTGCTGATCCTGCTCATAGTCCTCGGCATCGCCGTGATGGTGATCGCCGGTTACATCTGGTCGGGCCTGTACAACATCGCCGCCGACGAGCCACACACCGATGCGGTCCATTCCCTGCTGGAGACCGTGCGCAAACGCTCGATCGCGGTGCGCGCGGACGACCTGCAGGTACCGCCGGACCTGGATGACCAGGCGCGCATCGTCCAGGGCTCGGGCAACTACGCCGCCATGTGCACCGGCTGCCATCTGGCACCGGATATGTCGGAAACCGAGATGAGCCGGGGCCTGTATCCGGCGCCGCCAGATCTGACCCAGCACACGGTCGGTGCCGCCGAAGCGTTCTGGGTCATCAAGCACGGCATCAAGGCATCGGGTATGCCGGCCTGGGGCGAGAGCATGGCCGACGAGTACATCTGGAACATGGCCGCCTTCCTGCAGGTGCTGCCGACGCTCGACGCGACCGAGTACCAGGCGATGGTCGCCAGCAGCGGCGGGCATTCGCACGGCGGGGGCGAGACGCAGCCCCATGCCCATGGGGAAGGCGCTGCCCCGGACCACCATGAAGACCCGGCGGCAGGCGCGACACCGACTGACGGTTCTGCGGCCCATGAACATCCACCGGGTACACCGCCACATGACGACGCGCCGGCCGAATCGCAGACCGGCATGGGCGACCACCACGGCGATGGCGGCGAGACACCGCATGCGCATCCGCCGGGCACGCCCGCGGACCACCACGAAACCGAGGCGCGACAGGACGCGCAGCCGCGGATGATCGAGCACCGTCATGCCGACGGCACCGTCGAATCGCACCCGGCACCGCAGACGCCCCCGGCCGACGACGGCCACGAACACGAACACTGATAACGGAGCCCAAGCATGAAATCTATCGCAACCTTTCTGATCCTCATCCTCGCCATGGTCGGGGTCAGCGCCGCGTCCGCCCAATCCCAGCCGGACGCGACTTCGCACGCGCACCACCCAGCAGCGGCGGACCAGCCGCAGATGGACGTGCCCGCCGAGACTGAAACGGCCGTGGCGGTCGCCGAGCGTTTCAGCGATGCCCTGTCCAAGGGTGACCTGAAAACGGTGGAAGAGCTGCTGGCCCCGGACGTGCTGATCCTGGAGTCGGGCGGCGCCGAACGCAGTCGCGAAGAGTACCTGGGCCATCACGCCATCAGTGACGCGAAGTTCCTGAAGGGGACCCACCGGCAGTTGCTACGCCGGCGTGCACGGACCGCCGGCGACCTCGTCTGGATCGGCAGCGAAAGCGAATTGCACGCCGAAAAGGACGGCAAGCCGCTGGTGCTGCTCAGCACCGAGACCATGGTGCTAAGGCAGACGCCGGACGGTTGGCGTATCGCGCACATCCATTGGTCCTCGCGCCCCAAGCGCTGAGCCCCGGAGGGTGTCGTGAAACTTCGTCGATATTCCGCTCGCATCGCGATCCTGCTGGCCGCCAGCACTGCACTGGCGGCATGCAGCCAGCAATCGTCGCCACAGGTCGCATCAGCACCCGCGACATCGGCGTCGGCTCCGGCCGCCGCTGATGCTGCAGCGAGTGACGCGCTGCCGCTGATGGTCGTCCATAAGAGCCCGACCTGCGGCTGCTGCGAGCTGTGGGTGGAGCACGTGCGCGAGGCCGGATTCCCGGTCCAGGTGCGCGACACCCAGAACGTCCACCCGGTCAAGCAACGGCTGGGCGTCCCGTATGGCAAAGGCTCCTGCCATACCGCGGAAGTGGGCGGCTACGTGATCGAGGGCCACGTACCGGCCGAGGACATCAAGCGCCTGCTGGCGCAGCGACCGGACGCGAGGGGATTGGTCCTGCCGGGCATGGAAATGCCCGATGGTCAGACCCAGCCCTACACGGTCGAACTCGTCACCAGCGACGGCATCACGGAGGCGTTCGCCCAACATTGAGCAAGCAGCTACAGGGGGAACGGTGATGCGGGCGCGCCGATTTTTCGCCCGCTATCGCACTACCAAGGAGTAGGACATGACCCACCACACTGCAGCCCATCGAACCCAGGCCATGAACGATTGCATCGACAACTGCACCCAATGCCATGCGATCTGCCTGGAGACCATCAACTACTGCCTCGGCAAGGGTGGCCAGCATGCCGCAGCCGAGCACGTCGGCCTGCTGGCGACGTGTGCCGACATCTGCGCGACCAGCGCCGACGCCATGCTGCGCGGTGCGGCGATCCATACCGTCATTTGCGGTGCGTGCGCGGAAGTCTGCCGCCAGTGCGCCACCTCCTGCGACAGCATGGGCGACGACGCCGAGATGAAGCGCTGCGCCGACATCTGCCGCCGCTGTGCGGACAGCTGCGCAGCCATGGCGGCCTGAAACACGCTCCACGGCGCGGGACCAGCCGTCTCGCGCCCTCGCAAAGCTTTGCACGGAGGGCTTGACTCTGGACCATGGTCCAGACCGCAGACTGCAGACATCTGTTCAGGAGAACGTTCATGCAGATCGGACAACTCGCCGACCGCTCCGGGGTCGCCATCGACACGGTGCGCTATTACGAACGCCACAGCATCTTGCCGCAGCCCCAGCGGCAGCCTTCCGGCTATCGTCGTTATAGTGAGGACGACGTTGCGCGGCTGCGCTTCGTCCGCCGCGCGAAGGGCCTCGGGTTCACCTTGACCGAGATCCGCGATCTGTTGGCCTTGTCCAGCCGCCCGGCCGACGACATGGCCGGCCTCAAGGCGGCGGCCAACGAGAAGCTCGCGGACGTGGAGCACAAGCTGGCCGAACTGACCCGCATCCGTGACGGTCTGCAGGCGCTGGTGGCCGCGTGTCCCGGCCATGGGACGCTCGAGCGTTGCCCGATCCTGGCCGCCCTGTCGGAGGAGCCGGCATGAACACGCACGACCATCACCACAAGCACGGCCAGAGTGCGGGTCCGTCGCATGGCAGCACCAGTGGAACTGTGTCGGGAGTACATGGAGCGCACTCCTGTTGCGCTTCCGGCGGCTCGACGCCGCCGCCGTCGCCCGAAAGCGACGGCACCGTAACCGATCCGGTATGCGGCATGCAGGTCGACCCAGCCACCAGCCCGCACCACGCCGAACACGGTGGCGAGGACTACCGCTTCTGCTCCGCCCGCTGCCGCGAGAAATTCGTCGCCGATCCCGACAAGCACCTGTCGCCCTTCGAACCGGAACCCGCCGTACCGGGTGCGATCTACACCTGCCCGATGCACCCGGAGATCCGCCAGGAAGGCCCCGGCACCTGCCCGATCTGCGGCATGGCGCTGGAACCGGAAATGCCGAGCCTGGACGAGGAGGAAAACCCTGAGCTGCGCGACTTCTCGCGCCGGTTCTGGTGGACGCTGCCGTTGACCCTGATCGTGCTCGCGCTGGCGATGTTCGGTCATTACTGGCCGGCGCTGTCCGCCACGACACGCACCTGGATCGAGCTCGTGCTGAGTGCGCCCGTGGTGCTGTGGGCCGGCTGGCCCTTCTTCGAGCGCTGCGTGGCTTCGATCCGCAACGGCAGCCCCAACATGTTCACGCTGATCGGCATCGGCGTGGGCGCCGCGTTCGGCTATAGCGTGGTCGCGACCGTCGCGCCGGATCTGTTCCCGGTGTCGTTCCGGGAGCACGGCCGGGTCGGCGTGTACTTCGAGGCGGCCGCGGTGATCGTTTCGCTGACTCTGCTCGGCCAACTGCTGGAGTTGCGAGCACGCAGCAAAACCGGCGCAGCAATCAAGGCATTGCTCGGACTGGCCCCGAAGACCGCCCGGCGCATCAACGACGACGGTAGCGAGGAGGACGTCCCGCTTGAGCATGTCCATGTCGGCAATCGCCTGCGCGTCCGGCCGGGCGAAAAGGTGCCGGTCGACGGCGAGGTGGTCGAGGGCCGCTCCAGCGTCGACGAGTCGATGCTGACCGGCGAGCCGATCCCGGTCGAGAAGACCGCCGGCGACACCGTGATCGGCGCCACCCTCAACGGCACCGGCGCGCTGGTCATCCGCGCCGGCAAGGTCGGCTCCGACACCGTGCTGTCGCAGATCGTGCAACTGGTGGCGCAGGCGCAGCGCTCACGCGCGCCGATGCAGCGCATGGCCGACAAGGTTGCGTTCTGGTTCGTACTCGCGGTGCTGGGCACCGCGGTGGCGACGTTCTTCGTCTGGGGACTGTTCGGTCCCGAACCGGCCTGGACCTTCGCCGTGCTCAACGCGGTGTCGGTGCTGATCATCGCCTGTCCGTGTGCGCTCGGCCTGGCCACGCCGATGTCGATCATGGTCGCGACCGGCCGCGCCGCCCAGCACGGCGTGCTGTTCCGCGACGCCGAGGCGATCGAGCGGCTGCGCCGGATCGATACCCTGATCGTCGACAAGACCGGCACCTTGACCGAGGGGCGTCCCGCTTTCCGTGACGTGGCGGCGGCGAAAGGCTTCGAGCCCGACCGGGTGCTGCAGCTCGCCGCCAGCCTGGAGCAGGGCAGCGAACACCCGCTGGCGGAAGCCATCCTCGCCGAGGCGCGCGAGCGCGGGCTCAGGTTCGAGCGTACGGAGGACTTCGACTCGATCACCGGCCGCGGCGTGCGCGGACGTGCCGGCGGGCACGACGTGGTGCTGGGCAATGCCGCGCTGATGGCGGAGGTCGGCGGCGATGCCGGGCCGCTCGCCGACGCCGCCGAACGCTGGCGCGGGCAGGGCGCGACGGTGGTGTTCCTGGCCGTCGACGGCCGCGTCGCCGGCGCGATCGCGGTCGCCGATCCGGTCAAGGCGAGCACGCCTCGCGCGCTCGACGCGTTGCGCGCCGCGGGGATCCGCATCGTCATGGCATCCGGCGATGCGCAGGGCACGGCCGCGGCGGTGGCGGCCACGCTCGGCATCGACGAGGTCCACGGCGAGGTGCGTCCGCAGGACAAGGCCGAACTCGTACAGCGCCTCAAGCGCGAAGGGCGCAGCGTGGCCATGGCCGGCGACGGCATCAACGATGCGCCGGCACTGGCGGCGGCGGACGTCGGCATCGCCATGGGAACCGGCACCGACGTGGCCATGTCCAGCGCGCAGGTGACCCTGGTCAAGGGCGACCTGGGCGGCATCCTCCGCGCCCGCACCATCTCCGAGGCGACCGTCGGCAACATGAAGCAGAACCTGGGCTTCGCCTTCCTCTACAACGCGCTCGGCGTACCGATCGCCGCGGGCGCGCTGTATCCCACGTTCGGCCTGCTGCTCAGCCCGATGATCGCCGCCCTGGCGATGAGCCTGAGTTCGGTCTCGGTGGTAGGCAACGCGCTGCGCCTGGCGGGGAAGGGTGACGTACGCGCTGGCGCTGTGGGAGTTGTCGCGCATCGCGGCGCGTCATAGCAAAAACGCCATCGCTCCGTAGGAGCGCGCCATGCGCGCGATGCCGCGCCAGGCAGCCTTCTCCGTTGCGGCGAGACAAGGCCCGTCGCCACGGGCGGTACCAATCAATAGCCAAGCCCATCCCGATGGACCAACACGTCACCCGATGGCTTGAGGTGTGGGCTATTCACTGACACCGCCCGTGGCGACGGGGCTGGCTTCGTCGCGACGGAAAGGTACTGCTTGGCGCGGCTGTTCATTGGCGACAGCCGTGGCGACGGCCCGTTCCTCACTGCGGCGGAAAGGGCTGCCTGGCGCGGCATTGCCAGTGTCCTTCGCGCATCAGGGAACCACGCCCGCGATCACCTCGCAGGCGATGCCGCGCTCGGCCAGCTGCCGCGGCAGGCGGTCGCCGGGCGGACGCCGGAACGGATCGCCGGCGCCGACGCAGACCACGCGCTCGCCGGCGCCGGCGTGCCGGGCCAGCAGGTCCAATCTCGCGTCGTCGTCGACCGGCATGGCCAGGCGGGCGGCATCGCGCCGGGCCAATGCCGGCACGGCCGGGCCGAGCGCGGCGTCGCAGACCAGCAGGTCCACCTGGTTCAGGGCGCGCAGCGCCTTCAGCGTCAGCAGCCCGGGATCGCCGCTGCCGGCGCCGACCAGCACCACGCTGCCCGCGACCGGCATCTCCGGCCCCCGTCGCAGGGCATCCTGGAAGGCTTCCTCGGCCGCTTCCTGCTCTCCGGCCTGCAGCAGCACCGGCACCGGACCGTCGATCACCTGCTCCATCCAGCGCCGGCGCTGGATCAACTGCGGCAGCCGCTGGCGGATGGCGCCGCGATGGCGCGCGAACAGGCCGGCGAAGTCGCCCAAGGAATGGTCCAGCAGGGCTTCCAGCCGCTCGCGCAGGCGCCTGGCGAGCATCGGCGCCGCGCCGCCCGAGGAGATCGCCACCAGCAGCGGAGCGCGGTCGACGATGGCCGGCACCTGGAACGTGGAGAGTTCGGCGTCGTCGACGATGTTGGCCAGCCGGCGCCGCCGTCCGGCCTCCGCAGCCAGCCGGGCGTTGAAGGCGCGATCGTCGGTGGCGGCCACCAGCAGCCAGGCCTGGTCCAGCCAATTCGGGTCGAATTCGCCCTCGCGGCGCCGCACCCGGCCCTGCTCGCACCACCGTGAGATCGCGCCGTTGCAGGCTTCGGCATGGACCTGCACCCGGGCCCCGGCGTGCAGCAGCGCCTCGATCTTGCGCGCCGCCACCTCGCCGCCGCCCACCACCAGCACCTCGCGATCCGAAAGATCGGCAAACATCGGAAACAGCGGCATCGGGACTCCTCGGAAAGGGACGGCCCCCTGCCGCCGATGTTGCATGGCAACATGGGGGTGTCTTCCCACCTCCCGCCACGATGCTGCGCGTCCTGCTGGTCAACGATACCGAAAAGCCGATCGGCGAGCTGCGCCAGGCGCTGCTTGCCGCCGGCTACGAGGTGCTGGACGAGGTGGCGGCCACCGGCGCCATGCTCAAGGCGGTGGAATCGCAGCAACCGGACGTGGTGGTGATCGATGTCGACTCACCCTCGCGCGACACCCTGGAGCAGCTCGCGCTGATGCACCGCCATGCGCCGCGGCCGGTGGTCATGTTCTCGGCCGACGGCGACGACCAGCTGATCAGCGCGGTGGTGGAGGCCGGGGTCACCACCTACGTCGTGGACGGTCTGGCGCCCGCGCGCCTGACGCCCATCATCCAGGTGGCGCTGGCGCGCTTCCGGCAGCAATCGAACATGCAGCGCGCGCTGCAGGACGTGCAGCAGCGGCTGGACGACCGCAAGCTCGTCGATCGCGCCAAGGGCCTGCTGATGCAGAAGCGCGGCATGAACGAGGCCGAGGCGTACGCCGCCCTGCGCCAGCAGGCGATGAAGCAGGGCGCGAAGCTGGCGGACGTGGCCCGCCGGATCATCGACATGGCAGACCTGCTGGGATGAGCAGGGCGCGTTTTGCAGATGCCTTGAATGGCATCTGCAGCGCCAGCGAACGCCTGGCCATGGATGGCCAGGCCGGGGTGTCCGAAGCCCTCGATGTGGCGCCAAGGATGGCAACCAAAGAATGACGGATTTCGTGAGGGTTCCATGCATAACGACAACATCCAAACCCTGCAACTGGGCTACATGCCGCTGATCGATTGCGCGCCGCTGGTGGCGGCGGTGCGCCTGCGGCTGGATCGCAAGCACGGGCTGCGGCTGCAGCTGCAGCGCCAGGCCTCGTGGGCGGCGGTGCGCGACAAGCTGCTGTCGGGCGAACTGGATGCGGCGCACGCGCTGGCCGGCATGGTGTACGGCATCGAGACCGGCATCGGCGGTCCGAAAGCCGACATGGCGATCCTGCTCACCCTCAACCAGAACGGCCAGGCCATCGTGCTGTCGCCGGCGCTGGCCACCGCGCTGGAGCAGGGCAGGCCGTTGCGCGAACTGCTGGCGGCACTGCCGCGACGGCCGGTCTTCGCGCAGACCTTTCCGACGGGCACGCATGCCATGTGGCTGTACTACTGGCTGGCCGCCCAGGGCGTGGATCCGATGACCGCCATCCACGGCATCACTCTGCCGCCGCCGCAGATGCCCGCCGCGCTGGCCCGCGGCGAACTGGACGGCTACTGCGCGGGCGAACCCTGGTCGGCGCAGGCCGAGGCCCTCGGCGCCGGATGCCGGGTGGTCCGCAGCGGACAGATCTGGCCCGGCCACCCGGAAAAGGTGCTGGCCTGCCGCCGCGAGTTCGCGGCACTGCAACCGGACATCGCGACTGCCCTGACCGCCGCCCTGCTGGAAGCCTGCCGCTGGCTGGACGTGCCCGCGAACCGGAGGGAAGCAGTCGCCTGGCTGGCCGATCCGGACGTGATCGGGCTACCGGCGGAGCAGATCGCGGCCTGCCTGCTGCCGTCCGATTCCGATTCCGATGATGCGGATGCGGATGCGGAGCAGGACCTGCACTTTCACGCGGATGGTCGGGTGAATTTTCCCTGGCTGTCGGACGGCCGCTGGTTCCTGCACCAGTTCCGTCGCTGGGGCTGGCTGCAGAGCGCCGACCGGAATGCCGACGACGCGCTGGTCGCCAACGTGCATCGCACGGATACCTACCGCGAGGCGGCGCAGCGGGTCGGCGTTCCGGTGCCGGCCGGCGGCACGCGTCGGAGCGTGCTGTTCGACGGTCATCGCTGGGACTGATCAAGGCAGTACTGACGCCGATAGGCAGTCCCGAATCGTCATTCCCGCGCAGGCGGGAATCCATGGACGTCAAACCTTCGAAAGCAAAATCCATGGATCCCCGCCTACGCGGGGATGACGTTCTCCAGCCTTGGGCTTTCGATCGAGAAACCGACTATCACAAGGTTTGCCGTGCTTACTGGCAACAGGCGAGTCGATGCTGCAATGCACCAATTCAGTGCAGACACAGCACGCTGTTGGTGCGGATTCGGTGAGGGTAGGGCATCGCCCGATAAGCAGTGATTTCTCAAGTTCATTTCTCAACCCATTGAATGAAAATAAATATTTCCAGAATCCTCGTATGAGGGGGCAATTGGCACGCCAATTGCTCACGTAATCACTGCGGCAGGCGCAATGGCGCGTCCAGCCGCGATCCGCTTCCGGCAACACGGGTCAACGGCGACCCGGATTGCCAAGACAACGGCGTCTTTCCGGTGCGAACCGGAGGGCGCCGTTTTCGTTTCTCCCCAGCCGCCGACGCATTGCACCGCACCGGCGACCCCACGTCTGGAGACCACGCGGATGAACCGATCCTTCTGGCAAGCCGGCCACACGCCCACGCTGCTGTCGGCCTTCCTGTATTTCGATCTGAGCTTTATGGTCTGGTACCTGCTGGGCCCGCTGCAGGTGCAGGTGGCGCAGGCCCTGCAGCTGGATACCCAGCAACGCGCGCTGATGGTGGCGGTGCCGCTCCTGAGCGGCGCGGTGCTGCGCGTGTTCCTGGGCATGCTGGCCGACCGCATCGGCGCCAGGCGCACCGGACTGCTGGCGCAGGTGCTGGTGATCGCGGCGCTGGCCGCGGCCTGGTGGCTGGGCGTGCACAGTTTCGGCCAGGTGCTGCTGCTGGGCCTGTTGCTGGGCGTGGCGGGCGCCTCGTTCGCAGTCGCCCTGCCGCTGGCCTCGCGCTGGTATCCGCCCGAGCACCAGGGCACCGCGATGGGCATCGCCGGGGCCGGCAATTCCGGGACGGTGCTCGCCGCGCTGTTCGCGCCGGTGCTGGCGGCGGCGTTCGGCTACCGGGCGGTGTTCGGCCTGGCCTGCATCCCGCTGCTGCTGACCCTGCTGGTGTTCGCACTGTGCGCCCGGGACGCGCCGGCGCCGGTGCGGCGCAGGGGAATGGCCGACTACGTCCGGGTGCTGCTGGGCAACCGTGACGCCTGGTGGTTCATGTTCTTCTACGCCATCACCTTCGGCGGCTTCGCCGGTTTCGCCAGTGCGCTGCCGGGCTACTTCCACGACCAGTTCGGCTTCGATCCGAAGATCGCGGGCTGGGCCACCGCGGCCTGCGTGCTGGCCGGTTCGGTGATGCGCCCGATCGGCGGCGTGATCGCCGACCGCATCGGCGGCACGCGCACGCTGCTGACGGTGTACCTGCTGGTCGCGGTGCTGATCGCCGCCACCGCGCTCGAGACCGGCGGGCCGGCCGGCACGGTGGCGCTGTTCGTGGTCACGCTGCTGTGCCTGGGCGCGGGCAACGGCGCGGTGTTCCAGCTGGTGCCGCAACGCTTCGGCGCCGACATCGGCCTGATGACCGGTCTGATCGGCATGGCCGGCGGCATCGGCGCTTTCCTGCTGGCCGCCGGCATGGGCATCGTCAAGCAGCACAGCGGCAGCTATGCGCCGGGGCTGTGGTTGTTCGTCGTCGCCGCGCTGCTGGCCTGGGGGCTGCTGTCCGGCGTCAAGCAGCAGTGGCGCAGCCAGTGGGCGGCCGCCAGCGCCGTGCGCGTCTGAAGCCGGGAGCGAGCCAATGAAGAAACCGAGACTGGTGGTGGTCGGCAACGGCATGGCCGGCGTCCGCACGCTGGAGGAACTGCTGAAGCTGGTGCCCGACATGTACGAGATCACCGTGTTCGGCGCCGAGCCGCATCCCAACTACAACCGCATCCTGCTGTCGCCGGTGCTGGCCGGCGAGCGCGACTTCGACGACATCGTGCTCAACCCGCTGGACTGGTATGCCGGGCACGGCATCCGCCTGCACCTGGGCAAGGAGGTGGTGCGCATCGACCGGGGGCGGCGGCGGGTGATCGCGGCCGACGGCACCGAGGCCGAGTACGACCGCCTGCTGCTGGCCACCGGCTCGCTGCCGATCATCCTGCCGGTGCCCGGCAAGGAACTGAAGGGCGTCATCGGCTACCGCGACATCGACGATACCCGGACCATGATCGAGACCGCCGGCACCCGCAGGCACGCCGTGGTGATCGGTGGCGGCCTGCTGGGGCTGGAAGCGGCCAACGGGCTGAAGCTGCGCGGCATGGACGTGACCGTGGTGCACCTCGCCGGCTGGCTGCTGGAGCGCCAGCTGGACCCGGTCGCCGGGCGGATGCTGCAGCAATCGCTGAGCGCGCGCGGCCTGAAGTTCCGCCTCGACACCTCGACCACCGAACTGCTGGGCAACGAGCGCGGTGAAGTGACCGCGGTGAAGTTCTCCGACGGCAGCCAGGAGCCGGCCGACCTGGTGGTGATGGCAGCCGGCATCCGTCCCAATACGCAGCTGGCGCAGGCCGCCGGCATCCACTGCGCCCGCGGCATCGTGGTCAACGACACCCTGCAGACCTACGACCCGCGCGTGTACGCGGTCGGCGAGTGCGCCAGCCACCGCGGCATCGCCTACGGCCTGGTGGCGCCGCTGTTCGAGCAGGCCCGGATCTGCGCCAACCACCTGGCCCGGTACGGCATCGGCATCTATGGCGGATCGGTGTCGTCGACCAAGCTGAAGGTGACCGGCATCGACCTGTTCTCGGCCGGCGACTTCATGGGCGGCGACGGCAGCGAGGAGATCGTGCTGTCGGACCCGGCCGGCGGCATCTACAAGAAGCTGGTGATCAAGGACGACAAACTGGTCGGCGCCTGCCTGTACGGCGACACCGGCGACGGCGGCTGGTACTTCAAGCTGCTCAAGGACGGCAGCCCGGTCGACGGGCAGCGCGACCGGCTGGTGTTCGGCGAACAGGCCCTCGGCGAGGCCGGCGCCACCAGCCAGGATCGCGCCGCCGCGATGGGCGACGGCGACGAGGTCTGCGGCTGCAACGGCGTGTGCAAGGGCACCATCGTCGAGGCGATCGACGAACACGGCCTGTGCACCGTCGACGATGTCAGGAAGCACACCAAGGCATCGAGTTCCTGCGGCTCGTGCACCGGCCTGGTCGAGCAGATCCTGATGAACTGCCTCGGCTCCAACTTCCAGGAAACGCCCAAGACCAAGGCGGTCTGCGGCTGCACGGACCGCTCCCACGACCAGGTGCGGCAGGCGATCCGCGAGCGCAAGCTGCTGACCCATCAGGCGGCCTATGCATCCATGGAATGGCGCAGCCCCAACGGCTGTGCCACCTGCCGCCCGGCGATCAACTACTACCTGCTCTCGACCTGGCCGCGCGAGGCGGTGGACGATCCGCAGAGCCGCTTCATCAACGAGCGCGCCCACGCCAACATCCAGAAGGACGGCACCTTCTCGGTGGTCCCGCAGATGAAGGGCGGGGTGACCAATCCGTCCGAACTGCGCCGCATCGCCGATGTCGCCGACAAGTATGCGGTGCCGATGGTCAAGGTCACCGGCGGCCAGCGCATCGACCTGCTGGGGGTGAAGAAGGAAGACCTGGTCGACGTCTGGAAAGACCTCGGCATGAAGTCCGGACACGCCTACGGCAAGTCGATCCGCACGGTGAAGACCTGCGTCGGCAGCGAGTTCTGCCGCTTCGGCACCCAGAACAGCACGCAGATGGGCATCGACCTGGAGACGATGCTGGCCAACATGTGGAGCCCGCACAAGGTCAAGCTGGCGGTCTCCGGCTGCCCGCGCAACTGCGCCGAGTCCGGGATCAAGGACGTGGGCATCATCGCGGTCGATTCGGGCTGGGAGATCCACATCGGCGGCAACGGCGGCATCAAGACCGCGGTGGCCCAATTCCTGGTCAAGGTGAAGACCGCCGAGGAAGTGAAGGAATACACGGGCGCCTTCCTGCAGCTGTACCGCGAAGAGGCCTACTACCTCGACCGCACCGTGCACTACCTCGACCGCGTCGGCATGGACTACGTCCGCACGCGCGTGATCGACGATGCCGACAACCGTCGCGCCCTGTACGAACGCCTGCTGTACGCGCTGGAAGGACTGCCCGACCCCTGGACCGTGCGCATCGCCGGCGAGAAGCCGCGCGAGTACCGGCCGTTGCGCATGGACAAGGGCATCCCCGCGAAGCTGGAGGGCTGAGATGGACACGACCGATCGGGCTGCCTGGGTGCGCGTCTGCCGGCTGGACGACATCCCGGCGCTGGGCGCGCGGGTGCTGGAGCGAGCGGGGGAGGGCGCCATCGACATCGCGGTGTTCCGCACCGAGGGCGACCAGGTGTATGCGGTGCTCGATCGCTGTCCGCACAAGGGCGGACCGCTGTCGCAGGGGATCGTGGCCGGGGACGCGGTCACCTGTCCGCTGCACGGCTGGAACATCGGCCTGGCCACGGGCGAGGCCTGTGCGCCGGACGTGGGTTGCGTGCGGAGATTTCCGACGCGGGTGGAGGCGGGCGAGGTCTGGCTGTCGCTGGACCACGTGCCCGCGGCGGCGGCGGCCGGGAGCGCCGGCTGATGGACGGCGTCGGCGCGCCAGCGGTGCGACGGACGCGGACGCGCTCGGTCTGCTGCTACTGCGGCGTCGGTTGCGGCGTGCTGATCGACGCCGAGCATGCCGATGGTGGGCCGGGCCCCGCCGGCAGCCGCATCGTCGGCATCGAGGGCGATCCGGAACACCCGGCCAACCACGGCCGCCTGTGCACCAAGGGCCGCAATCTCCCCGCGACCGCCCGCAGCACGGCCGGCCGGCTGCTGTTCCCGGAGATGCGGCGCCTGCGCAGCGAGACGCGCCATCGCGTGGACTGGGGCGTCGCGTTGGACACGGTGGCCGAGCGGCTGGCCGCCATCGTCGATCGGCACGGCCCGGACGCGGTGGCGTTCTACGTCTCCGGACAGTTGCTGACGGAGGACTATTACGTCTTCAACAAGCTGGCCAAGGGGCTGATCGGCACCAACAACATCGATTCCAACTCGCGCCTGTGCATGTCGAGCGCGGTGGCCGGCTACAAGCTGGCGCTGGGCGCCGACGGCCCGCCGACCTGCTACGAGGACCTGGACCACGCCAGGACGGTGCTGTTCGCCGGCAGCAACATGGCCGATGCGCACCCGGTGCTGTTCCGGCGCCTGGAAGCGGCGCGAGAGCGCGACCCGGAGGTGCGCTGGATCGTGGTCGATCCGCGCCGCACCGACACCGCCGCCATGGCGGACCTGCACCTAGCGATCCAGCCGGGCACCGACGTCGCCCTGTTCAACGGCATGCTGCACCACCTGATCTGGGAAGGCCTGATCGATCGGGACTACATCGCTGCGCACACCGCGGGCTTCGCCGAACTCAAGCTGCTGCTGCGCGACTACACGCCGCGGATGGCGGCCGACATCTGCGGCATCGCGGCCGCGGACCTGGTCCGGGCCGCCGAATGGTTCGGCCGCAGCCCGGCGGCGCTGTCGCTGTACTGCATGGGCCTGAACCAGTCGGTGCACGGCACCGACAAGAACCTCGCGCTGATCCACCTGCACCTGGCCACCGGCCAGATCGGCAAACCCGGCGCGGGGCCGTTCTCGCTGACCGGCCAGCCCAACGCGATGGGCGGGCGCGAGGTCGGCGGCATGGCCACGATGCTGGCGGCGCACCGCGAGATCGGCGATGCGGGGGATCGCGCCGAGGTGGAGCGGTTCTGGCGGCTGCCCGCGCATCGCCTGTCCGCCGATCCCGGCTTGCCGGCGGTGGCGCTGTTCGACGCCTTGCGCAGCGGCAAGGTCAAGGCGGTGTGGATCGTCTGCACCAATCCCGTGCACTCGCTGCCGGATATCGGCCGGGTACGCGAGGCCCTGCAGCAGGCGGAGTACGTGATCGTGCAGGAGGCCTTCCGCGATACCGACACCGTGCCCTACGCGGACGTGCTGCTGCCCGCCGCCAGCTGGGGCGAAAAGGAGGGCACCGTCACCAACTCGGAGCGGCGCATCTCGCGGGTGCGGCAGGCGGTGCCGCCCCCGGGCGAGGCGCGGCCGGACTGGTGGATCGGCAATGAAATTGCGCGCCGCATCGAGGCGCGGCTGGCGCCGCCCGGGGCCGCGCCGCTGTTCGGGTTCGACGGGCCGGCCGCCATCTTCGACGAGCACCGCCGCCTGACCATCGGCCGCGATCTCGACATCGGCGGTCTCGACTACGCCACGCTGGACGCGCAGGGCCCGCAGCAATGGCCGTTCCCGTCGGGCAGCGGGCGTGGACTGGCGCGGCGCTACGGCGACGGCGTGTTCGCCACCGGCGACGGCAGGGCCCGCTTCCATCCCACGCCGTACCGGCCGGTGGCCGAACCCACTTCAGCACGTTATCCGCTGCGCCTGCTCACCGGCCGCTTGCGCGACCAGTGGCACGGCATGAGCCGTACCGGGCGGGTGCCTGGCCTGTTCGCGCACAGCCCGGAACCAGAGCTACGCATGCACCCGGACGACGCCGCTCGGCGCGGTCTGGCCAGCAGGGACCTGGTGCGCGTGGCCAGCAAGCGCGGCGAACTGGTATTGCCGCTGCAACTGTCCGACGAAGTCGGCTCCGGCACCGTGTTCGCGGCCATGCACTGGAGCGGGCAGTTCCTGGCCAGCGGCGGCATCAACGAGGTCAGCCAGCCGGCGGTGGACGCACGCTCGCTGCAGCCGGAACTCAAGCATGCGGCGGTGCGGGTGGAGAAAGCCGAATTCGGCTGGCACCTGCTGGCGGCACGGCGCGGCGACGTGCTGGCTATGCAAGCGGCGGTGCAGCCGCTGCTGCGGGACTGCGGCTTCGCCGCCGTCGGCCTGCACGCCGCAGCCAATGCAGATGCAGGCGCAGGCGCCGGGGCAGGGGAGGACGCGTCCTGGCTGGTGTTGCGCGCCGCATCCGGCTCGACGCCATCGGCCGAGTGGCTCGACGCGCTGGTCGAGGCGCTGGCGCTCGCGTCCGGAAGCGACACGCTGGAATACCGCGACGCGCGGCGTGGCCTGCTCAAGCGCGTACGTTGGTGCGGCGAGACGGCCGGCAGCCGCATCGACGGACTGCTGCTGACGGATACACGACGCGATCCCGCCAACGAAGCATTGCTCGACGTCGCCTTGTCGGAGCGGGAATGGGCCGGTCCGCGCCTGGCGGTGTTCGCCCACAAGGCCAAGGCCGGCAACGGCATGCGTGACAGCGTGGTGTGCAACTGCATGCAGATCAACGAATCGGCGATCCGCGCGCTGGCGGAGCAGGGCGCCGAGGTGGCCGAGGTCAAATCGAAGCTGGGCTGCGGCACCGTCTGCGGCTCCTGCCTGCCGCAGCTGGCGCGGCTGTGCCGGCAGCCGCAGCGAGCGTAGGTCAACGAACCGGGAGCACGCATGCACGACGAACACGCGATCCGTTCACGCCGGAGCGAAGGCGAAGTCATCCTGCTGTCGGCCGGTCCCGGCGATCTGGAGCTGCTCACCCTCAAGGCGGCAAAGGCGTTGGCGATGGCCGAGGTGCTGTTGCTGGACGAACTGGTCAATCCGCGGATCGTCGAGCTGGCGCCGCACGCAAGGGTGATCCGGGTGGGCAAGCGCGGCGGCTGCCGGTCGACCCCGCAGGCGTTCATCTGCCGGCTGATGCGGCGTTACGCATTGCAGGGTGCGCGGGTGGTGCGGGTGAAAGGCGGCGATGCGCTGTTGTTCGGCCGCGCCGGCGAGGAAATCGCCTTCCTGCGCCAGGCCGGGATCCGGGTCGGCATCGTCAACGGCATCAGCGCCGGATTCGCGGCGGCGGCCAGCCTGCGCATTTCCCTGACCCATCGTGATCACTGCCACGGCATCACCTTCGTCACCGCGCATACCCGCGACCACGGCGAACCGGACTGGGCGGCGCTGGCGGCCACCGGCACCACGCTGGCGATCTACATGGGAATGGGCCGGATCGAATCCACGGCCGGTGCGTTGCTGCGGCATCTTCCGGCGACGACACCGGCCGCCATCGTGCAATCGGCCAGCCAGCCGGAAGAAACGCAACTGCTCACCACTTTGGGCCGGCTTGCCGCCGACGCGCAACGCTCGGGCCTGGGCAGTCCCGGAGTGATCCTGGTGGGCGCGGTCCTGGCCGAAGCATCGGCGTTCGCGCCTCTACCGATGTCGATGCCGGCTGGAGCCCGTGTCGGAGGATAACGATCAGCCAACTGTAGGCGCCGCCGGATAGCACTGGGATGTTCTGGTCAGAAATGGCTGTCATACAGGTATTCAGTCTGGGCTCCGGGAAACAAGCGACGAAGCACTCTTTACGACGATAGAGTCATCGCAGCCCGTCCGTGCAACCTAACCATGCGGCTGGCGCGACTATTCTGGCAGCTTCGCGATTACCTTGATCTCGAATTGAAAGCCATATAACCACGTTACGCCAATCCCTGTCAGCGTGGGATAGGGGGCTTCGCCCCAGAACTCCGGCACGACCGTCCAGGCCGCCTCGAAGTTCTTCTCGGGATCGACAATGAAGACGGTCACGTCAACCACGTCGTCGAAGCTGCAGCCTGCTTCGGCCAAGATTGCGTTGAGGTTACGGAAGGCCAAGCGCACCTGTTCCTCGAGGTCAGGTTCCGGTGAGCCGTCCTCGCGGCTTCCCACCTGCCCGGACACGAACAGGAAACCGTTGGAGCGCACGGCCGGCGAATAGCGGTTGCGCTCATATAGGGCCTGGCGACCCGGGGGAAAAACAACATCGCGGGTATTCATCGTGAATCTCCTATCAAGGCTGACGGTGCCGTATGTGACGGCCAATCTAAGCGGCCATCCTGGCCGGATTCGATTCAGGCACTATGGACCCTGCCCGGAAAGCAACGAAGCCACCGCTCCGGTCACCGCTCCGGGTAGAGGAATCAACCAACCACCCAGTCGTTGGCTTCTGGGGAGATCAGCTTCGGCCTAAGGACCAAGTCGCCACTGCCGATCAAAGCGGAGGGGCGTCGGAGCGTGGGTAGTAGGCATCTACTTAGCCTTGATCTGCCCCATCAACCCCATGTCATTCGTCAATGCGTCGAGCCGAATGAGCTTTCCTTGGCTATTGAAGGTGAAGAACTCGGTGCCTTCGATCCTCACCTTCTTTCCGCTGGCGGGTATGTCGCCAGCGGGGGTGGGCAACGGTCCCTTGTGGGTGCCTTCCATGGTCCAACGAATCGCAGCTGTGTTGCCAGAGACGATGATCTGGTGATCCGTGATCTTGCCGTCGGGGAAGATCAGCTTGTCCAGTTTGAGCCAGTCCACAAACGCCTGACGGCCTTCCAGCGTCGCGCTGTTGATTTTGTTGGCCGCGCCGCATTGACGTACACCACAATGTTCTCGTTAACGAGGTGGCCATTCTCCTCGACATCGCCCGCCGAGTAGTTGACGTGAAACTTTCGTACGATCTCGTTGATTTCTGGTTTGGGTTCTGCCGCGATCGAGGGGGCAAAGATCACGGCCATGCCGACGACCAGGGCCAGAGATGTGCCACGCGTGTATGCGTTCTTGTTCTGGTTCATGGGGCTTCTCCAGTTGGTGGTGTGGAACTTGAAATAGGGCAACGAACTTACTGACCTGGTGCATGGTAGCGGCCTATCGGACCTCCGATGTCTGGATCGTGAGCACGCCCATGAGGGTCCGATGTACCGGACAACGATCTGCGACGAACATTAGCGAGGCCCTCTGTTCAGACGAAAGATCTCCGATCAGATGTACTTTGCGGTTGATGTGTTCGACGCGTCCCCCGTCTCCCTCGCAGTCCTGCGCATGTCCACGACCGTGGACTAGGTGCACCGCAACTTCTTCGAGCGGGATCGACTTTCGCCGCGCATACATTTGAATTGTCATGGAGGTACAGGCGCCCAGGGATGCCAACAGGTAGTCGTAAGGTCCTGGCCCTGCATCATCGCCACCCACGTCGACCGGCTCATCGGACGTCAGTACGTGCCTGCCGGCCCGAACTTGCTGCCGAAACTTCGCTCCAGTCGAGTGCACTTGTACGCCGCCTTCGACCTGCTCGGTCACCGCCGCCGGAAATGTGCGGCTGGCCCACGCCGCGATTCCCGCAGCCACATAAGTGGCCGCGCTAACCTCGGTCACCAGATGGTCGATCCCATCAAGCGCAACGAACGACTTCGGATGACGCGCCGCCTCGAAGATTTCCCGCGCATTATCGATGCCGACAATCGCGTCGTCGGGAGCGTGCATCACTAGCAACGGCCGCCGCAGCGCGGCCAGGTGACTGGCTTGCTCGCTGCCACGGGTCGCTTCGATGAAATCGCGGCCCACGCTGAACGAGCGGCCCGCTATGCTCACTTCGGCCAAGCCAGTGCGCTCGATCTCCGACAAGGCGTCCGCACCCAGATGTTTCAACGCATGGGCGGGATCAAAGGGTGCGCCGATGGTCACCACTGCCGCGATGGACGGCAGACGTGCTGAGGCCGCGATCACCGCCGCGCCGCCAAGGGAATGTCCTACCAGCAGCGCCGGCGTAGCGTCACGGGCGGCGAGGTAATCGGCAGCTGCGATAAGGTCATGGACGTTCGCCACGAAATGGCTATCAGCAAATTCTCCTTCGCTCTCACCCAAGCCGGTGAAGTCGAAGCGCAGGGTCGTGATTCCGACGTCCGCCAGCGCCTTGCTGATGCGCCGTGCGCCGTGGCTTTGTGCCGAGCAGCTGAAGCAGTGCGCAAAGAGCGCATGCGCGCGGAGCGGTGGGACCGCGTGCTCCAGATAGCCCGACAGTCGCGTGCCAGCCGCGTTTGTGAAGAAGACCCGCTCGGTGCTCATCAATGGCTCTCCGGGCCACGCGCGCATAGTGCCAAGTGACTAGCAGACGCGAGGCTCATGGCGTAAATGCACGCCCACCAGCGAACCTGGTGAGGGCCATCGCCAGCAAGATCGCCGCCATCATCAGCGGCAGGGCCACAAATGCACTCGGTGAGGCCCCGGGCAGCGACTGCAGTAGCAGCGAGTCGTTGCCGCCGGGTATCAGCGCCGCGCCCGCGCCCATGAGTCCCCCGGCGGCGAGTGTGCGTGCCACCGACCACGCCGTGGGCATCTCGAACTTGAACGTACCGAGGCGCTGGCCGGACATCACACTACCGGCCAGCGTGGCCATCACCGCCAGATAGGCTGCAGCGCCGGCGCTGCCCACAACGACGCCGTCGACGAGGTTCGCGAAGGTCCAACTGGGCTCGATTGCAAACAGCAGACCGGCGGTCACACCTATCACGGCCATCCGGCGTCCGCTGCCGGGTCGAACACCGCGCCGCCGCTCAGCCCTGATGAAGGCAGCCAGTAGCCCGCCGCACCCCAGTGCGACCAGGCAGTACGCCGCGATCGACAGCGGCGTGGGCTCGCTGAAGACAGACGGGCGACCCACGCGCTGGCCCACGCGCAGTCCCTCGGTCAACAGGAAGCCGGTGGCCAGGCCGGCCGGAAGTGCGACCAGCCGGACCTCGCCATTACCGATGCGCCCCAGCGAGCCCAGCAGACATGCATCGTTGACCAACGCGCCAATGCCAAAGAGCACGGCACCGATGATCAAGGTAAGCTCGACCGAGAACACGGGTGCCAGAACCTGCACGGGCGAAGGCATCCACGACAACGGCACAAGCAGCGTGGTGGCCACCATCGCAGCCAGGACGAGCCCCATTACGCGCCAGGCACGACGTTTGTATAGCACCTCGTGTGCAGCAGCAACCAGACATGTCCCCGACCGGTTGACGATGAAGCCCACCGTGAACGCAAGAACGGTTACGAGAGCTATCGTCAACATGAACGGGAGATCAGGCAGCGACGGAAAGTTCAACGTCGATGTTGTCCCGCGTCGCACGCGAGTACGGGCACACCTGGTGCGCAGCATCCACGACGCGACGCAGTACGGCTTGATCCATGTCCGGCGACCGCACCGTCAGCTCGGCTCGCAGGCCAAAGCTACCGTCGTCCTCTCCGATGGCAACTGTGCACTCAACCGTGGTATCAGCGGGCACATTGAGCTTCATTTCGCGCGCTACCACTTTGATCGCACTCAGAAAGCAGGCCGCATAGCCGGCTGCGAACAGCTGCTCCGGATTAGTGCCAACACCACCCGAGCCACCAAGCTCTTTTGGTGTGGTGAGTGTTAGATCGAGAATGCCATCGGAGGAGCGTGCCTTGCCTTCGCGGCCACCGGAGGCAGTGGCGGTGGCAGCATAGAGGGGCTTAAAGTCGGGCATGAGGGATCCTTTGCTGAGGGGTGACGAAGGGTCGATTTTTACTGTGATGGCCTATAGGGCTACATTCGCGAAGAGAGGTTTTGATCGCGGCACACTAATCTCGCTGTCGCTGTCGCTGTCGCTGTCGCTGTCGCTGTCGCTTTCGGTGTCTGGTCAAACCGTGTCGACGGCTGTGCCACGGCAATGATCGATTGGAGGAGTCGATCGCGCAAAGCGTTGCTCCTCCAACAAGTTGATCCGGTATGCGATTGGCGGCTTCAAGATCTCCGAGTGAACTGAGCCCAACTCTTCCAAGCGCTGGATCACGTTTGGCTCAATGCCGCGGACGGAGAGCATTGCTGCGTGCTAACGACGCGAGAAGCCGTGTGTTCGTCACCGCATGAGCGCACACCGCCACTGCTGCGATTGTCGTCAATCGGGTATATGGCGCGCCAAGAACTCGAGCATCAGATCGGCGATTTTCTGGCAATGGGTCTCCAGGGCGAAATGGCCTGCATCCAGCAGATGCACCTCAGCCGCCGGCAGGTCGCGCAGGTAAGCCTGGGCGCCGGCGGGGACGAAGAACGCATCATGCTTGCCCCAAACCGCCAGCAGCGGGGGCTGGTACGACCGGAAGTACGACTGGAACTCCGGATACCGATCCAGGTTCGACTGGTAGCTCAGGATCAGATCCATCTGGATCTCCTGCGCCTCTGGCCTGCCCATGTAATGGATGTCCAGCGAATAGCTGTCCGGCGAGACACGGTATGTCGGCGCACCGTGCCGATGCTGGAACCGGATCGCATCGTCGGTCAAGGAGGCGCGGGTCGCTTCGCGCCTGACCGCGGTGGGTTCGCGCCAGTACGCCTCCCAGTCGCCCCATCGGTCGCTGAACCCATCCACGTACGCGTTGCCGTTCTGCGTGACGATGGCCGCCACGCGCTCCGGGTGATCGACCGCTAGTCGCAGTCCGACCGGTGCGCCGTAGTCGAAAATGTAGAGCGCATAACGCGAGACCGAGACAATCTGCAAACCCAGCGACCACCTCGGCCAGCGCGTCGAAGGTGTACTCGAACTCGCCGCGCATTGGTGCAACCGTCTGGCCAAACCCGGGCAGGTCGGGCGCTATGACGCGGTAGCGTCCAGCCAACATTGGAATCAGCTCCCGATACATGTGGCTTGAGGTGGGGAAGCCGTGCAGCAACAGAACCACCGGCGCGTCCTTCGACCCGGCCTCCCGGTAGAACACGTCTACGTTTCCGACGCGCTGCGTCTGATATCGAACATCGGTCATCGTGGCTTCCTTCGACATCGGCGTCGAGCGCGGGTCTATACTGGTCGATCTATCAGCGAGCGCGCGTCACGCCTTTAGCTGTATAAGCAGGCGAAAGATCTCGGAAAGCGTAGCGGCGGTTGGCATAGGTCGCGGCGCATGTTGTCCACCTGATCCTCGCTGGCACCTGTTGTCCAGGCTCACTTCGCAGGCTTGGCCAGTGGCTGTCCCTTGCCGACGATGTAGAACACCAGCACCTTGGCGATCTCATCGCCGTCATTCTTGGCGCGGTGATTCACGCCTGCTTTGATGGCAAAGCTCTGCCCGGTCTTTACCGTCATATCTGGCTGGCCCTCACGCTCCAATGTAAACTCACCCTCGAGCAGGTATCCGACTTCGTTCTCGGAGTGGTTGTGCAGTTCGACAACGTTGCCTGGCGCAATCTCGGCAACGCCCACGACTTCGTCGTTCTCCGGCGCACCGGCGAGCGCGTGTTGCTCCAAGACCGTCCAAGTGATGCCTTGGATGTTCTGGTCACTACCGCGCTCTTCTGCACCTGCGCTGGGAAATCCGGCAACCGCAAGCCCTATCGCGAAGGTGGCAGCTGCCAGCGGGGCACTCCGATTACATAGTCTTTTGTTCATGATTGCATCTCGCTCTTCGGCTTGTGCGCCAAGGTCAGTTTGGAAATGCGCCGGACAAGTTGTCAGCGATATCGCCGACCTCTCGACGGAACCCGGGCTGGTTCAGCTTTACTGACCACACGTAATCGTCTTTAGGCCCTACCTCGTCGATGTGGCACTGGGCACACTGCGTCCTGGGGCGCGGTGGCGAGAACGGTTCATATGGGGGCGTCTTGTGCCCAAAGCTGAAGTACGCCCAGCCACCGGGCTCATTGGGAAATCGCTTGCTGTCCTTTAGCATCACGCCGATGCCCATTCGCTCTTGCTGCAGAATGACCTTGCTGGTCCCAAATGGGCAAAGAAACCCCGGCGGACCTTCGCACTGCTCCGGATCGGTGTTGACCGAACTGAACTCCTTGACCATGAGAGAGCCTTCCGGCCACTTGCCAGTCTTCATGAAGAGGCGGTAGGTCTCGGGTTCTACGTAGACATTGTGGAATTCGGGGGTCTTGGTCACTGTTCCATCAAGGATCGTCACGGCGATCGACTCCCATGCCGAATAAGCATGCACCCAGGATCTGTAGCCGACAGGACGGGCCGCTTCCCCCTTCTCGTTGAATCTCAGGCGCTGCGCTGACGAAGGCAAGGCGTTGCCATCCACTGCCGCATCAGAGCCTGCGTGTGACGAACATGCCCCCAGCAACGTCGCCAACGTGGCGATGCCGGCGATCATGAACGAACCGCGAAGTGTGGCGAATCTCGAGCCGAACGTTGTCATATCGATACTCTCCGGAGGACTCATCGAGCAGCGCCGGACGGTGCATGCGCCCGGTAACGGGCGAGGCTCTCGCCAAGCACCACCAGGCTTACGCCGAGCAGGACAACGTCCTTGATCAGAAATCCACCCAGTGCATTGAGCCACGGGAAACCACCCGAACCGGTCTCCCAAATCGGAAGTGCGAGCATGGTCGAACAGGTCGTCAGGAACGTCAGCGCACCGAGGGCCCCTGCGACGATTCCGGCACGCGCAGACCAGATGGAAAGAGCCAGCAACAATGCCGTGAAGATCTCAACCGCGCCGAGCAGATAGGACGTGCCCGCTTCCCCGAATACTTCGTACAGCCACGCGAGCCAAGGCGTTCCATTGATCAGTGGCTTCAGCGCCTCGACCTCGATCTGGGTGAACTTGAGGATTCCGATCATGAACAACGGCAAGAACACGCCAAACAGGGCGATTGCCCGACCGATCCGCGTGATCCGTGTGACCTTACCGAGATCGACCAGGTGGTCGTCGTGGTATGCGAGCGTAGACATAGATTCCTCCACTTGGACGGTTTGCGATGTACCTTGTACCGTCAGAGAGCGAGCCAACCCGACCTTGAAACCTAGTTGCGCTTGCGTGCCCAGACGCGTTAGAAATTCCACTTCCTAGAGATGTTCGAAGCGCTGGCGGCGACGGCAGTAATAGTGACCCCTCTGGCAGCGACGAGGGATTGCCGATTCGGACAAAAACCGCGCTGAAAGTGACAAGGCTGTACCCGTGGTCTCACGACAGAGGTTCCTAGTGGCACAGGCAAACGCACACAGACCCAAAGCAGAAGTCGGGATTCTGCTTTACCCGCAGTCACACGCGGCCACAGTGCAAGGCATGACCGACTTGTTACAGAGTGCCAGTGGTTTCGCAGTAGCCCGCGGTGCACAACCCTTGCGCGTATCACACTGGAAGTTCAACGAGAACAAGCAGATGGTGCGGGTCTATGACACGCACCCAGGCGCAGATCGGTCCCCAGATATCCTAGTTGCTCCGGCACTGATACCAGTGCACCCGACCACTCCTGTTTCGCTCGGCCCACTCGAGCGAGCGCGCGAGCTGCAGCCGTTCGCCGACTGGCTCGCCGAGCGTCATGTAGAAGGGGCAACCATCGCTTCTACTGGATGTGGAGCCTTCGTGCTCGCTTCGGCTGGCCTGCTCGCAGGGCGCGCGGCAACGACACACTGGCTGATGGCCGAGAAGTTCCAGGCCAACTTCCCGAACGTGAAGCTCGATGTAAGCCGTGCCGTGATCGAGGACGGTGACATACTCACCGCCGGCGGGATGATGGCGTGGACCGATCTGGGCATGCGCTTGATCGATCGTCTGCTGGGACCCACGATTGTGGTTGAAACGGCCCAGTTCTGGCTTATCGATCCGGCGGCGCGCGAGCAACGCCACTACAGCACGTTTTCTCCGCGTCTTAGCCACGGTGATGCGGCGATTCTGAAGGTGCAGCATAAGCTCCAGGTCAGCCCTACGCGTCCGGTGTCGGTAGCCGACATGGCCCGCATGGCGAAGATGGAGGCACGAACCTTCCTGCGCCGCTTCAAGGCGGCCACGGGTCTCAAGCCGATCGAGTATGTCCAGCAGCTCCGCATCGGAAAGGCGCGAGAAGTCCTGCAGTTTACGCGGCGGCCCGTGGAGCAGGTCGCTTGGGAAGTTGGGTACGACGATGCTGCCGCGTTCCGACGGCTGTTCCTTCGACTGGTCGGCCTCACGCCCAGCGAGTATCGGCGCCGATTCACCGCTGCCGATGCCGGCGCTGCCAAGTCCTAGATCCTTCTGGCCTGTCAGGGGGTAGGCGTTGTTCGATCGCCATGAGCGATAGCGCCCCCTGGTTCCCATGTTTGAGATTCCCCGCTGCTGGAGCACACCCGAATGCATTACGCCGAGTTCAAGCATCACGACCCCGCGCTCATAAAGGTACTGGTAGAGGCCTTCCCATTTTCTGCCATTATCGTGAATGGGAATAGCGGTCCTGCCGTTGCACTGGCCCCCTTGAGCTACCGCAAGGGCTCCAGCCCCTCTGGTGCGATTGAATTCCACCTTGCCCTAGCCAACGACATTACGCCCTTGATGGAGGTCGACACACCGGTTACCGTGCTGATTCAAGGTCCCGGTGCCGCAATATCGCCGAGTTGGTACGACGCAAGCTTCCCAACCTCCGGCTCCGACCGAAGCCGAACTGCGCCCACTTACAACTATCTCAGCTTGGCACTGCAAGGCACCTTGCAGCATATGAGTGATGAAGCCCTTCAGCTACAGATCGGCGATCTAGTGAAGGCGCATGAACCATCGCAGGGATGGCGCTTGAGCGAACTGGCTCCGGACTTGTGGAGCCAGTGGCGAGAGCTCATTCGAGGCTACCGATTCGAGGTCAGCCGGTTCGACCTGACCGCAAAGATCAGCCAAGGGGATTCCTCGGGCGACACAGCTGGAGTGACTGCCGGATTGCGGGATCGCGCTCTACTGGATGACATCGCAATGGCTCGCCTGGTCGAGCACTACGACGGTTCAGCCACCTCATTGATTGCAGCGGTCAACGCCTTACGCACAGTGAAGGTGACGTCCTGATGCCACCGCTCTCGGCGACTATCTCAGTGGCCTGAAGAAAGCGCGCATCTCTTCAGCCAACAGCGCTGGCTGCTCCCAAGCTGCAAAGTGGCCTCCCCTTGGCATGGGTGTCCATCTTCGCACGTCGAATACGCGCTCGACCCAAGCGCGTGGCGGCAGAGGTAACTCCTTTGGAAACAGCGCCATACCCATCGGTGGGACCACGCGCTCTCCTGGTGTAAACACCAAGGGTTGCGCACGATTTTCCTTGTAGATGCGCAGAGACGCCTCTACCTGTCCGCCGAACCAGTACAACGAGATGTCGGTGAGCAGCTCATCCATCGTGAACGTGTTCTCGATATCACCGGCGCAATCACTCCAGGTCTGAAACTTTTCGACGATCCACGCGGCCAATCCAATTGGTGAATCGGCCAGGGAGTATGCCAGCGTCAACGGCTTGGTGCCTTGCTGGGCCGCGTAGGCACCCTCATCGGCGACCCACGCTGCTGCGCGCTCCAAGAAGGCTTCCTCCTCCCCCCGGACGGGCGCCTGCCCTTGGCCCAGCGCAGGCCGGAAGCTTCCCGGAATGTAGTTGAGCTGGATCCCGACCAGGTGCTCCGGGTAGAGCTTGGCCAGCCACGTGGACACGCCAGCACCGATGTCCCCGCCCTGGGCACCGAATCTGGAATAGCCCAAGCGAAGCATCAGCTCCTTCCACATCTGCGCGACTTGTCTTGAGCTCACGCCCGCTTCGGTAGGTGCCTGCGAAAATCCGAAACCTGGAAGCGAAGGCACCACGACATCGAAGGCATCTCCAGGGTCCCCACCATGGGAGCCCGGATCAGTCAGAAGCGGGAGGATGCGCTCCATCTCGATGAACGAGCCTGGCCAGCCATGGGTCAGCACTAAGGGTAGTGGAGCCGGTCCCACACCCTTTTGGTAGACGAAGTGCACGTCGAGCTGACCAATCTTGGCCATGAACTGTGGCAGCTCGTTGAGCCGGGCCTCCGCAGTGCGCCAATCGAACGTGTACCGCCAGTGGTGCACAAGACGCTTGATGAAGGAAAGGCTCGCCCCATCTTCCCAACTACCCTCATCCACGCTACCAGGCAGGCGGGCGCGATCGAGCCGACGGTAGAGATCCTCTATGGCGTGTTGCGGAACGGCAATGCGGAACGGCTGCATTCAGTGCACTATCCTTGGGGGCTGGTGCTGTATTGGGCAACCGCCAGCGTAGGGTCATCCGTCTGCTTGCTCAAGTGGTTCCCACTGGGTCGTCCGAGAGGACGTAGACGAAGCGCGGGTGCGTGGCGTTGGTGTTCACGTAAAGACCTCCCTTTGGCTCCAACCGACCACGCCCCACGCGCAGACCTTGGCGCAGCCCGGCTGAAGTATTCCATCGTAGGCGGGGAGGCGTAATGCTGAGCATGGCGGCTCCTTCCGGCTTCATTGGGCAGGGGATTAGGGATGGTTATCGGGGGTAGGGAAGGGCAGCTTCCACCCAAAGCAGACGTTGGCCATAGGCGATCTCCGCGCCGAATTGGAGGGAGTTCTACTCGCCGGCACGTGCCGATAGGCTGTCCCATATCCGTCCGTTCCGTTGTGCGGCGGTGGTGGTGTCAATGACCGCCTGTCCTCCCAGACGATCCCGCAGTTGCTGCAGATACAGGCTGCGCAGCATCACCATGTGGTCGGCCGACTCCACGATGCCGACGGGTTCTTCGGGCGGGAATTTTCCAGCGGTCATCTTGCCTACCTGTCCCACACTCCAGTTCATCGCGAAAGGTGGCGCTTGGACGACGTACTGCTCGTGTTCGGTATTCCAGAACAGGCGCAGGAAGTCGCGGCCGCTGCCGAGCGCGATAGCCTGGCCCTACACGTGCGCACCGTGGAAAGTAGATCGTGCGCGCGAGGAAACCAAGGCGTTCCGCCGCGAGCACGCCGCGGCAGTTCGCGAGCATGCGACCGCTCGGCGGGCTTGGCGTCAGGAGCTGCATATCGCCCATGCCGCCGCCATTGAGGCCAGGCGTGAGGCAGCTCGCGAGCAGGCGCGCGCCTTGGCCATGGAACAGCAACTTGCCAAGTCGCTGAGACGCTAAATGATGTCCTCACCGAAAAGAATGTCCTTTAGAATCAAGGAGGGGCGCGATCTTCCGGCAAAGGACAACAATTAGCGACACCGACATTCACGCTCCCAGACCCTACCGTCTGGAACTTTACATAATGTACATTATGCGAAGTATCCGGACTGGGGCCCGGATGCTCACCGCCCGCTTGCTACGGTCGATTGCCCGCCTGCTGCAGCAAGGAGGCCGCCATGGTCGAGTGCTGGCACTGTAAGGACGAGACCCCGGCCGAACACTACGACCGGATCATCCACAACCGAACGCCGCTCTACGGGCCGTGGAAGGGCTGGCGGCTGGCCGGTCGGGATCTCGTTTCGCCGCATGGCGAGCGCTTCAGTCCCAAGCGCCTCGAGGGGCTCGCCTGGCGCCAGGCGCTCGAGCAGCGCCGGGATGCCGCCCGCGCCCGGAACGCGCAGAGAAAAGCGGTTCGGCAGGACGTGGTGACGGTGCTTCGGGTGCGAAACTCGGACTGGCATGCCGAACGCTTCGGGAACCGTGCCGGATAAGGCGTCAACGGCCCGCAGCGCGGGCCCGCAGCTCCGGCTATGGCGAATACGCCTGACAGCGCTCGCGCTTGCCTTGATCCCAACCATTGGCAACGCGACGCACCTGCACGCCATTGATGCAAGCCACCTCCGCGCCGGACGCCTTGGCGCTGATCGGCCCGGGGTACCTGGGCAGTTCAGCCGACGCCGGCCGCTGGCGAACAGCGGGCGCAGAGTCCGACATGACATCGATCTGGCGGGTAATTTCCTCCATCGCTTGGCGCGCCACGATGGCGCCGACCGCGAGCCGCAGCAGGTCATGCGCAATCAGCGCCAGCAGCACCGCCAGCACCATCGACCAGAACGGAAATTCCCCATCGGTACGCATTGGACACCCCCTTGCCGGGAGTGTAGCCGGATCAATCTCCCAACGTCGGGCGGGTCATGGTTCCGAACTCGGGATCAAGATGCGGCCGCGGTGCGGTGCCGACAGTGCCGCCCCCAACGGTTGGCGGCGGCGCCAGTGCCGGCGATGGCTCTGCAACGCCTGCCGCTTCCTGCGCTTGCACTTCCTGCCGATACGGGTTGTAGGGCATCCCATAGCGCGCCAAGCGCGTGCATTCATTGAGACCGAGGTTGTACCGGCTGCCCTGTTCCGTCAGGCAGGTGCATCCCCCATCGCTCCAACCGCTGCCCTCCTCGTAGCCGTGCCCACTGATCATGCAGTACACGCGTGGCTCCGATACAACTGGCCGATCATCAAAGATGGGCGCGGTCCAAGGCATGGAAGGCGTACGCGCTCGCAGCCTCGCGAAGTATTCATCCAACGCTTCGGGTTCGTGCGCCTGCCGCGCGGTCAACTGACTTGACGTTGCGGAGGACAACCCCGGCCCCTGCCCGGCCGTCACCGGCCCGGCAGGGGCCGGGGTCGCCTCCGCTTTTGCGTCCGATGATCCGCCCCACAGACCCGAGACCCAAGTAAGCGAGCCGACGAACAACGTTAACGCCACAGCGGCCAGGATGATTCCACGCTTAACCCGACTCTTGACCACGCGCTTAACGGTATGCACCTGGGCGGAGTCGTACAGGGCATAAAGCTCCTTCGGAAAAGCCCATGTCTCATGGTCGTAGCGGCTGCGCGCCTTGCTGCTGCGCACGTTCTCCATCAACTCGACGTGGCGATAGATCGTGCTGGCTTCCTTGCCATCCTCGCGCACTAGATGCTCGTGCAGACCGACCAGTCCGCGCAGGTGGGAATCAAGGTAATCCGGCTGTTGCGTTGCCAGCACCAGCCGCACGCCCTCGTGTCGTATCGTCTCCATCGCGGTGATGTAATCCGGCGCATCGCCGCCACGCCGCGTGCGAAAGAACTTCTGCGCTTCGTCAACGACCAGCACCGACCCGGCCGGGATATCTTGCCACTGGCGCGGATCTTCGAACGGGATATGTGGCAGCTTCAAGCCGTTGAGATTGGTCACGAAAACGCGTTCCCCCGCGTCGTTCGCTTCCTTGATGAACTGGACAATGCGCAGCGTTTTGCCCGACCCCGGCAATGCGGTCAGCAGCGTAATCGATGCAGTTTGGCCGATGGGCGTACTCATGCACCCGCCCTGCCCAGCAACACGCGCTTGCCAGCAAGGACAAGGTACGCCGTACAGACGATGCTGATGACCTTGTCGATCGCGAGCGCGGAGAGCCACACCCGAAGCTCTGCGGGAATGCCGCCGGCAGTGTTCTGAATCATGTTCATCACAGGTTGGATGACAAGCTCATTGGTGAAGAACGCGAGGCCCAGAACGCCGAGGATGCGCGCCACGATGGCGGCACCCTTAGCGAGCAGCACCCACAGCAGAACGCGTTTCAGGATGTAGGCCAGTCCACCAACAGCCAGATATGCGGGAAGCGGCATCGTTTAGCCCTCCGCGATGATGCGGAGCGCCCACACCATCGCAATCAATTGAAAGAACACCCCAAGCCATGAAATCCACGAGCAGAACGCAGCCGGAGGGGCCCAAGCGCCGCCCCACGGGAGCGAAACGGACAGATCCGGACACAAGCCGCCGCCAAACGACAGCCAATTCGGATTGATGGCCTCGCTCGGTGCGCTGTCGTCGAAGATGTTTGTTCCAAATTCGGCTTCCATGGCGTTAATGTCGCCTTCCAACGCCTGACCATCGGCGGTGCGCTCTGCGCGCCCGTCATCGCCGTCGTCATCGTCGTCGCCGTCGCCCCGCGCTTCCACCGCGCAACGCGTCTTCCAAGCTTGAAACGCAATCTGAGCGAGGATCGGATCGCCAGTGCTTGAAGGCGGCGTGCCACAGTCGCCACCGCCGCCACTAGTGTTGCCATTACCGGAACCGGAACCGGGATTACCGCACTCCGGTTGCCCTTCCCCACCGCAATTGCCGTCTTCGTCAGACCCACCTTCCATACCGCCGCCGCCCTGCCCCGGATTGTTCGGCGACGAATCGTTGCCGTCACTGCTGCCATCGCTATCACCATCGGGCGGCGTCTGACCCGGCGGCGTAGACGGAAAACCACCTGCGCCCGGCGTACATGTCAAACCAGAGGGAACCCAACTGTCGCAATACCTAGATTCCTCGGCATCGACTACGATTGTCAGGCAGCGACCCAAAGGCTCGCCCTGAAAAACGCACCCACTCTCGCACAGCGCGTACGCACCGGTTGCACCGTAGAAATGACCCTCAAGCGGCAAACGATCCGCGCAGCTACTTGAATAGCTCCATCCCGTGACGCTTACAGAACCGCTTATAGGGTTGTTCTCACTGCATGCTGGCGTTGAGCCCGGATTCTTTAAAAAAGTATCGTTAAACGTTGCCGTTACCTTCTTTGCAACCACATCAACTTCACAACTATCGAACGTCGCATGCCGCATCCAATCACCACCGCTATCGCCATGAGCTACATCACGCGCGATCCCATTACATGCGCTAAATGCTTCACCCTCGTTCCCATAGATCAACGAACTTCCAGCGGCTTGCGCTGCTGCACTGAGATGTGGCGCACCGCAATGGCTCTGCGCATGCGCGTTGCCGATGCCGAAAAACGACAGCACGCCGAACACCACAAGGCCGACGACGATCCAAATCACGCGCCCGACCGCGCGGCGCACCGCGTACCGCGCGAGCCAGCGCATCATTTCAGCATTACCGTCGCGGCGACGTTCGATACGCACCACCACCAAGCGAGCATCACTAAACCTTCCACGGCATCACCTCCACGAATAAAATGGGCCGGCCGAAGCCGGCCCGGATGGGCACGAATCGCCCGGACGATCAGCGACCGCCCAGCAGACCCATGGCACGCAGTGCCCAGCGACCGGCGATGAAGCCGCCGATGATGGTCACGCCGATGGCGGTATAGGTCGCGAAGTCGGCGAGGATCGGCGCCGGGTCGAACTGCGCGAAAGCGAAGCCGGGCACCAACGAGAGGGCCAGCAAGCCACCAAGGGCGGCGGGACCGCTGGCGCTGGACTTCACGGCGACGGCGGCGGTGTTGTTTTCATTCATGGTCTTGACTCCTAGGGATGAGCAGCGACAGTGCTGCGATTGCGACGATTGAGGCGAAGAAGGCACCCCCCACGGTGTTCGCCTGTTCCACCGTGGGCAGAACGTCGAGGATCGACGCCTGTTCGATCCACGCCGCTACGTCGCACTGCTGCGTGGTGTCGTTCCACTCGATGCACTGGTAGACGCGCGGCATGGCTGTTACTTCCCGGCCGGGGCGGGCTTGTGGTCGACCGACACCAGATCGACGTAGCGACCGAGCGTCAGATCGCCATAGCCGTTCAACGCGAACGACTTCGGATCGATGTCGTAGTTGCCGGCCGGATACGCGGGACGCTTACCGAGACCGACGCGGAACGGCAGATGGAAACCGTTGCCGAGGTCGAGGCCTGCGGTTTGGCTACGGATGATGGCGCCGCTTTTCTGGTTGATCGTTTCATCGACCTGGGCGGTTTTCACAATGACATTGGGCATAGCTCTTCCCTCATGAGTTGGGCAAGGCGGTCACCTTTGGCTACTCCACGGAATCTGCCCGGGTGACCAGTACGGGCGATGTGGACCTCTGCGAAGTCGGACCAACTAGCGCCGAACGCTTCGCGAAGAAGATTGATTGCGGGGCCGACTTGCCGATGCATCCACTCGACCATGGCAGTGCCGGTCGCTTCGACGGCCTTGCGCGTGGTGCGGATACGGGTGCAAAAGCCGGTGATGATTTCCTGCAGCACGCTATAGGCGCCGCGCAGGTAATCGAGGGGACGTGTCAGCACATCGAGCGGCAATTCAGCATGCTTGCCGTACATGCGCACCTCAGCGCGCACCCATGGCGACGACTTCATCCCTAGCTGTTTCCCCTTCTCGTAAACGCACAGTTCCTTGTGCCCCTTGCTGCCCACATAGAGCGTGCAGCCGGTGTCATGGCCTTCATCGGACAGGAAGCGATGCATCGGCGGGCGCCCACCACTGGCGAAGTCGCCATTGGCTGCGCGCTGACGCATTGCATGCACGTCCAAGCGCTCGCCGTCGTAGTCATCGAACGCCACATCGACGCGGGACAACCGGCCACGCCAGCGCTCAATGGCTTTGGCAACGTTGTCCCAGCGCGTGACCCACCGGCAGCCGGCACCCGAGAGCGATATACAGATCGTGCCGCCATTGCCGCCCATGCCGACCTTACCGACCATCTCGCCCTCGCGATCCAGCAAGACGGCGGTTTGCGTGTAGTGCTGCCAGCCCTTGTTCCGGATCGAGCCCACGACAATCGCGCCGTTCGTACCGAACAGCTGCCCAATCAGGTTCGGGAGCCAAGTCACGCCGTGTTCTTCAATAGAGCTTTCAGGCAAAACGGCGGTGCAGTAGTCAATCAACGCCCCTGCCCCACCCTTTTGGCCCGTGTTACTCCTCGGGCCAATTGCCGGCTCCCACGACTCTTTTCCTTCCTCCGCACCGGAAAAGTGGTGTCTTACGCCACCAGCACACCCCGTCCAGAACGCGCGCTCGCGCGTCTCCGGCGAAACCTCGACGCGGGAACCGTCAGCCATGCCGGCGCACCCAGCGACGACAGGCGAGCCAGCCGCCCGCGAAGCCCAACGAAGTGAACACCGCAAGCGCAGCGACGGGATACGCGATGGTCAGAACGCCGAGAACGCAGCTGACGGAGTTACAGGAATCACCCATGCCACACCGCCACTGGAATCGTGGACGCCGCCTCGCGCGCCTCCGTACCGATCCGCTCCGAGAGCAACGCCGGAACACTCACGGCGCCAAGCGCGATGATTTCGCGACCCGGCTGCCCCTCAAGAACGCGCATCACACGCTCATGCGCTTCGCAGGCCCGGGCGATGTAGACGAGAAACCAGACCACGCACAGGAAGATGCCGAACTCGGGATTCACGACCGCACCGCCCGCTCGCAGGCCTGCCAGATGCCGTGCCACTCAGCGGCTTCTGCGGATGCGGTGTCGAACAGTTCCGGCTGCGCACCGGTTAGGTACCGGGCAGCGCGTGCGCTGGCCTCCTCGTACCGGTCAAAGGCCGCATCGGCGGCGGCTTCGATGATCTTCTGCATGTCCCCTGTCCCCTGCCCTAGCGCCCTAGAACGCCCTCCCCCGGCTAGGGCACCGGGTTCGGGCGGTACGCAGTCTGCGTACTGCTGGCGTTGTACGCTGGGTGAGGACTAGAAGTCAACAGGGTGCGTACCGGATGGACATTAATTCTCTACTTGACAAGTGCAAAGAAGTATGCGGGGTGCGTACTGATACCGAACTTGCGCAACGGCTCGGAGTGTCAAAGCAAGCGCTGTCGGGCTACCGCAAAGGAGTTCGGCTACCCGATCCAGTCGTGTGCGCCACGATTGCCGGCCTAAGCGCCGTACCACTTGCTCGGGTACTGGGAGTCGTCGGCGAGGCGCGGGCAATCAGTCGCGAGGAGAAGGCGGTGTGGCGGAAGCTGGCGGCGACCGCATCGCTGCTGGTGCTGGCCTCTGCCCTCTCGCTGGAAGCGAAGGCAGCGACACTCGATGCGCCCGCATTCAGTTCCGGCGATCTGTACATTATGCGAAAATCTAGTACTTCTCCCGGTGTTGCGTGGAAGCCCTCGATTGGAGCCTTCTGTCCGCAACAGAACCTATGTTCGATGGTACCTATAGTGTTGCTTCCTCAACAGGAAACAGCCTTTGCTCAATGTGCTTACGGATCCTCTGGTTCCAGCCTCATTACGTGGCGCCTTACTTGTTGACGATGTTCACAGGCTGCCTCGTTACTGGGCTAGCGTCTGGGCGTTAATGTCCAACCATGACCTCGCCGCATCTAGCCAGGTAAAGAAGCTTCGGTACATCGAGAGTTTGTACGGTCATGCGGACCGTCAGTTCGGCGCCCACGCGCTGGATGACGCCTTGGGCAACCTGAACGATGTCGTGCTCGCCGAGATCCTGGAGTCCTGGTTCATATCGATCCGCAATCAACCTTCCGTTGGTCCGGCGGACGAATCACGTTGGCGCGCTGGCTTAGCATTTGTCGGGTCGGTGGTCACCTGGTTGTCCAAGTCAACGTTGCCAACCGACCGTCTCCGGCAGATTGAAGCTCGTCTGCATCGGCTATCCCACTTGTATGGGCAGCTCCACGTCCGCAGGAGCCGCCAACCGAGCCAGGTCCGTTCATTGCCGGCGAGCGTGATCAAGGCGCTCTACGAAATGCTGGATCCGACTTCGGCTACCAATCCCTTTGCACGACAGCACACGCGATGGCTCGCCTTTATTTCCTTCCTGTTGATGCTCCATCAAGGGCTTCGACGCGGCGAGCTCCTGTTGCTTACCGCGGACGTGATCAAGGACGGTTTTGATGAAAGGCAGCAGAGGTCTCGCTGCTGGATGAACGTGCAAGAGAGCCCGTATTCCGATGACGGCGATGACCCGCGGTATTCCAGACCCAGCATCAAGTCGGCGAACTCTGTCCGCCAATTGCCGGTGAGCGAAGCGGTCGCGGGGTTAATGCAAACCTATGTTGAAAACTATCGAGGTAGGCCAGGTCACGCCTTCCTGCTGAACACACAGCAGGACAGTCCGCTGTCCACTGAATCCTTGACGAAGATGTTCCTGAAAATCTCCGCCGGCCTGCCACCCTCCATTCTCCGAGAGTTGAAGGACCGAAGCGGGAAACAATCGGTCACACCCCACGACCTTCGTCATACGTGTGCCGTAGTGCGACTGAATCAGCTGCTTCACCATGGGGACTCAATGGATGAAGCACTGCAGAAGCTCCGGGCCTTCTTCGGCTGGTCGAGAGAATCACAAATGCCCGTTCGCTATGCGCGAGCGGTGTTCGAAGACCGTCTGTCGTCGGTGTGGAACAACGCATTTGACGATCGAGTAGAGATTCTGAGAGCAATTCCTTCCTGAGTTTCGCCCTTGGAAAGACAAATGGATCTACAGCGTGATCATCGTCCATGGCTCGACACGTCAGTGTTGCACGAAGTCGTCGCGCAACTTCCACCATTGCCGTCGGTGATTAGGTACTACGACGATTTCGATGACACGCTTCGCTCGATTCGATGTCCTGCAGCAGCCAATCGCTTTGCAGTCCATGCGAATGGAAGCGTTATCAACATCGATTTCGATCTGGTTCAAGAGGCCTTTGGAATCCTGCTAAAACACGTATTTCTGCGCATCATTGGAGAGGACTTCGCGCCGAGGACCGCCGCACAGTACACGCTCGGCGGAAAGCACTTTGGACAAGAAGATATTGCTGGACTTTTGGGTGCTGGACCCACAGGCATTTCATCCGTTTGGACCGCGTTCTTCGCGAAAACCTTGCCTACAGACGCCTACTCCTGCGCCAAATCGATCCTCAAACTGCTCTGCCAACATCGCATCAATGGCTGGTCAGATTCCTATCACGACGTAATATCTGCCCTGCCCCTCCCCTTTAAAGACAAATACGCCGTCGTTCGGTCCGGTGAAGCCTTTATTTCGGTGGACGATGAAGCTGCAGTAGTTCGGTTTTTGGATGAAGCGGCGCTCCAGGCCAAAAAGTCGTTGCTGGCTCTCGAAGATGTGCAAGACGCAGCGATGTTGCTTTGTGCGTACCAGTTCGCAATGCGACCGGTTCAGATTGCAATGCTCACGTTTTGTGACGTAAAAGTTCGTCGAGGAGGCGTCGACATGCTCGCGTCCGTCCACATCACATTCCGCATGGCAAAGCAGCGGAGTTCCAGTGCCGCCAAGCCGCTGCTTAGGCGAGTGAAACGCGAGTGGACCCCACTCTTCGTCGAGATCGATCGACGCTTTCAGGCTGATGGCGATGATGCGGGCGCTAGGGTGTTCGGCGCCACATCCGCTAATGAAGCAAGTCGTCGCATCAGCTCCCTACTTCGCGATCTGCTCGAGCTCGGCGCGACTGCCGTCAATCTGCGGCACACAGCCGCTCAACGCCTCGTTGACGCCGGCGCAAGCCAAGAGGAACTGGCCGAGTTCCTTGGGCACTCGGATATGACTACTGCGCTTGTGTACCACGAAACATCGGCCAACCAGGCTGAGCGGGTGAACAAAGCACTGGGGATCTCTGAGATCTATCAGCGCGTGGCTCGCATTGGCCACGATCGGTTTATTGGCCCCGAAGAACTCGCGTAATTGAAGGAATCCCAGCAGATCGGCGGAGCGCCACATGGTGTGCCGATCGCGGGGATCGGTGGATGCACCTCCGGGCAGGCTGCGTGTCCCTACAACCCGATCTTGTCCTGCTATGGCTGCAGGAAGTTCATGCCGATTCACGACGTTCAGATGCACTCGAAAGTTCTAGCCGACTTTCGGGGTGTGGCGCGGTTCTTCCATGACTCATCTCGTGGCGACGCGGTTTCGCCCGCCTATCTACAGCTTGAACGGACGATCGCCGAAGTTCAGGCGGTGGTGGTTGAGCTCGAAGGCTCGCCGTCTTGAATCCCCACTTCTCAGCTTTCATCCAGCTCGGAAAAGAGCTGGCCGCAACGCATGGAGTTGCCTGGGAAATTCCCCTGGACCAGAGCGGCACGGCGATCAAAGGGCATGACTGGGACCTCACTGCGCTAGCAGGAGGCGTCGTTCCCAAGCATCGCTTGCGCCACTTCAGTTCGGAACGTTCGGCACTTGATGCGCTCAACGCAGCCCGCTCTTCCAACGGGCTGCCGGTTCTGTCTGGTCGCACTTTGTCGCCCGCATGGCAAGACATCATCAAAGCTGCCGTCATGGAACAGCTGTTTGTTCGCCGCAACTCGTTCGGTCACATCGCCAACAATGTGGCACGTCCCTTGCGCGTGATCGCTACGTGTGCGGCAGACACCGAGCCATGGAGTGTCACTGTTGATGAGATGGCTCTCGCGGTTCGTACCGGCAACAGCATCCAGGCATCGGGCAAGCTTGGCGATTTGATCGCGGGGCTGACCAAGGTGTTGTTTGATACCAACCACTTGGCCGATGTGGGACCGCTCTACCCTGCCCTCGCCGCCGCACGCCTCCAGCCTAGAGCCACTCGACGGTCCAAATTTCTCAATTCTCACGCGGAGATTCGGCACAACCTGGAAGATCGCAAACGCGCTGAGCGCCTACCCGAACGTCGCGCGTTCTGGGAGCTGGTCCGGATCGTCATGACCGAGCAGCCCCTGACCTTCATGGACGAACTGCGCTTTGCAGCCATTCGCATCATGATCTTGACGGGCTTCCGAATTGGAGAGGCCACGCTCCTTCCCGCTGAGTGGCGGACGGACCGGCACTACTACGACTCGAAGCAGCGGCCTGCAGGGGAGCTAGGTGGGTATTCCCAATCGCTCATGATCCGGCACTTCGCCGAAAAGCAGCAGGCAAAGAACGCCGACAGCAAGGTGCTCATCGGCAAGACTCACTACGTTCCCCAGATGTTCGAGGAGATTGTGAGCGAGACCCTGACCCGTGCTGCGGCAATCACCAACCCGCTACGAAACACGCTGAGGAAGCAGACTGAAACAGGGCGCGTTTTGCCAGACTTTGCGCTCAGTGAGCTGGTCCCGGTCACGCAAATTTACACTCGCCTCACTGGAAACGCTTTCTGGCTAGACATGAGCGAGGAGCAAAAGCGGTCTTGGATACAGAAGTGCCGGCAAAACTACTCGACCGAGTGCTTCGACGAGCTCCAGAAGATGCAGGATCAGAGGAGCGTTCGTTCTCAAGGCGAAATGAGTGCGACCGCTCGTATGTACTTTCGTCGGATGGCCGAATTTGACGGGAAGGATGGTGGCGCATTGGCACTAAGAAACGCTGATGGCACGGCCATCTCGCTCAGGGGCAAGCATGACATGAGCAAGGTCTTCGTGAAAATCGGAGATCTTGAAAATTACCTTCGTGCCGCGACCGCTTCAAAGTTGCCGGACACCGAGCTTTTCAGTCTGGCCGATCGCAGCTTTGCTTCTTGGGAGTTCCTTTTTCTGCATCCGAAACGATCCCTGGCTGAGGAGCGAAACAACGGGGTCTGCGATGTCACCCGATACGTCTCCGTTGGCCGGCCCGATACGGGCTTGGTCAATCTTTCCCTTGGCGAGCAGAAGTCCTGCGATACGCTGTTCAAACGATATGGGCAGTCTGACGGCGACAAAGCGTTGGTGCTCACTTCCCACACCCTGCGCCACCTCCAGAACACCGAGCTTTTCCGCCTCGGCGTGGCCGATACCATCATCTCCAAACGCTTCAATCGCCGCAGCGTGGCCCAAAGCTACGAATACGATCATCGCAGCCTGGCGGAAGAGCTGGATCAACTCGAACTGCCTGCCGACGTGGAAATGGCGCTCGGCGAGAAAGCCAGCACTGTCGCGAAGATGATCCAATCCGGCAAAGCCAGCGGTCCGATCGTGGATGCGTTCAAGCGGATCCAGAGCAGCGAGGGCGACACCGCAGCGTTCGAGTTCCTGAAGGTCGAAGCCGACGGCTTTCACGCGACTCCCTACGGGCATTGCTTGAACAGCTTCACTGTCGATCCGTGCCCGAAACATCTGGAGTGCTTTTCCGGCTGCCGCCATCTTTCGGCGACCAATTTGCCCGAGAATCGTGGCCATCTGCGCACCCTCGAACTCAAGTTGGCCGCAGCTGTCGAGACCGCGGAGGCCAAGCCATCAAAGAGCATCGGCCGCACAAACCAGATTCAGCATGCCAAGGTCCGGCTTGACGGCGTGCGTACGCTCTTAGCGACCAAACAGGGCGAAAAGCCATTTCCCGATGGTCCCGACCTCTCTCTTCCTCGCCGCACGGGAGTCATGGATGGATAACGACAGCTTGGAACAACCCACATCCGATTCCGATCCGGAAATGCGCCGAGTGCTGGACGACCTGCTCTCGCGCGACGAGGACATCACCGCGCGGGCAGTTGCACGATTGCATCCGCGAATCAATGCGGCGTCGTCGATCACCCGGAGCGCCGAACGCAGCCACATGCTTGCGCAGTATCAGGAGCGGCAAGCCGAGTTCCGTCGTTGGCGTGGCAGGCCGGGCAAGCTCTCCGGTGTCGCCGCGGCCAGCGCACTGGCAGATCGCGACGTGCGCATCGCCGAGCTCGAATCGCAGGTCGCCCTGCTAACGGCATCCCACGTCGCGATGATCCGCACGGTCGGCGAACTGGGCGGCTTCAGCAAGTGGGCGCAGTTCTATGAGTCGTACCGCGGCTCAAGAGATCAGCTGGCGCAGTTGGGCGCGCTGCCGGAAGCGACGGTGGAGTCGCTTCCACCGCGCAGGCCAAAGTAGCCGGCCTACCCTGCCCCGCTTTTCCGCGCTCTGTTTTTTGATGCGCTGGTGGCCAGAGCTTTGAACACGGGCGCATGTTCTTTCAGAAAATCAGTCATCACATAGCGAAATCGGAACACTTCGGCCGATGCAGGTACGCCGAGTCTCTTGGTTATCGCAATCGCGTAAGCCGTTTGCGCTGCGGTGGGGGGCTTCAGATCGCTATCCAGGCAATCGATCAGTGAGGATTCGAGGAGGGCGCCAAGCTTCTGCCCGAAAGCCTCTCTGGCCTCGTCATTGCCCAAGCGCTCCCATTGCGCCCTGACCGTCTCCGGCGCGAGCGCTGAGGCTGGGATTTCGACCAGGAGGTCGGATTCGGTGTCGATGAGGAGCCAAGCCATTGTCGTTGGCCGATCTGATATATATATGTAGACTACATATGAAGGCGTAGCTGTAGAAGTATCACATCCATAGCGTGTGCTCATGGATGAGATATCGCTTCAGCGAAAGTATGGGGGCGCGGTGCGCAAACGTCGGCTGGCCTCGGGCCACAGCCAGGACACCTTTGCGGATGCCATCGGGATGCACCGGGCCTACTTCAGCTCCATTGAGCGAGGCGAGCGGAACATCACATTGCAGACGATGCGGCGCGTGGCCGAAGGGTTGGGAACCACTGTTGCTAGCTTGATGAGCGACGCAGGGATATAGAACCGGTCCGCCGCCCTCGTAGCGGCGGACCGTGATACTCGAAGCTAGCCCCATTCGTTTGAACAGCAGAACTCTGTTCGATAAGTGGGGCGGCTGCCGACGTGGGGGATGAGATGACCTACACCTATGACCAGGTACTGGCCTACGAAGTGGCCCGCGAACTGATCAACTCACACATCGCCGACTGCTCGGCGGCAATGGCCGATGAAGAAGCCAAGGCCGAAGCCAGCGCAGACCGGCTGGCCGAGATACGCCGCCGGCAGACCGGATTGGTTTCGGAGCGAGAAGAGCTGGATATGACGGACGATGCTGCTGTCAGCCTGGTCGTGGCCAAGTACCGGCGCATACCGGCTTCATCGGAAGCGCCACCGACATTCCAGTGGCAGTGATGTAAGTCGCCTCGGTTTGCCCGCTGTAGCCGGGCTCTCCGCCCCTTCCGCCAAGGGCCTGTCGCTGGCCCATGCCCTCGCTTCAGGGCCACGCCAGCCAGTGAAGTCCTGGACTGACGATTGACTTGCGGCCTTTGTACGGTATTATTCCGTACAAGGAGAACCGCCATGACCACTGCCGCCGCTCGTCTCGAAATCCGCCTGAACGCCAAGGACAAGGCACGCATTACCCGTGCCGCCGACCTGCGGGGCGCGCCGCTATCCGCATTCGTGCGCGATGCGGTACTGCGCGAAGCCGAAAGCGTCATGGCTGCCGAACTGACCGTCACCCTCTCGGCTGAAGAATCCCGGCGCTTCCTCAAAGCGCTGGATGCCCCCTTCCAGCCCAATGCCAAGCTGAAGAAGGCCCTCGCCCGCGCCGGGCAGGTCTGATTCGTGCTGGTTGTCGAGCAACTCAAGCCCAAGCGGCACAACCGCGACGGATTCAAGTGTGGTGAGCCGACGCTGGATGCCTACCTGCGCCAGCAGGCCGCCCAACACCATCGCGACGGCATCAGCACCACGCATGTCCTGGTGGATGACGCCGATCCGACCCGCATCCTCGGCTACTACAGCCTGTCCGCTGCCCAGCTTCTGCTGACCGACTTGCAGGAGGTGGATCGAAAGCGCCTGCCCACCTACCCGGTGCCGGCCATTCGCATGGGGCGACTTGCCGTCTCGGCCAGTGAGCAGGGCAAGGGGCATGGTGATTACCTGCTGGCGCATGCCGTGGCCCGTAGCCTGGGGCTGCGCGAGCAGCTTGGCGTGCGCGTGTTGCTGGTGGACACGCTGCACGAGAAAGCGGCCCGTTTCTATCGCGCCTATGGCTTCCGCAAAGCCACGGCGAATTCGCATACGTTGTATTTGCCGTTGGGGAATGCATGAACACGTTACAGGGGGCGCTGTGTCACGACTAACCGACTTGATTGCTCAGGCCAAGTCCAAAGACCCGAAGTTGGGGGCGGATTTAGACCGGGAGTTCAAGGTGCTGTCAGCGCGGTTGTCGTTTGGCCTGAATTTCGAGCGTCATAGCCCCGAAGCAGTTGAACTACCGCAGCGCCCCATCCGCAAGGGCGACAAGGTGCGCGTACTGCCGGAACGTGGTTCCACCAAGAGGGGCGACCAGCGGCTTTGGCAGGTAAAGGCCATCCATAAGGCGAAGCAGGTCGCCGACCTGGAATTGCCGGGCGCGGTCAAAGCCGAAACCCAGTCGGTGGCACTGGATGACCTGGTGGTGGTGGCCGAGTTCCGCGACACGATTTATCCGGGCCTGGTCAGTACCGGCAAGGTGCAGCGTGGCGGCGACAAGCCGTTCCACACGGTCATCAACGGTGAGAACTACCACGTGCTGAAGGCATTGACCTACACGCACCGCGGCATGGTGGATGCCATTTACATCGACCCGCCGTACAACACGGGAGCGAAGGACTGGAAATACAACAACGACTACGTCGAGAAGGACGACCTTTATCGGCACAGCAAATGGCTGGCGATGATGGAGCGCCGCCTTATGGCGGCAAAGGAATTATTAAATCCAGATGACTCGGTGCTGATCGCCACCATCGACGAAAAAGAGTACCTGCGGCTCGGATTGCTGATGGAGCAGGTACTTCCTGAAGCCAGGATCAGAATGATTTCGACGCAAATCAATCCTAAAGGTGTCGGTGTCAGCGAGGGCTTCAAGCGCGTAGACGAATACATATTCATTGCACGATTCGGCGCTCAGGACGTAACGCCTAGTGCGTCTCCGCTTCTCGGCAGTAAGCCAATAGACGCTGCTGAAAGGGATTCCGAGGATAGCGAGGAGGATGCTCCCAAAAAAATCGGACTGGACTGGCAAACGGCACGAAGGCGCGACCTGCAGTCGGTGCGGAGAACACGCCCTGCGCAGTTCTATCCAGTGTACGTAAACGAAGCGACGGGACTGATTGAAGCGGTTGGAGATCCGATACCACATGAGCAAGATCGACACACCGTAGCGAAGCGCCCGGGATGCGTGGCTGTGTTCCCAGTGCGAGAGGACGGCACTGAAATGAATTGGAGCGTTACGGTTCCCACGTTTATCGATAGGTGGAAGAAGGGGTTCGCACGATCCGGCAAGCAGCAATTTGGAAAGCCGCAGCCGTACATTATTCAATACCTAAAGAGTGGCCCTATTGCAGACATCGAAGAAGGACGAGCGATTGTCGAAGGCTATCGCGCGGACGGGTCGGTAATTGCTTATTACGAGGAACTTGGAGCAAAAGCTCCCCCGACACAGTGGAATCTGCGATCCCACAATGCCGAGCATTACGGAACCAAAACTCTTCGCGCCCTGCTGCCTGACCGAAAGTTTCCTTTTCCGAAAAGTATTTATGCAGTAGAGGATGTTCTGCGCTTGTTCGTAGCGAATAAGCCAGAAGCCATCATCCTCGATTTCTTTTCAGGCTCGGGCACCACCGCCCACGCAGTTATGCGCTTGAATCGACGAGATGCTGGCCGTCGCCAATGCATCTCCGTCACCAACAACGAAGTGGCTGCAACCGAGCAAGACGAATTACGGAGTAAAGGTTTACGACCCGGAGATGCCGAGTGGGAGCAAATGGGCATATGCGACCACATCACCAAGCCACGTGTCGAAGCTGCCATCACCGGCAAGGCTCCGGATGGTCAGCCCATCAAGGGCGACTACAAATTCACTGATGAATTTCCGATGGCCGAAGGTTTCGAGGAAAACGCCGAGTTCTTCACCCTGACCTACGAAACCCCAGTCTCGGTCAGCCACAACCTGGCCTGCGCCCGCATCGCGCCGCTGCTGTGGCTGCGAGCCGGCGCGTGTGGCAAACGCATCGATAAGCTGCCCACCGATGGATGGGCAGTAGCAGATGCCTATGGCCTGCTGACCGAGGTGGACATGGCCACCCCCTTCGTCAAGGCCGTGAAGAAAGTCGATGGACTGCGCATCGCGTACATCGTCACCGACGACGACAGACGCTTCCAGGCCATAGCCAAGCGCCTGCCGGAAGGCGTGGAACCCGTGCGCCTGTACGAGTCCTACCTGACCAACTTCAGCTTTGCCAACGGGGAATAACGGATGAAGTTCACCCTCAAGGACTACCAGCGCGATGCCGTCCGCGATGCCCTGGCCAATCTCAGGAAGGCACGCCGGCTGTGGCATGCCGAGGCCGACAAGAGCGCATTCTCCCTGACCGCCGTGACCGGCGCGGGCAAGACTGTCATGGCCGCCGCCGCGTTCGAGGCGCTATTCCACGGCGACGACGAATTCGACTTCGATGCTGATCCAAGTGCAGTGGTGATCTGGTTCAGCGACGACCCCTCATTGAACGAACAGACCCGCTTCCGCCTGATGGAAGCCAGCGATCGCATCAACCACACCGATCTGGTGGTAGTGGAAAACAACTTCAATCGGCCCAAGTTCGAGGCCGGGAAAATCTACTTCCTCAATACCCAGAAGCTGGGCAAGAACAGTCTGCTGGTACGTGGCCACGACCAGGAAGAATTGGAGGCCAAGGCCGGTGAATTGTTGCCGGAAACTCGCCCTGACCTGCGGTCGTACACGATGTGGGACACGATCCAGAACACCATCGAAGACTCGGACTTGACTTTGTACCTGGTGCTGGACGAAGCGCACCGCGGCATGGGCACGCCAACCACTGCCAATCAGAACGCGAAGAACACCATTGTCCAGCGGCTCATAAACGGTTCCGGTGGTGTGCCGGGCATCCCGGTGGTCTGGGGCATTTCGGCCACGGTGGAGCGCTTCAACAAGGCCATTGAGTTCGCAGGCAGGCACATCAAACTGCCGAACGTGGTGGTGGATTCGACCCAGGTGCAGGAGTCTGGTCTCATCAAGGACACCATCCTGCTCGACATTCCCGACGAAACCGGCGACTTCGATACGGTGCTGGTGCGGCGCGCCACCGGCAAGCTGAAGGAATCGAGCATGGCCTGGGCCGAATATGCCAAGCAGCAGGAAGAAGCGCATGTGGTCGTCCCGCTGATGGTGTTGCAGGTTCCCAACACACCTGATCCGGCCGAAATCGGCCGCGCCCTGGACACCATTTTCGAGCGCTACCCGGAGTTACCTGCGGCCTGTGTGGCTCACGTCTTCGGTGAACACACCACGCAGCGGTTCGGCAACCGCGACGTTCCCTACATCGAACCGCAGCGTGTCCAGGAATCGGCTTGGGTACGCGTATTGATCGCGAAGGATGCCATCAGCACCGGCCGGGACTGCCCCCGCGCCGAGGTGATGGTGTCCTTCCGTCCCGCCAACGACCGCACCCACATCACCCAATTGCTAGGCCGCATGGTGCGTTCGCCATTGGCGCGCCGCATTCCCGGCAACGATCGACTGAACGCGGTGGACTGCTTGCTGCCGAAGTTCGACCGCAAGACGGTGGAACAAGTAGTCGATGCGCTGATGAGCGGCGATGATTCGGCACCGCCGCTTGGGCGCATCCTCATCGATTACGTCGAGGTGAACCCCAGCCCTGCGGCTTCGGCTGCCGTGTGGGAAGCATTTGAGGCCTTGCCGTCACAGACCCGACCGCAGCGCGGCGCCAAGCCTGCGAAGCGCTTGACTGCTCTGGCGCACGAGTTGGCTTCCGATGACATTCTTCCCGGTGCAGGCAAGCTTGCCCATGCGCACATGCACAAGGCACTGGACGAATTCCAGGAAAGCCAAAAGGAGAAGATTGAAGCAAAACGCAAGGCGGTAATGACCGTGGACGGCAAGACTGTGGTAGCCGATTTGAAGGGCAATGCCAAGAGTCTCGATGAATTCTGGGAGGATGCCGATACGGCGGTGATCGACGACGCCTACCGGCGTGCGGCGCGCATCTTCAGTCCGGACATTTCCCGCACCTATGTCGATCACCTGGCCTACAAGGTAGCCAACCCGGAAGAGGATGCGGAAGAATTTCTGGAAGCCATTACCGAAGCGCGCGTAACCGTCGCGGGTCTGGGCCTATTGATGGAAGTGCAGGCCTATTTCGATGCCACTGCTGACAAGCTGGCGAAAGCATGGCTGGTGCAGTACGGGTCGCAGATCAAGGCGCTCATCGATGACCGCAAGGAGTCCTACCGGCAGATCATCGAGATGAGCACCGAGCCGCAGGACGTAGGCCTGGTCAAGCCGGAAGCCAAGTTCGAGCCGACCAAGTCGCGTGAGAACGACAAGGAGACTGTTCTACCGACCTGGAAGAGCCACCTGCTTTGCGACAAGGACGGCACCTATCCTGCGGAATTGAAAGGTTGGGAGCGAACGGTTGTAGAGACTGAGATTAAGCGCAAAGGCTTCGTCTTCTGGTACCGAAATCCTGGGCAGCCTGGGCAGTCGTCGCTGGGAGTCGCCTATATCGACGGCGACCAATACAAGATCGTACGCCCGGACTTCATCTTCTTCGCCGAGCAGGATGGAAAAGTCGTGGTTGACCTTGTTGACCCCCATGGCCTGCACTTGGCCGATGCGCTGCCCAAGTTGCAGGGATTGGCTGCTTACACAGAAACGCACGCTAAAGCCTATCGACGAATCGAATCCGTCGCCGAAGTGAAGGGCAAGCTGAGAGCCTTGGATTTGACTAGCGAAGAAGTACGCGAGGCTATTTCTATTGCAAAAGATGCCACGAGTCTCTTTGGCGGGGCGTTAGCGGTGGACTATTGAACGTGGGGATTTATTAGGGGCGTCAGTAGATATTTGCTGATGAAAAAAACGGTGGTGTAAGGGGAATCGCCAATGAACGCGAGCAGCGATAGCTTGAATGCTGACGATAAAGTCACCAAGAGTGCGGGACAGAACGTAATCAAAGTTCGAGACGACCGGAGCCCGATTTCTTTCAATTCCACCGAAGAGGGGGGATTCAGAGTTGTTGATGGAGACGATGCCTCCTGGGCGGACGGCGACTCCAAAGAGTTCAACCAGAAGGATCTGCGAACCCGCATTGAGCCTTGGCTAACTTCGCTGTTTCAGTCCGAGCATTTGTCCCTGCTTGCGGGCTCCGGCTTGACCCATGCAGTTCATCAGTTGGCCACCGGGAATCTTGCGGCTGGCATGGACGCCCTCAACCTTAGCAATCACAAAGACAAAATCAGTGCTTCAGCGAAAGTTTCGGCTGAAGCCGCAGGACGAAAGGCAAACAATCTGGAAGACCAGTTGCGTGTTGCCAACGAGCTTCTGCGAGGGCTGGAAATTTTGGGTGACGGCAGTGAAGGTGAACTTCGCAATGAGATTGCGGAAGGCATGAGCGAGTTTGCAAAATCCATTTTGGCCAGCGAGAAAAGAATTGTCTCCGCCAATGACACCAAGCGCGAGGATGCTTTCAATACGCTTGTCACCTTTCTGATGAGCTTTGCCAGCCGAACTGGCATCCGTGACCGCCTGAACATTTTCACCACCAACTACGACCGCCTGATCGAGGCTGGTGCAGAACTTGCTGGCTTGCACCTTCTGGATCGTTTCCTCGGCACCTTGATGCCGATCTTCCGCTCGTCGCGTCTTGATCTTGACATGCACTACAACCCGCCTGGCATCCGGGGCGAGCCTCGTTATCTCGAGGGCGTAGCTCGCTTCACCAAGCTTCACGGCTCCGTGGACTGGGTACAGGTTGATAAGGACATTCGGCGTATTGGCCTGCCCTTCGGTGCGAATGACTTTGATCCATTCCTGAAAGCTCCCGGCATTGATGGGGCAACAGCCCACACGTTGATGATCTATCCCAATGCAGCCAAGGACAGGGAAACCGCCGACTACCCCTACGTTGAACTGTTCCGTGACTTCGCGGCGGCAGTTTGCCGACCCAACAGCACACTGGTGGCCTATGGTTACAGCTTCGGCGATGAGCATATCAACCGCGTCATTCGGGACATGCTCACTATTCCGTCCACGCATTTGGTGGTGATCGCCTACAACGACCCGCTGGGTCGAATTATGCAGACCTACAAGGAGATGGGTAGGCCTTCTCAGATCAGTCTTTTGATCGGCCCCGCCTTGGCCGACCTGACCGCCTTGACCGAGCACTACATGCCCAAGGCTGCCATCGACAAGACGACGTTCCGCATGGGCGAACTTCTGAATCAACGCTGGAAGACTCAGCAGTCTTCCAAACCATCTGGCAAGGCTTCCTCTAGTGACGGAGACGAGCCGATATGACCATGTCTCCGTTGGCTTACGCCGACTCGCTGCGCATCGGCACCATTGATTACGTCTCACCCGACGGCATCAAGGTTCTGCTGGACATTGAGGCTCCCGACGGGGTGTCATTGAATACCGGAGTTCCACGCCCGTTTCCGCGCGTCAATGGCTATGTGCTGGCTCCTAGCGACCAGGGCTACCTTGTAGCCCAGGTGGAGTGGATCACCATCGAGCGTTCTCAATACCCGAAACGCAAGGGGATGCAGGACTTCGGCTTGGTGGACTTACCGTACCCGTTGCGGAAGATGAGCCTCAATCCCTTGGGCTGCCTGTTCTACTCAGAAGGCAAATACGAATTTCGCCGCGGCGTGGAAGCGTACCCCTCGGTGGGCGACCCCATCATCCTGCCCACCCAGGAGCAGCTGCGCGCCATTGTCGAGTCGGGTGAGAACCGACGCATCAAGATCGGCGTAAGCCCCCTGGCAGCCAATGCCGAGGTCAAGGTTGATCCCGATCGCATCTTCGGTCGCCACTTGGCTGTCTTGGGCAACACCGGCAGTGGGAAGTCGTGCTCGGTTGCGGGATTGATTCGCTGGTCGATGGATGCTGCCCGCAAAGCCCGAAAAGGGGGCGACCCAAATGCTCGTTTCATCGTGCTCGATCCCAACGGAGAGTACGCAAATACATTCAAGGACATGAGCAAAGTCCGCATTTTCGCTGTTGAAGCCTCCGAAGGGATTGAACAGCTTCAGGTTCCGCTGTGGTTCTGGAACAGCTCGGAGTGGAGTTCGTTCACCCAAGCCAGCGGTAAAACGCAGCGACCATTGCTGAGAAAGGCATTGCGTGATGTTAAAGCTGGTCGAGCACTATCGGCTTCGTCACCGGAGGAAGAAGAACTAGCCTTGCGTCGATATCTGTCATCACGGCTGATATCCATCCGCAGGGATATTCGATCAGGAGAAATTCAAACCGATGAAACAAAATTCGGCTTTCGCCTGAAGGCAATAGCCGCTGACCTTCAGGCCAAGGTTTCCACTGACGACCAACACAAGCTTGGTGAGGTAATTGCAGCAATCAACGGTGCGCTGACTGTTGCTCATAACAGCTTCGTCAAGGACGGAAAGACAATTGAATACTATCGAGCATTCAATGAGGCCAGCGTTCAAGCAATTGTAACGGCGCTTGAGGGTTCGGTTGATACCGTCGGAGGTATCACTTTCCAGGATGGCCCTTATGAAGATGTTCCGATCCCATTTGACGGCACTCAGCTTCCAGATCACTTGGAAATTCTTGCGGAGCAAGAAAGCTCCAGTCAATACGTTGATTTTCTCGTTTCTCGAATTCGCACCATTTTGTCCGATGCGCGGATGCGATCGACTATTTCAAGTGCCAACGGAGTCAATCTCAATGATTGGCTGAGCAAGACTATCGGCGACGACCAAGCTTCCAACGGTTCAGTCACGGTGATCGACCTTTCACTGGTGCCAGCGGAAGTCGTCCATATCATCACCGCCGTCATTGCCCGCATGACGTTGGAAGCCTTGCAGCGCTACCGCAAGCTCAACAACGGCAAGACTCTGCCGACCGTATTGGTGATGGAGGAGGCGCATACCTTCATTCGTCGCTACGCAGATGATGCGGAGAATCAGAACTCCGCCGCTATCTGCTGCCAGGTCTTCGAGAAGATCGCCCGCGAAGGTCGCAAGTTCGGGCTGGGACTGGTCTTGTCATCACAACGGCCAAGCGAGCTTTCGCCTACCGTGCTCTCGCAGTGCAACAGCTACCTGCTTCATCGCATCAGCAATGACCGTGACCAGGAGTTGGTGCACAAGCTAGTACCCGACAACCTGCGTGGCCTTCTACGCGATCTGCCATCCCTGCCGTCGCGCTACGCCATCTTGCTGGGCTGGGCGTCCGAACTTCCAGTTCTTGTGCAGATGAACAACCTGCCGGCTGACCAGCAACCACGGTCGAACGATCCTGACTTCTGGGCGGTTTGGTCTGGGGAAGGTCTTAAGATCGGCGAAAACGGACAGCCAGTCGAAAGGACAGTCGATTGGCAAGCTATTGCCGCCGACTGGCAGCAGACTTCTTTTGAACAACCGCCACCGCCCGCGCCTGCTCCGACTGAAGGTGCTGAGGACGACGAGGACACCATTCCGTTCTGAGACGACTGGCGGCATCTGCCTGTCCTGCTGAAGCCTGAATGCGAAGGAGCGCTCCTCGGTACAGCTGAGGTACAACGCCTAACTTTCGCGCAATATCGTAGGTTGACGTAAGTTGATGTTTCTACAACTATTTGGCTTCATACACCGCGAACTTTTTTGTTGCCTGGAGTTTGGCAAACTATGGGGCGCTGTGGGGGCAGGTCATGGTCAATGCCTGCGCTTCTTACGCTCTAGGGAGAACTATGGTGATAGATCTAGATGATCGATTTGGAATGCCGGAAAGCGCGTTCCGAGCTGCGCTCGAAGCCCACGGTCGGGACAACCCGACCTTCCGGAGCGGGATGTGGCAGATAGCAAGTACGAATCGACTGGTGTCGTAGATCGCTCTCTCGTCTACCGACAGCTCCTCATGACGTTTTCCCAGGATGGTGCTGCCGAAAGCGGACTGCTGGAAGCATTGCGCGTCGTTAACGCCTGCTCTCGATGAGTTCGGAAATTTCCTTGGCAATTTCCTCGACGGTATGTGTGGCCGTACTTCGAGCCACCTTGTCGGCCAGCGACGGACTGTATGCGACAACTTCCTGCTTGGATATGTTGTGCCAAATTGGAAGCAGAACCTGCTCCCCTGAAACCGATCGCGTCACGATTCCATCGAGTTCATAGTTGGTCCAGCCCTTTGCAATGAACGCGTGCGATAGAACAACCAACCCCACGCGGCTATTGGCAAGCCCCTGGTCAATCTTTCTTCGCAAACTATCCCCGATGCGCAGCTCAAACTCGTCATACCAGACGTTGAGTCCCTCGGCGACGAGAGCGGCTGCCAACGGCCTGACCACTGCGTCTTTGTCTTCGAACGCATGCGAAATGAACACGTCATGTTCGCGAGCAACAAAATCGAACCCTGGCGGCCCTTCGCCTTGCACCAGGCTCGGAACGCTCGCAAGAGAAAGAGACCGCGCCGTGGGCAGTGCTCCCGCGAGGACACGGGCGGTTGATCGAACCGTTCCCCGAAGGCCAATCATGTCGACTGTGACATGCCAACGTCCCGAGTTTGGAACCTGCATTCGATAGGGCGACTGCTTGACTAACCCGCCTATGTACCGATGCCGTCGGCCGGCCTTGAAGCTGCTGAAGTTCGATGAATCCATCAACCGAACGTTTGCGGCGCTCCCGGACAACGCGACTTCGACGACTTGGCCTGAGCTCAGTTGACCCATGTCGTAGTGCGTAAAGTTCATGCAGCAGGTACTCCGCAAACTATTGTGGCAGCAATGATCAGCATCATTTTGTACCAACGCTCGCTAAGGATGCCATTGCAGCAGCAAGCAACGCAGCCAAAATGCCACGTAACGACGCCAAGCCCAGCCAACATGGCAGTGACGAGCAGGCCCTTGCTGCCCCACTCGCTCAATGGGGCTTTGTTCGCCATCTCGAGGTAGCCGGGCAGGACCTCGTGCAAGACGAAGCCGTAGAATCCAGCGATCAGGAAACCCGAGATAGCGAACAGTGCCACCAGCCAATCTGGCATTTGGGAGTACTTTTCGTACTTCCTGTGCCCATTCAACCTGTCTGACATCAACTTGATCATGGACACTCCAGATTGGCTAACTTCTGCTTAGTTCAACTGAGTCGCTGGTGTTAGCGTTTGCCCTTCTTCTCGTCCTGGCCGAGCACCGACCCAGCGAGTTTCTTCGCATCCGCCTGCGTGGCCTTCTTGCTGCCGGACAATACCTTTGCAGCGAGCGTGGACGTTTTGTTGCCTGATTGCTTCTTGGCCATTTCGATCTCTCCAGTGAAGTAGCTCGAGGTTAGGGAACAACGATCACACCAATCAACGCCGCAACCAGCTGACACATAACGCATGGCTCAGCTGATCCGCGAGAATATTCACAAGCGATCCGATTACACACGCGGCACTACTCGCTGCGCCGTTCGAATATCGGCAATTTTCGCGCCGCTGTTGCGCAACGTCTGGCGCAGCTCATCGAACACCGAGGCTTGCCCGCGCGGATCGTCGAGCGACAGGATTGCTGCGAACGGAATGCCCTCGGCGGGAAACTCCACGTCCGTGCGGCACAACGAGTCGACCACCAGTCGCCACTGCGAGGAATTTCCCTGCCCTTTAGGCAAGGCTTGCTCATACCGCTTGATCGGCCACCACTTGTGGCCATGTTCAATCAAGTGACGCTCGTAGATCTTACCTTCGGACTTGAGCCGCCCTTTCCAACTGACTTCGCCCGTGGTCGTGTCAATGTGCTCCTGGCGAAGGTAGGCCTCCATGTTCACTCGGACGTATTCAGCGCCGAATTGCCGATGGGTCGGCGTGCGGTAGGCCAGCGTCAAGCGGGCTCGACCGCGACACGCACCCTTAGCGGAAACTAGACTTCCCGGCCAAGTGAACGGAAATGCGAGCTCGTGGGACGCCTGCAAGGTGCCGATGAAGGCCAACGTGATGCGGTGATCATCGGTGACCAACATATCCAGCGCGTGCGCCGGCACTCCATGACCCACGAAATCGGCAGCGAACTTCGACACTTGAGCGTGGCCGAGCGGCGCCGGTAGCGCTGCGTGATGAATGAGAAGTCCGATCAACGTCTCGCGCTGGAGATCGCCTTCGATCAGATGATTCAGGGCAGCGAGCGTCTTGGCCGCAATGGGCGCGGCGTAGCTGGTACCGCTGCCGCTGGTGAGCTGGCCACCGGAGCCGACCGAGAACAGGTTGGGCGTGCGCCCGCCTTGCCCGCCCACGTGGGCCACGTCCGGTTTCAATCCCAACGCAGTGCTGGGGCCACGTCGCGTATAGACCGTTGGGCGCATTTGACCATTGGCATCGGGCGGATCCACCGCACCCACAGAGATCGCGCGAACGCTCTCGGCCGGCTGAAACAATCGATCCTGTCCGATATGCCGGTAGCCGGCTAGCATTTGCGCGACGTCCGCCGGCTCATCGGGCCAGGCGGGACGACAGATGGCGGCTTCCAAGTTTCCAGCGGGCAGCACGAAGATGACGTCATGCTTGTCGGCAATTTCGTCGAGGATGGTGGCGTAGTCGCTGTAGCCGGCGTCGGAGACCTGGCGCTCAATGGACAGGCTCATATTGAAAATGCGGACCCCTGCCGCGACCGCAACCGGAAGCTCGGCGTCAAGTTGCTCGAGGAAATCCATGAACCCGCGCGGATACACATCGTCATAGACGTCGGCTTGGGTGGGATGAAGCCCCAGATCGAAGAACTTGCAGGGCACTTCGCCGAAAACCGGATGCGGGTTGAGGGCTTGCGCTGCTGCGGACAGCCCCGCGATGAAAGTCCCGTGCGATCGGTCCTGAATTGCTCCCGGTACCAAATCGGTGCGACCGACACACCACGGTTCCAATGTCGGAATGATCGACACGCCGGTGTCGATAATGCCCAGCACTGGATACGCCCCGGCCGCTTGCGGCGCCGCCATCGCGGCGATGGCTCCTGCCGCGGGGCCCTGCGCCGCATGCTCGGCCTTCAGAATGGGCGGCAAGGCTACGCGGCGCACGATGGGGTGCTCATCGAGAAAGCGAAGCAGCGTCTCGTGATCGGCCACCTGATTGCTACCTAGACGCAGCAAGAGCAGCCGCACGCTTTGCCACCGCTCTTTCGTATCTTCGACTTCCAGCGGCAGCTCCAATTGCGCAAGCCCCTCCTGGAGGTGGGTAAACGCCTCGACGGCACGCTGGCGTAGGCGGCGAATCTCCTTCGAATCCTGCGGACGCGGATCGATGAACGTTTCCACCAAGTACATGCCGCCGGTGCGCGGGTCGGCCAACCACGCAATGGCTTCCTGCGCTGAAAACGCCCGGCGGTCTGCAGCGCGATGGGCTCGAAGCGCCCGAATGGCACCAACTTCGCCACGCTCTCGCGAGGGCTTGGGCTTGAGTACGTTGGTCTCCTTGTCCGGCACCATCGGCACGTCTTTCTCAGCCGCACTGATGCTGCCCCGGATCGCCTCAATGTTCTCCGGCGTCAGCTCCACAATCATGTCGCCAAGATTGGTACCACCGACAAGCGGCACCTTGCTCGGCGGCATGACTTTCATAGTCGGGCGTTTGGTTTTCGCCCAGGCTTCTTCGTTCAGCGTGACGTGCATATAGGTCAACACGGGACGGTCCCCACGAACCATGGCGCGACCGATCTGATCCAGATCGGTCAACAGCTGTTCCCGGTGAGCGACGAATTCGTCATCGTGCCCCTGAAAGAAGTCCTTGACCGCACCGCCGCCGGTTCGCTCAGGGATGTGCTGGTAGTCGTTTGCGTTGAGAACGACCTGGAGGGGATTGTTGGGCACTACGACACCTCGCGATGCTTGCGTTTCCAGCGGCTAATGGTGGATTGATCCTTGCCGAAGAATCGCGCCAAGTCGTCTTGCGTAAAGTCCAGATCCCGATCGGAGCCCAGGGCTGCAGCCAGCGCTTCCACAGGCCCCAACAACTGTTCCCACCGAGGGTGTTGGTGATGGTTGGAACTAAGCATCGCGTGCACTTTTAGTGCTTCGATGGCTGAAAACTCGCTGCCCGGGTTCATCGCGGCTGAGCGCTTAATGGCATTGGCGAGCGTTTCAATTTCGCTGCCAGTCAGCTCTTCCGTCAGCCAAGCAAGAAATCGCCGTTCCTGCTGTGAAAGATCCAGGGGCGCGACGTATCGGTTGACAATGTCCAAGCGGGACTCAAGATCAGGTTTCGGCACCGATACTCGAATATCGAAACGTCGCCAAATGGCGGTGTCCAACAATTGGTCGTGATTGGTGATAGCGATCGTGATTCCGAGTTGGCTGCGCTGATCAAGACACTGCAAAAGTGTGTTTACAACTCGCTTGATCTCACCCACTTCATGGGGGTCATCGCGCACCTTGGCGATGGCATCAAACTCATCTAGCAGCAGCACGCACTGGTATCTATTTGCGAAGGTAAACAACGCGGAAATATTTCTCGCAGTAGTGCCCAGGTACGACGAAATCAGGCCATCGAGTCGCGCCGTCACTAGAGGCAGTCCAATCTCTCGACTGACGATCTGAGCCAGCTTGGTTTTGCCGGTCCCCGGCGCGCCAAACAGCAGGCAATTCAAGGGCGGCCGAATGTCCATGGCGCGCAGCCGGTCTAGATGCCGCCATTCCTCAATCAACGCGTCGACCGAGCCCCGCAAGGCGCTGTTGAGCACCGGCGCCTGAGCCAGCTCCAGCATGTTGGGCAGCATGATGTCGGCCAGCGGAGCCCCGGTCTCCTTGTCGACCGGTGGGCGGACGTTGGGAGTGATCGCCTCCCCTGGGAGTGCGGCTCTCGAGAGAACAACGCGGCTCGGCTGCATTCGTCCCGATTGCTCCCCGCCCTCCAGCAATTTGGCCAGCTGCGTGGCCTGCTGGTCTTCACCGTCTTTACGCAAGGCCGCCAGCAAGCGGCCAGCGTGACCCAGCACGGCGGGGCTTGGGTCTTTGAGTGCGGCTCGAAGCAAGGCCAAGATTATCGAGAAATGTTCCATGTATGCTATGTACTCGCCTATTTATGCGGTTTCAGGCATGCTTTATGCACCATATCACCTTTATATGCCGCAAGGAAGCCGACCGTGGCCAAAACGGCCTGACGGTCCGATCTGCCGCAAGCGCGATTCGGATATCCTTGTGGCCGCGCAACACGTGCCAATCCGGAGATGGCTGTGTGCGCGGTTGATGGTCCGCAGATGTTGCGCCGGGTTCAGTTCCCCGCCGCAACGAAGTCGGGGCAAGCTGACATGCAACATGATATCGCCGAGTTCCCCCTGGAAACCCTCTGTTTCATGAGCCAGAGGTTGCGCAACACTTGATAACTAGTACCAAGATTGCGAAGTTTACGTACTGGTCACAGCTACCGCTGTAGTGCTGGCCTGCCATCTGTCCAGGAGGAACGATGATGGCCTGATGGCCTGATGGCCTGATGGCCAGCCTTGTCCGAACTGGTGCGCCGAGGAACGCAACGCTGAAAGGTCTTGACGCATAGCGTCGAGCCGCGCGCGAACAATATGCGCGCCCGATCGCATTGCATCTCCCGCTGCGGTAGACGCGCGATCCGCGACCCGCACGACTGCACGCTCGTAAAGCACGCGGACCCCTACAAGGTCCGGACCAAATCGGTAGCGAGCTCGCAGGCCTCGCTCGCGTCGTCTATGAACGCTATTACTCAGCCCGCTTACAGCGCTAGTCCCGGAGCCCTGAGACAGTCCGTCCGATCCATCACCCAAGCCTTCAAACTGACCGGCTGCCTTGTCGGGCTGTGCGTCCATTCACGCTCCTAGCTCCAAAGCAGACGATCAGCGCCGGTCAGATCGAGGCTCAAAGCAGAGTCGACGCGCGGCGAAATCCATGTAAAGGTCGCTTCCTGCGAGGATGCCCGCTCCCACATTATGGGAAGTGCCGTACTCGCTTCCCTTGTCGCCACGCGCAACCGTGCCCCGCAGACCGTTCACCGTCACCTGCTGCGATTCCACGTCCCAGGGTGCAACTACTGGAGCATTGAACTCCATCATCAGACCGGGATTTCCAGTGTCGATGTCGGCCGGCGTCTCAACTCCATTGATATCTACAGATGCGACTAGGAACACACGCCCACCAGTCGTATCAGATCCGATTGAAAATGTGGAATCGCATGATGATGAAGCCGTCATCTCCAGCTGCGTCTCGGTGAGCCTGAATGGCTTCATGTGTTGAATGAGATTGAATCCAATGATGTTGGGGAGACTGGGATCCTCGCTCACCAGTACAGTAATGTTCTTGGCCTCAAAGGAACCGAATTGAATGCTCTCCAGCGTTACGAGCTGCGTTCTGACCTGCCGACCCTCAAGATACATGTTGAACTTGAGGTTTCCGCCCCAGCCAGAGTCTAGATCGATGTTGAGCCGCCGCGCCAGTTCCCCACCGATCAAAGTATGAGCACCTGTATCGAAAACGAAATCGGCAAGCTCGCCATTCGCTTTGGCCTGTATCGAGTAAGGACCTTTCGGAACGCCCTCCGGAGAAATCCCCTGGTCGAGGTAAGGAACCCGCTTCAGAACTTCCGACGTGCCTTGATTCCGGAACTCAGGACGTCCTGAATCGATTCGAGGAAGCATTGCCGCGCCCGGAAGCGCAACTTGTGCGTTGCGCGTGAACTTTCCCGGATAAATCCTGTGCGCTTCCTCTCGCGCGTGGTCCTCAACCGCGACAAGCGCGTTGCGCATCAGCGTCACCCAGCTCGCCATATCCCCCGCAATGAGCTTGTTTCCTGCGAGAAGAGCGCGGCACTTCGCCTCACTTGCGTAATTCTTGACGATATCTGCACGAGCCAGTTCAGAACACCGAAGAGCATGCACATCAGAGGCACCCAAACGCGCCTCTGCGCGAGCCTTGTAGGCTGCGACCAGCTCACGCTCGACCGAGTCTACCGCCTCCTCCATGAGCGCATCCAGTGCCCGCACGTCTCCCTCTGCCAGTGCTCGATCAGCGGCTCCTTCGGGTGGCGTGAGCGTAATGACCGGTTCTTGCGCGAAGGCATTCGCCCCAAGCAGGCAAGCAGCCAATTCGCCGAAAATCAAGACCTTTAACGACTTACTCATATCGGCCCAAATATGGCCGCCCGTGCCATTCCGGGCGGCGAAAGATTTGATCAGAAGCCAGTGTTGAAGATGGAACCGAAGAACGAGAACCCGCCCAACGAACTGTAGCCCGTCTGTACTGTATACCCCCAACTAGCTCCAGTATTACGAACATTCAGAGACCATGTGTTACTTGCGGAAGCGTAGCTCCCGGTGAGCGTGCCCCCGGCGAACGCATGCTCATATCTTCCCGTCACGCCGTCAGGCACGATCGACACGACGGGTGATTCCTTGGCGGCAAACAGCTACGGCGGCCGGGTCATGCACACCCGCTGCGCGCTGCGGGTGGCTGGCGACTGGCCGGTCGCGCCCGTACCGCGGGCCCGGGGCCTCCGGCTACGGCTTGCAGGCCTGATAGACCATATCGTCCATGCTGCGCCGCTGCACGAAGGTGCGCTTAGGACTATCAGCCAACCAGCGATCGCGACGAGCCTTTGCAACTTGGCAGCGCTGGCGGTTGACGCTGGACGCCGAAGGCGGCCGATGAGAGGCGACCCCGGAGGCACCGTGCAACTGCTGTCGCCGTTGGTCAGCAGCGAGCCGAGCGGCACCGAGATCACGATCGATACGGCGCTGCTGGGAACGCGATACGTGCGGCTGAGAGGCGTCCCACGATTTGGCGACCTGCTGACCAACCGGGCACGGATCGGACTGGTACGAGGTCTCGCCTGAAGCGCTTACGCACTTATGAATGGACTGCGCTGCAACGGGCGCTGCGGCCATCAACAGCGCGACAATAACGATTCCCTTCATACCCCACCCCCTCCTGATGCGGTGAAGCGAGTATAGGGCTAGATCGCCAAGCGGATCATCTGCCAATAGCTGGAATCCAGATCCGGTCGAGGTGCCGTTCCCGCAACACCACCGATGACGTCCGGCGCTGCAGGTGTCGGACCGCGCAGGCTGTTCCTGCGGGAGTTGTAGGCCGGCCCGTTGCGCGCGATCGCCACGCAGCGATCCAGACCCATCGCGTAGCAGGTGCCCAGCTCCGTCATGCAGGTACGGCCCTCGTGGCCATCTGCAACAGCTCGGTGGAAGGCCGGCGCGATCACGCCCTGCTCTACTTCGGCTTCGCCAGCGTCGCGCGCGGACGCAGCGGCGCGGTCGATCCGCGCACCACCAGCTGCGGCAGGAAGCCCTGGTTGCGCGGCGGCGTCGCGTCGTCGGCGTAGGCGTGCCGGCGCAGGCCGGCGATCAGCAGGCGCGTGGCCTGCCTGGCGATGGCCTCGGTGGCCTGCTTGGCGGTGGTCAGCTGCGGCCACGACTGGCGCGAGAACGGGCTGTCCTCGAAACCGGCGATGGAAAGTTCGTACGGCACGTCGATGCCGGCGGACTTCGCCGCGGCCAGCACGCCGGCGGCGATCTCGTCGTTGCTGCCGAAGATCGCGGTCGGCGGCTCGTGCAGCGCGAGCAGGCGCCGCGCTCCACGGAAGCCGTCGTCGAAGGTGTAGTCGCCGGGCACCACCAAGCGTTTGTCGACGGTGATGCCGTAGTCCTGCAACGCCCTTTCGTAGCCGGCGTGGCGCTCACCGCTGGAACGGTGCCGCGGGCCACCCCACAGGAACCCGATGTGCCGGTGGCCGAGTTGGATCAGGTGCTCGGTGATCTCGTAGGCGGCGCTGCGGTCGTCGACGTAGACGCACGGCAGGCCGTCGGCCGGGTCATCGGTCGCGGCGATGATCCGCACCAGTGCGATGCCACGCTCGGCCAGCGCGTCGACCAGGTCCTTGCGCTCGGACATCGGCGCGGTCAGCACCAGCCCGGCCAGGCGAGAGCGCTGCACAAACTCGATCAGTTCTTCGGCCAGCAGCGGCGAATTCGAGTCCGTCGGCTGGATCTGCAGGGCGAAGCCGGTCTCGCGGCACGCGGCGAGCACGCCCTTCTGCATCGCGATGATGTGGTACGGGTTGGGATTGTCGTAGACCAGGCCGATCGCGAACGAAAAGCCATTGCGCAGGTTGCGCGCGGACGGGTCGGGCTCGTAATCGAGCTCGGCGATCGCCTGCGTGACGCGCGCACGCGTGGCCTGCGCCACCGATGATTCGTTGTTGATCACCCGGGACACGGTCTTCAGCGAGACCTTGGCGCGTTCGGCGACGTCCTTGATGGTGGATCTGCGCATGGCGTCGATCTGTCTCCCGACTTGGTTCAGGCGCGTATCGCAGCGCGGTGGCCGCACGTGGCGAAATACAGGCAATGGGACTCCCTCGACGATCGCCGGCGGCTTTGGCAGGTGCACGGCGTAGTGCCGAGCGGCGCATCAACGCGGGCATGACTTACGTTGTCATAGATTCCTGGTCTCACCTGTCTCCGCTCCCAGTCCGACGCCCTCTCCTCGCTACCAGCCGGTCCCGGCGAATGTTCTTGGGATGCCTACCTGTTTCTACCTTGTCCCGACTGTTCGGCTTACTGGAACGTTCTAAAACGGAAAAATATCAACAAATTCGAACTCGATCCAGCACCCTGTGTAGATGAACAGGCCGGCTGCCAGTGATCCGGCCCTCCTTGGCACAAATCGATGACAAGCCATTGACATCGTTGTTTGGATCGATCCAAACTCGGGCCATGTCGGGCGCCCCACCGGGCGCCATGGCGGATCCGGGGATGGGAGCGTGTTCGCAATGGTCGATCCAGCCACAACGGGTTCACTACTGGACGGCACGCCGTTCCTCGCCGCAGATGTCGGCGGCACCCACGCGCGCCTGGCCCTGGTGCGTGCCGGGGCTGCCGGGCAGCCAGTCGCAGTCGAAGTGCTGGCGTTCCACAAGTACGACTGCACTGAACACGCCTCGCTCTCCGACTTGATCACCGAGTTCCTCGCCGCACACGGCGGCGGCAGGGTGGACCGCGGCGTGGTCGCCAGCGCCGGCTACGAGCTGGACGACGGCACCGTCATCGCCACCAACCTGCCGTGGCCGCTGTCGATCCGCGAGACACGCGAGCGCCTCCGCTTCGCCGACCTGCGCCTGGTCAACGATTTCAAAGCCGTGGCCTACGCCGCGGCCACCCTCCCCGCTGCGGAGACCACCCGCATCGCCGGACCGGACGAAGCCTCGGTGCGCGGCCCGGTGCTGGTGCTGGGCCCGGGGACCGGCCTCGGCGCGGCGGTGTGGATCCCCCGTGGCGATCACCCCTTCGTGCTGGCCACCGAGGCCGGCCAGGCCGCGCTGGCGGCCGGCAACGAACTCGAACTCGCGCTGCTGTCCCAACTGTTGAAGCAGCATGCGCACGTGACGATCGGGCACGTGCTGTCCGGCCCCGGCATCCTCAACCTGTACAACGCGCTAGCGGTGCTGCGCGGTGCGAGACCCGTGTTGTCCACACCGAGCCAGATCACCGCGGCAGCGCAGGCCGGCGACGACGCGCTCGCACGCGAAACCCTCGAAACCTTCTGCGGCTTCCTCGGCAGCGTGGTCGGCGACATGGCGCTGACCTACGGCGTACAGGGCGGCATCCGCCTGGCCGGCGGCATCCCGTCGCAGATCCGCGACTTCCTCCTGAACAGCGACTTCGTCGCGCGCTACCTCAACAAAGGACCGATGCGCGCGGCGCTGGAGCGCATTCCCGTGCGCCTGGTCGAGCACGGACGGCTCGGTGTGGTCGGCGCAGCGCATTGGTACCTGGACTAGGGAACACGGGCATTCGCAACCGCAACACCACAGACACGGAGGGGGTGCATCCGGCGCCCGGGGTGGAAATCCAAGGAGCAACAGCAGCTCGACAACTACACAACTATCGCAGCATTCAACTGATTGATCGGGAGAGTGGCATGAAATACCGCAAGTCAGCACTGTCGGCAGCCATCGTCGCCTGCATAGCGTTCAACGCCCACGCGCAGGATGCCAGCCAGGCGCCCAACTCCACGGAGCAGGCCAAGCAGCTGGACACCGTCACCGTCACCGGCTATCGCGGCTCTCTCGAAAAGAGCCAGGCGGTCAAGCGCTCGGCCAATGCCATCGTCGACGCGATCAGCGCCGAAGACATCGGCAAGTTCCCCGACACCAACGCCGCCGAATCGCTGGCGCACCTGCCCGGCATTACCGTCGACCGCCAGTTCGGCGAAGGCGAGAAGGTCAGCATCAACGGTACCGACCCGGCGCTGAACCGGGTGCTGGTCAACGGCCAGACCATCGCCTCCGGCGATTGGGGCGGCAACCCCACCGACACCAGCGGCCGCACCTTCAACTACACCCTGCTGTCGCCGGAAATCATCGGCCTGATGGAGGTGTACAAGACCCCCGAAGCGCGCATCGACGAAGGCTCGATCGGCGGCACCGTGATCGTGCACACCCGCAAGCCGCTGGACCTGCCCAGGAACACCGTCCGCGGCTCGGTCGGCTACAACTACAACGACCGCTCGAAAGATGGCAATCCACGCGCCTCGGCGCTGTGGAGCTGGAAGAACGACGCCGAGGACTTCGGTTTCATGGTCTCGGCCACCCACGACAAGCAGAGCATTTCCCGCGCCGGCATCGAGTACTGGGGCTATGTCACCGGACTGCCCGCCACCGCCACGATCACCGGCGAAGGCGATCCCGCAGAGGCCCTGCTGCCGGTCGGCATCAGCAGTTCCTATTTCCAGCAGGACCGCGAGCGCGACGGCCTGCAGGCAGCGCTGCAGTGGAAGCCCAATGAGCGCAACGAGTTCAACCTGACCGGCATCTACGTCAAGGGCAAGTACGACAACTTCAGCCAGGCGCGCTACGTCTGCCCGGCCTGCAGCCTCGGCCAGATCACCAGCGCCACCATCGACGACGGCTACGTGGTCGCCGCCGACGTCGACGGCGACGCCTATGCGCAGCACGACTTCAACCTGCGCGAGAGCCAGGTCGAGACCAGGAGCTTGCACCTGCGCCACGACTGGTACGGCGACAACTGGGTGTTCACCACCCAGGCGGGCACGACCAGCGCCAAGGGCGGCAAGGATCCGGAATACCTGATGAAGACGCTGCTGCTGAGCGGCGGATTCGACTTCGAATACGACGCCACGCACACCATCGTGAACTACGACAACAACGATGCGTCCAACTGGGGCCTGGCCCCCGGCCAGCAGTACGGCGGCCAGTACTACGAGACCAGCCGCGACAAGGAACGCTACTTCCAGTTCGACGCCACGCAGGACGTGGAATGGGGTCCCATCCACCAGGTCCAACTGGGCTACAAGTACACCAACCACGACAACGGCGTGTCTTCGCGGGGGAACGCGGTGGACGTGGTCTCGGCGTTGAACCTGACCGAGATCCTGGGCGGCCTGTCGCCCAGCGGGCTCTACGACGGCCTGGGTGCGGGCGGCGACCTGGCGTCGTGGCCGGTGGCCGACCTGGGCAAGGCCATCGCCTACTTCAATACGCTGGAGCCGCGCGGTCCCTACAACTTCAACTACGGCCCCTCGTTCGACGTCAAGGAAATCACCACCGCGCTTTACGCGCAGGCGAACTTCGAGTCAGGCAAGTGGCGCGGCAACCTGGGCGTGCGCTATGTCGACACGTCGGACAAGTCGCTGTACTGGGTCAACAACAACTCAGGCAGCTATGATCGGGCGCTGGCGAACCGCAGCTACTACAAGCCGTTGCCGAGCTTCAACGTGGCCTACGACCTGGGCGAAGACATGGTGGCGCGCTTCTCCGCGGCCAAGGTGATGGCCCGCCCGCGCTACGGCCAACTGGCCGGAACGCTGGATCTTAACGATCAGGAATTTACCGGCGGCGGCGGCAATGTCGACCTGAAACCCTACGAGGCCACCAACTACGGCCTGACGTTCGAGTGGTATTTCGCTCCGAGCAGCATGTTCGCCGCCGAATTGTTCCGGCGCGACATCAGCAACTACGTCGTGACCAACACCACTGAGCAGCAGTTGACCAATCCGATTTCGGGGGTGTCCGGCGTCTATTCCATCAGCCGCCCGATCAACGTCGCCGATGCCACGGCTACCGGCCTTGCCCTGAATTATCAGCAGGCGTTCGACAGCGGTTTCGGCATCAACGCCAACTACACCTATACCGATACCAGCACCAGCACCAACCTGTTCCTGCCGTACGTCTCCGAACACGCCTTTACGCTGACCCCATACTTCGAAAAAGGCCCGTTCAACGTGCGCGTGAACTACGGCTATCGCTCGGAATATTTCAATCAAATCGGGCGCCAGGAATCCACCGTGTTCGCCGACGCGTACAAGCAGCTCGACCTGATCGCCGGCTACCAGATCAACGAACTGTTCGGCGTCACCCTCAGCGCCACCAACCTGCTCGACGATACCTACTACTGGTACGACACCGAGAAGCGCACCCCGCTCGGCGTGTACAAGAGTGGACGCAACTACCAGGTGGCCTTCACCTTCAAGTTCTGATGTGGTACGGGTGGGCCATCGTTCCCTCCACGATGGCCTGCTTTTTTAGCAGGGCCGCTACAAACGGCCCTGCAGCTTTTCTACGAGGAGTGCGGTTCCCCATGACGCCCGATAGCCGTTGCCGCGCAGCAGCTCCGTTCCTCCGCCACGCCGGGGCCGAATGCTGGCACGCGATGAGAAAGGCGACCGAATGATCACGACACCCACCCGTTCGACACGCGCCGGCACACTGGTACGCGCATTCGCCCTGCTGTTGACCACCGGCATGGTGCTGCCGGGCTGCGCCGAGCGCACAGCCCCGTCGGCCACCGAGCGCGTCGACGTGCTGCCGCTGATTCCCGCGCCGGTCGAGGCCGAACGCGGCGACGGCCGCTTCCGGATCACCGCCGAGACTGTCGTTTCGGTTGCGCAGAACGATGCTCCGGCGCGCGACGCCGCCAACCATCTGGCCCGGCTGCTGCGCGATACGCGTGGCTTGGCCCTGGCCGTGCGTGAGGAACTCGCACCGTCACCAGGGAGCATCCGCTTGCAGTTGGACCCCCAGTCACCCGTGGCCCAGGCCGAGGGCTATGCGCTGGACGCGGATGCGGAGGGGCTGCGCATCCGCGCACGCGACGCAGCCGGCCTGTTCTACGGCGCGGTCAGCGCATGGCAACTAACGAGCGCCGATGCCGGCCGCGATGCTGTCGAGACTGACGTAGTCGAGATACCGGCGGTGACGATTCGCGACTGGCCGCGCTTCGGCTGGCGCGGCCAGCTGCTGGACGTGGCTCGCCACTTTCATGATGTGGACACGGTCAAGCATGTGATCGACGCGATGGCCCGACACAAGCTCAACGTGCTGCACCTGCACCTGACCGACGACCAGGGCTGGCGCATCGAGATCAAGCGCTACCCGAAGCTCACCGAGATCGGCGCCTGGCGCACGCCGCCGGGTGCGGGCCGCCACGGCACGCCGCAGCGCTACGGCGGCTACTACACGCAGGAACAGATCCGCGAACTGGTTGCCTACGCCGCCGCGCGACACATCACCATCCTGCCCGAGATCGACATGCCCGGCCACGCGCAGGCGGCGGTGGCGGCCTATCCGGGAGAAATCGGCGTGACCAGCGAACGCCCGCCGGTGGCGGTGGACTGGGGCGTCAACCCCTACCTGTTCGACACCGACGAACGCAGCCTGAAGTTCATCCAGGGCGTGCTCGACGAAGTGCTGGAACTGTTCCCCTCCCCTTTCATCCACATCGGTGGCGACGAGGCGGTCAAGGACCAGTGGGAAGCGTCGCCGGCGGTCCGCGCGCAGATGCGGCAGCTCGGCGTGAAGGACGCGCATGCGATGCAGGGCTGGTTCAACGCGCAACTCGCGAAGTACCTGACAAGCAAGGGCCGGCGCCTGATCGGCTGGGACGAGATCCTGGAAGGCGGCCTGCCGGACAGCGCCTCGGTGATGTCCTGGCGCGGCGTGGACGGCGCCGTGGCGGCCGCCAGGCTCGGCCACGACGTGGTGCTGGCCCCGGCCGGCTGGATGTATCTCGACAACCTGCAGACCGAGCGCAGCGACGAGCCCAACGGCCGCCTGGCGGTGCTGCCGCTGTCGCGGGTCTACGAGCTGGATCCGGTACCGGCGGAGCTGACCGCCGACCAGGCCCGGCACGTGCTGGGCGCGCAGGGCGCGTTGTGGAGCGAATACATTCCCTCGCGCCGCCACATCGACCATGCACTGTTCCCGCGCCTGGCCGCGGTGGCCGAAGTGGCCTGGTCGCCGATGGCCGCACGCGACTGGGACGGCTTCCTCGCGCGCCTGCCGGCGCAGCTGCAGCGCTATCGTGCGCTGGGGATCGGCTCCAGCGACGGCGCCTTCGCCGCCGACATCGGGATCGACGGCGGCCCCAACACGGTATTGAGCGGCGGCCCGGCCAGGATCGCACTCGGCAACCAGACCGGCGTCGGCCAGATCCGCTACACCATCGACGGCAGCGAGCCGACACTGGAGTCCTCGCGCTACGGCGCGCCGTTCGCGGTGACGCTGCCGGTCACGGTCAAGGCCGCGGTATTCACCGAGGATGGACAGCCGCTGGCGGCTGCGCGCAGCCGCCACTTCGACCGCGAGGCGCTGCTCACAGTCGACACCCAGGGCTTGCGCAACTGCCACGACGGAGGCCCGCTGGGCCTGCGCGTGCCGCTGCTGCCGGACATGCCGGGCATGGACACGCCGGTCTACAACGTCGACCTGTTCTACGCCTGCTGGACCTACCCGCAGGCGCGGCTGGACGGTATTGCGGGAATCCGCATCGACGCCGCGCGACTGGCGCGCAACTATGGCCTGGCGCACGACCAGTCCAAGGTGCATCAGTATCCTTCGAGTACACCGCAGGGCGAACTGGAAGTGCTGCGCGGTTGCGACGGCGAGCTCCTGGCCAAGGTGGCGCTGCCGGACGGCGCCATCCTGGGCGAACAGTTCATCCTGGAAGCCCTGCTTCCGCCGCAAGAAGGCGTGCACGACCTGTGCCTGCGCTTCACCGCACCCATCGAAGGCCCGCTGTACGCGATCGGGGCCGTCCGCCTGATCGAGGCCACCGCGCAGTCGCCACCCGTCCGGTACTGACCCACATTAGGAGCCCGCATGTCCTTGCCACTCCATCGTTTTCGTTCCCGCGGCATCCCGCACCTGATCGCGCTGCTGTGCCTGGCCTTGTCAATGCCGGCTTGGGCCGCACCGCCCACCTCGCTGAATCTCGACGAAGGTTGGCAGGTTCGGCTGGTGCCGGGACAGGCGCAGGCCAAGGAACATCCGGAAGCGGCGGCGTGGCTGCCGGCGCGAGTGCCGGGCACGGTGCAGACCGACCTGATGGCCGCCGGGGTGGTGCCCGATCCATTCGTAGGCGCCAACGAAGGCGCCATCCAATGGGTCGGCCTGAGCGACTGGCAGTACCGCAGCCGTTTCAAGGTCGATGCGGCGACGTTGGCGCGCGGGCACGTCGAACTGCTGTTCGACGGGCTGGACACGTTTGCCGAGGTCCGCCTCAACGGCAAGCCGCTGCTGGACGCGGACAACATGTTCCGGCGCTGGCGAGTGGATGCCAAGCCGCTGCTCAGGCGCGGTGAGAACGTGCTCGAAGTGACCTTCCGTTCGCCGATCAAGAAGCTCCAGCCGTGGCTGGCGCAACAGCCGTATGCCCTGCCCGGCGGCTACGACTCGGCCTTCGGCGACGAGCCGGACGGGCGGCTCGTTACCACTTATGTCCGCAAGGCGCCCTACCATTTTGGCTGGGACTGGGGGCCGCGTATCGTCACCGCCGGCATCTGGAAGCACGTGCGCCTGGAAGCCTGGGACGCGGTGCGCGTGGAAGGCATGCATGTCTCCCAGCAGCGGGTGGACGCGCGGGCGGCACAGCTCGAGGCGCAGATCGAACTGGAGGCCGGCGCCAGCGGGCCGGTGCAGATCGTGCTGGAAGTGCGCGATCCGGACGGCGCCACGGTGGCGCGGATCGAACGCGATGCGGTGGTCGATCCCGGCCGCAACCGCATCGACCTGCCGCTGCGCATCGCCGATCCCAGGCGCTGGTTCCCGTTCGGCTATGGCGCCCAGGACCGCTACACGTTCGCCGCTACGCTGCGCGACGCCAACGGCGACCTGCATACGGTCCAGCGCACCACTGGTTTGCGCACCGTCGAACTGCGCCGCGAGAAGGACCAGTGGGGCAAGAGCATGGAATTCGTGGTCAACGGCATCCCGATCTTCGCCAAGGGAGCCAACCTGATCCCGCTGGACAGCTTTCCCACCCGCGTCGACGAGGCACGCATGCGCCGCACGCTGCTCGACGCGCGCGAAGCCAACATGAACATGCTGCGCATGTGGGGCGGCGGCCACTACCAGGACGACCGCTTCTACGAGCTTGCCGACGAACTGGGCGTCATGATCTGGCAGGACTTCATGTTCGGCGGCGCGATCCCGCCGTACGACGTGGAATTCCGCGAGAACACCCGGCAGGAGGCGATCGAACAGGTCAAGCGGCTGCGCGACCATCCCAGCATCGTGATGTGGTGCGGCAACAACGAGGTGCAGACCGGTTGGCAGAACTGGGGCGACCGGGTCAAGTTCAAGCAATCGATCGACCCCGAGGAACGCAGCCGCATCGAGCGCGGCATGACCACGCTGTTCGGCGGCGTATTCCGCGAGGTGGTCGCCCTCTACGATCCGGACGTGCCGTATTGGGCGACTTCGCCCGGTACCGATTTCGATGGCGCCGCGGACCAGAGCGACGACGGCGACATGCACTACTGGCAGGTCTGGGGCGGTTCCAAGCCGGTCGAGGCGTACCTGGACGTCGACACCCGCTTCCTGTCCGAGTACGGCCTGCAGTCCTTCCCGGACATGCGCACCATCCGCGCCTTCGCCGGCCCGCAGGACATGGATCCGGAATCGCCGGTGATGCGCGCGCACCAGAAGTACGACAGCGGCAACGGCAACCAGCGCCTGCTCCTCTACATCCGCCGCGAGTTCGGCGAACCGAAGGATTTCGAAAGCTTCGTCTATCTGAGCCAGCTGATGCAGGCCGAGGGCATCGGCCTGGCCGCCTCGCACCTGCGTGCGTCGCGACCGCAGGCGATGGGTTCGCTGTACTGGCAGTTCAACGACGTGTGGCCGGGCGCATCGTGGTCCGGCGTGGACTACTACGGGCGCTGGAAAGCGTTGAACCACCACGCCCGCCGCTTCTACGCACCTGAGTTGGCCGCCGCGCTGCGCAAGGACGGGATGACCACGCTGTCGCTGGTCTCCGACCGCACCGAACCGCTGGCCGCGCACTGGCGGCTGCGGGTGCTGGATTTCGACGGGAAGGAACAGGGCCGCCATGAGCAAGCAGTCACCCTGCCGCCGCTGAGCAGCACCCGCGCCGGCCGGTTCAGCGATGCGCAGTTGCTCGGCGATGCCGATCCGAAGCGGAGCTTCGCGGTGTTCGAACTGCTCGACGGCGAGCGCGTGCTGTCGCGCCAGCTGGTGTTCTTCGATGCCGCCAAGCGCCTGGCGCTGCCCGCGGCGCAGGTCCGCAGCGACTGGCAAGCCGACGGCGACGGTTTTGCGCTGACCCTGTCCAGCGACACGCTGGCGCGCGATGTCTGGCTGTCGTTCGGCGATCTCGACGTGCGTGTCTCGGACAACGCCTTCCACCTGCTGCCGGGCGAACCGCTGACCGTGCGCGTGCACGGCCAGGCAACGTTGGAGCAGCTGCGCGCGGCGCTGCAAGTGCGCGAACTGGCCGGCACGCTGGCCGGCGCACCGGCTGAGCCCGAGGAGGCGCAATGATGGCGATCGCCCCTTCATACCTACCGGCGTGGATCCCTGGCACTTTGGCGTCCCGCAGCATCCGAAGGCATCGTTCCCGCACCTTCGCGTCAGTGACGCTGCTTGCCCTTGCGGGAGCGGCGCTTCTGACCGCCGCTCCCGCCCGCGCCGACGAGGCCGAGGACCGCGCCGCCGCGCTGGTGGCGAAGATGACGCGCGAGGAGAAGATCGCGCAGACGATGAACGCCGCTCCGGCGATCCCCCGCCTGGGCGTGCCGGCCTACGAGTGGTGGAACGAGGGCCTGCACGGCATCGCCCGCAGCGGTCATGCCACCGTATTTCCGCAGGCGATCGGGCTGGCGGCGACCTGGAACACCGATCTGCTCGAACAGGTCGGCACCGTGACCTCCACCGAGGCGCGCGCCAAGTTCAACATGGCCGGTGGCCCGGGCAGCGACCACGGACGTTACGAAGGCCTGACCATCTGGTCGCCGAACATCAACATCTTTCGCGACCCGCGCTGGGGCCGCGGCATGGAGACCTACGGCGAGGACCCCTACCTCACCGGACAACTGGCGGTCGGCTTCATCCGCGGTCTGCAGGGCGACGACCCGCAGCACCCGCGCACGATCGCCACGCCCAAGCACCTGGCCGTGCACAGCGGTCCGGAGCCCGGTCGCCATGGTTTCGACGTCGACGTTTCCCCGCGCGACCTGGAGGCCACCTACCTGCCCGCTTTCCGCACCGCGCTGGTCGAAGGCGGCGCCGGCGCGGTGATGTGCGCCTACAACTCGCTGCACGGTACGCCGGCCTGCGCCGCCGACTGGCTGCTCGATGGCCGCCTGCGCGACGACTGGGGGTTCAAGGGCTTCGTGGTGTCCGACTGCGACGCGCTCTACGACATGCTCCACTTCCATTACTTCCGTCCCGATGAGGCCGGCGCGGCCGCCGCCGCGCTGAATGCCGGGCACGACCTCAATTGCGGCAACACCTATCGCGCACTGGGCCAGGCGCTGGATCGCGGCGAGACCGACGAAGCGCGGCTGGACCGGTCGCTGGTGCGCCTGTTCGCCGCGCGCTACCGCCTGGGCGAACTGAAGCAGCCCCATCTGGAGCCGCCGCGACGGGATCCGTACGCACGGTTGGGCGCGGACGACATCGGCACGCCGGCCAGCGACGCGCTGGCGCTGGAGGCGGCGCGGCAGTCTCTGGTGCTGCTGAAGAACCAGGGCGCGACATTGCCGCTGGAACCGGACACGCGGCTGGCGGTGATCGGCCCGAATGCCGACGCCCTCGCTGCGCTGGAGGCCAACTACCAGGGCACCTCGGTCGATCCGGTAACGCCTTTGCTGGGCCTGCGGCAGCGCTTCGGCGCCGGGCACGTGCACTATGCGCAGGGCGCGCCGCTGGCAGCGGGAGTGCCGGTGATGATCCCCGAAACCGCGCTGCGCCACGGCGGACAAGCGGGCCTGAAGGGCGAGTACTTCGACAATCCGGACCTGGCCGGCGCCCCGCGCGTGGTGCGCCAGGATCGCGTGGTCAGCTTCAACTGGGACCAGGTGGCGCCGGCTCCCGGCGTGGACCAGGACCGCTACTCGGTGCGCTGGACCGGCGAACTGCTGCCGCCCGGTCCAGGCGACTACACCTTGGCGGTGCGCGTGGCGCGCTGCTTCGACTGTACCGGCCACGACCCGGTGCGCCTGTACGTGGACGACGAACTGGTGATCGCCGGCAACGCCGAAGACAAGCGCATCGCCGCCGGCGTGCACAACGCCGACGGCCGCAACGTCGAAGCGCAGCTCCATTTCGAGGACGCGCGGCCCCGGCGTATCCGCCTGGAGATCGAGCACCATGGCCAGGATCAGGGCCTGCGCCTGGAATGGCTGGCGCCGGCGGACGCGCAACTGGCCGAGGCTGCGCGTGCCGTGGCGCAGGCCGATGCAGTGGTCGCCTTTGTCGGCCTGTCGCCGGACGTGGAGGGCGAGGAGCTGAAGGTCGACGTGCTCGGTTTCGACGGCGGCGACCGCAACGCCATCGGTCTTCCGGCGATGCAGCAGGCACTGCTCGAGCGCGCCAAGGCCGACGGCAAGCCGCTGATCGCGGTGCTGATGAGCGGCAGCGCGGTGGCGCTGAACTGGGCGCAGCAACACGCCGACGCGATCCTCGCCGCGTGGTACCCCGGCCAGTCCGGCGGCACCGCCATCGCGCAGGCGCTGGCCGGCGATTTCAGTCCCGGCGGCCGCCTGCCGGTGACCTTCTACCGCTCGACCAGGGATCTGCCGCCCTACGTCAGCTACGACATGAAGGGCCGCACCTACCGCTACTTCACCGGCACGCCGCTGTACCCGTTCGGCCACGGCCTGGGCTACACCACCTTCGCCTACGACGCGCCGCGACTGTCGGCGCAGGCGCTGAAGGCCGGCGAGCCGCTGCGCGTGAGCGTGCGGGTGCGGAACAGCGGCGAACGCAGCGGCGACGAGGTGGTGCAGGTCTATCTGGAGTATCCGCAACGACCGCAGTCGCCGATCCGCAGCCTGGTCGGATTCCAGCGGCTGACGCTGCAACCCGGCGAATCGCGCGAGGTGGAATTCGAACTGGGCGCGCGCGAGCTCAGCGACGTCGACCGCGCCGGCCAGCGCGCGGTCGAGGCCGGCGACTACCGCGTATTCGTCGGCGGCGGCCAACCCGGCACCGGCGCGCCGGGCGCCGAGGCGGCGTTCTCGATCCAGGGCCGGATGCCGCTGCCCAAGTGAACCGCGTTCTCGTCCAACCGTAGAGCCGAGCTTGCTCGGCTGCATTGCCGGGAATGCCCCAGCCGAGCAAGCTCGGCTCTACAAGGCGGAAACACACAGCAACACAAAAGATCAGGAGATCCCGACATGCCCACCCGCCGCGACATCCTCCAGCTCCTCGGCGCCGGCGCCGGCGCCGGCCTGCTCGGCTGTGCGCTGCCCGCCTTTGCCGCTACGTCGGCCGCGAAGGGAGGCGCCTTCGCCAGCAAGCGACCGCCGAAGGGCGAACGCCGCTTCGTCAGCGCCGCGGTGGAGCGCCAGCTGGCGCAGATCAAGGCACGGATCGGCGATCCCGAACTGGCCTGGCTGTTCGAGAACTGCTATCCGAACACGCTGGACACCACCGTGCAGACCGGCACCCGCGACGGCAAGCCGGACACCTTCATCGTCACCGGCGACATCGACGCGATGTGGCTGCGTGACTCCTCCGCGCAGGTGCATCCCTATCTCCCGCTGGCGAAGCGGGACGCGGCACTGCGGCGGATGCTGCACGGCCTGATCCGGCGCCAGTCGCTGTGCATCCGGCTCGACCCCTATGCCAACGCCTTCCTGCCCGACGGCGTGACCCAGCGCCTGGAGTGGTCGGTCAACGACATCACCGAGATGAAGCCCGGCGTGGGAGAACGCAAATGGGAAATCGATTCACTGTGCTATCCGATCCGGTTGGCGCACGAATACTGGCGTGCAACTGGTGACACCGCGCCGTTCGATGACGACTGGCGCGAGGCGATGCGTCTCGTGTTGCGCACCTTTCGCGAGCAGCAGCGCCTGCACGACCGCGGCCCGTACACGTTCCAGCGTCCCTCGCCTTTCGCCACCGAGACCCTGGTGCTGCAAGGCTACGGCCGGCCGACCCGGCCCAACGGCATGATCCATTCGATGTTCCGGCCGTCCGACGACGCCTGCGTGTATCCGCTGTTCGTGCCGGCCAACCTGTTCGCGGTGGCCTCGTTGCGCCAGCTGGCGACGATGAGCGAGACGATCCACCACGATACGGAGTTCGCCGCCGACTGCAGCGCGCTCGCCGACGAGGTGGAAAAGGCAACGCACCAGCACGGCTTGATGCGCGACGCCGATGGCCAACCGTTCTGGGCCTACGAAGTGGACGGATACGGCAATCAATTGTTTATCGACGACGCCAACGCGCCCGGCCTGCTGAGCCTGGCCTACCTGGGTTGCTGCGAGCGCGACGACCCGGTATTCCGGCGGACCCGCCGGCTGGCCTGGAGCGAGCGCAATCCCTACTTCTGCCAAGGCCGCGCCGCCGAGGGCGTCGGCAGCCCGCACACCGGCCTGCGCACGATCTGGCCGATGGCGATCATCCAGTACGCACTGGCCAGCGACGACGATACGCAGATCCGCCAGTGCCTGCACTGGCTCAAGACCACCCATGCCGATACCGGCTTCATGCACGAGGCCTTCGATCAGGACGACCCGGCGAAGTTCACCCCGCGACTGGTTCGCGTGGGCAAACACCCAATTCGGCGAACTGATCGTCGATCTGGCGCAGCGCAAACCGCACCTGCTGCGTGGCTGACGCGACACCTGTAGAGCGGAGCTTGCTCCGCTGGCCTTCCCGGCGAAGCAGCCGAGCAAGCTCGGCTCTACAGGTCACCGGAACACGCATCCACCGAGGACACACCCAATGGCAACTCGACGCGGATTCCTGCAAAGCGCCATTGCCCTGGCCCTGTTCGGCGGCAGCGGCCTGTCAGGCCTCGCGTTCGCACGCGCGGGCCGCTACGCGATGCCGGCCGATGCACGCGCCAAGGCCGACCTGACCCGTCACGTCGACGTGTTCATCGGCACCGGCGGCCACGGCCACACCTTTCCCGGCGCCACGCTGCCGTTCGGCATGGTGCAACTCAGCCCGGACACCTACAACGCGGTCTGGGATGCGTGCAGTGGCTACCACGAGTCCGACGGCTCGATCATGGGCTTCTCGCATACCCACCTGTCCGGCACCGGCATCGGCGACATGCTCGACTTCCTGCTCGTGCCGCGGACCGGCGAGGTCAGGCTGCAGCCCGGCTCGCCGGACGCGCCGGCGACCGGCTACCGCTCGCGCTACGACCACGCCGACGAGGCCGCCTCCCCGGGTTACTACCGGGTGCTGCTGAAGGACACCGGCATCCACGCCGAACTGACCGCCACCGCGCGCGCCGGCCTGCACCGCTATCACTTCCCCAAGGGCCGGCCCGGCCACCTGCTGCTGGACCTGTGCCACGGCTTCCAGGACAACCCGTCCACTCCGACGCGGGTCAGCGACGCGCAGTTGCGTATCGTCGACGAACGCACCGTCATCGGCGGCCGTCGCGTCCACCAGTGGGCGAAGGGCCGCTACATCTTCTTCGCGATGCGGCTGTCGCGTCCGTTCGCGCAGGTACAGTTGTATAGCGATGACCGGCCGCTGGCCGAAGATGCGCGCCAGGTCGACGGCACCCAGCTGAAGGCAGCGCTGCACTTGCCGGATGCCGACGCTGCGCCGCTGCTGGTCAAGGTCGGCATCTCCGCGGTCAGCGCCGAGAACGCGTTGGCGAACCTCGACGCCGAGTTGCCGGACTTCGATTTCGTCCGCGTGCACGCCGAGGCGGTCGCCGCCTGGGAGAAGGCACTGGCGCGGGTGCGCATCGAGGCCGACGACGACGCGCAGCGGCGCATCTTCTACACCGGCCTGTATCACACGCTGCTGGCGCCGACGCTGTTCAGCGACGTGGACGGCCGCCACCGCGGCATGGACCTGCAGGTGCACACGCTGCCGGAAGGTTCCCGCAACTACAGTACCTACTCGCTGTGGGACACCTACCGCGCGCTGCACCCGTTGCTGACCCTGATGCAGCCCGAACGCGTTCCCGATCTGATGCAGGGCCTGGTGCGCGGCGCGGCGGAATGCCCGGACGGCGTCGGTATCTGGCCGCTGCAGGGCGTGGAGACCGGCACCATGATCGGCTACCACTCGGCGGTGGCGCTGGCCGAGGCGCACGCCAAGGGTTTCGATGGCATCGACTACGCCGCCGCCTGGCCGTTGTACCGCAAGCGCGCGATGGACGACGATTTCCACGGCCTGTCGTACTACCGCCGGCTCGGCTACATCCCCAGCGATCAGGTCGACGAAGCGGCCAGCCGCACCCTGGAATACGCCTACGACGACTGGGCCTGCGCGCATCTGGCGCGGGCGGCCGGCGCCGAGGACGACTACCGCGCGCTCCTGGCCCGCTCGCGCAACTATCGCAACCTGTTCAACCAGGACAGCGGCTTCATCCGGCCGAAACTGGAGGACGGCAGCTGGGCCACACCGTTCGACCCGCGCGCACTCGGCCACATGGAGCGTTGGCACGACTTTACCGAATCCAACGCCTGGCAGGCCACCTTCCTCAACCAGCACGACCTGTACGGTTACATGGAACTGTTCGGCGGCCGCGACGGCTTCGTGCGCAAGCTCGACGAATTGTTCAGCACGAGCTCCGAGCTGCCGGCCGGCGCCCCGCCGGACATCGACGGCATGGTCGGCCAATACGCGCACGGCAACGAGCCCAGCCACCACGTCGCCTACCTCTACGCCTACGCCGGGCAACCGTGGAAGACGCAGGCCATGGTGCGCCGGCTGCTGCGCGAACAGTACCGCGACGCCCGTGACGGCCTGTCGGGCAACGAGGACTGCGGGCAGATGAGCGCCTGGTACGTGCTCAGCGCGCTGGGCTTCTACCCGGTCGATCCGGTCAGCGGCAATTATGTGATCGGTAGCCCGCTGTTCCGCAGCGCCGAACTGGATGTCGGCGGCGGCCGCGTGCTGCGCGTCGTCACCAGCCGCAACGGCGCGCAGAACGTCTACGTGCAACGCGTGCACTGGAACGGCAAGCCATATACGCGCAGTTGGCTGCGCCACGCCGACCTGGCCGCGGGCGGCACCCTGGAGTTCGTGATGGGACCGGAGCCCAATCAGGATTTCGGCAGCCGTTTGGAGGACCGGCCACCGTCGTTCGCTTGAAGGCCGTAACTCGAAAAGGCTCACCCATTCCCCTGGCGCAACACACTCGCGAGATTTCCATGGTGCACAAGATCTTCTTCGCCTCCCTCGCCCTGGCATTTGCATTGACGCTTCCTGTCACGGGCGCCGCCGCCGAAAACACTTGGCCGAGCTTCGCTACCGAAGCCACTGGCTTCACCCGCGATGGCGAGCCCTACCAGATCGTCTCCGGCGCGATCCATTTCCAGCGCATTCCGCGTGCGTACTGGAAGGACCGCATGCAGAAGGCGCGTGCGCTCGGACTGAACACGGTGGAGACCTACGTCTTCTGGAACCTGGTGGAGCCGCGGCGCGGCGAGTTCGACTTCCGCGGCGACAACGACGTCGCCGCCTTCGTGCGCGAGGCGGCCGCGCAGGGACTGAACGTGATCCTGCGCCCCGGCCCCTACGTCTGCGCCGAATGGGAGGCCGGCGGCTATCCGGCTTGGCTGTTCGCCGAACCGGGCATGCGCGTGCGCAGCCGCGACCCTCGCTTCCTCGCCGCCAGCGCTGCCTACCTGAAGGCCGTCGCCGACCAGGTGCGCCCGCTGCTCAACGGCAACGGCGGTCCGATCATTGCGGTACAGGTCGAGAACGAGTACGGCTCTTACGACGACGACCACGCCTATATGCAGGCCAACCGCGAGCTGTTCGTGCAGGCTGGTTTCGACAAGGCCCTGCTGTTCACTTCCGATGGCGCCGACATGCTCGCGAACGGCACCCTGCCCGACACGCTGGCCGTGGTGAACTTCGCCCCCGGCGAAGCCAAGAGCGCATTCGAGAAACTGGAGAAGTTCCAGCCGGGTCGGCCGCGCATGGTCGGCGAATACTGGGCCGGCTGGTTCGACCATTGGGGCAAGCCGCATGCCAATACCGACGCCAAACAGCAGGCCGAGGAACTGGAGTGGATGCTGCGCCAGGGCCATTCAGTGAACCTGTACATGTTCGTCGGCGGCACCAGCTTCGGCTTCATGAACGGCGCCAACTTCCAGAACAATCCCGGCGACCACTACGCGCCGCAGACCACCAGCTACGATTACGACGCGGCGTTGGACGAGGCCGGGCGGCCGACGCCGAAGTTCGCACCGTTCCGCGACGCCATCGCACGTGCGACCGGAGTACAGCCGCCGCCGTTGCCGGCGCCGATGCGCTTCGCCGCGTTGCCGCAGGTCGCGCTGCGCGAATCGGCCTCGCTGTGGGACAACCTGCCCGAGCCGGTCGCCAGCGAAACCCCGTTGCCGATGGAGGCCTATGGCCAGGACTACGGCTACATCCTCTACCGCACCACCGTGACGGGGCCGCGCAAAGGCGAGTTGTACCTGGGCGAAGTGCGCGATTACGCGCGCGTCTACCTCGACCGCCGGCTGGCCGGTAGCGCCGAGCGCCGATTGCAGCAGGTGTCGGTGGAACTGGACGTGCCGGCCGGAGAACACACACTCGACGTGCTGGTGGAGAACAGCGGACGCATCAACTACGGTCCACGCATGGCCGACGGCCGCGCCGGGCTGGTCGACCCGGTGCTGCTGGACGGCGAACGGCTGCTGGGCTGGCAGGCGTTCCCACTGCCGATGCGTTCGCCCGACACGCTGCAAGGCTGGACCACCGCCAAGGTGGAAGGCCCGGCGTTCCACCGCGGCAGCTTGCGCATCGCCGCCCCGGCCGACACCTGGCTGGACATGGATGCGTTCGGCAAGGGGTTCGCCTGGGCCAACGGCCGCAACCTCGGCCGCCACTGGAACATCGGCCCGCAGCGCGGGCTGTATTTCCCGGCACCGTGGCAGCGGCGCGGCGACAACCATGTGGTGGTGTTCGACCTGGACAGCGTCGCCGCCGCCAGCGTCCGCGGCGCGCCGGAGCCGCTGTGGAGCGAACCTGCAGATGACTGAGGACAGATATCCGCCCACCTCCATGGCGGCGGCACGCGTGCCGGACCGCGCCCTCCTTTCCACAGTTCCCTATCCGCGCGGCCAACGGCCGCGCCATGGCCTACAAGGTATTCCCCCGATGTCCCAACTCGTCCCCTCCCATATCCGCCGATTGGCTGCGCTCGGCCTGCTCCTCCTGGCCCTGCCGGTAGCCGCCGCGCAGAACTTCTCCGATGTGCGGCCGTCGCCGCAACAAGTGGCCTGGCAGGACCTGGAGTTCGGCGTGATCGTCCACTTCAATCCCAACACCTGGCTGGACCAGGAATGGGGCGACGGCACCGCCAGCCCGTCGGTGTTCGACCCGGATCAGGTCGACCCCGGGCAATGGGCGCGCGCCGCCAAGGCAGCCGGCGCGAAGTACCTGATCCTGGTCGCCAAGCATCATGATGGCTTCGCCCTGTGGCCGACCGGGCAGAGCGAGTATTCGGTCAAGAACAGTCCCTGGCTGGGAGGCAAGGGCGACCTGGTCAGGATGACCAGCGAAGCGGTTCGCAAGGAAGGCATGGGCTTCGGCATCTACCTGTCGCCCTGGGACCGGCACGAACCCAAGTACGCCGATTCCAAGGCCTACGACAAGTTCTATGCCGCGCAGTTGGTGGAACTGGCGCTTCACTACGGGCCGATCACCGAACTGTGGCTGGACGGCGCCGGCAGCGCCGGCCACGTCTACGACTTCGACAGATACATCGAGGAGCTGCGCACCTACCAGCCGAACGCGATGGTGTTCGCCGATACGGCGCTGTTCGAGTACGGCGACATCCGCTGGGTCGGCAACGAGGACGGCTTCATCGCGGGCGAGAACTGGAACGTGATCGATCGCCACGGCTACCTGCGCTGGCGGCCGGTGGAGGTGGATACGCCGCTGCATCGCCAGCAATGGTTCTGGCATCCCGACAGCGACCAGACCCTCAAGAGCCTGGACGAGCTGGTGGAGATCTGGGAGAAGAGCGTGGGCCTGGGCGGACAGCTGGTGCTGGGCATCGCGCCGGACACCCGCGGCCTGCTGCCGGAAGCCGACGTGCAGCGGCTGCGCGAGCTGGGCGACGCGATCCAGGCGCTGTACGGGCCGGCCAGCAATCTCGTGCCGGGCAACCTGAAAAGCGCGGGGACCGGCGCCGCGGCGGCCGACGGCGACCGCGACACCTTCTGGAGCGCGCCGGACGGATCGCACCATGCGACCCTGGAACTGAACTTCAGGCAGCCGGTGACCTTCGACAGCGCCCTGAGCATGGAATGGATCAATGCCGGCCAGCGCGTGCAGAAATACGCGGTAGAGGCGTGGCAGGACGGCCGGTGGGTGCGTCTGGCGCAGGCACAGGCGATCGGGCGGATGAAGATCGATCGTTTCGCCCCGGTCACCGCCTCGCGCGTACGCCTGAACATCCTGTCCAGTTCCGATCCGGTGCACATCCGCGAGTTCCAACTGTTCAACACCGGCAAGGGCGCGGCCGGGGCACGGTGAGCGCGCCGCGACAGTTCCAGCGCCGTCCCGCCACATCGGAGGCCGGAAGACACATGCATCCTGGACGAACCAATACCCTGCCCGCCCTTCTGTTGCTCGCCGCCCTGGCCATGACATCGTGCGGCACCCTGTCCTCGCCTTCGCCGGTGGTGCTGGAGGAATTCGTCGCCACGCCGCCGCCGCAATGCCATGCGTCCACCCTGGTCGAAACCCGCGACGGCACCCTGCTCGCCGCCTGGTTCGGCGGCGAGCGCGAGGGTGCGGCCGATGTGGGCATCTGGCTCGCCCGCCGCGGCGCCGAAGGCTGGCAACCGCCGCGGCGCGTGGCCGACGGCGCGCAGGACGGCGGCGAACCGCAGCCGGCGTGGAACCCGGTGCTGTTCCAGCCCGCGCAGGGCCCGCTGCAGCTGTACTACAAGGCCGGCCCGAATCCGCGACAGTGGTGGGGAATGCTCACCGTCTCCTCCGACGACGGCGCGCACTGGTCCGCGCCCAGGCGGCTGCCCGATGGCATCCTCGGCCCGATCAAGAACAAGCCGCTGCAGCTACCCGGCGGCCGCATCCTTGCCCCGAGCAGCAGCGAGGACGAAGCCGACGGCTGGCGCGTGCACATCGAAACCAGCGACGACAACGGCGTGCACTGGCGGCGCGGCGCGGCGCTCAATGATCCGGCGCAGATCGGCGCGATCCAGCCAAGCCTGCTGCACCATCGCGACGGCCGCCTGCAGGCGCTCGGGCGCAGCAAACAGAACCGCGTGTTCAGTGTCTTCTCCGACGATGGCGGTGCCACCTGGGGCCCGATGACGTTGCTGGACGTCGAAAACCCCAACTCCGGCACCGATGCGGTGATGCTGCGCGACGGCCGCGCGTTGCTGGTCTACAACCCGACCCTGGCCGGCGAGGACTGGTGGGATGGCCGCGGCGTGCTGGCGGTGGCGCTGTCGGACGACGGCGTGCGTTGGCGGCGTGTGCTGACGCTCGAGGACAGTCCCAAGGACGAATTCTCCTATCCGGCAGTCATCCAGACCCGCGACGGACTGGTACACGTCAGCTACACATGGAAACGCCAGCGGATCAAGCACGTGGTGCTGGATCCGCACCTTCTGTCAGCTCCGGTGCCGGAGGTGGACGATCCGTAGCGGCCTGCTCTCCTGCGTGGCGGATCTATCTACCGGTTTGAATCGGGCCGATGCTCGATCAACCAAGGCTGGCCGTCCGACCAGACATTTGATGAACGCGGTTCACCGCGCCGGGCCCGCACTGCTACCCGTTTGGGGGCTATCCTTCAGCAGCCGGGGCTTCGCCGTACACGGCCCGTTTGGCCGATGGCATACGCCACATCTGCGGCCGACGCGCAAGTGCGGCGAACGAGTCGGCACGACTTGCGGGTACCTCCTGTTTGACGCACGATACAGAGGTTGTATCGATCCAAATTGGATGGATGGCGGCTTGGAAAAATCGCGCAGGATCACCCTGAACGACATCGCACGCGCTTGTGGGGTCTCGCGCGCGACGGTGTCGCTGGTGCTGCGCCGCAGTCCGCTGGTGCATGCCGACACGCGCCGCCGGGTCGAGGCGGAAATGCTGCGTCAGGGCTACGTCTACAACCGCGCCGCCGCCAACCTGCGCCAGCGCGTGTCCACCACGGTGGCACTGGTCATCAACGACCTGTCGAACCCGTTCTTCGCCGAGTTTGCCGCCGGCGTCGACGAGGCGCTCGGCGTGAAGGGGTACGTCACCCTGCTCGGCAGCAGCAATGAGTCGCCCGCGCGGCAGCGCCAGGTACTGGGTTCGCTGATCGAGCACCATCCGGCCGGGATCATCCTGTCGCCGGCCGAGAACAGCGATGTCGCCGACGTGGAACTGGCGATCGGCCGGCATGCGCCGCTGCTGGTCTTCAACCGCAAGTTGACCGGCACGCCGGCCCCGGGTTTCGAATACGACTTCCTCGGTCTCGACAATCGCGCCGGCGCGCGCGCGGCGACCAAGCGGCTGCTGGAGCTGGGACACCGCCGTATCGCCTTCTATGGCGGCCACGCCGATTCCAGTTCCTGCCGCGAACGCCGCCTGGGCTACCAGGACGCGTTGGGCGAGGCCGGCATCCCGATCGATCCGCGCTCGATGATCGAAACCGCGCCGACCCGCCTCGAAGCCAATGCCCACGCCGACGCATTGTTCGCCATCGATGCGGCGCCGACCGCCGCGGTCTGCTACAACGACGCGGTGGCGCTGGGCCTGATGCTGGGGCTGACCCGCCTGGGCCGCCATCCGGGCGTCGACTTCGCCGTCACCGGTTTCGACGACATCCCCGAAGCCGCGCTCGGCGTCCCGCCACTGACCACGTTGAGCGCCGACCCGCGCGCACGCGGGCGCCAGGCCGCCGAACTTCTCTTGCAGCGCGCCGCCGCACCGTCGTTGCTACGGCGATCGGTGGTCGTGCCCGTGCTGCTGACCGAACGAGAGAGCACCCCGCATGCGCTCCGCGCCTGAGCCCTGCAACCCGCAACGAGCGGCCGCTGATCGATGAGCGCCGCCGACAACGCCATCCTCTGCTTCGGCGAAGCGCCGATCGACTTCCTCGCCGGCAAGCCCGCCGCGAGGGCGAAGCCTGCACGTCCGCCAGTTCGCCGCCGACGTACTGTTTCGCGAGAGTGTCCGCCACGCGTCGGCATCGGTGGCGAGGAAGGCGTCGCTCATGCCCTCGCTGCGGCGTCGTGCAACGCCTCGAGGAGGCGACGCACCTCGGCGGCATCGCTGCGGGTTTCGCCGCCCGCCATGCCCAAGGCGTCCGTCGGCGTGAACCGCATCCGCGAAGGCAATGCGCGCTTGGCCGAGGCATGGAATTCACGTGCGCCGGTCGCGGCCATGAGCGCGGTGATGTTGCCGGCGTCGATGCCCGCGCCTGGCATGATCTCGATGCGGCCGGCGGCCCGTTCGATCAGCCGCCGCAGGTGGGCGCTGCCTGCCATCGCGCCGGCCGCGCCGCCGGAGCTGAGCACGCGCCTGAAACCGAGGCCGATGACCGCCTCGAGCGCTGCCGTCGGGTCGCGGCAGACGTCGATGGCGCGATGGAAGGTGAGGTCGAGCCGGCCGGCGGCGGAGACCAGTTCCCGGCAACGCGCTACGTCGACGTCGCCACCCGCGGTCAGCGCACCGACCACCACGCCGTCGCAACCGGCGGCGGCGCAGTGGGCGATGTCGGCGAGCATGGTCGCGTGCTCCTCGTCTGCGTATGCGAAATCGCCGGCGCGAGGCCGCACCAGCACATGCACCGGAATGGACAACCTTTCGCGCACCAGTGCGATCTGCGCCGGCGACGGGGTCAGGCCGCCCAGCTCCAGTGCCGCGCACAGTTCGATGCGCGAAGCGCCCCCCTCCTGCGCGGCCAGCGCCGAGGCGAGCGAGTTGGCGGCGATCTCGAGGACGTACGTCGCATTCATCCTGGCGCGTTCCTGTTCCGCTGGCGGGTCCTTCATTATGTGCCGGCTCCCTGTTCTGGTTCGGATGACGATGATGCCATTGCCGACGGCATTCGCTCGCGAAGATGCGCACGTTACTACGGCCTCCCTGGATCCGGCAGGGCCAATCGAGCCTCGCGAAAAGAACCAACCCATCGAGAGCAACCAATGAAACCACTACAACTCTTACTGGCCGCGCTGTTGTGCGCTGTGCCGCTGTCCGCCACGCACGCAGAAAGCAGCGGCGACTACGTGCCGGAAACCGATCCGCTGGTGCTGCGGAAGCTGGAGCAATGGCAGGACTGGAAGTTCGGCTTCATGATGCACTGGGGCCCGTACAGCCAGTGGGGCGTGGTCGAGTCGTGGTCGATCTGCTCCGAGGACGTGGACTGGTGCAAGCGGCCCGAGGGCGAGGCCTACGTCGACTACGTCGAGCGCTACGAGCAATTGCCGACCACATTCAACCCGGTCAAGTTCGACCCGGAGCTGTGGGCGAAAATAGCGAAGGACGCCGGCACGAAGTACGTGGTATTCACCACCAAGCACCACGACGGCTTCAACATGTTCGACACCCGCCAGGGCGATTACCGCATCACCGCGCCAGACGTGCCCTTCCACGCCAATCCGCGTGCCGACGTCACCAAGGAAGTATTCGACGCGTTCCGCGCGCAGGACTTCGGCATCGGCGCCTATTTCTCCAAGCCCGACTGGCACAGCGACGACTACTGGTCGCCGCGGTGGGCCACGCCGAACCGCCACAACAACTACGACACGCGCAAGCATCCGGACATCTGGAAGCGCTTCGTCGACTTCACCCACGCGCAGGTCGACGAACTGACCTCCCGATATGGCCCGGTCGACATCCTGTGGCTGGACGGCGGCTGGGTACGCCCGACCGACACCATGGACGACGTAGCGGACGGCAACGCCGGCGTGCCGTGGCCGCAGGACATCGACATGCCGGCACTCGCTGTGCTCGCACGCAGGAACCAGCCCGGCCTGATCGTCGTCGACCGCGCCGTGGGCGGGCGCTACGAGAACTACCGCACGCCGGAGCAGAAGATTCCCGAGGAGCCGCTGCCGTATCCGTGGGAAACCTGCATGACCCTCGGCGACTCGTGGTCGTACACGCCGAACGACAACTACAAATCCGCGCGTAGCGTGGTGCAGATGCTGGTCGACGTGGTCGCGAAGGGCGGCAACTACCTGCTCAACGTCGGTCCCGACGCCAACGGCGAGCTTCCTCCGGTGGCGGTGCAGCGCCTGCAGGAAATCGGCGCCTGGATGAAGGTCAACGGCGAGGCGATCTACGCCAGCCGTTCCGTCGCACCCTACCGCGACGGCAAGTTCCGCTACACGCGGCTGAAGGACGGCACCGTCCATGCGTTCTACCTCCCCGACACGGATGAAACGGAGTTGCCGGCGACGCTGCGCATCCCCGGCCCTGCGCCTGCCGGCGGCGCGGAGGTGAAGCTGCTCGGCGACGAGGCGCCGCTGGCGTGGCATCGCGATGGCGACGCGACCGTGGTCGAGATCCCCGCATCGCTGCGCAAGCAGGCGGCCAACGCCTACGCCTGGGTTTTCCGCCTGCCCGGCGCGGTGGCTTCCAACTGAGCGGCGGCTGGAGCCCACCTCAACTGCATTCCCGCCAGCTTCCGTCCTCCGCCGGGCCGGGCCTTCCGGTGACGGCGGAGAAGAATGCCTTTCTCGACTCGCGGCGCTGAAGCAGCCGCTCGCCCCTTCGTGCCGACCTCGTGTGATGGCACTGCAGGCAGGAGACGACATGCCGTTCGGGACCGGCAGACCTGTCAGGGGAATCCTCGAACAAGGTCGATCGTCGCCTGCCCCTGCAGTTCGGCCACCACTCGCTACTTCCGTGATTCTCCACCGCGAGCTTCGCGCGCGACGGGACCGCCAATCCCGGACGCAGCCTCCAGGGATGGCGCCGGGGATTCACCCACCAGCGCCAGCCTCCCGCCGTTCACCAATGCGAAGGCACGCGGCAGCCCGCGCGCCAGGAGCAAGCCGACACCGATCGCGATGGCGACGGTGGCCATGACGCTGGCGACGTAGTGCGCCACCATCCATGCGTCACTGGGTGTCGGAACCCATCGCCACAGCACGATCTTGATCTGGGCGATCAGCGGAAAATGGGCCGCGTGCAGGAAGAATGCCAATCCCGAATAGCTGGCGATCCGCGCTCCCAGGCGCGTGGGTGCGATCTGCAGGAACATGCCCCAGACCGCCAACACGCCGACCAGACGCATCAGGCGCGTGGCCAGGGTCAGCAGCGCGGGACGAGCGCCGTCGAAATCGATGAACATCGGCGCGGCGGCGCGCAAGGCTACCAGGGCAACGTACACGGCCAACAAGACCAGCGCGACGTTGCGGTCGATCTGCAGCGGTGTGCCGCGGAGACGAAGCAAGGCGCCAAGGTAGAAGAAGAACGCCACGTCGGCGCGGAAGAAGATCAGCAGGCCGCTGCCGGCCAGCCATGCGGCACCGAGCACCGCCATGCCCAGAAGCGGCGCATGCCTCAACACCCACCACAGCACCGGGCTGACGAGCGCGGTGACGAACAGGTCGCGCACGAACCAGAACTGGAATCCGACCGGATGCTGGGTGATCCCGAACACGGCATTCAGATAGTCCAGCCACCCTGCGCTGCCGAACCGCAGGTTGACCTGATCCAGCAATGGGTGGTGTGGCGACTGTGCATAGAGTATTGCCAGGATGGCCAGGAACAGCAGGTTCCAGAACACGAGCGGCAGGTAAAGGGAAACGAAGCGGCGCCGGATGCGCTGGTTGAGCACCGCGCCCGGATTGTCGACGGGCAAGGCAAAGAACAGCCAGCCGGAGACCATGCTGAGCAGCGGCACCACGCTGAAGAAGAAGAACAGCACGAAGCTGTTGATGAAGGTGGCGACCGGATGTTCGGCCACGTCCATGCCGTCGAACGGGGAAGTCCGTGAGTTCGGATAAGCGTGGTAATGCAGGAACACCAGGCCGACGATCAGGGCGATCCGCGCGAAATTGATGGTCTGCGACAGTCGCGCTCCGTCGAGCGTGCGTGCAGAACCGGAGATCCAGCTCGCCGGGGTCTTGGAATTCAGCAAGGCTTCCATCGCGCTTTTCATGAACGCAGCTATGCTTGTCTAGACGCCATCGGATGGTGTGATCGGCCAAATCGTTCCCGGCATTGGATTGCGAGGCCGGAATGCCGGCATCATCGCATGGTGCGCCGCAGCGCGATGCATGCGCCCTTCCCTGCCGCATCGCTCCCGCCGCCGGCCGGCGATTGCCGATCCTTCTCAATCGCGCGGTCCCCGCTCCTCCCAAGGCCGCGCCTTGCGGTCGCTGCGCAGCGCGGAAATCACGATGGCGACGGCCATCACCGCGGCCAGGACGAACAGCACCAGTGCGAACGCGGGATAGCCGAACAGCGTGGTCTCGGTTTCCACCTGGGTCAGCATGGCGGCGCCGATCACCAGCGCGGCGGTGATGATGCCGGCGCAGACGCGGTTGGCGATCTTCTGCAGGCTCTCCATCAGGTGCGATTCCTCCAGTCCCGCGACCTGAATGCGCAACCGGTTGTCGGCGAGCAACGGCAGGATGTCGGCGGCCTTCCTCGGCGCTCCGCGCAGGAGCGATTGGGTTTCGAGCGCTTCCATGCCCAGCCGCCGTGGCGACAGCGACGAACCCAGGCGCTGGCGCATGATCTCGTAGGCGTGTTGCTCAACCGATGCCTTGACGTTGAACTCCGGATCCAGTGCGTCGGCCACGGCCTCCAGGTTGAGCATGGTCTTGCCCAGCAGCGTGGTCTCCACCGGCATCCGCAGATTGCAGGTCATCCCGACCCGCGCGAGTTCGAGCAGCAGCGTGCCTTCGGAAAAGCCCCGGCGCTCGGAGCGCACGGCGTACCTGGCGACGAGTTGCCCGACCTCGTGCATGTAACGGGCATCGTCGAAGCGCTCCAGGCGGGTGCTGATCGCCGCCGCCTCCAGCGCGACGTCCTCTCCCCTGCCGTCGACCGCGGCCAGCACGATTTTCAGCAGTCGCTCGCGCAGGCGCGGCGGCACGTGCGCGACCATGCCGAAGTCCAGCAGCGCGAGCCGGTGATCGTCGGTGAGCAGCACGTTGCCCGGATGCGGGTCGGCATGAATCTCGCCATGGACGAACACCTGGTCGAGATAGCCGGTCAACAGCGCGGTCGCGAGCGGCCGGAAGTCGTGCTCCATGCGTTGCAGGCCGCTGATCTCGGTGACCTTGCGCCCGGCCACATAGGCCATGGTGAGGACATGGGCGGAGCTGTAGTCCCAGATTGGCGCGGGCACCAGCAGCTCGGGGTACATCTGTAACCGCTCGCCGAAGCGCTCGAGGCTTTCCGCTTCGGCCACGTAATCGAGTTCGGCCAGCAGCGAGCGGCGCAGTTCCGCCACCAGGTCGACGAAGTGCATGCGCGCGCCCAGCGAGGTGAAACGGTCGGCACCGCTGGCGAAGGCGGCCAGCACCTCCAGGTCGGCGACGACCTCGCGCTTGATCCCCGGCCGCTGGATCTTGACCGCCACTTCGCGCCCGTCGTGCAGCCGGGCGCGGTGCACCTGCGCCAGCGACGCGGATCCGAGCGGCGTTTCGTCGATGTCGGCGAACGCCTTGCTGAGCCTGACGCACAGCTCCCGCTCCAGGATCGGGCGCAGATCGCCGAACGGCAGCGGCTGCACGTCGTCCTGCATCCGCGTGAGCGCCTCGATGTAGACCGGCGGAAGCGAATCGGTGCGCGTCGACAGCGCCTGCCCGATCTTGATGAAGGTCGGACCGAGCCGTTCGAGATCGTCGACGAACGCCGTGGCGCCGGCACGGTCGCCGCGTTGCGCACGCGTCATCGTTCCGCCGAAGACACCCGAGCGGTAATACTTGACCGCGAACTGCATGATCCGCGACGACCGATCCAGCCGGCCCAGATGCTCGAACATTCCTCACCTTCCGTTTTTGCGTACACGGTGTCAGCACGTTCGTGAACGGAGCGTGCTGCCGGGCCGGCCAGGGCATGGCGGCGGCGAATCGTGGCTGCCTCCTCGAATGCGTCGCCGGTACGACCGCCCGGCGTGCATCGAGTATCGGCACCGCGACTCTCGGTGGCGTGAACCGGTCGCGTCTTCATCCGGCATGAACGTTCCACTGCGCTGGCGGCATTCGCGCCCGCCCGGCCGCCTGCCCTTTCACCGGATGATCCCGGGCGCGGTCGCAGACTGGCGCCACATCCGTTCCGAGAGGTATCTCCGATGGCGACCTGCGATGTCTGCGGCAACCGCTACGACAAGGCGTTCCAGGTGATCCGAGGCGACCGGACCGGCACGTTCGACTCCTTCGAATGCGCGATCCAGGCGTTCGCGCCGCAGTGTCCGCATTGCGGATGCCGGGTGATCGGCCACGGCGTGGAGGACGACGGCAGCGTGTACTGCTGCGCCCATTGCGCCCGGGAATCCGGCGTACAGGGCCTGGCGGACCGCACCGACTGACGACGAAAAACGCTGGCGCTCGTCTCGAAAAGCCTGCTTAGCCGCGTATTGGCGCGGATGAACACGGATACGGCCGCAGTTGAGGATGCGAGGAGCCGCTTCGCGTTTGACCGCTTATCCGCGTTCATCCGCGTCGATCCGTGGCGAATGACTTTGGGTTCTAGCCGAGTTCGCCGGCGTCGGGTCCGGTGCCGTCGTAGCGCACGACCTGCACCTTCTCGAGCGTGACCAGGCAACCGCCGAGCATGCCTTCGAGCGCGGGCAGGAAATCGCGGATGCGTGCTTCGGCATCGACGATCTCGACCACGATCGGCAGGTCGTCCGACAGCCGCAGGATCTTCGCGGTATGCAGCCGGCTGGAACGGCCGAAGCCCATCGTGCCGCGCAGCACGGTGGCGCCGGCCAGGTGCCGCTCGCGCGCCGCCAGCACGATCGCCTCGTACAGGGGCCTGCCGGCATGCTGGTCGCTTTCGCCGAGGAAGATCCGCAGCAGGGTGGATTCGGCGGGAATGTTCATGATGCGTGCTCCGGGTTGTCACGTTTGGCGCGGATCGGGCGCATGGCCAGTCGTGTGCCGGCGAGATAGCCGACGGTGACGGCCACGAGCCAGGCCGACACCGAGCCGAAGAAGACCGCTGCAGCCAGCGCGTGCCGGCCCTGCAGCATGGCCTCGAGCAGTTCGGTCGTGAACAGCGAGAACGTGGTGAAGCCGCCGCAGAAACCCGCCATCACGAACTGGCGCTGCGCGGGGGACGCGTCGAACCGGCTTCCGGGCGCGACCAGCGCGGCATAGAACCCGATCAGCGCCGAGCCGGCGACGTTCGCGGCCAACGTGCCCCAGGGGAAACCCGCACCGCCGGCGCCCAGCGCGATCCCCGTTCCCCAGCGCGCACCCGCGCCCAGCGCGCTGCCGAGCGCGACCCAGGCGACAAGCGGGACCCGCGGCTTCATCGGGTGGCGAGCCAGTGGCCGGCGAACACCGCGCACAGGCCGGTCGCCAGCGACAGCAGCAGGTAGCCCGCGGCGCGGCGCACGCTGCCGTCGCGGGCCGGCAGCAATGTCTGCAGGCTGAGCGAGGAGACGGTGGTGTAGCTGCCGAGCACGCCCGCGCCCAGGCACAACCAGAGCAAGCGTGACTGCGCCGCGTCGGCATGCACGACGCCGATCAGCCAACCCGCCGCGAATGCGCCGCTGGCGTTGACGGCCAGCGTTCCCCATGGAAAGGTTTCGCCGACGCGGCGCCCGATCCAGCCCGACACCGCATAGCGCAGCGCGCCGCCGCCGGCACCGCCGAGCATCACGCACAACAGCTGCATCCACCAGGGTGCGGTCACGACGCGTCGCCCTGCCCGCCTTCTTCACGCGCCCGGCGCCGCAGGTCGCGCAGACCGTCGAGCTTCTCCTTCAGTTTCGATTCCAGTCCGCGCGCCACGGGCTCGTAGTAGACCCGCTCGCCCATCGCGTCCGGAAAACCGGTCTGGTCGAGCGCGATCCCGCCTTCGGCATCGTGATCGTACTGGTAGCCCTTGCCGTAGCCGAGCTGCTTCATCAGCCTGGTCGGCGCGTTGCGGAAGTGCAGCGGCACGTCGAGCGTGCCGTGCTCGTGGACGTCATGCTTCGCGGCATTGAACGCGGCATAGCCGGCGTTGGACTTGGCGGTGCTGGCGAGATACAGGACCAGCTGCGCCAGCGCCAGGTCGCCCTCCGGGCTGCCGAGCCGGTCGTACGTGTCCCAGGCGTCGATCGCCATCTGCAGCGCGCGCGGATCGGCCAGGCCGATGTCCTCCACCGCCATCCGCGTCAGCCGCCGCGCCAGGTAGCCGGGATCGCAGCCGCCGTCGAGCATGCGCGCGAGCCAGTACAGCGCAGCGTCGGGATTGGAACTGCGCACGCACTTGTGCAGCGCCGAGATCTGGTCGTAGAACTGCTCGCCGCCCTTGTCGAAGCGGCGGGTGCGGTCGGCCAGCACCTGCTCGAGGATGGCGTCGCTCACCGCCCCGCCCTGCTCCACCGCGAGTTCGGCGGCGATTTCCAGCAGGGTCAGGCCCCGGCGCACGTCGCCGTCGGCGGCAGTCGCGATCAGCCGCAGTTGCGCATCGCCGACGACCAGGCCGCGACCGCCGAGGCCGTGCTCGGCATCGTCCAGCGCCCGCTGCAACGCGGCGGCGATGTCGTCCGCCGAAACGGCCTCCATCACGTGTACGCGACAGCGTGAAAGCAACGCCGAATTCAATTCGAACGAAGGGTTCTCGGTGGTGGCGCCGACGAACAGGATGGTGCCGCGCTCGATGTGCGGCAGGAAGGCATCCTGCTGCGCCTTGTTGAAGCGGTGTGCCTCGTCGACGAACAGCACGGTGCGGCGCCCGCCCGCGAACAGTTGCCCGGCCTCGGCGAGCACCTTGCGTACCTCCGGAAGGCCCGAAAGCACCGCGGACACGGCACGGAACTCGGCATCGGCGTAGTGCGCAAGCAGCAATGCGAGCGTGGTCTTGCCGCAGCCGGGCGGTCCCCAGAGGATCATCGAGTGCACGCGACCGGACTCGATCGACTGCCGCAGCGCCGAACCCGGGGCCAGCAGCCGGCGCTGGCCGACCATCTCGTCCAGCGCGCGCGGCCGCATGCGCTCGGCGAGCGGGCGCAGCGCAGTGCGATCCACGCTCAGCAGATCGTCGCCGTCGTTCGGTCGGGGCGTGGCCTTGGGCACGCCGGCATTCTACCGCCCGGCGCCACCGGGACAGCTCGCCGTACGGTCGGCCGGCTCGGGATTGTTCCTGCCAAGACCCGGAACCCGGATCGTCCAAGCCCGTCATCCCAGCGCAAGCTGGGATCCACTTGCGGTTGCGCTTCGGCGGTTCGAAAAAACAACGACAGCGAGATCAAAATGGATCCCAGCTTGCGCTGGGATGACGGGGCTTCAGCCTTCCGAGTCGGCGTCTCAAGTGCCGGTTTTTCCCCTCAGATATCGCCGACCACATCGACACCCTCGGGCGGATCGAACGTAAAGGTGCCGGCGGCGAAGGACGGGTTCTTCTTCCAGCCGCTGAAGGCGATCTCGGTCCGCTGGCCGAGCGCGTCGACCACTTCCATCCGCGCCAGTCCGTCGGCGTCGAAGCCCAGGCGCGCCGACTGGAAGCCCGCGTCGTCTTCGGCCTTCGGCGCAACGCTGAGCCACTGCAGGCCGTCGCTGTCGTCGACCTCTTCCACGGCGTAATCACGGTCGAGCCTGCCCGGCTCGATCAGCACCGCCAAGGGACTGTTCCGCTCCTCGGTGCTCTGCGGCTGCACCGTCACCTGCTCCAGGTCCGGATCGTAGACCCAGACCTTGCTGCCGTCGGCGACGATCAGCTGCGGATACGGCTCCGCGTATTCCCAGCGGAACAGGCGCGGCGCCGACAGCGCCACGCGGCCGCTGGAGCTCTCCTTGACCTGGCCGCGGCCATCGTAGACACGCTGGGTGAACTGGCCATCGAGGCCCTCGATGTCGTCGGTGAACCGGTCGAGCGCGTCGCGGGCGCCGCCGGCGAAGGCGCTGCCGGCGAAGCAGGCGGCGGCCACGAAAGCGAGAATGCGGGCAGTGCGGATCATGCGGCTACTCCGGACATCGGGTTGCGGAAAGTCTGCGAAGAGAGGGCTGAATGCGGGCCGACGGCCGGGTTCTCTGGAAGCGCGGCGTTCAGAAGTGAGTGAAGAGGAGTGAGAAATGAGAGAAGGCGGACGCCGGCTCCTACTCGTTTCTCACTCCTCTTCACTCACTCCTCGCCTACTTCGGCGGCGGCGGCGCCAGCACGCTGCGGTCGCCGTTATGCTCCGGCGGGCTGACCACGCCTGCGGCTTCCATCGCCTCGACCAGGCGCGCGGCGCGGTTGTAGCCGATCTTCAGGCGCCGTTGCACGCCGGAGATCGAGGCACGCCGGGTTTCGGTGACCACGCGCACCGCATCGTCGTACAGCGGATCGGATTCGTCCCCTCCCCCGCCGCCGCTCTCCGGCAGCCCGGTCGGGCCGACCACGACGCCGTCGCCCATGGTCTGCGTCTCCTCCAGCACGCCCTCGATGTAGTCCGGTCCGCCGCCGCTCTGCCTGAGGTGGTCGACCACCCGGTGCACCTCCTCGTCGGAAACGAAGGCGCCGTGCACGCGCTCGGGCAGCGCGGTGCCGGGCGGCAGGTACAGCATGTCGCCGTGGCCGAGCAGGGTCTCGGCGCCGGACTGGTCGAGGATCGTGCGCGAGTCGATCTTGGAGCTGACCTGGAAGGCGATGCGGGTCGGGATGTTGGCCTTGATCAGTCCGGTGATCACGTCCACCGACGGCCGCTGCGTGGCCAGGATCAGGTGGATGCCGGCGGCGCGCGCCTTCTGCGCCAGCCGTGCGATCAGTTCCTCCACCTTCTTGCCGACGATCATCATCATGTCGGCGAACTCGTCGATGAACACGACGATGAACGGTAGCGTCTCCAGCGGCTGCGCCACCTCGTCGCTTTCCGGGTTCGGCCTGAACAGCGGATCGAGCAGCGGCTGGCCGCCGTCCTGGGCGTCCTTGACCTTCTTGTTGAAGCCGGCCAGGTTGCGCACGCCGACCGCGCTCATCAGCTTGTAGCGGCGCTCCATCTCCGCCACGCACCAGCGCAGGCCGTTGGCGGCCTCCTTCATGTCGGTGACCACCGGCGCCAGCAGGTGCGGGATGCCCTGGTAGACGCTGAGCTCGAGCATCTTCGGGTCGATCATCAGCATCCGCACGTCCTTGGCGGAGGCCTTGTACAACAGGCTCAGCACCATGGCGTTGACCGCCACCGACTTGCCCGAACCGGTGGTGCCGGCGACCAGCAGATGGGGCATGCGCGAGAGATCCGCGACGGTCGGCCGGCCACCGATGTCCTTGCCGAGCGCCAGCGTCAGCGGGCTGCCGGACTTGTCGTATTCCTTGGAGCGCAGCAGCTCGCTGAGATAGATCATCTCGCGGCGGGTGTTGGGCGTCTCCAGGCCGACCACCGACTTGCCCGGGATCACATCGACCACGCGCACCGACTTCACCGACAGCCCGCGGGCGATGTCCTTGTCCAGCGAGCTGATCTGGCTGACCTTGATGCCGGGCGCTGGTTCGATCTCGAAGCGGGTGATCACCGGACCCGGATAGGCGCCGACCACCTGCGCCTCGATGCGGAAGTCCTTGAGCTTGAACTCGATCTGCCGCGACAGCGTTTCCAGCGTGTCCTCGTCGTAGCCCTTGGGCTGCGGCTTGGGATCGTCGAGCAGCGACAGCGGCGGAATGCCGGAACCGTCGCCGACATGGAACAGCGGGATCTGCTGCTCGCGCCTGGCGCGGTCGCTCTTCTCCACCTGTGGCACCGCCGGCGGCTCGATCTTCACAGGCGTGCGCTTGGCGCGCAGTTCGGTATCGACCTTGCGCGTCTCCCCGCGCTCCTCGCGCCAGTCGCGCGCCTGCTTCCATTCGCCGGCCTGCTTGCTGCCGCGGCGGAGCAGCGCCGGCAGCTGCAGCGCCCACTGGCCGATGCGGTCCATCACCGCCAGCCACGACAGGCCGGTGGCGAGGGTGACCGAGACCAGCAACAGCGCCAGCAGGAACAGGTTGCCGCCGACCGGACCGAAGCCGCCGTACAGCGAATTGCCGACCAGGCGGCCGAGAATGCCGCCGCCGCCCGCGGACAGGTCGGCCGCGTTGGGCATCCGCAGCGCCAGCAGGCCGGTCGCGGAGATCAGGAAACCGACGATGCCGATCAGGCGCAGCGCCGGACCGAGGTCGGCCTTGCCGTCTCCGTCCTGGTCCATGCCGAACAGCGCGATCCAGGCGACCGCGCCCAGCATCAGCGGCAGCAGGTAGGCGACGTAGCCGAACAGGTGCAGCAGCACATCGGCCAGCCAGGCCCCCACCGGGCCGCCGACATTGTTCAGCGGTGCGGTGACGCTGCCCGACCGCGACCAGCCCGGGTCCTCGGGCGAGAAGGTGATCAGGCTCGCCAGCAGGTAGAGCAGCAGCGGCGCGATCAGGATCAGCGCGATGTCGCGCCACAGCCGCTGCCGGCGCGGATTGGGGGCCGTCGCCTGCTTCGCCGTGGCGCGCTGGCGCCTGCTGCTTTCCTGGAGCGGTCGTGCCACCGTGTGTTTTTACCTTAGGAATACGGCCTAGAGGCTTGATCTTAAGCGAATAACCCCGGTTTCGCGAACTTCCCGCCGTAGAGCGGAGCTTGCTCCGCTACTCCCGGCTCCGGAGCCCGTGCAGCGGAGCAAGCTCCGCTCTACGGGGAGCCCGCCCATCCGTCAGAGTGCCATGCCCTGCAGCGCCGGATGCATCAGCTTCCCGTCCTCGACGTTGATGCCACGCTCCAGCGCCTGATTGCCGCGCCAGCCGCCCGAGGCCAGCTTGCTGACCCAGGGCAGAATCGCCGCGCAGATCGCCTGCGAACTGGTCTGCGGCACCGAGCCGGGCATGTTGGTCACGCAGAAATGCGCCACGCCTTCCTCGACGTAGGTCGGCTCGGCCCAGGTGGTCGGGCGCGAGGTCTCGAAGCAGCCGCCCTGGTCGATCGAGATGTCGGCCACCACGCTGCCGGTCTCCATGCCCTTGAGCATCTCGCGGGTCAGCACGTGCGGCGCCTTGGCCCCCGGGATCAGCACCGCGCCGATCACCAGGTCGGCCGAGGCCACCTCGCGCGTGACCAGGTCGTCGTAGGGATACAGCGCGGTGACGTTGGCGCCCAGCGCCATCATCTGCGCCATGCGGTCCTGGCGCTTCTCGAACACCACCACGTTGGCGCCGCCGGCGGCCAGCAGCGCGGCCGACGCGCCGCCGGCCATGCCTGCGCCGAACACCACCACCCTGCCGCGCTCGGTGGACGGCAACCCGCCCAACAGCTTGCCCTTGCCGCCCTGCGGCTGGTGCAGCAGCGTGGTGCCGACTTGCGCGGCGATCTTGCCGGCGATGATCGACATCGGCGCCAGCAGCGGCAGGTCGCCGTTCTCCAGCTCGACGGTCTCGAAGGCGACGCCGGTCAGGCCGATGTCGAGCAGTCTGCGCGTCAGCGCCGGCTCCGCCGCCAGGTGCAGGTAGCAGAACAGCAGGTGGTCGTTGCGCAGCAGCGCGAGGTCGCCCTCGATCGGCTCCTTGACCTTGACGATCAACTCGCCGCGCTCGTACAGCGCGGCCGCGTCCGGCGCGATCTTCACCCCGAGCCGGGTGTAGTCCTCGTCGCTGAAGCGCGACTTCAGCCCCGCACCCGATTCCAGCCACACATCGTGGCCGCGGTTGACGAGGTCGCCCGCGGCGGCGGGCACCAGCGCCACGCGGCCCTCGAGGGTCTTGGTTTCCTTCGGCACGCCGATACGCATCGTATCTGTCTCCAGTGTTCCTGATGGTTCCGGCCGCAGTGCGGCCGTTGTCATTGAAGTCTTACGAAAAACCCGCGCATCGGATGCGCGGGCCCCGTGGCCGCGACGCCCATCGTCCATGCGCGTCGCGGATCGAACTGATTGTTCCGGCGTCGTCCACCCGACGCGCCTTGTTTTGCCGCAGCCGCACCGCCAAGCTATGCGCTTCGAAACGCTGCGATTTCATGGCCTGCGAGTATACATGAGCACCTCCAAGCACTGCCGTCTGTTGATCCTCGGTTCCGGTCCCGCCGGCTGGACCGCCGCCGTCTACGCGGCTCGCGCCAACCTGCAACCGGTGGTGGTCACCGGACTGCAGATGGGCGGGCAGCTGATGACCACTACCGAGGTCGACAACTGGCCCGGCGACGCCCGCGACCTGATGGGCCCCGACCTGATGGCGCGGATGCAGGCGCACGCCGAGCGCTTCGGCACCGAGGTGATCTTCGATCACGTCCACAGCGCCGACCTGTCGCAGCGGCCGTTCCGGCTCAAGGGCGACAACGGCGAGTACACCGCCGACGCCCTGGTCATCGCCACCGGCGCCACCGCCAAGTACCTCGGGCTGCCGTCGGAGGAGGCCTACAAGGGCCGCGGCGTCTCCGCCTGCGCCACCTGCGACGGGTTCTTCTACAAGGACCAGGACGTGGCCGTGGTCGGCGGCGGCAACACCGCGGTCGAGGAGGCGCTGTACCTGTCCAACATCGCCCGCAAGGTGTACCTGGTGCACCGCCGCGACACCCTGCGTGCCGAGAAGATCATGCAGGACAAGCTGCAGGCCAAGATCCAGGCCGGCAAGATCGAGCCGATCTGGCATCACGTGGTCGACGAGGTGCTGGGCAACGATGCCGGCGTCACCGGGCTGCGGCTGAAGTCGGTGCAGGACGACATGACCCGCGAGATCGTCGTGCACGGCTTCTTCGTCGCCATCGGCCACACCCCGAACACCTCGCTGTTCGAGGGCCAGCTGGCGATGAACAACGGCTACCTGGAGATCCGCTCCGGCCTCGGCGGCGGCGCCACCGAGACGTCGGTACCCGGCGTGTTCGCCGCCGGCGACGTCGCCGACCAGCACTACCGCCAGGCGATCACGTCGGCCGGGTTCGGTTGCATGGCGGCGCTGGATGCCGAGAAATTCCTCGACCAGGGCGAGGGAACGCGCTGAGCCGATGCCCTGTCGGCATCGGCTGCGGTCCCGAGCGCCCGACCATGGATTGGCCGGGCAGGACGGACCCGAAGACGCACAAAGTCGCGCCATGGACGGCGGCCACACACAACCTGAAACCCGTAGAGCGGAGCTCGCTCCGCTGCTCCCGCCTCCGGAGTCCGCGCAGCCGAGCAAGCTCGGCTCTACAGGAGGCTCTGAGCCGGCGCAGCCGGGCAAGTCAGCGTCCGGCGGCGAAGGGCCCGTCGCTCCTTCCACTACCGCCCGCTCCCGATGACCACGCCGCGCCTGCACACGTCGCTCGAGGATCTTCCTGCCGCCGCCTGGGACCGGCTGCACGACGGCCGCAATCCCTTCGTGTCGCACGCGTTCCTGTCCGGCCTGGAGCGGCATGGCTGCCTGCGCACGGACTGGGGCTGGACGCCGCATCATCTCGTCCTGTGGGACGGCGACGAGCCGGTCGCCGCGGCGCCCGGCTACCTGAAGGACAACTCCCACGGCGAGTTCGTCTTCGACCATGCCTGGGCGCACGCCTACGCCCGCTACGGCCGCGACTACTTCCCCAAATGGCTATTCGCGGTGCCCTATTCGCCGGTCACCGGCCCGCGCCTGCTGGCGCGCGACGACGCGGCCCGGCACGAACTGCTTGCGGCGATCGTCGAGAACGCGAGGCGAGCCGGACTGTCGTCGGCCCATGTCAACTTCCACGTCGCGGCCGAGGACGCCGCGTTCGACGACGACTGGCTGCCCCGGACCGACGTGCAGTACCACTGGCGCAACGATGCCGGCTGGCGGGACTTCGAGGCGTTCCTCGCGGCGATGAACCACAAGCACCGCAAGAACATCCGGCAGGAACGCAACAAGGTGGCGCGCGCTGGCGTGCGCTTCCGCATCCTGCACGGCGACGAGGCGGACGAAGCCGACCTCGCCGCGATCCATGGCTTCTACCTGCAGACCTTCGCCGAATACGGCAACCCGCCGGCGCTGACCCTCGACTTCGTGCGGCACCTGGCCGCGACGATGCCGCGTGCCCTGGTGCTGATACTCGCCGACCTGGACGGGGCGCCCATCGCCGGCGCGCTGTGCCTGCGCGGCGGCGACGCCCTGTACGGACGCTACTGGGGCAGCACGCGCACGGTCCCGGGGCTGCATTTCGAGACCTGCTACTACCAGGGGATCGACTACTGCCTGCGCGAAGGCCTGCGGCGTTTCGAACCCGGCGCCCAGGGCGAGCACAAGATCGCCCGTGGCTTCCTGCCGACGCTCGTGCGCAGCCGCCACTGGATCGCCGACCCGGTGTTCGCCGAGGCGCTGCGGCGCTGGTGCGACGAGGAGGCGGCCTCGGTGCGCGGCTACAAGGCCATGCTCGATGCGCACTCGCCATTCAAGGAGCAGGTTTTGGCCGCGGATTGACGCGGACGAACGCGGATAATGCCAACATCATCATGCCCGCAAAGCGGGCATCCGATGTCTTTCGCCACGGACCGGCCAATTGGAGGCGCTGGATGCCCCAATATCGCTGCTGGCTTTATCCGCGTTCATCTGCGCGAATCCGCGGCCAAAGAATCCACAATGAAACCGATGCGCCTGCCGACCCTGCTGCCTGCCGATCCCGAGGCGCCGTTCCCGCCGGCGGACTCGGCGCTGCGCGAACCGGACGGCCTGCTGGCGATCGGCGGGGACCTCTCCCCCACCCGCCTGCTCAACGCCTACCGCCACGGCATCTTTCCCTGGTATTCGGACGGCCAGCCGATCCTGTGGTGGTCGCCCGATCCGCGCATGCTGTTCCGTACCGACGGCGTGCGGCTGTCGTCGCGGTTCCGGCGCGGGCTGCGCCGGAGCACGTGGACGCTGCGCGCCGACACCGCCTTCGCCGCGGTGATCCGCGCCTGCGCCGGGACGCCCCGGCCCGGGCAGCGCGGCACCTGGATCACCACCGGGATGGAGGCGGCCTACCTGGAGCTGCATCGCCTGGGCCACGCCCACAGCGTCGAGGTGTTCGCTGGCGCGCACCTGATCGGCGGCATCTACGGCGTCGCGCTCGGGCGGATGTTCTTCGGCGAAAGCATGTTCAGCGGCGCGTCCGGCGGCTCCAAGGTCGCACTGGCGGGCCTCGCCCGGTACCTGCGGGGCCGGGGCTGGCCGCTGATCGACGCCCAGGTCGAAAATGCGCACCTGGTCCGGCTGGGCGCGCTGACGCTGCCGCGGGCCCGGTTCCTGGCGGAGGTCGGCACGCTGACCGGGCAGCCGGGGCCGAGCGGCAGTTGGGCCGGCGCCTTCGGCTGCCAAGCGGCTTCCGGACTCGCGGCGTCCGCCGCCCTGGCGCAGGATTAACGGAAATTTTGCGCCACGGGTATGCGCGTGGCAGAATGATGCGCTTTTTCGAGGGCGGAAAATCTTCCCCCCTCCCCAACCGAACAGGACGCATGGCGAAAGACGACGTCATAGAATTCGAAGGCACCGTTTCCGAGACCCTCCCGAACACCATGTTCCGGGTCAAGCTCGAGAACGGCCATGAGATCATCGCCCATATTTCCGGGCGGATGCGCAAGCACTACATCCGCATCCTCACCGGCGACAAGGTCAAGGTGGAAATGACCCCCTACGACCTCACCAAGGGGCGCATCACCTATCGCATGAAGTAGCCGGGAATAGGGATTGGGGAATCGGGAATCGGGAATCGCAAGAGCCTGGCTCACATGGATTCCTCGAAGACCGTCGAATGACGGCACCTTGGCAGTCATCTCGCACACCAGCACAATCCCGGGCACTGCCCGGGATCGTGCTTTCTGCTGTTGCGATTCCCCAATCCCGATTCCCTATTCCCGGCTCTATCCCACCGTCGCCGGCAACAGCTTCTCCGGCTCCGGGTGCGCCTCCACGAACAGGTCGTCGTCCCTGACGTCGACGCTGACGCGGCCGCCACCGGCCAGCTTGCCGAACAGCAGTTCGTCGGCCAGCGGGCGCTTGATGCGGTCCTGGATGATCCGTGCCATCGGCCGCGCGCCCATCTGCGGGTCGAAGCCGTGCCGGGCCAGCCATTCGCGCGCGGCCGGCGTGGCGTTGACGGTCACGTTCTTCTCGTGCAGCTGGCTCTCCAGCTCGATCAGGAACTTGTCGACCACGCGCAGGATGTGGTCGAACGCCAGCGGCTGGAACTGCACGATCGCGTCCAGGCGGTTGCGGAACTCCGGCGTGAAGCCCTTGCGGATCGCCTCCATCGCGTCGGTGCTGTGGTCCTGGCGGGTGAAGCCGATGCTGCGGCGCGCGGCCTGGGTGGCCCCGGCATTCGTGGTCATCACCAGGATCACGTTGCGGAAGTTCGCCTCGCGGCCGTTGGTGTCGGTGAGCACGCCGCGGTCCATCACCTGCAGCAGGATGTTGAAGATGTCCGGGTGCGCCTTCTCCACCTCGTCCAGCAGCAGCACGCAGTGCGGCGTCTTGACGATCTTCTCGGTCAGCAGCCCGCCCTGGTCGAAGCCGACGTAGCCCGGGGGCGCGCCGATCAGGCGGCTCACCGAATGCGACTCCATGTACTCGGACATGTCGAAGCGCACCAGCTCGATGCCCAGCTGCAGCGCCAGCTGCCGGGTGACCTCGGTCTTGCCGACGCCGGTGGGACCGGCGAACAGGAAGTTGCCGATCGGCTTGTCCGGGTTGCCCAGGCCGGAGCGGGCCAGCTTGATCGCCGAGGTCAGGGTCTCGATCGCGGGATCCTGGCCGAAGATCACCATCTTCAGGTTCCGCTCCAGGTGTCCCAGCACATCCTTGTCGGAGGCGCTGACCTGCTTGGCCGGGATCCTGGCCATCTTGGCCACGATGGTCTCCACTTCCTCGACGTCGATCAGCTTCTTGCGCATGTCCTCTGGCAGCAGCCGCTGGCGCGCGCCGGCCTCGTCGATCACGTCGATCGCCTTGTCCGGCAGCAGCCGGTCGGCGATGTGCTTGACCGAGAGGTCGACCGCGGCCTGCAGCGCGTCGTCGGCATAGGTGACGTCGTGGTGCGCCTCGTAGCGCGGCTTGAGGCCGCGCAGGATCTCGTAGGTCTCGCCGGTGGTCGGCTCGACGATGTCGACCTTCTGGAAGCGCCGTGCCAGGGCGCGGTCCTTCTCGAACACGCCGCGGTATTCCTGGAACGTGGTCGAGCCGATGCAGCGCAGCTCGCCCGAGGCCAGCGCCGGCTTGATCAGGTTCGATGCGTCCATGGTGCCGCCGCTGGCGGAGCCGGCGCCGATGATGGTGTGGATCTCGTCGATGAACAGGACCGCGCCGTCGTGCTTGCGGATCGCCGCCAGCACCGCCTTCAGGCGCTTTTCGAAGTCGCCGCGGTACTTGGTGCCTGCGACCAGCGCGCCGAGGTCGAGCGAGTAGATAGTGGCTTCCGCCAGCACCTCCGGCACCTGGCCGTCGACGATCCGCTTGGCCAGACCTTCGGCGATCGCGGTCTTGCCGACGCCGGCCTCGCCGACGTAGAGCGGGTTGTTCTTGCGGCGCCGGCACAGGATCTGGATGGTGCGCTCGATCTCGTCGGCGCGCCCGACCAGCGGGTCGATCCGGCCCTCGCGGGCCATCGCGTTGAGGTCGGTGGCGTATTCGGCCAGCGCATCGCCCTTGGCGTCGCCGCCTTCCCCCTGCCCGGCTTCCGGCTCCTCGCCGGACGGCGCGGGATCGCCCTCGCCGGCCTTGGCGATGCCGTGGGACAGGTAGTTGACGACGTCGAGCCGGGCCACGTCCTGCTGGTTGAGGTAGTAGACCGCGTGCGAATCCTTCTCGCCGAAGATCGCCACCAGCACGTTGGCGCCGGTGACCTCCTTCTTGCCGGAGGACTGCACGTGGTAGACGGCGCGCTGCAACACGCGCTGGAAGCCGAGCGTGGGCTGGGTGTCGCGGCCGTCGCCTTCGTCGAGCTTGGACACCGTGGTGGCGATGGCCTGCTCGAGGTCCGAACGCAGGCGGTGGAAGTCGGCGCCGCAGGCCTTGAGCACCGCCTCGGCGGACGGGTTCTCCAGCAGCGCCAGCAACAGGTGCTCGACCGTCATGTACTCGTCGCGCGCCTCGCGGGCACGCTTGTAGCACTGGCCGATGGAGTACTCGAGATCCTTGCTGAACATGGGGCGGATGCCTCCTGGAATGTCTACAGCCCTAGGTGGGGGCCGGAACGCCTGGTTTCCATGGCTGCCCCTTGCTGACGTTTTAGGCCTTTTCCATCGTGCAGAGCAAGGGATGCTGATTGAGCCTTGAGTATTCGTTCACCTGGGCGACCTTGGACTCGGCCACCTCGCGGCTGAAAACCCCGCATACGCCGCGCCCGCGGGTGTGGACGTGGAGCATGACCTGGGTCGCCCGCTCCAGGTCCAGCGCGAAGAAGCGCACCAGCACGTCGACCACGAAATCCATCGGCGTGTAGTCGTCGTTGAGCAGGATTACCGAGTACAACGGCGGGCGGGCGGTTTCGGGCTTGCCGGTCTCCACGGCGACGCCGTGGTCGCGTTCGTGTTCGGGTTCGTTCTTTCGGGCCATGGCGCAATTATACGGAGCGCGTATACGGAGCGCGCGCGCAGGATTCGTGGACGGAAAGCGTCCACGGGCCCAGAATGGAACGCTGTATTCCCGTGAACCGGCCAATGATCGACAGATCCCGTCTCGCGCTGCTGCCCTGCTCTCCGGCCTGCCGGCCGCGGCCCCGGCCCATGCCGAACCGCCCGCCGACAACGACGCGGCCGGCCGCGAGATTGTGCTGTCGGCCGCCACGGAAATCGCCGACGGCCGCAAAACCGAGTTCGGCGGCGATGCCGGCGAGCCGCAACCCGTGACCTATCGAGAAGGCCGGTTCTGGCAGCCCGATGTCACCGTCGCCACGGTGGTGGTCCGCGACGGCCGCCTGCTGTGCGTGGAGGAGCGGGTCGGCGGCGTCCTGGTGCTCAACCAGCCGGCCGGCCACCTGGAACCGGAGGAGAGCCTGCTGCAGGCGGCGCTGCGGGAGACCCACGAGGAAACCGCCTGGACCGTGCGCCTGACCGCCTTCATCGGCGCCTACCAGTGGCGGGCGCCGGCCGCGCCGGACGGCAGCGGCGGCCGCCACTACCTGCGCTTCGCATTCGCCGCCGAGCCGGTCGTCCATGATCCGGCGCTCCGGCTCGACGACGGCATCGTCCGCGCCCTGTGGATGACACCGGCCGAGTTGCGGCAGGCGCAGGACCGGCATCGCAGCCCTCTGGTCTGGCAGGTCGCCGCCGACTTCCTCGCCGGCCGCCGTCACTCGCTCGACCTGCTGCAGCAACTGGCATGAAGGCACCGCGCACGCCCCCCCTTCCATCCGCCCGGCCCTCGGGCACAGCCCTCGGGCGTTCTTCGGCGCGCGGGGCAGTGCCCCGCAAACGCGCCTCATCACCCCCCGCAAGCGGGGGAGGTGAGTTTGCGCCGAGCAGGAGCCTCATCAGTGACATGCCGGCAAACCTGCGGCATACCGCCTCATGAACGCACGAATTATCGTGGGCATGTCCGGCGGCGTCGACTCGTCGGTCGCCGCCCTGCTGCTGCGCAACGCGCGCGAATCCGTGGCCGGGCTGTTCATGCAGAACTGGGCCGACGACGGCAGCGGCGACTGCCGCGCCGAGGACGACCGCCGCGACGCCGTCGCGGTCTGCGGCCGGCTCGGCATCCCGATCCACTTCCGCGATTTCTCGGCCGAGTACTGGCAGGAGGTGTTCGAGCACTTCCTCGCCGAGTACGCCGCCGGCCGCACCCCGAACCCGGACGTGCTGTGCAACCGCGAGGTGAAGTTCAAGCACTTCCTCGACGCCGCCCGCGAGCTCGGCGCCGAACGCATCGCCACCGGCCACTACGCGCGCATCGACGCCGGCGACGATGGCTGGCGCCTGCTGCGCGCGCGCGACCGCGACAAGGACCAGAGCTACTTCCTGCACCAACTCGGCCAGGCGCAGCTGGCGGCAACCGCCTTCCCGCTCGGCGACCTGCCTAAGCAGGACGTGCGCACGATCGCGCGCGACGCCGGGCTGTCGACCGCGGCGAAGAAGGACTCCACCGGCATCTGCTTCATCGGCGAGCGCGACTTCCGCAGTTTCCTGGCGCGCTACCTGCCGGCCCGTCCCGGCGAAATCCGCACGCCCGACGGACGCGTCGTCGGCGAGCATCCCGGCGTGTTCTATTTCACCCTCGGGCAGCGCGAGGGATTGCAGCTGGGCGGCGTGCGCGGCTTCGCACCGGCGCCGTGGTATGTCGTCGGCAAGGACGTGCCGGGCGACGTCCTGGTCGTCGACCAGCAGCGCGACAGCCGCTGGCTGATGTCGACGACGACGCACACCGAGGCCGCGCACTGGATCGCCGGCGTCCCGCCCGCGCAACGCTTCGCCTGCACCGCGCAGACGCGCTATCGCCAGCAGGACCAGGCCTGCGAAGTCGCCGTTGCCGCGGACGGCAGCCTCGAGGTCGCGTTCGCGCAGCCGCAGCGCGCGGTCACCCCCGGGCAGTCGCTGGTCCTCTATCGCGGGGATATCTGCCTGGGAGGCGCGGTCATCGCCGCCACCGACGCGCCGTGCGGGTACGGCCCATCGGCGTCAGCGGCTACCATGGGCGCCGCCCCCACCCCGATCCGGAGCAAGACCCAGGCATGATGCACGAACGCGTACTCGCCCTCGCCGGACTGGCGCAGGCGCTCCGGCAGGTCCGCCGCATCGCCGAAACCGGACAGGCGGATGCCACCGTGCTGCAGACCGCGCTGGACAGCGTGTTCCGCATCGATGCCGCCTCCGCCGAGGAGGTCTACGGCAGCGTCGACGCCCTGCGCCCCGGCTTGCGCCTGCTGCGCGACTACTTCAACGGCCAGGGCGACGACGAACAGTTGCCGAAGCTGGCGCTGTCGGTCACCCAGCTCGAACGCAAGTTCGTCGCCGACGCGGACATGCCGCAGCGCGTGCACGACGGCATCACCGCCGCAAGCGCCGACGCCGCACGGCTCGGCAGCACCCATCCGGAGGTGCTGACGGCGCTGGGCGGCCTGTATGCGGACACCGTCAGTCACCTGCGGCCGCGCGTCATGGTGCAGGGCAATCCGCACTATCTCGGGCAACCCGACATCGTCGCCGAGATCCGCGCCGTGCTGCTCGCGTCGTTGCGTTCGGCGGTGCTCTGGCGGCAGATGGGCGGCAGCGTATGGGACTTCCTGCTGCGCCGCAGGCAGATGCAGCAGGCGGTGGAGAGCGAACTGGGTTGAGCCCCCTTGCTGCCAGCCGTTACCGCCCCGGTTGACGTGCACTCGATAAGCGCTTTGACGCGGATCAACGCGGATAACGCCATTGCAAAGAACGCTTGATCCGCTTTTGTCCGCGTTGATCCGCGTCAAAGGTGCTTCATCCACTGCAGCTGCAAGCACCTTCGTCGGCAACGGCCGCCACCATCACCCGCAAATGACGCAGGCCGTATCAACATCGATGGCGACCGCAAGTGCCTCGGGCACCGGCGGTCCGCAGGATTGCCGGTGCCGGCGCGGCTGCGTAAGGGGCCTGTTTCGGGCATAATTATGCGGCTCAGCCGGCGCGGTTTCGTCGCAGCCCGCCGCCCTCCCCCTGCACCAGCCACGGAGCCCCCTGATGGCCGACTCCTTCGCCACCCGCGCCCGCCTCGACGTCAACGGCAAGTCCTATACGTACTCGAGCCTGCCCAAGCTCGGCGAGCGCTTCGACATCGCGCACCTACCCTATTCGATGAAGATCCTGCTGGAGAACCTGTTGCGCCATGAAGACGGCGTGACGGTGAACGCGGATCACATCGAGGCGGTCGCCAAGTGGGATGCGGCGCGCCAGCCCGATACCGAGATCGCCTTCATGCCGGCACGCGTGGTGCTGCAGGACTTCACCGGCGTGCCCTGCGTGGTCGACCTGGCGGCGATGCGCGACGCGGTCACCCGGCTCGGCGGCCGGCCGGAACAGATCAACCCGCAGATCCCGTCGGAGCTGGTCATCGACCACTCGATCCAGGTGGACGTGTTCGGCCGTGCCGACGCACTCGACCTCAACGGCAAGATCGAGTTCGAGCGCAACAAGGAACGTTACGGGTTCCTGCGCTGGGGCCAGAAGGCGTTCGAGAACTTCAAGGTGGTGCCGCCCAACACCGGCATCGTGCATCAGGTCAACCTGGAGAACCTGGCACGCGTGGTGATGGCGCGCGAGCTGTCCGACGGCAACGGCGGGAACGAACTGTGGGCGTTCCCGGACACCGTGTTCGGCACCGACAGCCATACCACGATGATCAACGGCATCGGCGTGCTCGGCTGGGGCGTGGGCGGCATCGAGGCCGAAGCCGCGATGCTCGGCCAGCCGTCGTCGATGCTGATCCCGCAGGTGGTCGGCTTCAGGCTGAGCGGCAAGATGCCGGAAGGCGCCACCGCCACCGACCTGGTGCTCACCGTCACCCAGATGCTGCGCAAGCACGGCGTGGTCGGCAAGTTCGTCGAGTTCTACGGCGACGGCCTGGCGCACCTGCCGCTGGCCGACCGCGCCACCATCGGCAACATGGCGCCCGAGTACGGCGCCACCTGCGGCATCTTCCCGGTCGATGCCGAGGCGCTGAGCTACCTGCGCCTGTCCGGCCGCAGCGAGGAACAGATCGCGCTGGTCGAGGCCTACGCCAGGGCGCAGGGGCTGTGGCACGAGCCGGACCAGCCGGAAGCGAGCTACTCGGCCACGCTCGAGCTGGACCTGGGCCAGGTGAAGCCGTCGCTGGCCGGTCCCAAGCGCCCGCAGGACCGGGTGCTGCTGGAGGACGTCAAGGCCAACTTCAACGAGAACCTGGGTCCGCTGGTGGCCAAGCGCAACGGCGGCCAGGATCAGCAGGTGGAGGGTTTCAGGGAGGAAGGCGGCGCCCAACCGCAGGCCGGCGCGCTGGCCGCCAAGCCGGTCTCCAGAATCATCCTAGACGACGGCGAGCACGAGCTGGCCGACGGCTCTGTGGTGATCGCGGCGATCACCTCCTGCACCAACACGTCCAATCCGGCGGTGATGCTCGGCGCCGGCCTGCTGGCGCGCAACGCCGCCGCCAAGGGCCTCAAGGCCGCGCCATGGGTCAAGACGTCGCTCGGCCCGGGCTCGCTGGTGGTGACCGACTACCTGAAGAAGGCCGGCCTGCTCGACGAACTGGAGAAGCTCGGCTTCTATCTGGTCGGCTACGGCTGCACCACCTGCATCGGCAACTCCGGCCCGCTGCCCGAAGAGGTGTCCAAGGGCATCGCCGAGAACGACCTCGCCGTGGCCGCGGTGCTGTCCGGCAACCGCAACTTCGAGGGGCGCATCCACGCCGAGGTGAAGATGAACTATCTCGCCTCGCCGCCGCTGGTGGTGGCCTACGCGATCGCCGGCACGGTCGACATCGACCTCACCAACGAGCCGCTCGGCCACGACTCCGACGGCCAGCCGGTCTACCTGCGCGACATCTGGCCGAGCAACAAGGAGATCGGCGACACCATCGCGGCCACGGTCGGTCCGGAGCTGTTCGCGCAGAACTACGCCGACGTGTTCAAGGGCGACAATCGCTGGAACGCGATCGCCTCGCCCGAGGGCGATCTGTACGAGTGGGACGAAGCCTCGACCTACATTAAGAACCCGCCCTACTTCGACGGCATGACCATGGACGTGGGCGGCATCGACGACGTGCACGGCGCGCGCGTGCTCGGCCTGTTCGGTGATTCGATCACCACCGACCACATCTCGCCGGCCGGCAACATCAAGCAGGATTCGCCGGCGGGCAAGTTCCTGGTTTCGCGCGGCGTACAGCCGGCCGACTTCAACAGCTACGGCTCGCGCCGCGGCAACGACGACGTGATGGTCCGCGGCACCTTCGCCAACATCCGCATCAAGAACCTGTTCTTCGGCGGCGAGGAAGGCGGCAACACCCTGTACTTCGGCAAAGAGCCGCCGGAGAAGATGCCGATCTACGACGCGGCCATGAAGTACCAGGCCGACGGCGTGCCGCTGGTGGTGTTCGCCGGCAAGGAATACGGCACCGGATCCTCGCGCGACTGGGCCGCCAAGGGCACCAACCTGCTGGGCGTCAAGGCGGTGATCGCCGAGAGCTTCGAGCGCATCCACCGCTCCAACCTGGTCGGCATGGGCGTGCTGCCGCTGCAGTTCCGCGACGGCGAGAACGCGCAGTCGCACGGGCTGGACGGCTCCGAGACGATCGACGTCACCGGTCTCGACGACGGCAAGGCCCGGGCGGCCACCGTCGTCGCCCGCAAGGCGGGCGGCGAGGAAAAGCGCTTCGAGGTCGACGTGCTGCTGCTGACGCCGAAGGAGGTGGAGTACTTCCGCCATGGCGGCCTGCTGCATTACGTGCTGCGCCAGCTGGCGGCGAAGCAGAACGCCTGACCGGCCTTCAGGCAGGCGGAAGCCCGGCCCGCCGCAGCGCGGCGGCCGTTCGAAGGAACCGCGCGGCTGTGCCGCGCAAGCGGTTCCTTCTCACCCACCATGGCGGCCTGCTGCATTACGTGCTGCGCCAGCTGGCGGCGAAGCAGAACGCCTGACCGGCCTTCAGGCAGGCGGAAGCCCGGCCGGCGGCGCTGCCTGGCCGACCGGCTGCTCCGTAGAGCGGAGCTTGCTCCGCTGCTTCCGGCTCCGGAGCCTACGTAGCCGAGCAAGCTCGGCTCTACGGAACGCGGGACGAATCGCCGTTGCCGCCCGCGCAGGTCGTTCGGCCGATGGATGGACGCGATTCCGCCATGCTGCGCCTCCGTCAGCCGGACGCATGATGGCGTCGAGGCGGGGCGACCTACCCGCCTTCGGCGGCGCCCACGGGCGTCCAGCGGATACTGGTCATGCGCCAGTCTCCGCCCACCAGGCGCCATCCGGTCTCGACCTGGTAAACGCGGGCGGCGTCCGGAAGCAGCCGCCCGGAACCGGCAGTCAGCGCCGCGCTGAAGCGCACGGTCGCGCGCTCGCCATGCAACGTCGCCTCACGCGGCCCCAGCGTCACACCGACGGCGTTGTGACGCATGAAATGGAGCGTCGCCAGACGGCGGGCGGCGGCGCGGTCCATGCCTTCCGGGCCGATGAAGTCGTCGGCCAGCCATTGCTGCAGGGCGCCGGCGTCGCGCGACTCGATCGCCTCCTCCATGTCGTACACGGCCTCGCGAAGCGCCTGCTCCGGCGGCGGCCTTGCACAGCCGGCCGGGCCGAGCACGGCCGCCGCGCACAACCAGCCGGCGAGCGCGAACGCCGTCCTCCGTTTGCACGCCATTGCCTGCATCCCGCCTCCTGTCCCCGTATTCCGCCGTGAGATTAGCGCGCTGCGTGCGGCGGCGCAGCCGTCTTGCCAGCCTCTAGAGCCTATGCTCCAATCCAGACACAACGCACACGGCGCGCTACAAGCGCCGGTCGACAATCAGGGAGGGGACCGCATGACCATCGAACGCCCGTGGTTGCAGCACTATCCAGCCGGTGTTCCGTCGGAAATCGACGTCGACGAGTTCCCATCGATCACGGCCGTGCTGCAGAGCGCGATCGACAATTTCGGCGATCGCCCCGCCTTCTCCAACCTGGGCAAGACCCTGACGTACCACGAGATCGACACCCTCAGCCGCCAGTTCGCCGGTTACCTGCTGGGCGAGCTCAAGCTCAAGAAGGGCGACCGGGTGGCGATCATGATGCCCAACTGCCTGCAGTATCCGATCGCGACATTCGGCATCCTGCGCGCCGGCCTGACCGTGGTCAACGTCAACCCGATGTACACCGTACGCGAGCTCAAGCACCAGCTGGCCGACTCGGGCGCCAGCGTCATCCTGGTGCTCGACAATTTCGGCGACACGGTGCAGAAGACGCTGGTCGACACGCCGGTCCGCCAGGTGATCGCCACCGGCCTGGGCGACATGCTGGGCTTCCCGAAGGGCACGATCGTCAACTTCGTGCTGAAGTACGTCAAGAAGATGGTGCCCGATTACGACATCCCGGGCGCGATCCGTTTTCGCGACGCCCTGACGCTCGGGCGGATGCATCCCCTGCCCGAGGTGTCGATCGCCACGGACGATATCGCCTTCCTGCAGTACACCGGCGGCACCACCGGGGTGGCCAAGGGCGCGATGCTGACCCACCGCAACATGGTCGCAAACATGCAGCAGGCGGCGGCCTGGATCGGCAACGATCTCGAGCTCGGCAACGAAACCATCATCACCGCGCTGCCGCTATATCACATCTTCGCGCTGACGGCGAACGGCCTGGTCTTCATGAAGCTCGGCGGACACAACTACCTGATCACCAATCCGCGCGACATGCCTGGCTTCGTGAAGGAGTTGAAGGGGGTGAGGTTCACCGCGATCACCGGCGTCAACACCCTGTTCAACGGCCTGCTCAACACTCCCGGCTTCGACCAGATCGACTTTTCCCCGCTCAAGCTCACGCTGGGCGGCGGCATGGCGGTGCAGCGCGCGGTGGCCGAGCGCTGGAAACAGACCACCGGCGTGACGCTGGTCGAGGCCTACGGCCTGACCGAGACATCGCCGGCCGCCTGCATCAACCCGATGAACCTGACCGACTACAACGGCGCCATCGGCCTGCCGGTGCCGTCGACCGACGCCTGCGTCAAGGACGAGGACGGCAACATGCTGCCCACCGGCGAAGTCGGCGAACTGTGCATCAAGGGCCCGCAGGTGATGAAGGGCTACTGGCAGCGTCCGGAGGACACCGCCAAGGCCATCGACGCCGACGGCTGGCTGCACACCGGCGACATGGCGAAGATGGACGAGGACGGCTTTTTCTACATCGTGGACCGCAAGAAGGACATGATCCTGGTCTCGGGCTTCAACGTGTACCCGAACGAGGTCGAGGACGTGATCGCGATGTTGCCGGGCGTGCTGGAAGTGGCCGCGGTGGGCATTCCCGACGAGAAATCAGGCGAGGTGGTCAAGGTGGTGATCGTCAAGAAGGACCAGAGCCTTACCGCCGAACAGGTCAAGGCGCACGCCCGCGAGAACCTCACCGGCTACAAGCAGCCACGGGTGGTGGAGTTTCGCAAGGAACTGCCGAAGACCAACGTGGGCAAGATCCTGCGCCGGGAATTGAGGGACTCTCCCCAGTCCTGACCCGGCACTTGGTGGCACCGAGGGGTCTTTCCGGTCTTGGACGCCTGCCGTCAAGAGCGCCTAGCCATGGACGCCGTGGACCGGCTTTTTTTTGGGCTCCTGGAGACGCAAACTGCTTGCAGTTTGACCGTTTTCGGCGCATAGAAGGGGCCAACCGGGCATTCGTCACACTTTCTTTGGCCACCGGTCAAGCCTCCGACTGCCCGGCTCCCACCCTTCTCCCACCCTTCTTCTCCACCCGCAGGGGACTTCAAATGAACAACGTCGAGAAACTGCATCGCACCCGCGCATATCCCAACATGCGCGTCGAATCGGATCCTGCCGACCACACGCACTGGATGTATATGCATAGTGACTTGGCACCGGGTTCCCGGCCCTGCTTCCATCCCGGCCTGATGACCGACATGTGGAGTTTCCTCAATTCGATCACCTTGCGTGACAACCAGCGCGAACCCGGCAAGCTGCGTCATGTGGTAATCACATCCGATGCCGACGCCTTCAATCTCGGCGGCGATCTCGAGTTGTTCGCGCAACTGATCCGCAAGGGTGACCGTGAACAACTGCTGGCTTACGCCCGCAAATGCGTCGACGGCGTCTACCATATCCACAACGGACTGGGCGGCGACGTACGCACGATCGCGCTGGTGCAAGGCGATGCGCTTGGCGGCGGACTGGAGCTGGCCCTGTCCTGCCACACCATCGTGGCCGAAAAAGGGGTCGGTATGGGCCTGCCGGAAGTCCTGTTCGGCCTGTTCCCCGGAATGGGAGCCTACTCGTTCCTAAGCAAGCGGGTTTCCCCGCAGCTGGCCGAGAAAATCATCCTCGAAGGCAATATCTACAGCAGCGAGGAAATGCATGCCATGGGCGTGGTGGACATCCTGGTCCCCAAAGGCGAAGGCGAATCGGCCGTCGAGGACCTGCTCCGCCGCCAGCGCCGCGCCGCATATGCCCATGTCGCGCTGAACGCGGTGAGGAACATTGCGCAGCCGGTCGGCTACGACGAATTGATGGGAATCACCGAAGTCTGGGTCGACACCGCTCTGGCGCTAGGCGATCGATCGCTCAAGACCATGGACCGTATCGCCCGGGCGCAGGCCCGCCGTACGTATTCGGCCAGCGCAGCCTTCGGAAGCTGATCCAGTCAGGGTTCCCGGCCATGGTCGCGCGTGGCGATGGAATGCCCGCGCGCACCGATCGCGCTGCGGCCAAGTTCGAAGTCGTGGCGTAGTTTTTCCAGGCGCGACTTCCATTCCCGGCGCACCTGCCATTCGGCCAACCGCATCAGTTCGCCGCTGGAGTCGCACAGGCGCACCAGGCCAACATTGCTCGCGACGCCCTTCAGCGCATGGGCATGGTCACGCAGGGCATCCCAGTCGCCCGCATTTCCGGCGCTGTCGATGTGCTCCAGACAACCGGCCGCGTCGTCCAGGCATTGGCTGATGAACTTGGTCACGAAGTCCTGGCCCATTCCAAGCGCACCCAGTTCCTCGAGAACTGCCGGATCGAATACTCCTTCCCGAATGGAGGCGGAGGCATCCTGGTGATTCGTCGCCGGCGCCCCGTCCGCACCCGCCTGGCGGGCGCCCGGATTGGCGATGTCCGCGACCAGGTCGAGCAGCTTCCCGGCGACGACCGGCTTGGCCAGAAACGCGTGCGCACCTGCACTCTTGCAGCTGGAGATGGCCTCCGGCGTGACGTCCGCGCTGAGCACGATGACGGGCGTTCGCGGCGCGCCGGCCTGGATGGTGCGTAGGTTCCGCAACAGGTCAAGACCGCTCAGGCCAGGCATGTGGAGGTCGACGATGATCGCTTCGTAGTCATTCGCTTCGACCGCTTCGAGCACGTCTTCACCGTCGCTGACGCTGACGACGCCGTGCCCGGCCTTCTGCAACAAGCGCTCGAGCACCATGCGGTTTGCGGCGTGATCGTCCGCTATCAGGATCTGCATGCCGCGAACGCGCGCGCGATGGCGCAGGAATGGATCGCTGAAAGCGATGATGTTTTCGCGGGAACGGTCTGCGTCCTCGAATCCGGTCCGCACGGGCGACGCCGGGAGCGACGCCGACTCCGACAGCCCGAACGGCAACTCCACCCAGAATCGGCTGCCGGCGTGCTCGCGGCTCTCGAAGCCGATGCTGCCGCCCATCGCTTCGGTCAGCTTCTTGGCGATGCTCGTTCCCAGTCCGCTGCCTCCGAATCCGCGCGACAACGTGCCGTCCACCTGCTCGAAAGCATCGAACAGCCGTTCGCGAGCCGTTTCCGGAATGCCGATGCCGGTGTCGGTCACCGTGAACTTCAGCCGCACGCTGCCGCCGCCAGCCTCCGTCTGCTCGACATCCAGCCGTACGGAACCCCGCTGGGTGAACTTGACCGCGTTGCCGGCCAGATTGGTCAGCACCTGGCGCAGGTGCTCGGCATCGCCGCGCAGGCCGTCTGGAGTGCCGCGCGCGATTCGCGATTCATACGCCAGGCCCTTTGCGTCGGCGGTCGGCCGCAGCATCAGGTCGATGCCGTCCAACACCTCGCGCAGCGAGAACGCGTTGTTGCTGAGTTTGAGCTTGTCGGCTTCGATCGCGGAAATATCGAGCACGTCCTCGACCAGAGCGAGCAGGCTCTTCGTGGAAGCGCGTATGGTCGCGAGGTACTCGCGTTGCTCCGAATCCAGACGCGTGGTGGCGAGCAGTTCCGAGACGCCCGCCAGTCCGTTGAGCGGCGTGCGAAATTCATGGCTCATGTTGGCCAGAAAACGACTCTTCGCCTGATTGGCGCGCATCGCCTCCTGGGTAGCACGGGTCAGCGCCCTCAGCAGGCCCGAAAGGTAGAGCGGTATCGCAACCAGGCCCAGCAGCAGCCCGACGCCCAGGCTCCGGTTGACGTGCCAATAGTCATTGGCGACGAGCACGCTGCCGAAACTCAGCACCGCCGCCGCCATGGCGCCATAGAGGTATCGGTTGCCGTAGCGAAGGCCGTTGCCCACAGTGACCCACATGATGATCACGTAGACCCAGGCCAGCGGTCCGCCCATGACGATCATGGCCGCGCCCATCAGACCGTAATCGGACAACATGCCGATGATGCGGCGCACGTGCGAGATTCCGGGGTTCACCAGGATCGCGCCCAGCAGGCACGCCCCCACCGTGAAGCCGACCACGACCATCGTCATGACCGGTACGAATGCGGGCGAACGCACCCCGGCATAGTCGCTCCACAACAGATAGAGCAGCACGACGGAGAGTACCAGCAGGCGGACGGTCGCCTGGCCGTGCTCGCTGTCCGGTCGACCCGCGAGGCGGGACTTGGTCCATTCAACCAGAGTGGTCATGGCACGCTCACTGCAGGTCTTGACGGGCGGAAGTTCCATCGAAACGGCGGGAAATCTCCTCCAGCTTGTCCTTGTTCTTCATCAGCGCATCGACGCAGCGCGGGTCGAACAGCTTGCCGCTGTTGTCGCGGATGTAGTCCAGCGCCTCGTCGATCGTCCAGGCCCGCTTGTAGGGACGCAGTGAAATCAGCGCGTCGAACACGTCGGCGACCGCCACGATCCGCGCCTCGACCGGGATCGCCTCGCCGACCAGGCCGTCGGGATAGCCGCTGCCATCGTAGCGCTCCTGGTGGCGCAGCGCGATCGTGGCGCTGAGCTGAATGAAACGGTTCTGGCTGCCGCTGAGCAGGTCGTAGCCGATCTGCGGATGCTTGCGCATCAGCGCGGTCTCTTCCTCGTTGAGCGGGCCGGACTTCATCAGCAGGGCGTCGGGAATGGCGATCTTGCCGATGTCGTGCAGCGGCGCGGCCAGCTCGATCATCCGCACCTCGTCCTCGAACAATCCCATCTCGTCGGCGACCAGGCCGGCGATGTGGGCCACGCGCTCGAGGTTGGCGCTGGTGCCGGCGTCGCGGTAGGCAATGGCGCGCGCCAGGCGGGTCAGGGTCTCGCGCTCGCGTTCCTCGACCTCGTGCATGCTCGACAGCAACCGCTGCTCCAGCGACAAGGCGCGCTGCTTCACCGACTCCGAGTGCTGGCGCAGCTGCAGCAGATTGCGGCAACGCGCGCGCAGTTCGCGCGGGCGGATCGGCTTGACCAGGAAGTCGATCACGCCGGCGTCGAGCGCCGCCTGCCGGACCGGCTCGTCGCCCACCACCGTGACCAGCACGATCGGCACGTCGCGGTGCAGCAGCGGACGCCGGAAGCGACGCGCGAATTCGAGTCCGTCGATGCCCGGCATCCGATAGTCGAGCAACAGCAGGTCGGGGCGGTTGTCGTGACACCACTGCAGGGCCACCTGCGGGTCGCCGAAGTCGAGAACCGCGAGCTCGGGACTGATGTCCTCGAGGATGTGCCGCAGCATGGTGCGCGCGGATGTCTGGTCGTCGACGATGACGATATTCACATCGCAGTCTCGTTGGCCGGAACCGATCCCCCCGGACGGTTCTGGATAGTTGCCGGTCTCAGGGGTGGCAAGCAAGTCCCGTGCCTCACAAGTCCGCGTGAAATCGGGGCGTTCCTCCGTGGGGGAACGGAAATGACCGCGCCGTTGGGACAGCAGCTGACCGGCAGGGTCACACTTTGCCCTGCTCGCCCGGCTCGGGGCGCATGTACGGGAACAACAATACATCGCGGATCGAGGCCGAGTCGGTGAACAGCATCACCAACCGGTCGATCCCCACGCCCAGGCCGCCGGTCGGCGGCATCCCCACTTCCAGCGCGCGGATGTAGTCGGCGTCATAGTGCATGGCCTCGTCGTCGCCGCCGGCCTTGGCGGCCACCTGGGCCCGGAAACGCGCCGCCTGGTCCTCGGGGTCGTTCAGCTCCGAGAAGCCGTTGGCCAGTTCCTTGCCACCCACGAACAGCTCGAAGCGATCGGTGATGCCGGCTTCGGTGTCGGATTCGCGCGCCAGCGGCGAGACCTCGACCGGGTAATGGGTGATGAAGGTCGGCTGTACCAGCCCTGCCTCGACCGTCTTCTCGAAGATCTCCAGCAGCAGCTTGCCCCAGCCCCAGGACGGCATGAACGGGATCCGCAGCTGCTCGCAATGCCGCGCCAGGACATCGCGATCGCGGCAGTCCGCCGCGGAAATGCCGGGATTGAGCTCGCGCACCGCCTCCTCGAGCTTCCAGCGCCGGAACGCCGGCGCCAGGTCGATGGCATGGCCTTCCCACCGCAGCGCGGTGGTGCCGAGGGTCTCCCGGGCGACGTCGCGGATCATGGCCTCGGTCAGGTCCATCACCTCGTCGTAGCCGACATAGGCCTCGTAGAGCTCGAGCATGGTGAACTCGGGGTTGTGCCGGGTCGACACGCCCTCGTTGCGGAAGTTGCGGTTGATCTCGTAGACGCGCTCGAAGCCGCCGACCACCAGGCGCTTGAGGTACAGCTCCGGCGCCACCCGCAGGTACAGCTCCAGGTCGAGGGCGTTGTGATGGGTGACGAACGGGCGCGCGACGGCGCCACCGACGATGTAATGCATCATCGGCGTCTCCACCTCGAGGAAACGGCGGGCGTCCAGCCAGCGCCGGATCGCGGCGATGATGCGCGAGCGCTTGACGAACACCTCGCGCGCCTCCGGGGTGACGATCAGGTCCACATAGCGCTGGCGGTAGCGCTGCTCGACGTCCGCCAGCCCGTGCCACTTGTCCGGCAGCGGCCGCAGCGACTTGGTCAGCAGCCGCAAGGCGTCGACCTTGATCGACAGCTCGCCGGTCCGGGTGCGCATCAGCGTGCCTTCGGCCGCGACGATGTCGCCGATGTCCCAGCCCTTGAACGCGTCGTAGCGATCGCCCAGCGTCGCCGCCTGCAGGAACAGCTGGATGCGTCCGCTGACGTCCTGGATCTGGGCGAAGGCGGCCTTGCCCATCACCCGCTTGGCCAACAGGCGGCCCGCCAGCGCGACGCGGCGCCCGGTCGCCTCCAGCGCCTCTCCGGTCCACTGCTCCGCATCGGCGAACTCGGCCTGCAGGTCGCCGGCATGGTCGGCGCGGCGGAAGTCGTTGGGAAACGCCACGCCCTGCCCGCGCAAGGCCTTGAGTTTGCCGCGGCGCTCGGCGATCAGGGCGTTGTCGTCGGCGGGAGGCGGTGCGGAGGCGTGATCGGACATGGGAATGATCGAAGATTGTGGGAGCGATGGAAGTCGCGACTGCATTCCGTGGCACCCGGGTCGCGACTCCCGTCGCGCCCGTTTGGCCAGGAACGGGGAGGATTACACGGCGTCGGTGCGTTTGGAGCCGGCTTCCAGGCCGGACTTCAGGCTGGCCTCGACGAACTCGTCCAGGTCGCCGTCGAGCACCTTCTGGGTATCGCTGCGTTCGATGCCGGTGCGCAGGTCCTTGATCCGCGACTGGTCCAGCACGTAGTTGCGGATCTGGCTGCCCCAGCCGATGTCGGACTTGGTGGCCTCCACCGCGTCCCGCTCGGCGTTGCGCTTCTGCACTTCCAGCTCGTACAGCTTGGCCGCCAGCATCTTCATCGCGGTGTCGCGGTTGGCGTGCTGGCTGCGGCCGGTCTGGCAGGCCACCACGATGCCGCTCGGCAGGTGGGTGATGCGCACCGCCGATTCGGTCTTGTTGACGTGCTGGCCGCCGGCGCCGGACGAGCGGTACACGTCGGTCCTGAGGTCGGCGGGATTGATGTCGATGTCGATGTCGTCGTCGACCTCGGGCGAGACGAACACCGAAGTGAAGCTGGTATGGCGGCGGTTGTCGGAATCGAACGGCGACTTGCGCACCAGCCGGTGCACGCCGGTCTCGGTCTTCAGCCAGCCGTAGGCGAAGTCGCCCTCGACCCGGATCGTGGCCGACTTGATGCCCGCGACCTCGCCGCCGCTGACTTCCATCAGCTCGGTCTTCCAGCCGCGCGACTCGGCCCAGCGCAGGTACATGCGCAGCAGTATCTCGGCCCAGTCCTGCGCCTCGGTGCCGCCGGCGCCGGCCTGGATGTCGACGAAGGCGGCGGCGGAATCCATCTTGCCGGAGAACATCCGCTGGAACTCGAGCTTGTCGACGCCGTCGGCGTAGCGCTCGACGTCGTCGACCACCGCCCGCGCGGTGTCCTCGTCGGCCTCGGACTCGGCCAGGTCGAGCAGTTCGCCGGCACCGGCCAGCCCCTCCCGCAGCTGGCTGAGGCCGTTCACGGTCTTGTCCAGCAACGAGCGTTCGCGGCCCAGGGTCTGGGCGCGTTCCGGATCGTTCCAGACATTGGGATCCTCGAGCTCGCGCTCTACCTCTTCGAGACGCTCACGCTTGGCGTCGTAGTCAAAGATACCCCCTCAGCGCTTCCAGCCGGCCCTGCAGGTCGGCGATGCGCTGGCGGACGGGATTGAGTTCGATCATGGCACCTGGCCCTCGGGCATAAGCGCGGAATTCTAGCAATTCCGCGCCCACCCCTGCATCCGGGATCCGCAGGAACGCCCGGCACGGATCCGCACCGCCCGGTCATCTCCTGCAGGTATGATGCGTCGCGGTTCCGTCGCATCCAGGCGGGCCTCTATCCAACACTAAGGAGCAATCTCATGCGGAGCATACATTTCATCCCGGCCTCTTCCCTTCTCCTGTTCGCCGGCCTGTTCGCCGCTGGTACCGCAGCGGCCATCGACCTGGGCGGGAAACTGGGTGCGGGACTGAAGGCGGGCAGGGCGCTGACGCTGTCCGACCAGGAAGTCATCGCCTCGGCCGAACAGGCTTGTGCGCACATGGACGCGAGCAATCCGGTGGCGACGCAGGACGATCCCGACGCCGTGCGCCTGGCGAGCATCACCGATGGGCTGGCGAACGAAGACGGCCTGTCGCTGGATTTCAAGGTGTACAAGACCGACGACGTCAACGCCTGGGCGATGGCCAACGGCTGCGTGCGGGTGTATTCGGGGCTGATGGACGTCGCCTCGGACGACGAAATCCGCGGCGTGATCGGCCATGAGATCGGCCACGTCAAGCTGGGCCACACCAAGAGCAAGATGCGCACCGCCCTGCTTTCCTCCAGTGCGCGCGAAGGCCTCTCGGTCGCAGGTGGTTCGCAGGTGAGCGCGCTCGCATCGGGCCGGATCGGGGAACTTGCCGAGGGCGTGGTCAACGCGCAGTTCTCGCAGAAGGAGGAAGGCGCCGCCGACGAGTACGGCTATGGATTCATGATGCGGCACCAGTACGATCCCGCCGCGATGGTGACCATGTTCCGCAAGCTCTCCAGCGAGGGCGGGCTGATGTCCTCCCACCCCGGTTCGGAAGCGCGCGCCAGGCGCATCGAGGGGATGATCGCCAAGGGCCGTTGAGCCCATGCGGCCGGTGCCGGCGGGAACGACCCGTCAGGCGCCGGCCGTCTCGCGATGCTCCACGATCAGCTGGATCGCCTGCCCGCCGCGATAGTCGTCGGTGGCAAGACGATAGGCGAGGCGCACGCGCTGCAGCGGTTCGCCTCCGGTCGCATCGACGCCGCCGAACTGGATCGCGCCGAGCGGCTCGCGCCGGTCCGCGCCGCGCAGCCGTAGTTTCAGGTGCCGCTCGCCGACGATCCGCCAGTCCAGCACCTCGAATTCGCCGTCGAACAGCGGCTCCGGAAACCCCTGTCCCCAGGGGCCGCCATCGCGCAGCGCCTCGGCGTGGAAGCGGTCGAACTCGTGCGGCAGCAGCTCGCCGTCGCTGTCGAGCACCGCTTCCAGCACCGAGGCGTCGAGGCAGGCCGCGGCGTAGGCGCAGAACGCATGCTCGAAGGCCGCGAAGCGCCCGGCATCGAGGCTGAGCCCGGCGGCCATCGCATGGCCGCCGAACTTGTCCATCAGTCCCGGGTTTGCGACATCCAGCGCGGCCAGCGCATCGCGGATGTGGAAGCCCGGGATCGAACGCGCCGAACCGCGCAGGCTGGCGCTGCCCGGCTCCACCGGCGCGAACGCAATCACCGGCCGGTGCAGGCGCTCCTTCAGCTTCGAGGCGACCAGGCCGATCACGCCCGGGTGCCAGTCCGGATCGAACAGGCACAGCACCACGGGTGCCATGGCGGCGAGGTCGACCGGCAGGCGCGATGCGATCGCCGCTTCGGCCTCGTCGACCATCGCCTGCTGCACCCCGCGACGTTCGGCGTTGATGCCGTCGAGCCGCCGCGCCAGCTCCATGGCAGTTGCATCGTCCTCGCACAGCAGGCACTCGATGCCGAGCGCCATGTCCTGCAGCCGGCCGGCGGCATTCACCCGCGGCGCGACTGCGAAGCCGATGTCGGCCGCGGTCAGCCGCGCCGCCTGCCGTCCCGACACCTCGATCAGCGCGCGCAGCCCCGGGCAGCCCTGCCCGGCGCGCAGGCGCTGCAGCCCGGCGGCGACCAGTGCACGGTTGTTGGCGTCCAGCGGCACCAGGTCGGCGACGGTGCCGACCGCGACCAGGTCGAGCAGCGTGCGCAGGTCCGGGCCGGCGCCGGTCAACACGCCGCGCGCCCGCAACAGGCCGCGCAGCGCCAGCAGCACGTAGAAGATCACGCCGACGCCGGCCAGGGCCTTGCTGGGAAAGCCGTCGCCGGCGAGGTTCGGATTGACGATCACGTCCGCCGGCGGCAGCCGCTCGCCCGGCAGGTGGTGGTCGGTGACCAGCACCCGCCAGCCACGCGCCTTGGCCGCCGCCACGCCGGCATGGCAGGCAATGCCGTGGTCGACGGTGAGCAGCAGTTCCGGATCCAGCGCCGCGAGCTCGTCGACCAGCGCCGGCGACAGGCCATAGCCGTGGATCACGCGATTCGGCACCGCAGGCACCACGTCGCGCGCGCCGAGCATGCGCAGGCCGCGCACCGCCACCGCACAGGCGGTAGCCCCGTCGCAGTCGAAATCACCGACCACCACGATCCGGCGGCCGTCGGCGACGGCATCGGCGAGCAACGCCGCCGCGTCGGCGATGCCGGTCAGCGTGTCCGGCGGCAGCAGCCGCGACAACCGCGGCTGCGCGAGCACGGCATCGACGATGCCGCGGGCGGCGTAGATGCGGCGCAGCAGCGGCGGCACGTGCCCGGGCCAGTCGCCGGCGACCGCGGCGACATCGCGGCGGCGGATGCGGCGCGTCGGCGTCATCGCGCCAGGGCGGCCTGCGGGCGGCGCCAGACGCGCCAGCGCTGGCCACGTGCGATGCGGAAGGCGTCGCCGTCCTCCAGGTCCAGCCGCAGCGATGCCAGGTGCCCCGCCTGCACGGCCTCCAGCGCCGGCGCAAGCCAGGCCTGCGCGAACAGCTTCAGGTCGCGCAGCGGGCGCAGGTCGATCAGGGTGTCGACGTCGGGCGCAGCGAAGCGCGCCTCCGGCGGCTGCACGCGCAACCCGGCGGCGGCGGCCAGCGCGCGCAGCGATTCGTCGTCGCCGGAGACGGCGGCGAAGCCGCTGCGGACGTGGTCCGGCAGCAGGCCGGCGCCCCAGAACCACAGCGAGTTCACCGGCGCCAGGCCGTGCTCGATGCGGCGCGCGTTCCACGGGTGGTTGTGCAGCACGATCTGGGCCTCGTTGAGCAGCGCGCGCCAGCGCCTGCCCCTGGACCCTTCGGCCAGGTGCTCGAACAGGTCGGCGCCGAGCGCCTCCGAGGGTGCCGTGAATTCCGGCAGGTCGGCCTGCGGCGGCAGGCGCAGGTACCAGCGCGTCGGCACCGGTGCGTCAATCGGAAAACCGGCATCGCCGAACAGCGGTTTCAGCGGCGGCAGCAGTGCCGCGACGTCCGCATCGCCCAGCGTCAGCGCCTCGCCGCAGGCGAGCAGGCGCGCGCCGTTGATGTCGGGGCGGACGTAAGCCGGATCCGCGCGCAACCAGGCCGAGCCGGCGGCGTCACCGGCATCCATCTGCCGGCTCAGCGCGGCGATCGGCCAGCGCCGCGGCAGCAGTTCGAAATGGCGCAGCAGCTGGGCGCGATACCCCGCCTCCCCGGCCGGCAGGCGATCGGCCCGCCCCAGCGCGCGCGCGCCGGCGTCGTCCAGGCGCTGTGCACCGAATCGCTCGGCGGCGGGCAGCAGGAAGGTGACCCGCGCGGCGCCCATCAGGCGCGCCCCCTCGGGAATGACGCCGATTTCACGGTTTCACGGGCTTCTCGCACGACAAGCCGTGTCGCTGTCGCCGTCGAGGCATTGCGAAAAGCGTTCGCCGCGGATTGACGCGGACGAGCGCGGAGAAAGCCCATCGGGACCATGCGCGGGCAAGTTCCCATTCGATTCGCCAGATCGGCGTTCATCCGCGTCGATCCGCGGCAAAAAAGCGCTCGCCCGGCAATGGTAAAGCGCGAGCCGGTCGGGTCGGGGCTCCTCGCCATGCGCGGACAGGCCTAGCCGTAGCGGACCGAGACGATGTCGTACTCGCGGGTGCCGCCGGGCGCCTCGATGGTGACGCTGTCGCCCTCGTGCTTGCCGATGAGGGCGCGCGCGACCGGCGAGGAGATCGCGATCAGGCCCTGCTTGATGTCGGCTTCCAGGTCGCCGACGATCTGGTAGCGCCGGATGTGGTCGGCAGCGCCCTGCTCCGACTCGACGTCCTCGAGCTCCACGCGGGCGCCGAAGACGATCTTCGAGCCGGCATTCAGTGTCGTCACGTCGATGACCTGGGCGTGCGACAGCTCGGACTCGAGCTGCTTGATCCGGCCTTCGATGAATCCCTGCTGCTCGCGCGCGGCATGGTATTCGGCGTTTTCCTTCAGGTCGCCGTGCGCGCGCGCCTCGGCGATCGCGCTGATCACCGCAGGGCGCTTCACCGACTTCAGTTCGTCCAGTTCGGCGCGCAACCGCTGCGCGCCCTGAACCGTCAATGGTGCTCTCATCTTTGCCTCAATTCTTCGTGCAGTTCCTGCAACGACCAGACCGGTCCGCTGCCGCGATATTCCAGAGAATGCAGCAATGCCCGGGCGCCGGCAATGGTGGTCGAGTAGGTGACCCGCTGCTGCAGCGCCTCGCGCCGGATCGAGAACGAGTCGGCGATCGCCTGCTTGCCCTCGGTGGTGTTGACGATGTAGGCGATCTCGCCGTTCTTGATCAGGTCGACGATGTGCGGCCGGCCCTCGATCACCTTGTTGATGCGCTCACAGGCGATGCCGTGTTCATCCAGCCACTGCGCCGTGCCGCGGGTGGCGACCAGCGTGTAACCGCGGTCGATCAGGTCACGCGCCACCGGCAGCACCCGCGGCTTGTCGGGGTCGCGCACCGAGACGAACACCTTGCCCGTGGTCGGCGGGGTGCGGATGCCCGCGGCCTCCTGCGCGCGCGCGAAGGCGGCGCCGAAGCTGCGGCCCACGCCCATCACCTCGCCGGTCGAGCGCATCTCCGGGCCGAGGATCGGATCCACGCCCTGGAACTTGGCGAACGGGAAGATCGCCTCCTTGACCGCGTAGTAGTCCGGCACGATCTCCTCGGTGACGCCCTGCTCGGCCAGGCTGCGCCCGGCCATGCAACGCGCCGCGATCTTGGCCAGCGGCAGGCCGGTGGCCTTGGACACGAACGGCACCGTGCGCGAGGCACGCGGGTTCACCTCCAGCAGGAAGATCCGGTCCTCGCCGCCGTTGGTCTGGACCGCGAACTGCGTGTTCATCAGCCCGACCACGTTCAGCCCCCGCGCCAGCGCGACCACCTGCTCGCGCAGGCGTGCCTGGGTGGCGGCGGACAGCGAGTACGGCGGCAGCGAGCAGGACGAGTCGCCCGAATGCACGCCGGCCTCCTCGATGTGTTCCATCACGCCGCCGATCAGCACCTGGCCGTCGGCGTCGGCGATCACGTCGATGTCGACCTCGACCGCGTTGTCGAGGAAACGGTCGAGCAGCACCGGCGAATCGTTCGACACCTTGACCGCCTCGCGCATGTAGCGTTCCAGGTCGACGTCGGCGTGCACCACCTCCATCGCGCGGCCGCCGAGCACGTAGCTCGGGCGCACCACCAGCGGGTAGCCGATCTCGCGCGCCAGCAGCAACGCCTGCTCGGGGTTGCGCGCGGTGCGGTTCGGCGGCTGCTCGAGCTGGAGCTTGTGCACCAGTTGCTGGAAGCGCTCGCGGTCCTCGGCCAGGTCGATCGAATCCGGCGAGGTGCCGATGATCGGCACGCCGGCGGCCTCCAGCGCGCGCGCCAGCTTCAGCGGGGTCTGCCCGCCGTATTGCACGATCACGCCTTTGGGCTTCTCCAGCTCGACGATCTCCAGCACGTCCTCGAGCGTGAGCGGTTCGAAGTACAGGCGATCGGAGGTGTCGTAGTCGGTGGAGACGGTCTCCGGGTTGCAGTTGACCATGATGGTCTCGAACCCGTCTTCGCGCAGCGCCAGCGCCGCGTGCACGCAGCAGTAGTCGAACTCGATGCCCTGCCCGATCCGGTTCGGGCCGCCGCCGAGCACCATGATCTTGTCGCGGTCGGTCGGCTGCGCCTCGCACTCGTCCTCGTAGGTCGAGTACAGGTAGGCGGTGGTGGTGGCGAACTCGGCCGCGCAGGAGTCGACGCGCTTGTACACCGGACGGATGTCGAACGCGCGGCGCAACGCGCGCACCGCGTGCTCGTCGCTGCCGGTCAGCTGCGCCAGGCGGGCGTCGGAGAAGCCCATGCGCTTGAGCCGGCGCAGGCGCGCGGCGTCGAGCGCCCGCAGGCCGTCGTCCGCGATCTCGCGCTCGGTGGCGACCAGTTCCTCGATCTGGTCGAGGAACCAGGGATCGACGAACGACAGCGCGTGCACGTCCTCCACGCGCATGCCGGCGCGGAAGGCGTCGGCGAGATGGAACATCCGGTCCGGTCCCGGCTCCTTGACCTCGCGCCGCAGCGCGGTCAGGCCCTCCTCGCTGTCGAGGTCGAGCCCGGTCGGGTCCAGCCCCACCTTGCCGGTCTCCAGTCCGCGCAGCGCCTTCTGCAGCGACTCCTGGAAGCTGCGGCCGATCGCCATCACCTCGCCGACCGACTTCATCTGCGTGGTCAGGCGCGCATCGGCCTGCGGGAACTTCTCGAACGCGAAGCGCGGGATCTTGGTGACCACGTAGTCGATGGCCGGCTCGAACGAGGCCGGGGTGAGCCCGCCGGTGATCTCGTTGCGCAGCTCGTCCAGGGTGTAGCCGACGGCGAGCTTGGCGGCGACCTTGGCGATCGGGAAACCGGTGGCCTTGGACGCCAGCGCCGAGGAGCGCGACACGCGCGGGTTCATCTCGATCACGACCACCCGGCCGGTCTGCGCGTTGATCCCGAACTGCACGTTGGAGCCGCCGGTGTCGACGCCGATCTTGCGCAGCACCGCGACGGAAGCGTCGCGCAGGCGCTGGTATTCCTTGTCGGTCAGGGTCTGCGCCGGGGCCACGGTGATCGAGTCGCCGGTGTGCACGCCCATCGGGTCGAAGTTCTCGATCGAGCAGACGATGATGCAGTTGTCCGCGGTGTCGCGGACGACCTCCATCTCGAACTCCTTCCAGCCCAGCACCGACTCCTCGATCAGCACCTCGTGGGTGGGCGAAAGCTCGAGGCCGCCCTTGACGATGTCCTCGAACTCCTCACGGTTGTAGGCGATGCCGCCGCCGCTGCCGCCGAGGGTGAAGCTGGGACGGATGATCGTCGGGTAGCCGACGTCGGCCTGGATCTCCATCGCCTGCTCGAAGCTCCTGGCGACCGCGGCCTTGGGGCATTCCAGGCCGATCTCCGCCATCGCCACGCGGAACAGCTCGCGGTCCTCGGCCATGCGGATCGCCTCGCGCGAGGCACCGATCAGCTCGACGCCGTACTTCTCCAGCACGCCGTTGTCGGCGAGGTCGAGCGCGCAGTTGAGCGCGGTCTGCCCGCCCATGGTCGGCAGCAGCGCGTCGGGCTTCTCCTTGGCGATGATCTTCTCGACCATCTGCCAGGTGATCGGCTCGATGTAGACCGCGTCGGCCATCTCCGGGTCGGTCATGATCGTGGCCGGGTTCGAGTTCACCAGCACTACCCGGAAACCTTCCTCGCGCAGCGCCTTGCAGGCCTGCGCGCCGGAGTAGTCGAACTCGCAGGCCTGGCCGATCACGATCGGCCCGGCGCCGATGATCAGGATGGTGCGGATGTCGCTGCGCTTTGGCATGTCAACGCGCCTCCATCAGCGCAACGAAACGATCGAACAGCGGCGCCACGTCGTGCGGGCCCGGCGACGCCTCCGGGTGACCCTGGAAACTGAACGCGGGCGCGTCGGTCAGTTCGATGCCCTGGTTGCTGCCGTCGAACAGCGAGCGGTGGGTGACGCGGACGTTGGCCGGCAGGCTCGCCTCGTCGACGGCGAAGCCGTGGTTCTGCGAGGTGATCATCACCCGACCGGTATCGAGGTCCTGGACCGGATGGTTGGCGCCGTGGTGGCCGAACTTCATCTTCACGGTCCTGCCGCCGGCGGCCAGCCCGAGCAGCTGGTGGCCCAGGCAGATCCCGAAGGTCGGGATCCGGCGCTCGATGCACGTGCGGATCGCCGCGATCGCGTAGTCGCAGGGTTCCGGGTCGCCCGGGCCGTTGGCCAGGAACACCCCGTCCGGCGCCATCGCCAGCACCTCGGCGGCCGGCGTCTGTGCCGGCACCACGGTGACCTCGCAGCCGCGCGCCGCGAGCATCCGCAGGATGTTGCGCTTCACGCCGTAGTCCCAGGCGACCACCTTGAACCGCGGCCCGACGCGCGCGAACACGCCGCTGTCGAGCTCGAGCTCGCCTTCCGACCAGACGTAGCGCTCGCGCGTGCTCACTTCCTTCGCCAGGTCCATGCCCTTCAGGCCCGGGAACTTGCGTGCGGCCTCGATCGCGTGGTCGACATCGATCTCGCCGGCCATCAGCGCGCCGTTCTGGGCGCCGCGGTCGCGCAGCAGGCGCGTCAGCTTGCGGGTGTCGATATCGGCGATGGCGAGCACGCCGCGTTCGCGCAGCCAGTCCGGCAGCGCCAGTTCGCTGCGCCAGCTGCTGGGCCGGCGCGGCACGTCGCGCACGATCAGGCCGGCGGCCCAGACCTGCGGCGCTTCGTCGTCCTGGCCGGTGCAGCCGGTATTGCCGATGTGCGGATAGGTCAGGGTGACCAGCTGCCGTGCGTAGGAGGGGTCGGTGAGGATCTCCTGGTAGCCGGTCATCGCGGTGTTGAACACCACCTCGCCGACCGAAAGGCCGGGCGCGCCTGCGGAAATGCCCTCGAAGACGGTGCCGTCCTCGAGTGCCAGAATTGCGGGTTGGGTCACGGCGCTCGCCTTGTATGGAGAAACCCTGCCCCGCCGACCTGCGGCTGCAGGAAACCGCGGACGTGGCTTCGATCCAGTCCGGGCGGCGGTCATCAGGCGAGCGGGAATTGTACCGATGCCCCCCGCAAAAGGGAACGCCCGGCCGCGTTCGACGCAAGCTCGATTCATGCCATGGTCGGATGTCGCGGATGCGGCCGATGCGCTAGCGTGCCTGCAGGATCGGCCACGGTTCGGCCGGCCAGGGGAGGAGAAGATGAAGCGGGATGCCGTCTACACCAAGACCGAGGCCGGTCAGCGCGAGGTCGCGCACCGCTCCGGCACGCTCGATGGCCGCCACCGCACGCTGCTGATCCTGCTGGACGGCAAACGCCGGGTATCCGAGTTGCCGCCGCAGATGGGCGACGACACGGCGCTCGCGGGGATGCTCGGACGGCTCGAGGCCCTGGGCCTGATCGTCGCCGACGGCGCCCTGGCAGCCGCATCCGGGCCGGGGCCGGGAGCAGCGGCACAACCGGACTGGAGCGAGCGCCGCATGCGCGCGGCGCGCATGCTGAACGCAATACTGGGCCCCGCCGGCGATGGCCTGGCGGTGCGCCTGGAATCGCTCGGGTCGGAGCAGCAGCTGCCGGAACTGCTGGAGCGGTGCCGACGCCTGATCGCCGACCTGCGCGGCGAGGCGGCGGTCGAGCGGTTCGATGCGGCGCTGGATGGGCCCTAGCGCCGATCGACATTCACTCCCTCCGTCTACCTCTGTAGGAGGGGCTTCAGCCCCGACCTGCCGAAGATCGCGGCAAGGAAACAGGGAGCGCGCGGTGCCGGCCGGGAAGCTGCGTGCGTGGGTCCTTTTCCCGCGCTCCGTTCGTTTCCCGGGGTCGGGGCTGAAGCCCCTCCTGCAAGGACAACGGGGCATGAAAAGCGGATGTCGATACGTCCTAGGCGAACAGCAGATCCCGCAACCGGTATCGGCCCGCCGGGCGGCCGCGCAGGCGCACCGCCGCGGCCAGCGCGCCGCGGGCGAAGATGTCGCGGTCGCCGGCGCGGTGGATCAGTTCGATGCGCTCGCCGATGCCGCTGAACTGCACCGTGTGCTCGCCGACGATGTCACCGGCGCGCAGGCTGGCGTAGCGCGCCTCGGCTCCGCCCCGCTGCGCCGAGGCGCCCAGCGCCAGCGCGGTGCCCGACGGCGCGTCCTGCTTGTGCACGTGGTGGGCCTCGACGATGTCGCAATCCCAGCCGTGGAGGGCGCCGGCGGCGCGCTCGACCAGTTCCTCCAGCACCGCCACGCCGAGGCTGAAGTTGGCTGCCGGCAGCACCGCGATCCGCTCCGCGGCCGCGTCCAACGCGTCCTGTTGCGCCTGCGCCAGCCCGGTGGTGCCGGAGACGAACCCGGCGCCGCGTTCGATGCTCAGCGCGAGGATCGCCCCGAGGCCCTCGGGCAGGCTGAAGTCGATCGCGACATCGAAGGCCGGCACGCCGTGCAGTTCGGTGGTGGCGAACTGCGGCACGCCGTCGATCACGCGCTGACCGACCGTGCGCGACACCGCGGCGACCGGAAGGCAGTCGTCGCGCCCGGCGCACAGCCGCAGCAGCGCCCGGCCCATGCGACCGGAGGCGCCGTGGATCAACAGTCGGACGGGAGCGTCGGGCATTGGCGCAGGCTACCGGCGGTGGCCCGGCCCGACAAGCCGCAAACGACTCCTGCCCGTAGAGCGGAGCTTGCTCCGCTGCCTGGGCTCCGGAGTCCGTGCAGCCGAGCAAGCTCGGCTCTACGGGGGCGTGGGCGAGCCGGTGCGGGCTCAGGAGGTCATGCGTTCCCAGAAGCCGCGTACGCCGTCGACGAAGGTGCTGGACTTCGGCGAGTGGCGGCGCGCGGCGCCGTCGCCGGCGAAGGTCGCCTCGAACTGCTGCAGCAACTCGCGTTGCTCGGTGGTGAGGTTGACCGGGGTTTCGACCACCGCCTTGCAGAACAGGTCGCCGGGCTTGCGGCTGCGCACCGAGCGCACGCCCTTGTCGCGCAGGCGGAACACCTTGCCGGTCTGGGTCTCGGCGGGAACGCGGATCTCCGCCTCGCCGCCGAGCGTCGGCACGCGCACCGTGTCGCCGAGCGCCGCCTGCGAGATGCGGATCGGCACTTCGCAATGCAGGTCGTCGCCGTCGCGCACGAAGAACTCGTGCGGGCGCACCCGCACCTCGACATAGAGGTCGCCCGGCGGCGAGCCACCGGGGCCGGCCTCGCCCTCGCCCGCCAGGCGGATGCGATCGCCGGAATCGACCCCGGCGGGGATCTTCACCGACAGCACCTTCTCCTCTTCGACGCGACCCGCGCCGCGGCAGGTCCGGCAGGGGTTGCTGATCACCTGGCCGCGCCCGCCGCAATGCGGACAGGCCTGCTGCATGGTGAAGATGCCGCGCTGGATGCGCACCTGGCCGCGCCCATGGCAGGTGCCGCAGGTATCGATGCGGCCGTCCTCCGAACCGGACCCGGCGCAGTCGCCGCAGGCCGCCAAGGTCGGCAGTTCGATGCGCTTCTCGACGCCGGCCACGGCCTCCTCGAGGTCCAGTTCCAGCACGTAGCCGACGTCCGCGCCGCGGCGTGGCCCGCCACGCGTCGCGCCGCCGCCGAAGATGTTGCCGAAGATGTCGCCGAAGATGTCGCCCATGTCGGCGAAGCCGGCACCGCCCGGGCCGGCATTGCCGCCGCCCATGCCGTGCTCGAAGGCGGCGTGCCCGTACTGGTCGTACATGCGGCGCTTGCCGCCGTCGGACAGGACTTCGTAGGCCTCCTTGCATTCCTTGAAGGCCGCCTCGGAGTCCACGTTGCCGGGATTGCGGTCCGGATGGTGCTTCATCGCGCAGCGGCGGTAGGCCTTCTTCAGGTCCTCCTCGCTGGTGTTCCGGGGCACGCCCAGGACTTCGTAGTAGTCGCGTTTGCTCATGGCCGGGAATCGGGAATCGGGAATGGGGAATCGCTAGAAGCGGGCGCCTTGTCGCATGCGCTCTTTCTGATACGAAAATCGGGAACCGGGCAGACCGAAGGAGCCGGGCAGACGCCCCGCTCCTCCGATTCCCCATTCCCGATTTCCCGATTCACGGCTTCTTTTCGTCATCCTTGACCTCGGTGAACTCGGCGTCGACCACATCGTCGCCCTGCTGCGCGCCCGTGGCGCCGGCGCCTCCGTCCGGGCCGGCCGCCTGCTCGGAGGCCGCGGCCGCCGCTGCGAACAGCGACTGCGCGGCTTCCTCCAGCGCCTTGGTCCTGGCTTCGATCTGGGCCTTTTCGTCGCCCTTCATCGCCGTTTCCAGGTCGGAGATCGCGCTCTCGGCACGGCCGATCACGTCGCCCGGCACCTTGTCGCCGTTGTCCTTGATCGCACTGCGCGCGCTGTGGATCAGGGCGTCGGCCTGGTTGCGCGCCTGCACCAGTTCCTGGAACTTCTTGTCCTCCTCGCGGTGCGCCTCGGCGTCGGACACCATGCGCTGGATCTCGTCGTCCGAGAGGCCGGAGCCGGCCTTGATCTCGACCTTCTGCTCCTTTCCGGTCTTCTTGTCCTTGGCGTGCACGTGCAGGATGCCGTTGGCGTCGATGTCGAACGACACCTCCACCTGCGGCATGCCGCGCGGCGCCGGATCGATCCCGGTGAGGTCGAACTTGGCCAGCGACTTGTTGAAGCGGGCCTGCTCGCGCTCGCCCTGCAGCACGTGCACCGTCACCGCGGACTGGTTGTCCTCGGCGGTGCTGAAGGTCTGCGACGCCTTGGTCGGGATCGTGGTGTTCTTCTCGATGATCTTGGTGAACACGCCGCCCAGGGTCTCGATGCCCAGGCTCAGCGGGGTCACGTCGAGCAGCAGCACGTCCTTGACGTCGCCGGCCAGCACGCCGCCCTGGATCGCCGCACCGATCGCCACGGCCTCGTCAGGGTTGACGTCCTTGCGCGGCTCCTTGCCGAAGAACTCGCCCACCGCCTGCTGCACCTTCGGCATGCGGGTCTGGCCGCCGACCAGGATCACCTCGTCGATCTCGGACGCGCGCACGCCGGCATCGTTGAGCGCGGTGCGGCACGGCTCGATGGTCTTCTTCACCAGGTCCTCGACCAGCGCCTCGAGCTTGGCGCGGGTGAGCTTGATGTTCAGGTGCTTCGGCCCGGAAGCGTCGGCGGTCACGTACGGCAGGTTGACCTCCGTCTGCTGCGAGCTGGACAGCTCGATCTTGGCGCGCTCGGCAGCGTCTTTCAGGCGCTGCAGGGCCAGCGGATCCTTGCGCAGGTCGATGCCCTGGTCCTTGTTGAACTCCTCGACCAGGTAGTCGATGACGCGCTTGTCGAAGTCCTCGCCGCCGAGGAAGGTGTCGCCGTTGGTGGCCAGCACCTCGAACTGCTTCTCGCCGTCCACTTCCGCGATCTCGATGATCGAGACGTCGAAGGTGCCGCCGCCGAGGTCGTACACGGCGACCTTGCGATCGGCGCCGGTCTTGTCGAGGCCGTAGGCCAGCGCCGCCGCCGTCGGCTCGTTGATGATGCGCTTGACCTCGAGCCCGGCGATCTTGCCGGCGTCCTTGGTCGCCTGCCGCTGCGAGTCGTTGAAGTACGCCGGCACGGTGATCACCGCCTCGGTGACCTTCTCGCCCAGGTAGTCCTCGGCGGTCTTCTTCATCTTCTCGAGCACGCGCGCGGAAATCTCCTGCGCCGACAGCTTCTTGCCGTCGGCGGTCGCGACCCAGGCGTCGCCGTTGTCGTGCTTGACGATCTTGTAGGAGACCAGGTCGATGTCCTTCTGGACCTCGGCGTCGTCGAACTTGCGCCCGATCAGGCGCTTGACCGCGTAGAAGGTGTTGGCGGAGTTGGTCACGGCCTGGCGCTTGGCGGACGCGCCGACCAGCACCTCGCCGTCCTTGCTGTAGGCCACGATCGACGGCGTGGTGCGGTCACCCTCGCTGTTCTCGATGACCCGGGTCTTGCCGCCTTCCATGATCGCCACGCACGAGTTGGTCGTGCCGAGGTCGATGCCGATGATCTTTGCCATGAGTGGTTCCCTCTGGAATTTCTGGTTCTGGATATGGACTTGGCGGTCCAGCCGCCGACTGGGGCTATCTGGGGGCTGCGCCGCCCGCTTCAAGCGCCGCGGCACCGCGCCGGGCCGTGACCCGCACCCGCCGGGTAGCCTGCCGCGCGCCGGATGCCGACGAAAACCGGCCGTCGCCCACCGGCATCAGTCGTGCTTGGCGACCACCACGAGAGCCGGGCGCAGCAGCCGTTCGTTCAGCTTGTAGCCCTTCTGGAACAGCTGCACGATCGCGCCGGGCGCGACCTCGTGCGACTCGACCACGCTCATCGCCTGGTGCCGCTCCGGATCGAAGGCCTCGCCGATCGCCGGCGCGATCTCGACCAGGCCGTTGCCCTCGGCGACCTTGTGCAGCTGGCGCAGGGTGAGTTCGACCCCGGCCCGCAGCGGGTCGCCTTCGGGCGCGGTCGCCAGTCCCGCCTCCAGGCTGTCGAACACCGGCAGCAGGTCGCCCAGCAGGCGCTCGTTGGCGAAACGGCGGGCGGCCTCGACGTCGCGCGCCAGGCGCTTGCGCTGGTTCTCCAGGTCGGCGCGCTCGAGCAGCACCTGCGCCCGCAGCTGCTCCAGTTCGCCCTGCAGCGCCTCGATCCGGTCCTGCAGCGCGATCTCTGCCTGCTCGGCGTCCCGCGCCTGGTCCTCCGGCGCGTGCCCGCCGGCGTCGTTTTCGTTCGGTTGGTTGCTCATTTCCCGTTCCGTGGCGGTCGTTCGGCCGCCGCAGTGCGGAGCAATGGGGTTGAACGATCGGGATTCAAGGGCGCGCGTCGCGCGTGCGGACACGATGCTCGCGACGCCGGCGGCGGTCTGGTGCGCCGACCCGTCTCCGTCCCCCGTAGAGCGGAGCTTGCTCCGCTGCGGAGGCTCCGGAGACGGCGCAGCGGAGCAAGCTCCGCTCTACAAGACCAAGGGGGGAATCAGCTGCCGCGCGAGGATTCCAACGCGGCGCCGAGCACGTCGGCCGTGGCCTGCACCACCGGGATGACCCGGTCGTAGGCCATGCGGGTCGGCCCGATCACGCCGAGCACGCCCAGCACCTGCCCCGAGGAGCCGTACGGCGCCGAAACCAGCGAGACGCCCTCGAGCGGGGCCAGGCCGGTCTCCTCGCCGATGAAGATGCGCACACCGGGCGCGCCGGCCGTGCGTTCGAGCAGCTGCAGGATCTCGCGCTTGCGCGTGAACGCATCGAACAGGTCGCGCAGCCGATCCAGGTCCGACAGGTCCTGCAGCCCCATCAGCCGGGTCTGGCCGGCGACCACCATGTCCTCGCCGCCCTCGGGCGCCAGCGCCTGCTCGGCCAGCTCGACGGTGTGCGCCAGCAGGTTCTCCATCTCGCTGCGCACCGTGCGCATCTCCTGCACCAGGGTGGCGCGGATGTCGGCCAGCGAGCGGCCGGCGAAATGGGCATTGAGATAGTTCGCCACCCGCTCGAGCTCGCCCGGCTCGTAGCTGCGGCGGGTCTGGATCAGCCGGTTCTGCACCTCATTGTCGGCGAACACCAGGATCGCCATCACCCGCTGGCTGTCGACCGCGACGAAGTCGATGTAGCGGAACGCGAACTGCTCGCGCCGCGGCACGCTGACCACGCCGACGAAGTGCGTCATCGCCGACACCAGTTCCGAGGCGCTGCCGAGCAGCGACTGGGTGCCGATCCCGACCGGCAGCTCGGTGCGCAGCCGCGCCACCTCCTTGTCCGGCAACGGCTTGAGCTGCAGCAGCGAATCGACGAACACCCGATAGCCCTGCGCGGTGGGCACGCGTCCGGCCGAGGTGTGCGGCGTGCTCAACAGGCCGCTGTCCTCCAGGTCGGCGAGGATGTTGCGGATCGTCGCCGCGCTGACGTCGAGGCCGGCATGCCGGGCCAGCGTCTGCGAACCGACCGGCTCGCCGTCGCGGATATGGCGCGCGATCAGGGTCCGCAGCAGCTGCCGTGCGCGCGGGTCTTTCAGTCGGTCGGCATCGGTACGGTCCACGGTGACGGTGTACTAAGGACAGTGCGAAAAGTCCAATCCTCAAGACAGCCACTGTCGGCCGGCCCCTGTCCCGATCGGTCGCCACCGTGGTCGTCATGGGCAATCGCGCTGGAGCTTTTGGACGCGGATGAACGCGGATAAGGCCATTGCGAGGTGCCTTATCCGCGTCAAACCGCTCTCATCCGTCGCCGCGCCGTTCGCACCGGCTGCGACGGCTGACCGCGAGCATGGCGGCCGATCCCGTACCACGCTTGGCCCGGACCCGTCACGCGCTGCACAATCCACCCCATGCTCACCCATCTCGCCATCCGCGATTTCGCCGTCGCCAGCGCCAGCGAACTCGAGTTCGGTCCCGGCATGACCGCGATCTCCGGCGAGACCGGCGCCGGCAAGTCGCTGCTGGTCGATGCGCTGGGTTTCCTGTCCGGCCTGCGCGCCGACAGCGGCATGGTCCGGCACGGCGCGGCGCGCGCCGAGCTGAGCGCAGACTTCGACCTGGACGATGCGCCGGCGGCGCTGGCCTGGCTGCGGGCGCAGGAATTCGACGACGGCACCACCTGCCAGCTGCGCCGCACCCTGCGCGCCGACGGCGGCTCGCGGGCCTGGATCAACGGCCGGCCGGCGACGCTGTCGCAGCTCGGCGAACTCGCCGGGCACCTGGTGGAGATCCACGGCCAGCACGAGCACCAGGCGCTGCTCTCGCGCGGCAGCCAGCTGGCCCTGCTCGACGCCTATGGCCGCCACGACGCCCTGCTCGACCAGGTCGCCGCGGCGGCGGCGGCCTGGTCCGGCCTGCTGCGCGAGCGCGAGACGTTGTCGCACGGCGGCGATGTCGGCGAGCGCCGCGACTGGCTGGCGCACCAGCTGCAGGAGCTGGACGACGAGGCGCTGGACGCCGATGCCATCGCCGAATTGGAGACCGGCCATCGCCGCCAGGCCCATGCCGCCGCCCTCATCGCCGCCTGCGAGACGACCTTGGCCGCGCTCGGCGAAGAGCACTCGCTGTCGCGCCAGCTGCAGCACCTGCGCGGCGAGCTGGCGCGGGTCCGGGAGCACGAGCCGCGGCTGGGCGAGGTCGACACGATGCTCGAAGCCGCCGGCATCCAGCTCGACGAGGCGCAGCTGCTGCTGCAGCGCGTGCGCGACGACCTGGATCTGGATCCCGGCCGGCTGGAGGAGTTCGAGCGCCGCCTCGGCCGCCTGCACGACCTTGCCCGCAAGCACCGTGTCGCGCCCGAATCGCTGGCCGCGCATCGCGATACGCTGGCCGGGGAACTCGACGCGCTGGAACGCGCCGGCGCGCGCCTGGGCGCGCTCGACGGCGAGATCGAGGCGGCGGCGGCGCACTGGCGCCAGGCCGCGGCGCAGCTGGGCCGGGCGCGCAGGAAGGCCGCCGACGGTCTGGGCCACGCCACCACCGCGTTGATTACGGAGCTCGGCATGGGCGGCGGCCGCTTCGAAATCGAACTCGAGCCGCAGCCGGAACCACGGCCGGACCCGCAGGGCGCCGAACGCGCCGAGTTCCTGGTCTCCGCCAACGCCGGGCAGCCGCCACGGCCGTTGCGCAAGGTCGCCTCGGGCGGCGAGCTGTCGCGCATCTCGCTGGCGATCGAGGTCGCGGCGCTGGGGCTAGATGCAGTGCCGACGATGGTGTTCGACGAGGTCGATTCCGGCATCGGCGGCGCCGTGGCCGGGATCGTCGGCCAGAAGCTGCGTGCGCTGGGCGAAAGCCGGCAGGTGCTGTGCGTCACCCACCTGCCGCAGGTCGCGGCGCAGGGGCATGCGCACTACCTGGTCAGCAAGTCGGCCGAATCCGGCATCACCGAGAGCGAGGTACGGCGGCTGGACGCCCGCCAGCGCCAGGAGGAGCTGGCGCGGATGCTCGGCGGCGTCGAGGTCAGCCGCGAGGCGCGGGCGGCGGCGAAGCGGCTGCTGGCGGATGTGTCTTGAGGGCCGGGAATCGGGAATCGGGAATCGGGAATCGGGGCGGCAGCATTGCGCGCGCCGGCAGCCTGTCAACCGTCATCCCAGCGAAGGCCGGGATCCATTTCTGAGGTCGCGGAAAAGCTAAGGTGGATCATCAGCCTTCGGCTGCTGTAAAGCGCTTGAGCAGGTTCGCTGTTGAAAGGCACTTCGGCGTGCGCCGGGTGACGGGCAACGGCGCTACGCCTTCCCGGGTCACGATCTACTTCTTCTTCCGCACGTACAACACCAGCGAGTGGTCCTCGAGCACGAAGCCGTGCCGCTCGGCGATCTCGCGCTGCAGGCGCTCGATCTCGGGGCTCTCGAACTCGACGATCTTGCCGCTGTCGACGTCGACCATGTGGTCGTGATGGCCGCCGCGGTCGAGCTCGTAGATGGCGTGACCGCCCTCGAAGTTGTGCTTGAGCACCAGGCCCGCGGCCTCGAACTGGGTCAGCACCCGGTACACCGTCGCCAGGCCGATCTCGTCGCCCTGCTCCAGAAGATGGCGGTAGATGTCCTCCGCGGTCATGTGATGCTGCGGGGTCTTCTGTTCGAGCAGTTCGAGGATGCGCATCCGCGGATGCGTCACCTTGAGCCCGGCCTTGCGCAGATCCAGTGATTCCATGGGCGTCTCGATATCGGCGCCGCGGCGGTCGGTCAGCGGGCGCTGAACGCCGGCCGCGCGGCCCGGTTGCGGCGGTCGCGGTGAGTGTATCATCGGCGCGTTTCCATTCAGCCCCGCGAGTCCATGCGCAAACTCCTGCTTCCCCTCGTCCTCGCCAGCGCCGTCGCCGGCTGCGGCATCATCTACAAGCAGCCGATCTACCAGGGCAGCCTGCTCGAGGAATCCGCGGTGGAGCAGCTGCAGGCCGGCATGGACAAGCAGCAGGTCATGGCGCTGCTGGGCTCGCCCTCGATCGCCGATCCGTTCCACCAGCAGCGTTGGGACTACACCGCGTCGCAACGCACCGGCCGCCGGGGCCGGACCGAGATCAAGAACCTGACCCTGTGGTTCGAGAGCGACACCCTGGCGCGTTGGGACGGCGAGTACTTCCCGGAGCAGGACGAGGCGCTGGCCACCGAGGTGCGCCGGGTCTTCGGCCCCAACCTGCCACGCGACCGCGACCAGCGCCGCCGCTGACCGCAGGGGCGCCGGCGACCGGCTCCATTCAGCGCGCTCCACTTCAGCGCGGGCGCTGCGCCCGGCGCCGCCGGCTCTCCTTGGGATCGGCCTGCAGCGGCCGCAGCAGTTCCACCCGGTCGCCGTCGCGCAGTTCCGCGTCGGCCGCCGCACGTTCACCGTGGATCGCGTAACCGTCGCATTGCCCGGGATCGAAGCCGGAGGCGGCCAACGCGTCGGCCACGGTGGCCGGTTCCGGCAAGGTCACCCGTACCGATTCGAAGCGCCGCGGCCAGGCGCGGATGACCTCGACCTCGATTGCCATCAGCGGTCGCCGCGATCGGCCACGCGGATGAAGTCGTCGACCATGCGGTCGGCCAGTCCCTGGAAGCCCAGCGTCAGCGCCGGCGTCAGCAGCCGGCTCAGCGGTTCGAACTCGAGGGTCAGGGTGACCTTGCAGGCCGATTCGTCGAGGGCATGGAACTCCCAGCGCCCGTCCAGGCGCCGGAAGGGGCCGTCCCGCAGGCGCATGTCGATATGGTGCGGCGGAGACAGCGCGTTCTCGGTCACGAACCAGGTGCGCAGCGAACCGAGCCCCAGGTCCAGCCGCGCGACCAGCCGCGATGCATCGGATTCGAGCACCTCGGCCGCGTCGCACCAGTCGAAACGCCGCGGATAGGCGGCCACGTCGTTGACCAGCCCGAACATCCGCGTCGCGGAATGTTCGACCAGGGCGCTGCGTTGGATCTTCGGCATCGAGGACTCGTGTGTACGGGCATATCAAAGCACCCGCGGTTCGGGGACAATAGGTCCGCTATGGGCAAGAAAGCAGGCAAGGATAAGGCAAACGGCGGCGGGACCATCGCGCTGAACAAGCGCGCGCGCCATGAATACCACCTGGAGGACCGGTTCGAGGCCGGCCTGGCGCTGCAGGGGTGGGAGCTCAAGTCGATCCGCGCCGGCCGCGCCAACATCGGCGAGAGCTACGCGATCGTGCGCAAGGGCGAGATCTTCCTGTTCGGCGCGCAGATCATGCCGCTGATCTCCGCCTCCACCCACGTCGTGGCCGAGGCGCAGCGCACGCGCAAGCTGTTGCTGCACCGGAACGAGATCGACCGGCTGATCGGGCACGTCGAACGCGACGGCTACACCCTGGTGCCGACCGCTCTGTACTGGAAGGGCAACAAGGTCAAGGCCGAACTGGCGCTGGCCAAGGGCAAGCAGAAGCACGACAAGCGCGACAGCGAACGCGAACGCGACTGGAACCGCGAGAAGCAGCGGCTGCTGCGACGCCACAACCGCGACGCCTGAGCACGCCTCATTCGGCCGCGGCGTCGGCCGGCAGCGTGAAGCGGAAGCAGGCGCCCTCCCCCGGCCTCCCTTCGGCCCATACCTGGCCGCCGTGGCGGTCGACGATGCGCTTCACCGACGCCAGGCCGATGCCGTGCCCGGAGAACTCCTCCTGGCTGTGCAACCGCTGGAACGGTCGGAACAGCTTGCCGGCGTATTCCTGCGCGAAGCCGGCGCCGTTGTCGCGCACCGCAAAGACGGTGCCGCCATCCGCGCCCCGCTCCGCGTCGATCTCTATCCGGGCCGGATCGGCGCCCACGGTGAACTTCCAGGCGTTGCCGACCAGGTTTTCCAGCAGGTTGCGCACCAGCGCGGCGTCGCCGTGGGCACGCAGGTCCGGCGCGATCGAGACCTCGACCTTGCGCTCCGGCTCCGCTTCGCGCAGCTCGGCCACGATCTCCGCCGCCATCTGCGACAGGTCGAGCGGCACCCGCTTGAGTTCGCCGCGGCTGAGCCGCGACATCTTCAGCAGCGCGTCGATCAACCCGTCCATGCGCGCGGTCGCGGCGCGGATGCGGGCCAGGTAGTCGCGGCCGGCATCGTCGATCGCGTCGCGATAGCGTTCGGCCAGCATGCGGCCGAACCCGTCGATGGTGCGCAGCGGTGCGCGCAGGTCGTGCGAGATGCTGTAGGCGAACGATTCCAGCTCCTGGTTCGCCTGCCGCAGCTCCCGCGTCCGCGCCGCCACCCGCAGTTCGAGCATGCGGTTGAGGGCATGGACCTGCGCCTCGGCACGCTGGCGCTCGGTCACGTCCTCCACCTGCACCAGGCGGACGACATCGCTGCCCAGGTCGCCCGGCACCGGCGAGTAGGTCAGCTGCACGTGGCGGAGTTCGCCGTCCGGTCGGGCGACCTCGCGCGTGATCCGCACCACGCCTTCGGCGTCCGGCGCTTCGTCATGCGCACCGGCGGGATCGATCAGGCGTCGCCCGAATTCGGTGCCGGCAATCTCCGACGGCTCGGCACCGAGGATCCGCGCCAGCGACGGGTTCGCCTCCACCACCGTGTCGTGCCGATCCAGCAGCGCCTTGCCGATCGCCGAGTACTGCATCGAGGTGCGGAATCGGGATTCGCTGCGCCGGTACGACTCGCTCATGCGCGCCGCCAGGCGCTGGGCATGCGAGTGCGTGCGCGCCAGCGTCCAGACCACCGCGAACAGCATCAGCGATGCCAGCAGTCCGGCGAGCAGCGTCGCCTGCAGCGCCGGCGATCCGAGGCCGCGTGCGGCGGCGGGCGCGGAGCGGAAGTCGACGCGCCAGCTGCGCCCGTACAGCTCGCGCTCGATCCCGTGCTTGAGGCGTTGCCTGGACTCGGCCACCTCGGCGTAGCCCGGGTCGGCATAAAGCACCGATTGGTCCTCGGTGTCGACGATGCGGAACACCAACGAGCGCCGCAACGGCGCCAGCGCCGACTCGACCAAGGCGTCGACGTGGAACGGGACGTACACCCATCCCTGCAGGGCGGCACGGCGGGTCGGGATATTGGCGGGGAAGCTGCCGGCCCGGTAGACCGGCATGTACAGCAACAATCCCGGCCGCAGCGGGTCGTCGTGCTGCTGCTGCAGCAGGCGCACGCCCGCGCTCAGGCGCGCGACGCCCCGGTCGCGCGAAGCGCCCATCGCCACGCGCCGCGCCGGATCGGTGTACATGTCGTAGCCGATCGCGGCCAGGTTCTCGGGGGTTTCCGGCTCCAGGTACACGACGGGGCCGTAATGCGCACGCGCGCCGTGCGGGGTCACCCGGTAGAGCCCGCCTCCGCTCGCGCGTATCTCCAGCTGCAGGGCCTCGAGCGCCTGCGGGGTCAGCCAGGCGGCATAGCCCAGGCCGAGCAGGCCGAGCGAGCGCCGCTCCAGACGCAGGCCGTCCACGTAATCCCGCCACTGCCGAGCGCTCGGCCGGTCGACCGAGGCGAACAGCGAGGCGCCGCCGTGCGCGGTCAGCTCATAGGCCAGCAGCCGCTGCCGCAGCAGCTCCACCACCTGCTCGGCCTCGGCGACGAAATCCGCCTCGGCCAGCTGCCGCTCGCGTTCGCTGGCGCTCTGCGCGTACAGCGCGACCACCAGCAGCGCGCCGATCAGTACCAGCACCGCGAGCTGGTAGCCGCGCCGCGACTGCAACGGCTCGCCATTCATCTCCGGCGCGGGCGGGACGTCTGCCATGGCGCGGAGCATACCGGTTCGGCCGGCGCCGGTAGCAGTGAATGCAGGCTGCATCGGCTCTGGCGCTGCGCTTGTCTCGGCCCGCTCCGCCCCTATACTGGCGGGGTCAGCGTGATTTGACGCTCCCGGGGGTGCACTGGCTTCGACGGGGGTCGCGAAATCGCTTGGCGCATGCCGAGGGGGCAGCTTTCCTCGTAAATCCAGCGGCAAACTCATAGTTGCCAACGACGACAACTACGCTCTCGCCGCTTAAGGCGTAGCCCCGAACCCAGCTTGTGTCCGTGCTCGCTGGATGTAGGGTCATCTATCACGGAATCGCCGGGAGTGGCTGCCTGTCAGCTCCCGGTCAACACAAAGCAGGCTGGTCCCGGGGTGCGCTTCGCACACCGTGCTGCTCCGGGACGAGATCCAACGGTGAGCTAAGCATGTAGTGCCGGGGATGGAGTGCCTTCGGACGGCGGTTCGATTCCGCCCACCTCCACCATTTGAGGGTCCAGGACGGACCGAGACAGGCCGGAATTCCTCTTAAAAACAGGGATTTCGGCCTTTTCTTTGTCCGATGCCGTACGCCTGAACCCGTAGCAATCCTGGGGTAACTAGGGGTAACTTTGGGGGTAGCCACACCTACCCCAGGTGCAGTTACCCCAGTTGAGGCGTCGCTTGCATGTCCCTCACCGATACCGCGATCCGAAAGGCCAAGCCCGGGCCCAAACCCCGGAAGCTCTACGACGCCAAGGGTCTGTACCTGGTGCTGCGCCCTGACGGCAGTCGCTGGTGGCGCTGGAAGTACCGCCGCCCCGTGACCGGCAAGGAGAACACCCTCAGCTTGGGCGTCTATCCGGACACGGGGCTAGCGGATGCGAGGGCCAAGCGTGATGAGGCGCGCAAGCTGCTGGCCGGCGGCGTGGACCCAGGCGAGCACCGGCGCGCTGAGAAGGCTGCCGGCAAGGAGCGCCGCAAATAGCTTCGAGGTCGTCGCCCGAGAGTGGATCGCCAAGCAGAAGTCGTGCCACGTCACCGCGACCCTTGCAGGCTGACTTCGTCCACCCACGGCAACAATGGGTGCTTGCACGAACAGCACGAGCGTTGCGCCAGATCCAGATGTTCGATGACGAAGCCTGTCAGTCGCTATGCATTCTGTTGTCGTCGCAGACCATACAACCTGATGTAGACCGGATCGTTCTCCAATGTCGGATCCAAGGAGATGCAATCCTCCAAGAACCTCGGAAGATCTCCAGGAACTGGAAACACGTCAGGATCTATCAGTGCATCCGCTAGCTTCAAGAAGGCGTCCGGGTAGCGTTGGAACAGAGCCCGATGATGATTTTCAAGCCGCAAGGAGTGAGAGAGACTGTAGAGCTGGTAGGGCACCACGAAATCAAGGATCGTCTCAACCGCATCCGGGAAAGCATCGCCGCACTCCAACGTCATTAGAACGAGTTTTTCCGAAATGCCTTTCCCCCTGGCCCGCGCGTCCAACGGCCAGATTTCCAGAATCAGCGGCTTGACGAGGTCATGCCAATGCGCCGCTTTGTCCGCAACGTTCTCGTCGCCCATCATTCTCCAGAGGCGCCATGCCACATCCTGCCGGACTTCCCCAGGCGTGATAGCAAGCGCCCGCTTCACCTCCGCAGAAGTGAGAACGCACTCGGCACGCTTCCCCTTGCGATGCCAAACGGCAACGGAGAACAATTTCAGGAACAGTCCTTTGAGTTCCCGCGCTGACAGGCTCTTGTGCTCAAAGGCTTGCAACATGGCGGGCTTGAGCGCATTGAAAAGCCGCGCGTACCCTACCCGCCCAGCGGCATAGGCTTGCCATAGCGGCGCCGCTTCTTCATATGTCCAGTCAAGGCGGGGAACCAGGTGCTCACTGGTCCAGTCCGGGTCGATTGCATCCATGTATGCAAGTTCGCGCGTGATGTAGACGCGCCCCAGAAGGCCCGCGCGATTCCGGGCCTCTGCAAGCCTCGAGAACCTTGGGCCTAGCACATCACCCAAGCCGCTGTCGTCGGTTGGCTTTGTCGCTGCCAGCGCTTCCAGAAGCGCCGATGCTAGGTCACCGCCCGGCCGATTGAGTGCCTCGCTGATCAGATCGCCGTCGAAGCCGGATTCCGCTTCGGCCTCGTCTTGATCCTCGTACGCCAGTTCGGCCAGCCGGTCCCACACCGGGAGAAAGCGTGGCTCACCCTCAGCGCCTGCTTGTGCCAAGGCCTCACGTCGGCGCGCCAGCCAGGAACTGGCAGCGTGAAGAATCTCCTTCAGAGTCGCATCGGGCATCCTGAGAATCAATTCGGCCAAGTCGTACTGAAAAGCCGCATCCCCCTTCTCGCTCGCCGCCCAGAGCAAATAGCGCCAAGCGTCGGGGTCCCAGCGCCCGGCATCGCCTTCATGCCTCAAACCCCGCAACGCTCGCTCCGGATCAGCACTGCAGAAGACTCGCCAGATATCTCCTTCGTCATATTGGCGCTCCTGCTGGAGGCGGAACGCTTCCTGCACAAGTCGATCGTCATCGACTCCAGCAAGCAGTTCCGGATGCCCGTCAGGGCCAAATCGTGATTCGTGCCAAATGGAGAAATCGTCACGATCACCGGACTCTGGCTGCCATGTCGGATGCCGGGCGGTGATTTCAGCCAACAGGGCACGCGACTCATCCGACAGTTCTCCGCCTGTGGAAGCAATTCGATTCAATCGACGATAGATCGATTTGCCTACGATCGACTCCCACTGCTCTTCGTCTGCTGTAGCGTCATCGGAAAACAGCGATTCCGGCACCCCCTCACGCAGGCGGCTCTCCAAGGCGGCGCGCTCGTCCTCGCCGAACTCGATCCATCGCTCCACCAGAAGCCGCATGACTTCCACTTGGACATCGTCATCCCAGAAGTCCTGGTCGTCCAGGGCGAGTGCGGCCTTGGCTGCGTCGTTTGCCGGCCATGTTCCGTCTGCCAGCGCAAAGATGTACAACCGCCTGAGCAACAGGAACGGTGATTCACGCCAGTGCCGAATCAACGGCCTTGCCCGTACAGAATCGTGCCGTGCAATGCGTTGCCAGAGGTCGGCCAGTGCTCGAGCGATTGGGCGAAATCCACCACGATGCGTGTTTTGCGGGTGCTTCGCGATCGAGGGAATATCCCGGCTGGGCTTATCCCAGCCACCAGTCATTTCCAGGTCCGATGCCTGCTCCAGTGCCTCGATGAGGGCGCGATCTAGTGTCCCCAAGAGCGCCAAACCAGCTTCCAACGTATCCGGCCAAACCTGCAGGATCTCAGACGGCGGCGGATGATCGGCGGGTTCCAGGTCCACGCTGACCAGCTTGTACAAGGCTTCCGGCGATTCATCGTCCTCATCCTGCCACCAAAGGGGCTTACCCAGCTTCAGACGCGGCGTCAGAATGTCTGCAACAACATTGCGCGCCTGGAAATCAGTCTGACCGCGACGGATCAGGGGTTGCCAGTCGTACCAACCGCCATCGAACACGGGATTGGATGCAGGTGCTCGCGCACTGAGCAGCAAACGCCAGGCCCTTTCCCTAACGGCCGTCAATCCATCGCCGGTCTGCTCCAGCGCACGTTCTACGCGCCATCGCGTTTGCTCATCCAGCGGCGTAAGCACGGCACAAGCGCGAATCATCTCCGGGTCGTCGGTCCGGCTCGCGATCCAGACATCGGGCAACTGCTGCCTGAACGCACCTCGTTGCACCAAAACGGGAAGCCATGCGGAATCGGGTGAAAGTTCCCCCAACAGTTGGCCTGCATCGCCCCGGTCCAGCAACTCCAGGCAACGGTCCGTGTGCTCTTCGGAAGACGGCAGCGGATCCTCTCCAAGCAACACACGCAACCGTTCGCGCCGCCATGCGGTAGGATCTCTTGCATAGGACTTCCATTCGCGCAGGGTGGCATACAGCGGCGCGTGATCGTTGTTGTCCACCCGATACAGAATCGGTTCGATGCCTTTCGCCCGCCACAGCGCCTCCATGAGGTCCCCGTCATCCGCGGAACACTCGCCGAACGCGTAGACCTTCCGCAAGTCGGGATAGAGCTCCCGGTCCGCTTCAAGCGCTTCCAGGAGATAGCGCATGGGCGGATCGTCGGCCTGATAGCCGACCAGAACAAGCGTATGCGTGCGCGCCAGATCGTAGACGTATCTGGAAGCCCACCCGGAGCGAAGATAGGCATCGCCAAACTCGGCGCTGGTAAGCACCAGATCGGTTTCGACGGCACCCACCTGTGGATCGGCAAGCCTGCCATGCAGATGCAGCACTCCGGCAAAGCCCTCGCTCATGGGGCGCGGTAGCGCCATGCCCGCATAGCTGCTTGTGGTCCCGCCGTATTCATTCAGCCAGGTGCGTTCGAACAGCGTATCGAAGTTGGTGGTGAGCAGTCGGGATCGACCTTGCGCGTCTCGCGACAGATTCAACAGCGCCAGGTGATTGGACAGGTCCGCGCCTTCTGGAGGCGCAAGCTCATCGCGAACCGCCGCTCGGATACGTGCCCGCATGTTTTGCTTGCGCGGCGCTACGGATGCAGCCAATCGGCGCTCCAGGCACCTCAAGACCCTGTCGTACTGGCCGGACAACTTTCCATCCTTCTCCATCCCCTCTCGTTCGGCGGGATGGTGCGTCCAATCCTCTCCCAGTCGCCGATATACACGCTCCACGAGTTCACCAAACAACGGGAGGTCGACAGTACGCGACACACCCGCTCCACAGACAAAGAGGGTTTCCCCCCGTTCCTGGGCTACGATCAGCTCGGCCGGAATGTCAGGGCCTGATTCGAAAAAGCGCATTGAGGTTGCTCCCCGTCAACATCCTCGTACAACACCTAGGCTACCAAACAGAAATTACTTAAAACTCCGGCTCAACATGTATAGCCTGCCGAGCAGCAGCGCGGCACCTGCAGGCTCGGTGGCAATGACGCCGGGTACGCGCCGCTGATGCAGCAGCGCGTCGATCGCGACCTCCGCGCCCATGTCATCCCCGTCGGACCAGGCCGCAGAACACGCCCTCAATCGCGAAGTCCTCCTCCACCTGCATCTCGATCGGTGCGTAGGCCGGTCGGCAGCCCGGCATCGGCACCGACGGGAGCGCTCGCTGCCACCCGGCTCGGCACCAGCACCCGCAGCAGGTCGGCCCACGTCCGACCAGGCTGACGCCCCGCGCCTGCCCGGCCGTCACCTCGATCAGCCCAGCCTTGGCGCCCGAGGCGCCGCGGCATCAGCCCAATAGGCGCTAAGGTCGAGGATGGGCTGGATTTATCCACAGGCGTCAAGCCTTGTTCGTCGTCACATTTTAGCGTATGAGTAGTATTACTACTAACTGCCTCTCCCCAAGGAGGACGTCATGACAGAGGACTTCGCCCCCGTACCGCCTCGGCCTAAAAACTGGGAGGACGTGTTCACTGTTACCAAGGAATTGCGAGGGGTGCCAATCGAAGAGATCGAGCGTGGACGCGTCGATTGGGAATACCACTTCGATGCGAAAGACATGCGCCCCTGCGGGCGTAAGGGCTGCGAGCAGAAGCATGCGCACGGCTGGCTTGTCGCGTTGCCGGGCCTGAGGTTCGTGCACATCGGTAATGACTGTGCACTGAAGTACGCTAACGCGGGCCTGTGGTCCTCAAACGTCAGCATCTACCGGGAGCGTGTGCGTGCGGAAGCCCGGACGGCAGCATTGATTGAAGCGAGAGACAAAGCGCAACGAAAGCAATTTTGGCTCGATAACACGCAAGAGATAGACCCTGCGGTCGCGCTTCATGAATCCTTCGTTCGCCAAGCCCGCGGCCCGTTCCTCGACGAGATTGAGAAGCGTGCCGAGCGCGGACAAGCTACGGTCGAGCGAGACAGGCGCCTTAGCGAAGATGAACTACAGATGCGGCGCGCAATGCTGTCTGGCTCACGAGTCGAAGGCGAGCCAGGACCATATGTTGCAGCAGTCGAAAATGTTACGGTGGGCAACATCGAAGGGTTGGACTGCTTCCGGCCACAAGGAAGCCCGCGAGAACTGCAGTCGCAGTTGCAGCGGTTGGTTACAACCCTGCTGACTTGGTCACCTGCTGAAGATGATCAGGTCGCGCAACGCTCTCTGGTACGCGCGACTGACGAACTGGCTCCGTTGAGCAACCGCCTAAATTCTAGCTTGGTTGCGGTCAACAGATTCTTCAGCGAGTCGAACCTAAAAACGCTGATGTTGCTTGACGTGACTCGATCGCAAGGAGTTACGTCGATCGAGCTCGACGGCAGCGCTGGGGTCATCATCAAGCGTCTCCCCCACTGGCAACGGGCGGCCTAATTAACTCGGATATCTGGGACTATGAGGTCGCTGTTTCGCGTATGGCGCACCCATTCAGATCTAAGGCGCACGCCGTTTGCAGGGGCAGTTGCCCCAATTGGCGCCTGCGTATGGCAGGCTTTGCTGGTCCCATTGACCCAACACTTACTTACGCCCACACCCCAGCATGAACGATAGTAAGGCATCTCCCGGAGTCATCGAACGAACACTCTGGCACGAGGTTGATGGCGAACGGATTGCTGTCGCACAAGCCGAGTTGGTCGGAAGGGTCGAGCCGCTTGTCATACTCGGCGAAGCCGGCATGGGGAAATCTCACCTGCTCGAATGGATTGCGTCCTTGCCAGGATATTCCTTCTGCACGGCTCGCCAACTGATCAATTGCCACGATCCGCGCACATTGAAGAACGATACCGGGACCCTGGTCATCGACGCGCTGGATGAAGTCAGCGCTCACAAGGATGGCGATGCGGTCGGTCTCGTGCTGCTTCAGCTCGGAAAGCTCAGCTACCCGCGCTTCGTGATGTCATGCCGAGTGGCGGATTGGCGGAGCACAACTGGCACCGAAGCCATACGAGAACAGTACTCGGCCCGCCCGCTCGAACTCCATCTTGAACCGTTCACGGACGACGACGCGACCGCCTTCCTAAGCGCAAGCCTGGGCGCAGAAAAAGCCGCATCCGTAATCCGGCATTTCAACTCACGCGGACTTGAAGGATTGCTTGGCAATCCGCAGACGCTGCAACTGATCGCCAGGGTTGCCAGCACCAACGCGCTGCCGGAGACACGAGGCGAATTGTTCGACAAGGCAATCGAACTCCTGCGTGTCGAACATCGGCATTCGAAGGCAGAAAAGCAGCCTTCTCGCGCGGCCGGACTCGACGCCGCCGGTGCTGCCTTCGCGGCGCTGATCCTGACGGGAAATGAGGCGGTCACGCGAGCTGCCATTCCACTTGCCAGTGAGGGAGAGATTCCGATCACCGAGATCACTCCCCTTCCCGGCGGAGCGGCCATCGAGGCAATGCTCGATACGCGGCTGTTCAAAGCGTATGGTCCCAATCGCTTCAGTTATTGGCACCGGCGCATCGGCGAATTCCTGGGCGCGCAGTGGTTGGCGAAGCAGGCTGACACCCCGCGCAAACGGCGGCGATTGCTTTCCCTATTCCAAGGCCATGGACTCGTTCCTTCGAGTCTGCGCGGGCTTCACGCTTGGCTGGCCCGGGATCCCGCCCTCGCACGAGCTGTCATTGAAAGTGATCCGCTGGGAGTAGCGGAGTATGGCGATGCCGATGTCCTGACGCCGACCCAGGCGCGTCAGCTTTTCGATGCGCTAAAACGCCTGGGGGAAAAGAATCCATTCTTCTACAACTGGGGATCCCCTTCCGTTCGTGGAATCTTCCAGCCGGCGATACTTGACGATATCGGAAAAGCGATTACGTCGCCTGAGACCCCCTTCGGCATGCGCTTGTTCCTGATCAAGGCCACCAAGGGAACACCGACGATCACCTCATTCGATGCCGACCTCCGCAATCTTGTTCTTGATCCGAAGACGGTCTTTGCGATCAGGAGTGCCGCCGCGCAGGCACTGACCGCGCTGCAAAATGGGGACGACGGCTGGCGACATGTCATACGAACACTGCAGGCCCTTAGTGACGATGACTCCGTCAGGCTGGCGATTGAAATCCTCGATGCAGTTGGCTTTCATGTCGCCGACGACGCCATGATCGTCGACCTGGTGATCGCCAACGTTGTTAGCGAAGAGCGGGTTGTCGGCGTTCTCTATCCACTGGAAACAGGGCTTCCCGATCATCGGATCGATGGAGTCCTCGATGTTTTGGCCAAAGCGGCTTTCGCACTTGGCAAGCCACATAGGCGCCCAGGGGACATGGCGCTAACGGATTTTGCATACACGCTCGTAACCCGGCGCGTGAGTAGAGGCGATATTTCCGCAGAGAAGCTTTGGAGTTGGTTGGAACCTTTCGATGCTAGTAGCGGGTATCGAGGCGACAGGCGAAGGCAGCTCGAGGAGCTGGTTCGCAGCAATAATTCCCTGCGTCATACAATCCAATACCTTGTCATCCTCGACTTACCCGGTGACCAGACCATCTGGCAGCGAACCCACCGGCTATCCAGACGCTCTCCGGGCTTCGCCCCAACGACGGAAGACGTCGTTCAGTTGTTGCAATCACTTGATCCGGATAACCAGACCGATGAACGCTGGAAGGAAGTAGTTCAGATCATAAGGCACGACAAGGAGAACGGCGTTGAAGTCCGTGCTGCTGCGCACCGTTTTGCGGCAAACCACCCCGACCTGCTCGAATGGATCGAGGAACTCGCCAATCCTCCGACACCGGAATGGGAGATTGAACAAGGCAAGCGAAAGCGCCTTGAGCAGACGAAGCGGGATCGCGAGCACGCCAAGCATCGGAAGAACTACGAGACCCATCTTGACCAGGTTCAATCCGGCAACTACGGCTGGGGCATCCAGCCCGCACAGGCCTACCTGAACCTGTTCTACGACATAGGCGATGGCCTGCCTGCGCACGAACGGGTGGCGCAATGGCTTGGGAAGGACGTCGCCGAAGCAGCCCATCGGGGTTTCGAGGCGTTCATTTCGCTCGATCCGCCCGATCCTTCTGCGAGAGACATCGCTGAAGCGTTAAGCGAGGGCAAGCATTACGACGCCGGCTACATCATCGTTGCTTGCTTGGCCGAACGCATCCGCAAGGGCTTGGGCCTGGCTGATCTGCCGACCGAACGCGTGACTGCAGGATTGTTCGTCTTACGCAGGACCAAAGTGGATCATCACGCCGGCATTGATGGGCTTGAGGAGGCCGTCGAAGCAGAGATCGTGCTACGCGGTTGCCTTGAAGAAGCCATGCGGCTGTACCACGAGCCACAACTGCAGGCGAGACGCGATCATGTCGATGGGCTCTATTCACTGATGCGAGACGACAAGTATTCCCACCTTGCTGTCGACCTTGCACTTGAATGGCTCAATCGATTCGAGGATTTGCCTGCTGATGTGGAAGAAGAACTGATCGCAAGAGTCATCCGATCCGGTCGTTTCGACGAGCTGCGTGAGGCGGTTGCCCGCCGCGAAGGCGCGACCGAGGCCGGGCGGAGGCGCACCTGGGATGCGGCCGGGCTCCTAGTTGACTTCGACAGGACAGTAGAACGGCTTGCCCAGGCGCCGGTCGATCCCGAATTGCTCTGGCACCTGCGCGATCTCGCCGACAGCAGATCGCGCAACTCGTCCGGTGCTCTGTATGGCCCCAAACACATAGAGTGGATCGTTACCACATTCCGATCGCTTTGGCCGATAGCCCGCCGTCCTGTAGGCGGCTGGAGCGGCAGCAGGAACCCATGGGACGCCAGCGAGTACTTGGTGCAAACGCTCCGTCGTCTCGGCGGAGACCCTAGCGAGGAAGCCTTACGGATCCTCGAACGCCTCAAGCAAGCCCCCTTCGACAGCTATACAGAAACAATCCGTTCAATTGCTTCGGAACAGGCGACACTTCGTGTGGAGGCCAAGTACACACCGCCACCGCTCAGCGCGATCGAGGCAATTGCCAGGGACTTGGCCCCTACCACCGCGGACGATCTTAAAGCGGTGATGATGGAAGAACTCTCAATCGTGCAAGCCAAAGTCAGGAGCGATGACGCGGAGTCGTGGCGCGGATTCTTCAGTGACAATGGCGCGCCTTATCCTGAAGAACGGTGCCGGGATCATCTTTTGGGCCTGTTGCGGCAAGGCAGCACGGGAATTCAACTGGATCCTGAAAGTCATGTAGCCGGCGACAAGGAAGTCGACATCACCTGCTCCACAGGAAATCTACGCATTCCCATCGAGATCAAGGGGCAATGGCACGCAGACCTCTGGCATGGTGCAGACACCCAGCTTGATCGCCTCTACGCCGCCGATTGGCGCGCCGAAAGACGGGGAATCTACCTGGCACTCTGGTTTGGCGACCGACCCGAGCCGAACAAACGACTGACCAGTCCCGGAAAGGGAAAGGCTCGCCCCAACACTTCTGAAGAACTCCTTTGGGCCTTAGTCGATAGCAGTCGGGCAGCCAAGGAAGGAAGAACGACGATCTTCGTAATGGATCTGGTGCGCGACTGAAGCCTCCCAGCAGAACACTTCCGCCATCGATGTAGGCTTCATGCCTGTGGACCGCGAATGCAGCCTACGGCCACTGCCTGGCAGCATGGAGCACGCGCAGGACAGTCACGCGCTGGGCGTCCTCCGTATAGACCACGATGTAGTTCGACCGAATGACCATTTCCCTGGTGCTTGCCACTCGGCCCGCCCGATACAACTTGGGGTGTGCAGGGAGTTTCGAAACCTTGATCTCAATCTCGTCTTTCAGCCTCTGCGCAGCATCCGGATTGTCATCTGAGATGTAATCGACGATCGCGAGCAAATCGACGCGTGCTGCGGCATGCCATTCAAGAACGGGCACGGCGCTTCCTGTCGATCACGGCTTGCGCCTCGTCCATGACCTCCTGGTGCGGGACAGTCGCCCGCGTATCGGTGAGCGCCTCTTGCACCTTGGCGCGGAACCAGGCGTCGTGGGCGTCCGGGTCGGCGGTGAGGCCGGCTGGCAGCCCTCCCTCCTTGGCGACACGAGTCAGCAGGATACGGACGGCGTCGGATACGGTCAGGCCGACGCTGGCGAGGGTTTCGGTGGCCCGCGTTTTCAGGTCGTCGTCGACCCTGACATGCAGCATCGAAGTTCGGGCAGCCATTGGTGGTTCTCCGGCGAGGGTCTGCCAACCATTTTGTATCTCATTTGAGATACGGTCAAGCCGACGCCGAATTGGCCTCTGGTGCAGCCCATCCCTATGGCGTGGCAGCGGAGGACTGGTCATGCCCTCCCCCGGTCACGGCCCGCGGTGGAGCCGTTGAGCCTTTCGATCAGCGCGCGGATGTTTTCGGCCCGCCAAGCCGTGATGCGCGGCCCGAGGCCACGGACGGGCTGCGGGAACCCTGCCCGACTTCACGCCCGCCCACCAAGTGGAACGCGCAATCGGAATCAGCGGCGGGATGCCCTCGGACGTCGGCGTCGCCGGCTTGCCGAGGATCTGCGTCAAGCGCACGTAACCTGTTTCAGGAAGCTGCACCATCTGTCCGTCCAATGACCTACGACAACATCTTCCATCGACCAAGACGTTCAAGGAAGTCCGTTGTGCATCTTCAACACATGATTGCGAAGACTCGCCCATTTGCGATGTCGTGCGCAGCAATCCGCTGCGCCTGCTTCACTTGTACTTGAGAGTGTCGTGCGAGCTAAATGCGAGTTGAACGGCGTGCGTCATCACCTGAAAAAATAGATGCGCTGCGACGCGACGGAATTTACTTCCACTTCGGTGGGGTAACGATTGGGGTAACCACTCGCGCGATGCGATAAAAACGCTTTGATGGCGTGTACTTACCGGCCGATTCGATTCCGCCCACCTCCACCATCTTCAGATCCAAAGCAAGTCCGAACAAGGCCGATAATCTCTTTTAAAACAAAGGTTTCGGCCTTTTTCTTGTGCGAGGATGAATGACATGGACGAGCGGCATCGCTGTCGCGGCTCCCGCTGTTAGGGAGCGATTGCTACGAGGCGATGGGCACCCAGGCCGCGCCTTGTCGTGCGCTGGCCACCGCAGCCTCGATGAAGGCCATTCCGGTGACGCCGTCGTCGATGCCGGGGAGATCGAGGTTGCCCGGCGGCGGCTCGCCGGCGACTTCCGCGGCGATCGCACGGAAAGCCTCGCGGTACAAGTTGGCGAAGGCCTCCAGGTAGCCTTCCGGATGCCCGGCCGGTATCCGCGTTATCCGCTGTGCGACCTCGCTGACATAGTCATTGCCGCGGCGCAGGATTTCGCGCGGGCGGTCCGGGTACTTGACGATCAGCTCGTTGGGATGCTCCTGCTGCCACTCGAGCGATGCCTCGCTGCCGTACACGCGCAGGCTCAAGTTGTTTTCTTCGCCTACCGCGACCTGCGAGCTGTGCAGCACGCCGCGCGCGCCGCCTTCGAAGCGCAGCAGCAGATTGCCGTCATCCTCCAGGCGGCGGTCGGGCACGAAGGTGGTGAGTTCGGCGCACAGTTCGGTGATGCGCAAGCCGGTGACGTAGCGCGCCAGGTTTTCGGCGTGTACGCCGATGTCGCCCATGCATCCGGCCGCGCCGCTGCGCGCCGGGTCGGTGCGCCAGGATGCCTGCTTGTGGCCCCCGCTTTCGATGTCGCGCGCCAGCCACCCTTGCGAATACTCCACCACCACCTTGCGTAGCGTGCCGAGCGCACCGTTGCGCACCAGTGCGCGCGCCTGTTTCACCATCGCATTGCCGGTGTAGTTGTGGGTCAGCACGAACACCTTGCCGCTGCGCGCGACCGTCTCGCGCAAGGCGCGCGCCTCGGCCAGCGTCAGCGTGACCGGCTTGTCGCAGACCACATTGAAGCCGTGGTCCAGGAACAGCGTCGCGGCCGGGAAATGCTGATCGTTCGGGGTGACGATCACGACGAAGTCCAGCCGTTCGCCGGACGGACGTGCCGCCTCGGCAACCGCCATGTCGCGATAGCTGCCGTACGCCCGTTCGGCGGCCACGAACAGGTCGGCCGCCGAATCGCGCGAGCGCTGCGGGTCCGACGAGAAGGCGCCGGCGACGAGTTCGGCCTGCCCGTCCATCTGCGCGGCGATCCGGTGCACGGCGCCGATGAACGCGCCACGGCCACCGCCGACCATGCCGAAGCGCAGCTTGCGCCCGATCATGACTTTCGCTCGAACGCGGCTTCGAAGGCGACCGCGCTCGGCGGGAAATCGAGCTGGCGCACGTAGGCCGCTGCCTCCGCGGCGCCGTGCCGACGATCCATGCGCGCGTCCTCCCATTCCACCGACAGCGGGCCGCGATAACCGATGTCGTTCAACGCGACGATGATGTCCTGGAAGCGGACGTCGCCGCGCCCGACCGAGCGGAAATCCCAGTGGCGGCGTGCGTCGCCGAATTCGGTATGGCCGCCGAACACGCCCACGGTGCCGTCGCCGCGTCCCCACCAGACGTCCTTCATGTGGACGTGGAAGATGCGCTCGCCGAAGGTGCGCAGGAAGCGGACGTAATCCACGCCCTGGTAGGCGAAGTGCGAAGGGTCGAAGTTGAAGCCGAAGCGCGGGTGGTGGTCGACCGCTTCCAGTGCGCGCTGCGCGCTAGCGATGTCGAACGCGATCTCGGTGGGATGCACTTCCAGGGCGAAGTTCACGTCGACCGCGTCGAAGGCGTCGAGGATCGGCCGCCAGCGCCGCGCGAAGTCGTCGAATCCCTGCTGCAGGTAGGCCTGCGTGGTCGGCGGGAAGGCGTAGACCGCGTGCCAGACCGACGAGCCGGTGAAGCCGGTGACCACGGCCGGGAAATCGATCGCCGCCGCGCCCGGCCGCGCGTCGAAGAACGCGCGTGCGGCGCGGGCGGTGTCGATCATCCGCGCGGCGGCGCGCTGGCGCACGCCTTCGGGCTCGCCGTCGCCCCAGACCTCCGGCGGCAGGATCGCGCGATGGCGCTCGTCGATCCGGTCACAGACCGCCTGCCCGACCAGATGGTTGGCGATCGCATGACAGCCCATCCCCTGTGCCTGCAGCACATTCCAGCGCTGGTGCACGTAATCCGGCGAAGCCAGCGCGCGTTCGACGTCGAAGTGGTCGCCCCAGCACGCCAGCTCCAGGCCGTCGTAGCCCATGGCCTTGGCCTGCGTGGCCAGTTCGTCGAGCGAGAGGTCGGCCCATTGCCCGGTGAACAGCGTGACGGGACGTGGCATTGCGGAACTCCTGTTATTCGTGCGCAGACTCGTTCATGCGTCGACGCGTTCGATACGATAGCCGCCGCGGGCGCGGTCGACCAGATGGAGGATGCCGAAGATCAGCGCGATCGCGACCGGCAGCACCGCCCACACCGGCAACACGTTCGCGGCACCGTAGGCATTGTTGATCCAGCCCATGACCGGGCCGGCCACCGCGGTCGAGAACGCGCCCGCGGCGCCGATCACCGCCAACGCCAGCGCGCCGCCACGCGGGAAGCGTTCGGAGGTCAGCCCCAGCATCGTCGGCCACCAGAACGCGGTGCCCACCGCGAGCAATGCCGCGGCGGCGAACGCCAGCACCGGCGTATCGGCGCGCCCGAACAGCCACAGCCCGAGCGCCGCGACCGGCGCCGTCACCGCGATCAGCGTCACCGGCGAGAGCCGGTGCGCCAGGCCTCCGCCGAACTGTCGCAGTGCGTACATGATGCCGTTGATCCACACCAGCAGCAGCACGCCGGCCTGCAGCGTGCTGTGCATGACCTCGTTGAAGATGTTGCTGACCCACTGACCCGGGCCGAGTTCGGCGGCCGCAGTCAACCACATGCAGACGAACACCACCAGGAACAGCGGGCGCCTGAGTTCACCGTACATCGCACCGGTGGAAACGCCCGCCGCCTTGCGTTCGGTATCGGGAAAACGCTGGGCGAAGAACATCGCCGCGTAGATCGCAGAAGGCACCAGCATCAGCAGCATCTTGGCTTGCCAGCCCAGGCCGAGCTGGGTGAAGGCGAAGGCCAGCACGCCGCCGACCACGATGCCGCCCGGGAACCAGGCATGCAGCTTGACCAGTCGCGCGGTCTTGTCGTTTCGATACAGCGTGGCGATGAGTGGATTGATGCCGGCCTCGACGAAGCCGTTGGCGACGCCGATGAGCACCGTGGCCGCAAACAGCATGGTGAAATCGGTGGCGAACACGGTGAGCAGCACGCCGGCGATATGCCCCACTGCCGCCAGTTTCAGCAGCCGGCCCATGCCCAGCAGGTCGCACAGCGTGCCGCCGAACAGGATCGACAGGCCGAAGCCCCAGAACGCGGCGCCGCTGATCCAGCCCAACTGGACCTTGTCGAGCCCGAACGCGAGCTCCAGCTCGCCCATGATGTCGCCGCGAATGGCGAAGGACATCGCAGTGGCCAACAGGGCGATGCAACTGGCGACGAACAGGCGCTGCGGGTTCATACAGTTTCTCCGTGGGACAGGGACGAATGGTTTTACGGCAGCGCTCGCACCTTGATGTTGCGATAGTGCACTTCGCTGTCCGGATCGTGTGCCTGCAGCGCGAAGGTACCAGAGGACAGCACCCGGCCTCGCATGTCGGCCGGTCGCTCTGGTCGCGCCGGTTGCGTGTAGTCGACGATCGGCTTGTCGTCGACGAAGGTGCGGATGCGGCGATCCTCGACGCGGATGCGCAGCGTGAACCAGACGTCGTCCTTGGCCGGCGCCTGATAGTTGTCCTTGACCCCGTACAGGCCGCCGGTGCGCTTGGGATCGCTCTGGCTGTTGTTGACCTGCACTTCGTAGCCTTTGGCCGGCCAACCCTCGTCCTGCCAGGCGGTATGGAAGTAGACGCCGGAATTGGCGCCGGGCCGCGTCATGACCTCGAGCTGCAACTCAAAGTTGCGGAAATCGTGACGCTCCACCGGGCCGACGTAGTACAGGTGCGAGCGCGGACCGCGCACCACGATCGCGCCGTCGTGCACGCTGAACGAGCCCGGCGCTTCACTGGCACGCCAACCGGCGAGCGTCTTGCCGTCGAATAGCGTCTGCCAGTCGTCCCGTGCCTGCTCCGCAGGCTGCGCGCTCACGCAACCAGCCAGTGCCAGCAGGCAGGCGCCTAGGAAACCAATTTGCATGAGATACGTCCTCCAGTCAGACCGGCGCATGACCGGCACGGATCGGCGCGGCGCCGACATGGCGGCCACGGGCATCGCCAGCACGCCGGCCGCAGCCGCGGCTCCCAGCAGATCGCGGCGCGTGATCGGCGGCATCAGCCCACCCCCACGAGTTTGAGCACTTCCGGTGGCGGCCCGTCGAAGCTGGCCAATGGCACGTTGCCGACATAGCCCAGGTACTGCCGGCCCTGCGGCGACGTGCAGAACCCGCCGATGGTCAGGTCGCGGTAGCGGGCGAAGAATTCCGCGGCCTGCTTGAACTCGCCGCGCGCCTTGGGCAGATAGCAGATGTCGTCGCAGATCGCGCGACGCTGGCTCACGCTCGATTCGCCGAAGCTGCGCGAAAAGCGCTGCTCCGCCTGCGCATCCAGCCAGTCGAATCCGGCCAGGATCAGCTTGCGATCGGCGGCCTGTTGCGGATACGGCGCACTGACCCATTCGTTGATGAAGCCGACCACGCCGACCGCGACCGCGCCCGGTCCGTCCACGTCGGCCGGCACGATCAGGTCGCACAGGGCGGTGGCGATGCGCCGCTGCGGTGCGCTCAGCGTCAGCGGCCAGATCGAACCGGGTCCGTAGACCTTGAGCAGGTCCGGGTCGGTGCCGTAGCCCACGCCCGAAGGCAGCTTGGGCGGCGGCTCGGAACTGCAGCCGGTCAGTTGCATCAGCGGCAGCGCGCTGGCCGCGCTCAACATCCACTTCAGCGAGGTGCGGCGGTCCATCAAAGCTCCTTGCGGCGCATGCGCGCCAGGATGTGGTCGGAGGCACGCCAGGCCAGCGCCATGATCGTCAGCGTCGGGTTCTTGTCGGCATTGGACGCGAAGACTGCGCCATCGGTGATGTAGAGATTATCCACGTCCCAGGTCCGGCACCACCGATCCGTGACCGAAGTCTCCGGATCGGCGCCCATGATCGCGCCGCCCAGCTCGTGGATGATCGAGCCGCCGGGCTCGATGGCCTTGGCGCCGTCGGTCTCGACCTTGCCCCACACGCGCCCGCCCATCGCCTCGATGATGTCGGCGAAGGTGCGTTGCATGTGCGCGGCCTGGCGGGTTTCGTGTTCGGACCACTGCCAGTGGAAGCGCAGCACCGGGATGCCCCACTTGTCCTTCATCTGCGGGTCGATCTCGCAGTAGGAATGCTCGTTCGGAATCATCTCGCCGCGGCCGGCGAAGCCGACGAAGGAGCCGTAGTAGCGACGCACGTCTTCCTTGAACTTCTGGCCGTAGCTGCCGCCGGTGAGCCATTCGAGCCCGGCGGCGGTGTGCAGGCTGGGCATGCGCCGGCCGCCGCCGAACTCGATGTGGTAGCCGCGCGCGAAACCGAGCTGGCCGGCCAGCTGCTCCTTGTAAAGCCACCACGGCGAATACATGTGGCCGCCGTCGGCGCCGTCCTCGTTGTGCAGCGGCAGGTTCTCCAGCAGCGGAACCTGCCCGCTCAGGCTGGTACCGACGGTGTCCATCAGATAACGGCCGACCTTGCCGCTGGAATTGGCCAGGCCGTCGGGAAACGAGGTGGACCTGGAGTTGAGGAGGATCCGCGCCGATTCGCAGGCGCTGGCAGCCAGCACCACCACGCGCGCCGAGGCTGCGAATTCCTTGCCGCTGGTCCTGTCGATGAAACGCACGCCGTCGGCCTTGCCATTCGCGCCCAACACCACCTCGCGCACCATGGCATCGCAGACGATGTCCAGCCGGCCGGTCGCCAGCGCCGGCGGCAGGTGCACCGTGGTCGACTGGTAGTTGGCGCCGGTCGAGCAGCCGCGGCCGCAGGGCGTCGCCCAGAAGCAGGCGGCGCGGCGCAGCATCGCCTCGCGCAGGATCCGCTGCGCCTCGGCGTTGCCCGGATGCAGCCTGGCCGGCAGGTTGTCCGCATCCAGGCGCCGGGTCAGCACCGCGCGGTGGCCGGCCACCACCGGAACACCCAGGCGCCCGGCGCGCTGCCGGACCAGCAGGTCGCTGACCCTGGGCTTGGGCGGCGGCAGCAGGACGCCGGGCGGGGAATCGGGCGTGTTCTCCAGGCCGTCGTTGTCGCCGTAGACGCCGACCAGCATCTCGACCTTGTCGTAGTACGGCGCCACATCGGCGTAGTCGATCGGCCAGTCGAAGCCCAGGCCGTCGCGGCTGTAGGGCTTGAAATCGTAGGGGCCGTTGCGCAGCGAGATCCGGCCCCAGTGATTGGTGCGGCCGCCGAGCATGCGTGCGCGCCACCAGTCGAACCGGCCGGCATCGTCCTGGCTTGCGTTGACGTAGGGTTCGCCGGGCACCTGCCAGCCGCCGTCGACGGTGGCGTCGTAGAAACCGAACGCCTTGTCCGGGGTACTCGTACCGCGCAGCGGCGCCTGGTCCGGGGTCTGGAACATCGGGGTTTCGGTGGCCGGCGTGTAGTTGCGCCCGGCTTCGAGCATCAACACCCTGGCGCCTTCCATGCACAGCGTGTAGGCGGTCTGCCCCCCGGCCGCGCCGGAGCCCACCACGATCACGTCATACGCCTGTTTGATGGCGCCTGCGGTCAGAAAAGGCATGGGCGCGTCACGCTTTCAGGCGATTCAGGTAGTCGAAACTCAGCTTCGCGCTTTCCAGCGGCGGCCGCTCGAAATTCTCCTGCTCCACGAAATAATGGCGGATCCGCTCCGGATCCATGGCGGCGAACAGCTTCGGCCAGTCCACCCGGCCATTGCCGACTTCGGTGGTCTGCGTATCGACGCGATCGACTGTCGTCCTGGCGTCCTTGCGCACGTCCTTGACGTGCAGGGACGAAATCCGGTCCGCGTGGCGGGCGAGAAGCCGCAGCGGATCGGCGCCGGCGGCGACGACCCAGCCGATGTCGAGCTGCATCGTCACCAGCTTCGCATCCGTCAGCCGCAACAGTTCGTCGTACGCCACCACGCCATCGTAGGAGCGGAACTCCATGTTGTGGTTGTGGTACCCACACGTGATGCCCGCCTCGCGCGTGAGCTCGCCTATCCGGTTGAGCTGCTCGGCATTCCATTTCCAGTCGTCCAGGGTCATGCCGGCCGCGAGCGCACCGCCGTCCTCGAAACGCGAATCCGCCGTCGACGGAAACGGGATCACGATGTACCGCGCGCCGATCGCTCTTGCGTAGTCGATGCGCTGCTGCAGGTCCTTCTGCGCATCGGCCATGCCGCAGTGCATGCTGGGAGCGGTCAGGCCGTTGTCCTGAAGCATGGCCCGCACTTCGGCGGCGGGCCGCTTCGGCACGCCTGCGAACTCGACTTCTCCGTATCCGATCGCGCTGACCGCCTTCAAGGCAGCCGGGAGGTCCTTTGCGACATCGTCCCGGATCGTCCACAGCTGCAGCCCGACCGGCTTGCCCAGGGGGCCGAGGCGCGGTCTCGCGGCAAAGGCACCCAGGGAGGTCATTGCGGCGAGCGCAAGGGAGCCGTATTGGAGAAAGGCACGTCGAGTCAGCATGGTGTTCCTTCGCTCCCTCAGGAAATATCCGGACTGGAACCAACGAACGCTGTTGCAGCGCAACAACGCATTCGCGTCGTGAATCGTTCGAGGTCCGCCTTGACAAGCGTTTCAGATGTTACCGGCTTTTCGCGGTAGAGTCTCGATCTAATCGGGCTCGAGGGCCGACTTTTCGCTGTAGAGTCCCGATCCAATCGGGCTCGAGGAAGGGTAGGCATGGCCGTCGGCAATCGTTCCTTTGACGCAATCGTGGTCGGCACCGGCATCAGCGGTGGATGGGCCGCCAAAGAGCTGACCGAGAAGGGATTGAAAACCCTGGTGCTGGATCGCGGGCGCATGGTGAAGCATGGCGAATACCCCACGGCGACCAAGAAGCTCTGGGAGCTGCCCTATGCCGGCCGCCCCACGCAGGCGGATCTCAGGAAGCAGGCGGTCGCGGCACGCACCGGCTACGCGGTCACGCAAGCCACCAAACACTGGTTCGTCAACGATATCGATCATCCCTACATCGAGAAGAAACCTTTCGGCTGGGTGCGCGGCTATCACGTCGGTGGCCGCTCCATCATGTGGGGAAGGCAGTAAGGTCTGAACGAGCTCCATTAGTCCGCAAAGGACGCGGGGAAAGCACTGCAGTTTCAACGCATTCCCCTTCTTGGACATTGCCGGTATGTGACAAGAGGACTGACGCATGACTCCGAATTCCACACGCATCGCGCGATCCGGCTGCTGCGTTATTCTTTTCGCCGCACTGTTCGCGGGCGGCACCGCGGCGGAGACCTCTGCCGATGAGTCTGCCGAGAAGGAGGAATGGATCGCGCTGTTCAACGGCCGTGATCTCGACGGGTGGACGCCGAAGATCACCGGTCACGCGCTCGGCGACAACTTCGGAGATACGTTTCGTGTCGAAGACGGGCTGCTCAAGGTGCGCTATGACCGGTACGAGTCCTTCGACAGGAAGTTCGGGCACCTCTTCTACCAGGATCCGTTTTCCTACTATCGCCTGGTGGTGGAATACCGCTTCGTCGGCGAGCAGGCGCCGCATGGCCCCGGGAACTGGGCCTTGCGCAACAGCGGCGCGATGCTGCATTCACCGCATCCGCGCACGATGGGACGCGATCAGGACTTTCCCATTTCCATCGAGGCGCAGTTCCTCGGAGGCCTGGGCGACGGCGAGGCGCGCTCGACGATGAACCTGTGCACCCCAGGAACGGAGGTCGTCCATCAGGGTTCGATCTATCCCGAACATTGCCTGAGCTCCGCTTCGAAGACATTCGACGGCGATCAATGGGTGCGCGCCGAGATGCTCGTGCTGGGCAGCGGGCAGATCACCCATTTCGTCAACGGCGAGGAAGTGCTCGAGTATGCATTGCCCCAGTTCGGCGGCGGCGCCGTGTCGAATTTCGATCCGGCTGCCAAGCCCGAAGGGCAGCTGATCGAAGGCGGCTACATCTCATTGCAGAGCGAATCGCATCCGATCGACTTCCGCAAGGTGGAGCTGCTCAACCTTGCTGGCTGCATGGACCGCAGCGCGAGCAACTACAAGCGCTATTACGTCAAGTCCGTGCCTGAGAGCTGCGTATACGCGAAAGGCTCGAAGCCGGCAACGTAACACCCGCATTGTTCAAGAACTGCCGGTTCGCGGTGGCGACGCCGTGCCAGCGACACGCCACGCGCCGTTGCCCGAAGCGGAAAAGGCCGCCCGTCACCCCGGCGCCGGCGGAGATGACGGGCAAAAAATGCTCTCCGGCGCGTTCCCGCTTCAGCGCGCCACCAGGCCGGTGGCGCCGCCGACCGCAGCGCCGGTCGCCTGGTGTTCGATCAGCTGCAATGCGCCGTCGGTCCCGACGCGGAACGCGCTGATGCTGCCGGTGCCCGGGTTGAGCGCGTACAGGAAACGGCTGCCGCGATCGAGCGCCAGGTCGGCCGGCGCGCTGCCGGCACCCGTCTGCGCCGCGATCGCGTCGGCGAGGCTGGCCGCGCCATCTTCGTCGACCACATAGGTCGACAGGTTGTTGCTGCCCGTGTTGGCGACATACGCGTAACGGCCGTCGCGGGTCACCGCCACCCAGCATGCCGCGGTCTGCTGGCTGGGCACCGCCGCGGTGATCGGGCTGGCGCTGCCGTCGGCGCGGAGCTGCCAGGACGTCAACGTGCTGGCGGCCGCCGCGCCCCCTGCGGCCTCGGACACCAGCATCTGGTCGCGGCGGCCGAAGGCGAAGCCGAACGGCGTCGGTGCCGGAGAATCCTGCACGTTGGTTTCGCCGAGCTTGCCGTCGCCGTCCACGGCGAACGTCAGCACTCGGTTGGTCGCCTTCTCGGTGACGGCCAGCAGGTCACCGGCACGGTTGAACGACACCTGGGCCGCGCCTGCGCCACGGGCGCTCAGCGTGCGGCGGGAACCCGGAATCGGTATCAGTTTGCCGTGGACGGCCAACCTGAAACCCTGGACGTTGTCGCTGCCGGCATTGAGCACGTAGACGATATCGTCCTCGATGGCCACGCTGACCGGCTGCATGCCGCGCGAGGACTCGACGTCGGTGCGCAGCAGGTGGTTGCCGAACACCAGAAACACCGAAATGCTGTCGCTGCCCGGGTTCACGGCCAGCAGCCAGTTGCCGGAATCGCTGAGTGCCAGCGCGCCCTGGTTGCCGAGGCCGCCGCCGGTGCCGTTGCCACCGGTGGGAAAGCTGCGTCGCGGATCGAGGCTGCCGTCGGACATGCGATCGAAGATCAGCACGCGGTTTCCGGACGGCGCATTGCTGAGCGAGTACACCGCGCCTTCCGCGCGGCCGAAGTAGGTGGCGCCGACCGCCAGCGGTACGGCGAGCGCGATAGCGGTGAGGCCGAGCGCGGCGAACCGGGGCGCGCGGCGGGCGGGATTGGACTGTCTGCGTTTCATGCGGGGATCTCCACGGGGAAACGGGGGGATGCCCGTCCGGGGACGGGTCGTTCGAGGATCCGGCGTGGCCGGTCACCAAGTCCTCACGGAAAGTTCAAATAAATGTGACTTGACAGTGCGCCCGGATCGGACGATCAAGGACGCTCGAAAGCGCCCAACGGAGGCCCGGTGCAGGATCCGAGACACATCCTGGTGATCGAGGACGACCACGACATCGCACAGATGCTGGTGCTCAACCTGCGCGCGGAAGGCTTCGACGTACACGTCGCCCACAACGGCGAGGACGGCCTGGCCCAGGTTCGGCAGGCGCGTCCGCAGCTGCTGGTGCTGGACCTGATGCTGCCGGGCATGGACGGCCTCGATGTCTGCCGACGGCTGCGCGAGGGCGCCGACTACCTGCCGATCATCGTGCTCAGCGCTAAGTCGAGCGAAACCCAGCGTGTGCTCGGACTGGAGCTGGGGGCCGACGACTACTTGACCAAGCCCTTCTCCATGGCCGAACTCGTCGCCCGCGTGCACGCGGTGATGCGGCGCATGCAGGCGGCCGAGCACCTGGCCGCCACGCGCGCCGGCGTGCTGCACCACGGGCGGCTGCGCATCGATCCGATCGCCCGCGAGGTGCACCTGGGCGGGCGGGCCGTCACGCTGACCAGCAAGGAGTTCGACCTGCTCGCCTTCTTCGCTCGCAATGCCGGCCGCGTGTTCAAGCGCAATGAGCTGCTCGACCAGGTGTGGGGGCATGCCCATGACGGCTACGAGCACACAGTGAACTCGCATATCAACCGCCTGCGCAACAAGATCGAGGACGATCCTGCCAATCCCGGCTACATCCGCACCATCTGGGGCGTGGGCTACAAGTTCCTGTCGCCGGACGACGCGAACGGAAGCGCAGGCTGATGCCACGTTCGCTCTATGCCCGTGCGGCGCTGACGTTCGCGGCCATCCTGCTGGTTCTCGGGGCGCTGCTCAGCTGGTTCGGCTACGGAGCGGCCAAGCGGCACCAGCACCAGATCCTGCAGCAGGTCAACCTGGCGCTGGCCGGACATATCGCCGCGCAGCCGCCGCTCTTCGACAGTGGCGATGCCGGCCACGCGCGCACGGATGCGCTGTTCAGCCACCTGATGGCGGTCAATCCCAACATCGAGGTCTACCTGCTGGACGCCGACGGCGCCGTGCTGCGCGCATCGCCGGAGATCGGCACGCCGGAACGCGACCGCATCGACCTGACGCCGGTGCGCAGGCTGCTGGCCGGTGCGCCCCTGCCCGTCCTCGGCGACAACCCGCGCCACGACCGGGGCCGCGAGATCTTCAGCGCAGCGCCCATCCGCGATGCCGGCGGCACGATCACCGGCTACGTCTACATCGTGCTGCTCAACGACATGTACCGCGACATGGTGGGCGCGGCGTGGCGGGATTACGTGTTGCGCAGCGCGGCGTGGATCGCAGCCTTCGCCGTGCTGGTGGCCCTGGCTGCCGGCCTGACCGCGTTTGCGCTGATCACGCGGCGCCTGCGACGCGTCACCCGCGAAGTCGAGGCCTTCGCCGGCACGCCCGGCGAGGGCGCCATGCCGGTCGCCGACCCTAAGGCGGGCGGAGACGAGATCGACCGCCTGTCCATCGCATTCGCGGCGATGCGGGCGCGCCTGCAGACGCAGATGCACGAGCTGCAGCGCCAGGACGAACTGCGCCGCGAACTGGTGGCCAACGTCTCCCACGACTTGCGCACGCCGTTGACCTCGATGCAGGGCTATCTCGAAACGCTGGTGCGCATGGATCCCGCGCTCAGCCGCGAGGAGCAGCGTCAGTACCTCGACATCGCGGTCCGCCAGAGCCACAAGGTCTCGCGTCTGGCGCAGCAGCTGTTCGAGTTGGCGCGGCTGGAATGCGAGGAGACCCTGCCCCAGCCCGAGCTGTTCTCGATCGGCGAGCTGGTGCAGGACATCGCGCAGAAATACGCCCTGACCGCGCAGGAAAAGGCACTGCAGCTGCACACGCACGTCGAGACTGGATCGCTGCTGGTGCGTGCCGACATCGGCATGATCGAGCGCGTGGTCAGCAACCTGATGGACAACGCCATCCGCCACACGCCCGAGCACGGCGAGATCCGCCTGGAAGCCGGTGCGCGGGCGCAAGGCGTGGAAATCTGCGTCAGCGACACCGGCCAGGGCATTCCCGCCGAACACCTGCCCGGCCTGCTGGTGCGCGGCTCGCCGCTGCGGCAGATGGCCATCCAGCGCGGCGGCGGACTCGGCCTGTTGATCGCCAACCGGATCCTCGACCTCCATGGCAGCCGCATCCAGGCCGCCAGCGACGCAGGCCAGGGCACGCGCGTCAGTTTCGTGCTAGCGACGACGACGGCGGCCTGAGCATCCGCCGCGACGACCCCGCACGCCTCTTCATCGCCGTTCCGAACGCAGCGGGAGGCTTGGAGAACCGGTATAAAGACCGGCACTCACCAGGGACAGGCGCATGCGATTCGACGACGTGTACATCACCGCCACCGGCGCCTATTACCCGGGTCCTGCGATCGACAACGAGGCGATCGACCGCTACATCGAGCCGATCAATGCGCTGTCGCCGCGGCTGAAGCGGCGCATCCTCGGCGAGAACGGCATCCTCACCCGCCACTACGCCATCGACGAGGACGGCAACAGCACCCATTCCTGCGCCGGACTGGCGGCAGCGGCGGTGCGCGCCTGCCTGGGCGAGGACCGGGAAGCCGCATTGCGCGGCATCGGGCTGCTGGCGGCGGCGACCTCGTCGGGCGACCTGCTGCTGCCCGGCTTTGCCAACATGGTGCAGGCCGAACTCGGCGCTCCGGCCATGGCCACCGCCAGCCATCACGGCGTCTGCGCCTCGGGCGTCTCGGCGCTGCAGCATGCCGCGCTGGCGCTGCAGCACGGGCAGTACGGCGACGCGCTGGTGGCGACCGCAGAATTCCCGTCGCGGCTGTTCAAGCGCTCGCGCTTCGCTCCGGTGGGCTACAACGCCGACTTCGACGCGCACTTCCTGCGCTGGATGCTCTCCGACGGCGCCGGCGCCTGGCGGCTGTCGAACACCCGGCCGGCCGCCGGCCTCGCGCTGAAACTGCAGCACCTGCACCTGAAGTCCTTCTCCGGCGAGCTGCCGCTGTGCATGCAGGCCGGGCAGTCGGCGGACGGGCGCCACTGGGGCGACTACCCGACCTTCAGCGAAGCCGACGCCGCCGGCGCGATGCTGCTGCGCCAGGACATCCGCCTGCTGCCGCAGCTGTTCGACGTGGCCACGCACGAGTACGTAAAGCTGGCGCAGAGCGGCGCGATCGATCCTTCGACGGTCGATCACTTCCTCTGCCACTATTCCTCCCAGCGCTTCGCGCCTGTGGTGAAGCAGTGCCTCGAACTGGCGCAGCTGGAGATCCCGGAATCGCGCTGGTACAGCAACCTCGCCGTGCGCGGCAATCTCGGCTCGGCCTCGATCTTCACTATGCTCGACGACTTCCTGCGCGAGAAGCAGCCGCAGGCCGGCGAGAAGGTCCTGCTGTTCGTGCCCGAGTCCGGACGCTTCACCGTGGCGTTCGCGCTGCTGGAGGTCATCGACGTCGCCGCGCCCGCCGGGCGTTCGCTGCCGATGCCGGAGGCGATCGAGACGCCCCCGCCGGTCGCGCTGCCCGAGCCGCCGCACAATCCGGATCCGTCCACTCAGTTGCCCGAGGTCGCGCGCCTGCTGCGCGAGCTGGCGCTGGTCTGGCACGAGTACCGCAGCCGCGTCTGGCGCACTCCGCTGGTGCGCAAGATCCTCGACGGCAGCGTCGCCAGGGCCGACTACGTCGGCTGGATGGAGCAGTGGGTGCCGCAGGTGCGCCAGGGCAGCCTGTGGATGCGCAAGGCGGCGGACCACCTCACGCCGAAGTACGCCGGACTGCGCGGCACCGTGCACCACCACGCCGACGACGAGCAGTACGACTACGACGTACTGTTCGAGGACTATCGCAACGCCGGTGGCCGGGTCGTGTCGCTCGACGCGCTGCAGCGCAACCCCGGCGGCGAGGCGCTCAACGCCTACCTGCACGCACGCGCGACGCAGCCGGACGCGCTGGGCCTGCTCGGCGCGATGTACATCATCGAGGGCACCGGGCAGCGCATCGTGCCGGCGCTGCTGCCGCTGCTGCGCCGACGCCTCGGCTGGCTCGGCAAGAGCTTCACCTTCCTCGCCTACCACGGCGAGAACGACGTCGCGCACCTCGAGCGCTGGCTGCGGACGCTGGAAACGGTGCTGGAGATCGGCGGCCGCGCGGTCGCCGAGGAGATCCTCGATGACGCGCGCCATGTCGCGGTACTGTATGCGCGACAGCTGGAGATGATCCGATGACGCGGCGCCCCCTTGTAGAGCGGAGCTTGCTCCGCTGCTCCTGTTCCGTTGCTCGGGCTTCCGGAGCCTCGCGCAGCGGAGCAAGCTCCGCTCTACGGGGACGAAGGGTCGAAGGAGATCGCGCGTGAGCAGGACCGAAGACTGGCTCGACTCCCCGCACGATCCGCGCGATCCGAACCCGTGGCTGGCGTTGTATCTCGACGCCAGCGGCCCGCTGGCCGACGAGGTCAAGCGCGCCTGGCTGGCCGATGCCGCATCGCGCTCGCGCCAGTTCGTGCTGCCGGTGGTACGGCCGCTGGCGCGGCTGTCGATCGTGCTGATCCAACTGCTGAAGATCGTGCTGCCGCGCGGCTTCACCTCGTCGAAGTGGCTGCACCGCACGATCGTCTGGGGCATGAAGACGTTCGTGCGGCCGGAGGCGAACTGGCTGATCCTGCGCCACTTCCATCTCGGCTCGCAGATACTGGCGTTCATCGGCCGCAACGCCCTGCCCGGCCGCGAGCTGCCCTCGCATCCGTTGAAACCGGCCGATATCGACGCATTGCGCGACGACGTATTCCTGCAGCACGACCTCAACCTGTTCAACTTCATCATCCATCTCAACCGCGAACTCGGCGGGCACCCGATCCAGCCGCCGGCATCGCTCGACTTCTCGATGATCGAGCCGCCGGACCTGCGCATGGAGGACATGCCCGACCGCTGGAGCAACTTCATCGACCTGCAGACCGCGATCGAGGTCTACACCCCGGTCTACCAGCTATTCCTGACCGACAACGATTTCTGGCGCGCGACCAACTCGCTGCAGCTCGACGAGATCATCGGCATCTATTCGGCGACGCTGCTGCAGCGCCAGGACTACCTGGTGTTCCTCAACAACAAGCACCCGCTGGTACCGCTGACCACGCTGCGCGCAGGCTTCCGCCTGGTGCTGCACGGCCTGTCCACCGAGATGCTGCACGCCCTGCTCAGCCGCGCGAAGGCGGGGCATCCGCAGCCGGTGGCGGAGGCGGTGGACTGAGATCCCAGCCAGCGGGAATAGCTCCGAGCATCCGGACGTGAATCGCCGGTGTGGCGTGCAAGTTGGGGAGCATGTCCCGGCCGGGGGCGCTGTTGGTTCGAAGCCCGCGAATCCAGGCTTTCGTGGCGCAAAGAACGCCTCCGGTCTGCCGCGTCGGGGCGTGAGCCGCGCCGCGGGAACTACTCCGCCCTTCGGTCCGGCCATCCATGGCCGGACTCAGGGCCGCTGCACCGTGCCGCTACGCGGCCCGGTCCGGCCCGGCGCAGCGCGCCGGGCGTTCGCCAGGACTGCGCGGCAGTCCGCGCAAGCAGTCCTGGCTCACCCATGTGCAGCTCTCCGCAATTCCCGCGGCACGTCTCCCGCTCCAACGTTCGATGGCTTCGGTGTGAGAGCCTCCGGGCATCCGGGAGTGAATGACCGGTGCGGCGCCCGGGCCGGGGTATGCGGATAGCAGGCCATGGGTGAGCACGGGCCGCTTGCGCGGCACTGCCGCGCGGCCTGTGCGAACGCCCGGCGCGCTGCGTCGGGCCGGACCGGGCGGCGAAGCCGCACGGGCCTGCGGCGGCGAGTCCGCCATGGATGGCGGACCGAGCCGGGGAGCATGCCCCGGCCCGGGCGCCGCTCGTTCCGAAGCCGAAGATCTGTTCCGAAACCAACATGACAACGGGCCTTGTTGCAACGGCTGCTAGGCCCGGCTATTCACTAGATGCCGCCCGTGGCGACGGGGCTACTTCGTCGCCACGGTAGGAGCTGCCTGGCGCGGCTATTCAATGGATGCCGCCCGTGGCGACGGTGCTACTTCGTCGCCACGGTAGGGGCTACCTGGCGCGGTCAGGCCTGGATCGGCACCAGGGTGATCTCGACGCGGCGGTTCTGCGCGCGGCCGGCCTCGGTGCTGTTGTCGGCGATCGGACGCGTCTTGCCGGCGCCGACGGTGATCATGCGCTGCTGCGCGATGCCCTTGGTTCCCAGGTACCCGGCCACCGCCTGCGCGCGGCGCTCCGACAGCTGCTGGTTGTAGCTGTCGCTGCCGACGCTGTCGGTATGGCCGGCGATCTCGATGATCGTCTGGTCGTACTGGCGCAGCGTGTTGGCGACGTTGTCCAGCACCGGATAGAACTGCGACTGGATGTTGGACTGGTCGAAGCCGAAGGTGATGCTGCCCGGCATGTTCAGGGTGATGTTGTCGCCCTGGCGGACGACATCGACGCCGGTGCCGGCCATCTGCCGGCGCAGATCGGCTTCCTGACGGTCCTGGTAGGCACCGACGGCGCCTCCCGCGAGCGCTCCCGCACCGGCACCGACCAGGGCACGCTGGCGACGCTCGGTGGCATCGCCACCGCTGAGCAATCCGGCCACCGCACCGATGCCTGCGCCGACCAGCGCGCCGGTCCGGGTGCGGTTGGGATCGTTGGGATCGCCGGTCTGGCCGGTATAGCTGGCGCAACCGCTCATCAGCAGCGCACCGGCGATTGCGGCGGCGAGACCGGGATTGGCGAACTTGCGCATGGTGGCTCTCCTTAGAATGACGCCGGACGGTCCGGCTGGGTGAACAGGCCACCATGCTAACCACGCCGGGGGTCTCAGCAGGGTGACGGGAGCCGCAACGGCCGCCATCGGATAGTCCCCATTCAGCCGGCAATTCCCGGGGATGCGCCTGCTTGCGGGGCCCGGGGCTCGTCGACCACCAGCCCCTCGGCCGCAGCCGCGTCGAGCGCGGCGCTCCAGTCGCCCATCAGCGCCAGGTACAGCAGCTTCTCGAACTCCGGGCCAAAACGGCGGATCACCGCATCCGGATCCGGGATCAGCCGCGCATCGGCGATCAGCCCGAAATGCACCCGGCCGTTGTAACTGAGGATCGAGATGCCGATGCCGATGGAACCGGTCTGCGGCACCCAGAACATCATCTCGCGCAGGGTGCAGCCGGCCAGGTAAAGCGGCTGCTGCGGGCCGGGCACATTGGTCGCGACGGCGGTGGCCTTGCGGCTGAGCAGCGCCAGCGCGACCTCCTGTACTGCTTGAGGTGTCATGCCCAAGGCCGCGAGTAGTCCATATGCAACAATGGCTTGCCTTGAACTCTTCAACTGATTCATGCACTGCGCCACTCGCTCCAGCCGCCGCACCGGGTTCGGCTCGCCGACCGGCAGATCGAGGAAGACCAGCCCGAAGTGGTTGCCGAGCTTCTTCGCGTGCTCCAGGGGGCGCAGGTTGACCGGCACCGTGGCGCGCAGGGTCATGCCGTCGACCGGCTCGCCGCGCTCGCGCATGTAGTCGCGCAGCGCGCCCGCAGCCGCGGCCATCAGCACGTCGTTGACGGTGCACTCGCAGGCACGGCCGACCGCCTTCACCTCCTCCAGGTCCAACGGCTCGGCCCAGGCCACGCGCTTGCTGACGCCCAGCGGTCCACGCAGCAGCGAGGGCGGATCGTCGGGCAGCGCCAGGGCGACCAGCAGCTCGCGCGCGATCTCGCCGCCCTCCTTCGCCAGCATCGCGGCGAGGCCGGGATCGCGGTACATCTCCATGCCCTTCTCGATCACCCTGCCGCCGAGCTTGCGGTAGCGCGCCACCGCACCGACGCGGCGCGCGACCTCGGCGCCGTCCTGCTTGAGCCAGTCGCGCGCCAGGTCGCGACCGGCGTCGGGATCGCGCACCGTGTCGGTGAGCGACAGCAGCACCTGCACCAGCGCCATGCCGTCGGCGTAGCAGTGGTGCACGCGCGCGACCAGCGCCGAGCCGCCGCGGTAGCGTTCGACCAGATGGAACTGCCAGAGCGGCCGATCCTTGTCGAGCGGCGATGATCCCAGCCGGCTGACGAAGCGCTCGAGCGCGCGCTTGTCGCCGCGCCCGGGCAATGCCGCCGGCTGCACGTGCCGGTCGATGTCGAAGCCCGTATCATCCTGCCAGGCGGCGCCGGTAGGCGCGTCCACCGGCTTCTGCCGGAAGCGCGTGTAGGCGAGGAAACGCTGCTCCACCAGGTCCCGCAGCCGCTCCAGCGACATCGGCTCGGCGAACATCAGCACCCCGGTGATCATCATCGGGTTGGTCGGCTTCTCCATCCGCAGCCAGGCGGTGTCGACCCGCGACATCGGTTCCCGGCGCGGGCGTCTGCGCGGTTGCTGGGCGGCCATCCGCTCCTCCCTCGGACTGGCGGCGAGTGAAGCACGCGGCCGAGAAGAGCGTCAATCGAACCCGGAAGCGCGCGCCCGGCGCGGCCCTCGCACCTTCGCATACGCCTCGAGCGCGGCCGCGCGTCCCGCCGCCGGGTCGACCAGCGGCCTGCGCGGGTACGCCGGCGCCGCACGTCGGAGCGCGGCGGGATCCTCCCACGGCGCGAACCGCAGCGGCGGCGGCAATGCCGCCAGCTCGGGCAGCCAGCGCGCGACGTAGGCGCCATCGGGATCGAACCTGCGCGCCTGGACCACCGGATTGAAGATGCGGAAGTACGGCGCCGCGTCGGCGCCGGTGCCGGCGATCCATTGCCAGCCCAGGGTGTTGCTGGCCAGGTCGGCGTCCACCAGGGCCGCCCAGAACCAGCGCGCGCCGTGCAGCCAGTGCATCCGCAGGTGCTTGGTGAGATAGCTGGCGACGATCATGCGGACGCGGTTGTGCATCCAGCCGGTGCTGCGGAGCTGGCGCATGCCGGCGTCGACGATCGGCACGCCGGTGGCGCCGCGCCGCCAGGCCCGCAGCCTGGCCGGCGCGGGCGGCGCCCAGGGAAAGTCGTCGAAGCGCGGATCGAGGCTGGTGTCGACGGTCTGCGGGAAATGGTGCAGCAGGTGATAGGAGAACTCGCGCCAGCCCAGTTCGCCGAGGAAGCGCTCGACATCGGCCGGCGGCGCATCGACGCTCGCGCGCACCGTCGCGGCCACGCGCGCCACCGAGACCTCGCCGAAGTGCAGGTGCGGCGACAGCCGCGAGGTGCCGCGCGCGGCGGGAACGTCGCGGGTGTCGCGGTAGCCGTGCAGCGCGCCCTCGACGAAGGCCGACAGCGCGTCGCGGGCGCCGCGTTCGCCGGGGACGAAGCGCTCCCAGAACCCGTCGTCCCAGCCGCGCGCCGGCGCCAGGCGCAGCGCATCCAGCGCCAGGCCGTGCGGGATCGCGTCCTCGTCCGGCAACGCGTCGAACCCGCCCGGCGCGTCCCACGGCGCCGGTTCGCGCCAAGCCGCCCGCGCCGACGTCCAGAACGGGGCGAACGCCCGGTAGGGATCGCCCCGGCGCGTCGCCAGCTGCCACGGCTCGAACAGCAGCGCCCCGTTGAAGCTCTCGGCACGCGCGCCCTGCCGGCGCAGCGCGCGCTTGATCGCGGCGTCGCGCTGTTCGATGGCGGGCTCGTAGCGGCGGTTCCAGAACACCGCCTCGGCATCGGTGGCGGCGAGCAGCGACTGCAGGGTCTGCAGGCTCGGGCCGCGAAAGATCCGCAGCCGCGACCGGCGCGCGCGCAGCATGGCGTCGAGCGCGCGCAGCGAGCGGTGCCGCCAGGCCTCCGAGGCGGCGCCCGGCGCCCAGCCTCCCTCCTCTTCCGGCGCGTGGATGTAGACCGGGAGCGGCAGGTAGCCGGCCTCGGTCGCAGCGCGCAGCGCCGGGTGATCGTCCAGGCGCAGGTCGTCGCGAAACCACACCAGGGCGATGCGCATCAGCGGCGTTCCCGATGCCGGCGGCCGTGCACGGGCATCTTCCCGCCGCGACGCGGACCCGCCCTCCGGCCGGTTCCGGCGAAACGGCAAGCGCGGATCGCATGGACGTCCATGGCGGGCTCCCGGGTGGAAGCGCCAGATTAGCGGCACGCCGCGGCCGCGGCGAGCGGGCACGGCCCTAGTCCTCGACGAAGCGGACCCGGCCGGTGATCGAGCAGACCGGCTGGTAGCCGATGGTGCCGGCCGCCTCGGCCACCGTTTCCACCGGCAGGCCATCGCCCCAGAGCAGCACCGGATCGCCGGGCCGTGCGTCGGGCTGTCCGCGCAGGTCGATCGCCGTCAGGTCCATCGACACCCGGCCCACGGTCTGCGCCGGACGGCCGTTGACCAGGACCGGCGTCCCCGAGGGGGCGTGGCGTGGATAGCCGTCGCCGTAGCCGATCGCGGCCACGCCGACCGGCATGTCCTCCGGGCATTCCCAGGTGCCGGAATAGCCGATGCGTTCGCCCCGTGCGATGCGATTGACGGCGATCAGCCGCGTCGACAGGGTCATCGCCGGACGCAGGCCGAAATCCCGGCCCGGCCGGCCGGCCACCACGGAGATCCCGTACAGCGCGCCGCCCGGGCGCACCCAGTCCGCATGGGCATCGGGCCATCCGAGCACGCCGGCGGAGTTGGCCAGCGAGCGCGGCCCCGGCAGCCCTGCGGTCGCCTCGGCAAACACCCGCAGCTGCGTCCGGGTCTGCGCGCCGTCGACCGCGCCGCCGTCGGCGAACTCGTCGGAGCTGGCGAAATGGCTCATCAGCGCGATGCCGTCGGCAACGTTCGGCAACTCGCACAGGCGGGCGTGCACCGCGCGCACCGAACTCGGCGCGAAGCCGAGCCGGTGCATGCCGGTGTCGACCTTGAGCCAACAGCGGATCGGCGGGCCGGGCTCCGCCTGCGCGAGCATCTCGATCTGGTCAAAGTGGTGGATCACCGCCTCGGCCGGCAGCCGCCGCAGTTGCGCCAGATCCTCCGGTGCATCGAATCCGGACAGCAGCAGCACCGGCTGCGACAGGCCGAGTGCGCGGATCCGCTCCACGTCGGACAGGGCCGCGACGCCGAATGCATCCGCGTCGCGCAACGCACGTGCCGCCCGCTCCAGCCCATGGCCGTAGCCGTCGGCCTTGACCACCGCCATCACCCGGCTGTGCGGTGCCAAGCGTCGGATCACGCCGAGGTTATGGCGCAGCGCGTCGAGGTGGATGGTGGCGGTCGTGGCTCGGGCCATTCGCGGGATTGTAGGGTGCGGATGACCGGGCCGTGGAATTCCTGCGCCGATGCGACTCGACGCTGCGGCAGCGGTCATGGAAGGGCTTGGCTAAGCAGCCTTATCCGCGTTCATCCGCGTTGATCCGTGGCCAAAAGCGCTTCGGCCGCGATCATTCGAAACTGCCGACCGAATCGTGCGCCAAGTTGTCGAAGCGGGTGTATTCGCCGAAGAACTTGAGCTTGAACGAGCCGGTCGGGCCGTTGCGCTGCTTGCCGATGATGATCTCGGCCAGGCCCTTGTCCGGCGAGCTTTCCTTGTTGTAGTACTCGTCGCGGTAGATGAAGATGATCACGTCGGCGTCCTGCTCGATGGCGCCCGATTCGCGCAGGTCGGCCATCACCGGACGCTTGTCGGTCCGCGATTCCAGCGAGCGGTTGAGCTGCGACAGCGCCATCACCGGTACGTTGAGTTCCTTGGCCAGGCCCTTGAGCGAACGCGAGATCTCGGAGATCTCGGTGGCGCGGTTCTCGCTGTTGCCCGGCACCGCCATCAGCTGCAGGTAGTCGATCACGATCAGGCCGAGGTCGTGCTCGCGCTTGAGCCGTCGCGCCTTGGCGCGCAGCACCTCCGGCGACAAGGCCGGGGTGTCGTCGATGAAGATCCGGGTGTCCTTGATCATGCGGATCGCGCTGGTCACCCGGCTCCAGTCCTCGTCCTCGAGCTGGCCGGTGCGCAGCCGGGTGGCATTGATGCGGCCATTGGACGAGATCAGGCGCAGCGCCAGCTGGCTGGCCGACATTTCCATCGAGAACACCGCCACCGCCTTCTTGGTCTTGAGCGCGGCGTATTCGGCGATGTTGAGCGCGAACGTGGTCTTGCCCATCGCCGGGCGCGCGGCCAGGATCAGCAGGTCGGTCGGCTGCAGGCCGGCGGTCATCTGGTCGAACTCGTCGTAGCCGGTCGGCAGCCCGGTGATGCCGCCGCCGTTGGCGTAGCGCGTCTGCAGTACGTCGAACGCCTCGGCCATCGCCCTGTTGACCGGGGTGAAGTCGGTGCGGCCGCGGGCGCCGGCCTCGGCGATGGCGAACACCGCCTGCTCGGCGCTGGCGAGCAGTTCCTGGCTGTCGCGGCCCTCGGGCTGGAACCCGTCGTTGACGATGTCGGTGCCGACGTCGATCAGCTGCCGCAGCACCGCCTTGTCGCGCACGATCTCGGCATAGGCCTTGATGTTGGCCGCCGAGGCCGTGGTGCTGGCGAGTTCGACCAGATAGGCGCCGCCGGCGACCTCCCCGGCGAGGCCCTGCGACTCGAACCACTCGCCCAGGGTCACCGCGTCGTAGGGCTTGTTCTTCTCCGCCAGTTCGCGGATCGCGCGATAGATCAGCTGGTGGTCGCGACGGTAGAAATCGTTGTCGACCAGCATGTCGGCGATGCGGTCGAAGGCCTCGGGCGAGAGCATCAGCCCGCCGAGCACCGCCTGTTCGGCCTCCACCGACTGCGGCGGGACGCGCAATTGCTCGATGCGGCTGTCGCTGCTGCGCGGTTCCGGGCCGAAGCGGGGGCGTGCTGACATGGCGGGTTGCGGCTCCTGGCTTGCGTAGGCGCCGAACGCGATCAGCGTCCGGTTCGATTGTCGGATCGGGTCGGCCATCGTACGCGCGCTCGCACCGCGGAGGTTGCAGACAAGTCTTGGGAAATGTTGTGCATAACTTTCCCCGCAACCGGTCGCATACGCTGCGACGCAACATCGGCACCAACGAAAAGAGGCGCCTCGCGGCGCCCCTTCTCGGATCGATCGCCGGATCGACCCGGGATCGAGAGTCCGAAAGGTCAGACGACCGCGGCTTCCGGCTCGATCGCGACCTTGACCGTGGTCTCGACGTCGGCGTACAGATGCACGACGACCTCGTACTCGCCGACGTGGCGGAACGGGCCCTCGCTCATCACCACTTCCGACTTGCCGACCTCGACGCCGGTCTGCGCCGTCAGCGCCTCGGCGATGTCGCGCGGCCCGACCGAGCCGTACAGCTTGCCCTCGCTCGAGGCGTTGACCTTGACCGCAATGCTGGCGCCTTCCAGCTTGGCCAGGCGGCCGCTGGCATCGTCATGGGCGATCTTGGCCTTGGCTTCGTACTCGGCGCGCTTGGCCTCGAACTCGGCCAGGTTGGCGTCGGTCGCCCGCACCGCCTTGCCCTGCGGCACGAGGTAGTTGCGGCCGTAGCCCGGCTTCACGGTGACCTTGTCGCCGAGATTGCCGAGATTGGTGACTTTCTGCAGCAGGATCAGTTCCATGGGTGTGCTCCTTGTTCGTTAGCGACGCGCCGAGGCGCCGCAACTTTCAGCTGTCCGAACGGACGGGAAGAGCCGAGGAACGAGTGAAGAGGAACGAGCAACGAGAGAAAAAGCGCTCTACTACTCGTTTCTCGTTCCTCCAAGGCGCGCAAGCGCCACTCGTTCCTAGACGTTGTGGTTGTCGGTATACGGGATCAGGGCCAGGAAGCGCGCGCGCTTGACCGCGGTGGCGAGCTGGCGCTGGTAGCGCGACTTGGTGCCGGTGATCCGGCTGGGAACGATCTTGCCGTTCTCGGTCAGGTTCTGGCGCAGGGTGTTGAGATCCTTGTAGTCGATCTCCTTGACGCCCTCGGCGGTGAACTTGCAGAACTTGCGGCGGCGAAAGAACTTGGACATAGGGGCGCTGCTCCTAAAAGGCGTGGTCAGGCGGCTTCGGCGGTGTCGTCGGCCTTCTCGGCCTGGTCGGGCTTCTCTTTGTCGCTGCCGGCGTCGTCGTCGTCGCGACGGCGGCGTTCGCCACGCTCCCCGCGCTCCGGCTTGTCGCTCTTCTCGTCCTTGTTCTTCATGATCAGCGACTGCTCGGTGATCGGCTCGTCGCGGCGGATCACCAGGTGGCGCAGGATCGCGTCGTTGAAGCGGAAGGTGCCGACGAGCTCATCGAGCACGGCCTGGCCGGCCTCGATGTTGAGCATCACGTAGTGGGCCTTGACCAGGTTGTTGATCGGATAGGCGAGCTGGCGGCGGCCCCAGTCCTCGAGGCGGTGGATCTTGCCGTTGCCGCCTTCGACCAGCGCGGTATAGCGCTCGATCATCGCCGACACCTGCTCGCTCTGGTCCGGATGGACCACGAACACGATTTCGTAATGACGCATGTGGTTTTCCTTTCGGTTATCGATCGCCGGGCGTCGCCCGGCCGGATCGGACAGCTCCCCGACGACCAAGAACGGGCGCGGTGGAGCAAGGGCTCGCGACAGCTGGGCCGCAGCGAGCCGCGTATTATGAAGGATCAAGGACTTGCGGACAAGCCGCCCGGCTGCCGGCCAGCCTTACCCTGCGGGATCGGCGGCGAATGCCGACGCGGGGCGTGGGCTCAGGCGGCGGCGGTGGTGAAGCTCTCGCCGCAGCCGCACTCGGCGGCCATGTTGGGATTGCGGAACTGGAACTGCTGGTTCAGGCCCTGGCGGGCGAAGTCGATCTCGGTGCCGTCGACCAGGGGCAGGCTGTCGGCGTCGACGTAGATGCGCACGCCGTCCTGTTCGCTGACCTGGTCGCCGGGGCGCTCCTCGTGCGCCAGGTCGACCACGTAGCCCCAGCCGGAGCAGCCGGTGCGCTCGACGCCGAAGCGCAGGCCCAGGGCCTGGGGCGAGGCGGCGAGGAAGCTCTTCACGCGTTCCAGTGCGGCGGGGGCGAGATGGATGGCCATGTGTCGATTCTACTCCGTCGTGCCGGCGCACGGTCACGCCGCATGAACGCTGCGTGCCGCAGGCAGTCAGCCGTGACTTCGGTAGACTGCACGGCTCACAGATCTGTTCATCGAACCCGGAATTCAAGGCATGACGACGGTCAGCGTGGCACAGGCGCTCGCAGGCAAGATCCCCGAGGGCGGCGAGGTAACGGTCCGCGGGTGGGTCCGCACCCGGCGCGACTCCAAGGCGGGGCTGAGCTTCGTGAACGTCAGCGACGGCTCCTGCTTCGCGCCGATTCAGGTGGTCGCCGCCGATGCCCTGGACAACTACGAGTCCGAGATCAAGCGCCTGACCGCAGGCTGCGCGGTGATCGCCCGCGGCACCCTGGTGCGCTCGCAGGGCAAGGGCCAGAGCTTCGAGATCCAGGCCGAGGCGGTCGAGGTGGTGGGCTGGGTCGACGATCCCGAGACCTATCCGATCCAGCCCAAGGCGCATTCGCTGGAGTTCCTGCGCGAGGTCGCGCACCTGCGCCCGCGCACCAACCTGTTCGGCGCGGTCACCCGCATCCGCCATTGCCTGGCGCAGGCGGTGCACCGCTATTTCCACGCGCAGGGCTACTACTGGATCGGCACCCCGATCATCACCACTTCCGACGCCGAAGGCGCCGGGCAGATGTTCCGCGTCTCCACGCTGGACCTGGCCAACCTGCCGCGCGGCGAGGACGGCGCGGTCGACTTCTCCCGCGACTTCTTCGGCCGCGAGGCGTTCCTCACGGTGTCCGGCCAGCTCAACGTCGAGGGCTACTGCCTGGCGCTGAGCAAGGTCTACACCTTCGGCCCGACCTTCCGCGCCGAGAACAGCAACACCACCCGCCACCTGGCCGAGTTCTGGATGGTGGAGCCGGAGATCGCCTTCGCCGACCTGGCCGAGAACGCGCGCGTCGCCGAGGACTTCCTCAAGTACCTGTTCCGCGCGGTGCTGGACGAGCGCGGCGACGACATGGCGTTCATCGCCGAGCGCGTGCAGAAGGACGCCATCACCCGGCTGGAGGCGTTCGTCAACGCGCCGTTCGAGCGCATCGACTACGGCGATGCGGTCGACCTGTTGCGCAGGTCCGGGCACAAGTTCGAGTTCCCGGTCGAATGGGGCCTGGACCTGCAGACCGAGCACGAGCGCTGGCTGACCGAGCAGCACGTCGGCCGCCCGGTGGTGGTGACCGACTACCCCGAACACATCAAGGCCTTCTACATGCGCCTGAACGACGACGGCCGCACCGTCGCCGCGATGGACGTGCTGGCGCCGGGCATCGGCGAGATCATCGGCGGTGCCCAGCGCGAGGAGCGGCTGGAGGTGCTCGATACGCGCATGGCGCAGTTCGGGCTCGATCCCGAGCACTATGGCTGGTACCGCGACTTCCGCCGCTACGGCACGGTGCCGCACGCCGGCTTCGGACTCGGCTTCGAGCGCCTGGTGGTGTACGTGTGCGGGCTGTCCAACATCCGCGATGCCATTCCCTATCCGCGGGCGCCGGGCCATGCCGAATTCTAGAAGCGAGGAACGAGTGGAGAGGAACGAGAAACGAGAGAAAAGCGGAGGGCGCCGACGGCGCCGTCGCGGCGCGTGGCTCGTGGCTTCACACTCGTTCCTCGTTCCTCTCCACTCGTTCCTCGTATTCCCATGACCCTGTTCCTCGCCCTGTGCTTCGTCGGCATCGCCATCGGCGGCGCCTGCGCCTTCGTGATCTTCTGGCCGCTGTCGCTGGTACACCTGCGCGAGCGCGATCCACAGTTGCGCGCGCGGCTGGGCGAAGGCGCCTTCCTCAAACCCTCCGCCCTGGGCTGGCTGCTCTCCGGTGGCTATCGCGAATCGCGCGACCGCCAGTTCACCGGGCTGGCGACGCCGGCGCGGATCGCATTGATGACGGTGCTGGCGGCGCTCGGGATGGCCGGGCTGCTGTGGCTGTGGTCGCTGGCATGAACGGGACCCGCGACCCGGCATCACCCATGGCCTACGAGGAATGGTGGCTGGCCACGCTCGGCCGCACCGTGATCTGGGCGCGCCTGCGCGTATGCGCGGGTGGCACCGCCGAGGTCTTCGACAGCGACGGCAACACCCTCGCCTACGACACCGAGGACAGCGCCCGCGCCGCGTTGCTGGACGCCGAGTTCGCCGGCTACGACGGCCTCGACGAGGACGATGCCCTGGCGCGCGGATTCTCGCTGGAAGAGCTGTCGCCGCCGCGCGCGGAGTCGGACGAGGCGCTGCGCGCACAGATGGTGCGCAAGCTCGGCGGCCGCACCTGAGGCGCCGGGGCATGTACACGCCACGCGCCTTCGCCGAAAACGACCTGACCCGGCTGGACCGGCTGGTCGCCGAGGATCCCTTCGTCACCCTGGTCACCAGCGACGCGCAGGGCGCGCCGTTCGCCTCACAGCTGCCGGTGCTGTACCGGCGCAGCGGCGACGACATCCTGATCGAGGGGCACTGGGCCCGGCCCAACCCGCAGGCCGGCCATGGCGCGCATGCGCTGTTGATCGTGCACGGGCCGCACGCGTACGTGTCGGCGGGCTCGTATCCGGACAAGGAGCCCGCGGCGCGGGTGCCGACCTGGAACTACGCGACCGCCCACCTCCACGGCAGCCTGGAGCGCTACGACGACGGCGATGCGCTGGCCGACCTGGTCCTGCGCCTCAGCGACCACCACGAGGCGCGGACCGGCGGCGACTGGCGCTTCGATCCGCAGGAACCGCGCTTTCGCAGCCAACTGCGCGGCATCGTCGGCTTCCGCTTCGTTCCCGAGCGGGTCGAACTGAAGTTCAAGCTCAGCCAGAATCATCCTGCAGAGAACCGGAACGCCGTCGCGGCGACGCTCGAGGCGCGCGACGAGGACGGCGCGCAGGCGGTCGCCGCGCTGATGCGCGCCAACGAATCCTGACCCACACGCACGGAGCCGGCCAATGGACCTCGACCTCAGCGGCAAGCACGCCCTCGTCTGCGGCGCCTCCGAAGGCATCGGCCGCGCCGCCGCGCACGAGCTCGCCCTGCTCGGCGCCGACGTCACCGTGCTGTCCAGGCGCCCCGAGGCGCTGCAGGCGGTGGCCGCCGCCCTGCCCCGCAAGGATGCCCAGCGCCACGACTGGATCGCGGCGGACGTGTCGCAGACGCAGGCGCTGCGGGAACGGGTCGAGGCGCTCGCCGTCGAACGGCCGGTGCAGATCCTGGTCAACAACAGCGGCGGTCCGGCCGGCGGTTCGGCGCATGCCGCCGATGCCGAGGCCTACCTCGATGCCTTCCGCCGCCACCTGATCGCCAACCAGGTCCTGGTGCAGGCGCTGCTGCCGGGCATGCGCGCGGCGCACTGGGGCCGCATCGTCAACGTGATCTCGACCTCGGTGCGCGAACCGATCCCCGGGCTCGGCGTGTCCAACACCGTGCGCGGCGCGGTGGCGAGCTGGGCCAAGACGCTGTCGCGCGAACTGGCGGCCGAGGGCATCACCGTCAACAACGTGCTGCCCGGCTTCACCGAGACCGGCCGCATCGAGCAGATCGTGCGCGACCGCGCCGGCAGGGAGGACCGCGACGAGGAAGCCGTGCGCGCAGCGATGCGCACCGCGGTGCCCGCCGGGCGCTTCGCCCGCCCCGAGGAGACCGGCGGCGTGATCGCCTTCCTCTGCTCGCCCGCGGCCGCCTACGTCAACGGCGTCAGCCTGGCGGTCGACGGCGGGCGGATGCAGTCGATTTGAAGGGCCGGGAATGGGGAATCGGGAATGGGGAATCGAAAAGGCAACGGCTCGCGGCGAATGTGGCGGGATGACTTGCGCCATCCGGGCATTGAAAAGCAGTAGGAGCGCCTGCCAGGGCGCTCGCCGTCCCGGCTTCCCATTCCCGATTCCCGATTCCCCATTCCCGGCTCTCCATGCCTGAAGGCCCGGAAATCCGCCGCACCGCCGACCGCCTCGCCAAGGCGATTGCGGGACGCGTGCTGGCCTCGGCCTGGTTCGCCTTTCCGGCGCTCAAGCGTCACGAACGCACCCTGCGCGGACGCACCGTCGAGGCGGTCGCGCCGCGCGGCAAGGCGCTGTTGATCCATTTCGACCATGGCTGGACGCTGTACTCGCACAACCAGCTGTACGGCGTGTGGCGCGTGGCCGCAGCCGGGGAGCGCCCGGACACCTCTCGCTCGCTGCGGGTGGCGCTGGAGACCGCGGAACGCGCGATCCTGCTGTACTCGGCGTCGGACGTGGCGATGTGGAGGACCGATGCGCTCGCCGAGCATCTGTTCCTGGCCCGGCTCGGCCCGGACGTGCTCGACCCGAAGCTCGACGCAGGCGAGGTGGAAAGCCGCCTGCAGGACCCGCGCTTCGCCGGCCGCCGGCTGGCGGCGCTGCTGCTCGACCAGCGGTTCCTGGCCGGCATGGGCAATTACCTGCGCTCGGAAGTGCTGTTCGAGGCCGGCATCGATGCCTCGCGCAGGCCGGCAGACCTCGATGCCGGCGAACGGCAGCGACTGGCGCATGCGCTGCTGGCGGTGCCGGCGCGCAGCTACCGCGCGCGCGGCATCGAACCGGCCGCGGGCATGCGCGCCGACTACCTGACCGACACGCCCGACGCGTTCCGCTTCCGCGTGTTCGACCGCGAGGGACTTCCCTGCGAGCACTGCGGCACCCCCATCCGCCGCAGCGAGGCCGGCGGCCGCCGCCTGTACTTCTGCCCGCGCTGCCAACGGTGAGCGGGATCGCGCGCTGTTGGCAAATGCCCGGACTTTCCTGCGGCGTGTATCCGGACGCCGGACTTCCGCCTGTCGTGAAGTCGGCGGGCGCATGACTTCACCCCATGTGGGAGTGGCGGTGGCATGCCGCCGCCGGGGAGTCGCGACTTCCGTCGCTCCCACAGTCGCGGTGACGATGTGGCGCCGCCGACCTCCGTCGCCCCGTGGTTCACCGCTCCCGGAATCGCGGGGACAGGCGGGCAGCCTGATGTCGCGGCGACGCTGCCCGCCTGGAATCCACCGCCGCCGCGGTAAGATGCACGGATGCGGCATTTCGCACATTTCATCGGCGGCAAGACGCGGAACGCGGGCAGCAGCCGCCGGCTCGACGTTTTCGATCCTGCCACTGCGCGGACCTATGCGACCGTCGACGACGGCGACGCCGCCGACGTCGGTGCCGCCGTCGATGCCGCCGCCGGGGCGTTCCCCGACTGGGCGGCGCAGCCCAACGACCAGCGTGCGCGCTGGCTGGAACGCCTGGCCGACGCGCTCGAGGCCCGCACCGACGACTTCGCCCATGCCGAGGCGCGCGATGGCGGCAAGCCGTTCGCGCTCGCACGCGACGTGGAGATCCCGCGCGCGGTCGCCAACCTGCGCTTCTTCGCCCATGCCGCCACCCAGTTCTCCAGCGAATCGCACCACGGCCAGGCCGGGCTCAACTACACCCTGCGCACGCCACTGGGCGTGGTCGGCACGATTTCGCCCTGGAACCTGCCGCTGTACCTGTTCACCTGGAAGATCGCGCCGGCGCTGGCCGCCGGCAACACCGTGGTGGCCAAACCGTCCGAGGTCACACCGGCGACCGCCACGCTGCTGGGCGAGTTGGCGGCCGAGATCGGTTTTCCCGCCGGCGCACTCAACATCGTGCACGGCCGCGGGGCGGAGGTCGGCGAGGCCATCGTCGCGCATCCGGGCATCCGAGCGATTTCCTTCACCGGCAGCACCGCGGTCGGCCGCCGCATCGCCGGGATCGCCGGGCCGTTGCTGAAGAAGCTCTCGCTCGAGCTCGGCGGCAAGAACCCGACCCTGGTATTCGCCGATGGCGACTGGCGGGCGCACCTGGACACGCTGGTCCGTTCGGCGTTCCAGAACTCCGGACAGATCTGCCTGTGCGGCTCGCGCGTCCTGGTCGAGCGGCGCATCTACAACGCCTTCCGCGAGGCCTTCGTCGAGGCGGCGCTGGCGCTGCGCGTCGGCGACCCGATGGATTCGGATGCGCGGCTCGGCCCGCTGGTCTCGCAGGCGCACTTCGACAAGGTGCTGGCGGCGATCGCGCGCGCGCGCGACGAAGGCGCCACCGTGCTGTGCGGCGGCGAGGCGCTGCAGCGGCCCGGCTGGTTCGTGGCGCCCACCGTGATCGAGGGCCTCGGGCCCGACTGCGCCACCAATCGCGAGGAGATCTTCGGCCCGGTCGCCACCCTGCAGCCGTTCGACGACGACGCCCAAGCACTGGCGCTGGCCAATGCCGGCGACTACGGCCTGGCGGCCTCGGTCTGGACCCGCGACCTCGACCGCGCGCACCGCCTCGCCGCCGGGCTGCGCGCCGGCATCGTCTGGATCAACACCTGGCTGATGCGCGACCTGCGCACCCCGTTCGGCGGCATGGGCCAGTCCGGCATGGGCCGCGAGGGCGGCCTGGAGGCGATGCGCTTCTTCACCGAGCCGAAGAACGTCGGCATCCGGATCGAAATGCGGTGAAAGGCGCCGTCGTCCAACTGCTGTCGTTGGTCGCCGCGGCGGGCTTCGCGGTCGCCGCGTTCTCCCTCCTGATGGCTTCCATTTTCCTGATGCGGGCGCTCTTCGCCTGATTGGCACACGATGACCGAACTCGACGACCTCCTGAACCGCAATCGCGAATGGGCAGAACGCATCCGCCGCGAGGATCCCGGTTTCTTCGACCGCCTCTCGCAACAGCAGGCGCCGAAATACCTGTGGATCGGCTGCTCCGACTCGCGGGTGCCTGCCAATCAGATCCTCGGGCTGGATCCGGGCGAGGTGTTCGTGCACCGCAACGTCGCCAACCTGGTGGTGCACACCGACCTCAACGCGCTCAGCGCGATCCAGTTCGCGGTCGACCTGCTGAAGATCGAGCACATCCTGGTGGTCGGCCACTACGGCTGCAGCGGCGTGCACGCCAGCCTGACCGGCACCCGCGTCGGGATCGCCGACAACTGGCTGCGTCACGTCGGCGATGTCGCCCAGAAGCACGCGGCATTGCTCGCGCAGGTGCCGACGGACCAGCTACGGCACGCGCGCCTGTGCGAACTCAACGTGGTCGAACAGGTGGTCAACGTCTGCCGCACCACCGTGGTCCAGGACGCGTGGGCACGCGGCCAGGCGATCGACGTGCACGGCTGGGTCTACAGCCTAGCCGACGGCCGCGTGCGGCCGCTGGCGATCGACATCTCCGGCCCCGACGAGGTCGAGCCGGCCTACACCGCCGCCATTGCCGGCATGCCCACCACCACCCCGCGCGACGGATAGGAGCCGATCGATGAGCGATATCGTCCGCACCGACGCCGCACCGCCGCCGGTCGGCGCCTATCCGCACGCGCGCCGGGTCGGCGGGCTGCTGTTCCTGTCGGGCATCGGCCCGCGCAACCCGGCCACGAACGCGATCCCCGGCAACGAGGTCGACGCCGACGGCCGCCTGCTTGGCTACGACATCGCCGCCCAGACCCATGCCGTGTTCGCGAACGTCCGCGCGGTGCTCGAGGCCAGCGGCGCGCGCTGGCAGGATCTGGTGGACGTGACCGTCTACCTCACCGACATGGCGCGTGATTTCGCCGCCTACAACGCGATCTGGGCCGAATACTTCCCCGATGCCGGCGCCGCGCCCTGCCGCACCACGCTCGGCATCGACGCCCTGCCCACGCCGATCGCGATAGAGTTGAAGTGCGTCGCGGCGCTGCCCGGCCGCTCCTGACGTCAGAAGGAGAGCCCGCATGCTGCCCGAACCGCTGAATTTCCAGGCCTGGATCGAAGAGAACCGCCACCTGCTGAAGCCGCCGGTCGGCAACAAGTGCATCTACGACGGCGACTTCATCGTGATGGTGGTCGGCGGCCCGAACCAGCGCACCGATTACCACTGGGACGAGGGCCCGGAGTGGTTCTACCAGATCGAGGGCGAGATGACCCTGCGCGTGCAGGACGAGGGCCGCCCGCGCGACATTCCGATCCGCGCCGGCGAGACCTTCCTGCTGCCGCCGCGCATCCCGCATTCGCCGCAGCGCGGCCCGGACTCGATCGGGCTGGTGATCGAGCGCAAGCGCCTGCCGCACGAGAAGGACGGGCTGCTGTGGTACTGCGAGCGCTGCAACCACAAGCTGTACGAGGAGTATTTCCACCTCGGGGACATCGAAAAGGACTTCCCGCCGGTGTTCGAGCGCTTCTACGCGTCGAAGGAACACCGGACCTGCGGCAACTGCGGGCACCTCAACCCTGCACCGGTGAAGTATGCCGCGTAGAGCGGAGCTTGCTCCGCTGCGCCGACTCCAGGCCCATCCCGTAGAGCCGAACTTGCTCGGCTGCTCCGGCTCCGGATCAAGAGCAGCCGAGCAAGCTCGGCTCTACGCGGGGCTCCGGCGCGGCGCCGGCAGGCGCGCACACCGGGCGATTCGCAAGCGCGCCGCGGGGACCGCTAGAATGCCGTCGTGCTGAAGATCGACATCCACGCCCATTACCTGCCGCGCAGCTGGCCCGACCTGGCCGCCAAGTACGACGACGCGCGCTTTCCGGTGATCCACCACACCGCCGACGGCCGCCACCGCATCTACAAGGACGGGCGCTTCTTCCGCGAGATCTGGTCCAAGACCTGGGACGCGCAGGAGCGGATCGACGACTACGCCCGCTTCGGCGTGCAGGTGCAGGTGATCAGCACCGTGCCGGTGATGTTCAGCTACTGGGCGAAACCGCACCAGGCGCTGGAACTGCACCAGGCACTCAACGATCACATGGCGAAGACCGTGGCGGCGCACCCGCGCCACTACGCCGGCATCGGCACCGTGCCGCTGCAATCCCCGCGACTGGCGATCCAGGAACTCGAGCGTTGCATGGACCAGCTGGGCCTGCAGGGCGTGCAGATCGGCTCGCATATCGGCGAGTGGAACCTGGACGCGCCGGAACTGTTCCCGTTCTTCGAGGCCGCCGCCGATCTCGGCGCCGCGATCCTGGTGCACCCCTGGGACATGATGGGGACCGACAGCATGCCCAAGTACTGGCTACCGTGGCTGGTCGGGATGCCGGCCGAGCAGTCGCGCGCGGCCTGCTGCCTGGTCTTCGGCGGCGTGCTCGAGCGACTGCCGAAGCTGAAGGTGTGCATGGCGCACGGCGGCGGCAGTTTTCCGTACACCATCGGCCGCATCGAACACGGCTACAACATGCGCCCGGACCTGGTCGCCACCGACAACCCCAACAACCCGCGCGACTACCTGCAGCGGCTGTACTTCGACTCCTGGGTCGCCGATCCACGCGCGCTGCGCTACCTGATCGACACCTGCGGCGTCGAGCGGGTGATGCTCGGCACCGACTATCCGTTCCCGCTCGGCGAGCAGACCCCCGGTGCCGGCATCGCCGAGTTGGACCTGGCGGAGGCCGAACAGGCCCGGCTCTATCACGGCACGGCGCTGGAATGGCTGGACCTGTCGATGTCTCGTTTCAGATGATGATTGGCCACGGATTTGCGCGGATCAGCACGGACAAGGGCCAAAGGCGGCAGATGCGGACCGGTGGAATCCGTAGCAACCGAGCAAGCAGTAGGCATACGCGACGATGGATGATGTACGCGATAGCCCCTCGGATCGGCTCTGTCCGCGTTCATCCGCGCAAATCCGCGGCAAACAGAAGACAGGAATGACCGATATCTTTTCCGTAGATTACGCGCGGCGGCAGGACGCCGACGATCCGCTGGCCGGCCTGCGGCGGGAATTCCTGATCCCGAAGCACGATGGCGACGACCAGGCGTATTTCTGCGGCAATTCGCTCGGATTGCAGCCGAGAGCCGCGCGGGCGCATGTCGAGGAGGTGCTCGACAAATGGGCGATGGAGGCGGTGGAGGGACATTTCACCGGCCAGGCGCAGTGGATGCCCTACCACGAACTGGTGCGCGAGCCGCTGGCCGACGTGGTCGGCGCCCAGCCGGCGGAGGTGGTGGCGATGAACTCGCTCACCGCCAACCTGCACCTGATGCTGGTCAGCTTCTATCGCCCCACCCGCGCGCGGCCGGCGATCCTGATGGAGGCAGGCGCGTTTCCCTCCGACCGCTACGCGCTGGAGTCGCAGGTCCGCTTCCACGGTTTCGACCCGGCGACCGACCTGATCGAGCTGCAGGCGGACGAGGCCGACGGCACGATCTCGATGCAGGCGATCGAACGCGCGATCGCCGAGCACGGTCCGCGCCTGGCGCTGGTGCTGTGGCCGGGCGTGCAGTACCGCACCGGGCAGGCCTTCGACCTGGCGGAAATCGCCCGCCTGGGGCATGCGGCCGGCGCCGTGGTCGGCTTCGACCTGGCCCATGCCGTCGGCAACCTGTCGCTGCGGCTGCACGACAGCGGCGCCGATTTCGCGGTCTGGTGCCACTACAAGTACATGAACGCCGGTCCCGGCGCGGTCGCCGGCTGCTTCGTGCATGCGCGCCACGCGCGCACCGACCGACCACGCTTCGCCGGCTGGTGGGGGCACGAGCGGGAAAGCCGTTTCCGCATGGGGCCCGAGTTCGTGCCCACGCCCGGCGCCGACGGCTGGCAGCTGAGCAACCCGCCGATCCTGGGACTGGCGCCGCTGCGCGCCTCGCTGGAACTGTTCTCGCGCGCCGGCATGGACGCGCTGCGCAGGCGGTCCGAGCACCTTACCGGGTATCTGGAAGCGCTGATCCGCGAATCGCTGTCCGACACGCTGCGGATCGTCACCCCGGGCGAGCCGCAGCGGCGCGGCTGCCAGCTGTCGCTGCGCGTGGCCGGCGGACGCGAACGCGGCCGGGCACTGTTCGAATTCCTGGCGTCGCGCGGCGTGCTCGGCGACTGGCGCGAACCGGACGTGATCCGCATCTCCCCCGCCCCGCTGTACAACACCCACGCCGACGTGTTGCGCTTTGCGCGCGCGGTGGAAGCATGGCGTGGCGGATGAACGCATTTTCAGCCGCGGATCGACGCGGATGAACGCGGATAAGGCGCAAAGTGGTCCGTGCCGACTCGATTCATCTTCATCCGCGTTCATCCGCGCTAATCCGTGGCTGAAAGCTTTCGCAATGGAGGTACGATGACGCCGGAACGCAACCACATCGCCATCGTCGGCGCCGGCCTGGCCGGCGCGCTGCTCGCGATCCTGCTGGCACGCAAGGGTTGGCGCGTCGACGTGTACGAAAAACGCGGCGATCCGCGGGTGCGGGGCTACGCCGGCGGGCGCTCGATCAACCTGGCCCTGGCCGAACGCGGCCGCCACGCCCTGCAGCAGGCCGGCGCCGAAGCCGCGGTGATGGCGCACGCGGTGATGATGCGCGGACGCATGGTGCACTTCACCGACGGCAGCCAGCAGCTGCAGCGCTACGGCCGCGACGACTCCGAGGTGATCTGGTCGGTGCACCGCGGCGACCTCAACATCACCCTGCTCGACCTGGCCGAGCGCGCCGGCGCGGCGGTGCATTTCGACCGCCGGCTCGACAGCATCGACTTCGACGCCCGCCGCGCCCGCTTCGTCGACGACCGCGACGATTCCGCATGCGAGGTGACGTTCCGGACGCTGGTCGGCGCTGACGGCGCCGGCTCGGCGTTGCGCGCGGCGATGCAGCGCGAGACCGACCTGGGCGAGCGCGTCGAGACCCTGGACCATTCGTACAAGGAGCTGGAGATCCCGCCCACACCCGACGGCGGTTTCCGCATCGAACCCAACGCCCTGCACATCTGGCCGCGCGGCGACTACATGTGCATCGCCCTGCCCAACGACGAGCGCACGTTCACGGTCACGCTGTTCATGCCCAACCACGGCAGTCCGGGATTCGACACCGTGCGCACCCCGGCCGATGCGCGCGCGCTGTTCGCCCGCGATTTCGCCGATGCGCTGCCGCTGATCCCGGACCTCGAGGCCGACTGGGCCCGCAACCCCGCCGGCACGCTGGCGACGCTGTACCTGGACCGCTGGCACCTGGACGACCGCGCGGTGCTGATCGGCGATGCCGCGCATGCGATGGTCCCGTTCCACGGCCAGGGCATGAACTGCGCCTTCGAGGACTGCGTGGCGCTCGCCGACCGGCTGGAGGCGGAGGCGTCGCCGGCGGAGGCCTTCGCCGCATTCGCGGCGGAGCGGCGGCCGAACGCCGCGGCGATCCAGCACATGGCGCTTGAAAACTACCGCGAGATGCGCGATCGCGTCGACGACGCCGACTATCTGCTGCAGCGGCAGCTGGAACTGGAACTGCAGCAGCGCCACCCCGATCGTTTCGTGCCGCACTACGCCATGGTCAGCTTCATGCACATCCCGTACGCCGTCGCACTCGAGCGCAGCAATCTCCAGCACGACATCCTCGAGCGCGCCACGCGCGGCATCCGCGATCCCGCCGATGTCGACCGGGCCGCGCTCGACGCCGACGTACGACGCCAGCTTCCGCCGCTGCAGGAGGGCGCGCCTCCGTGAACCGCGCCCCCACGACTCCTCCGCCCAAGCAGGAAACGATGCCGTCGCCACGGCTTACGACAATGAATAGCCGCGCCCGCGCCCCCACAAACCCTCCGCCCAAGCAGCGAACGATGCCGTCGCCACGGCTTGCGAAAGTGACTAGCCAATAGCACCGCACTTCTTATGCCTACCAGCTTCCTCTTCTACGATCTCGAAACCTTCGGCAGCGATCCGCGCCGCACCCGCATCGCGCAGTTCGCGGCGATCCGCACCGACGAGGCGCTGAACGAGATCGACGCCCCGATCGACTTCATGGTGCGTCCCGCCGACGACCTGCTGCCCACGCCGGCCGCCAGCCTGGTCACCGGCATCGCGCCGCAGGACGCGCTGCGCGACGGCGTCGGCGAGGCCGACGCGTTCGCCCGCATCTTCGAGGCGATGTCGCAGCCGCGCACCTGCAGCGTGGGCTACAACTCGCTGCGCTTCGACGACGAGTTCGTGCGCCACGGCCTGTTCCGCAACTTCTACGATCCCTATGAGCGCGAGTGGCGCAGCGGCAACTCGCGCTGGGACCTGCTCGACGTGTTGCGGCTGGCCTATGCGCTACGTCCGCAGGGGATCGTCTGGCCGAAGCGCGACGACGGCGCCTGCTCGTTCCGGCTCGAGCATCTGGCCGCGGCCAACGGCGTGCGCACCGGCGACGCGCACGAGGCGCTGTCGGACGTGCGTGCGCTGATCGGCATGGCGCGCCGCCTGCGCGCAGCGCACCCGCGGCTGTGGGACTACGCGCTGCGCCTGCGCGACAAACGCCACGCCGCCGGCCTGCTCGACACCGTCGCCATGCAGCCGGCGCTGCACGTCTCGCAACGCTACCCGGCCACGCGCATGTGCGCCGCGCCGGTGCTGCCGCTGGCCGTGCACCCGCGCATCGACAGCCGCGTGATCGTGTTCGACCTGGACAGCGATCCCGACGCGCTGCTGGCGCTGGAACCGGAGGCGATCGCCGACCGCCTCTATACCCCGACCGCCGACCTGCCGCCCGGCGAGAGCCGCATTGCGTTGAAGGAAGTGCATCTCAACCGCTGCCCGGCGCTGGTCGCCTGGCACCACCTCACCCGCGCCGACATCGACCGCCTGGGCATCGACCCCGCCGCAGTCTCGGCCCGCGCCGCGCGCCTGCGCGAAGCAGGTCCGGCGCTGGCCGAGAAGGTGCGCCGCGTCTATGCGACGGAGGCCGCACGGGCGCCATCGGACGTCGACGCCGCGCTCTACGACGGCTTCATCGCCGATGCCGACCGCCGCCGCTTTCCCGAGGTGCGCGCGACGCCGGCGGAAGCGCTGGGCACGCGCACGTTCGGCTTCCAGGATCCGCGCCTGCCGGAGCTGCTGTTCCGCTACCGCGCCCGCAACTGGCCGCACACGCTCGACGCCGCCGAGCGGCAGCGCTGGGACGACTACCGGCGCCGGCGCCTGGCCGAGGGCAGCGAGCTGTCGGAACTGTCGCTGCCCGGCTTCTTCGCCGAGATCGCCGCGCTCCGGCTCGTTCATGCCGGCGACGGCGCCAAGCTCGCGTTGCTCGACCGGCTGGAGGCATGGAGCCGCGAGCGCGAGGTGGAACTGGGCTGACGCCGGTCCCCGCCTTTTCTGTCTCCTTGGGCGCCAACGCGATCTCCAGCGGCCTTGCGGGCGGGTTTCGACCAAGCGAGTATCGGGGAGCGACTCGAAACGCGCCCGCAAGGCCGCCCCGCGAACGCTCCGCGATTCCGGCGCCAATCGATCTTTCGGAGCCGGGAGCCGGCCACGTAAACCCAAGCTTCGTCCCCATCGCCACCGCACCCCACGCATGACGACCTACTTCAGCGATCGCTCCTTCCGCTTCCTGCGCGCCCTCGCCCGCCGCAACGAACGCGCCTGGTTCCACGCCCACAAGGCGGACTACGAAGCGCACGTGCGCGAGCCGTTCCGGCGCCTGCTGTCGGACCTGCATCCCGATGTCCTCGCGGTCAGCCCGCACTTCCGCGCCGACCCGAAGCCGGTCGGCGGCTCCCTGTTCCGGATCCACCGCGACACCCGTTTCGCCAACGACAAGTCGCCGTACAAGACCTGGCAGGGCGCGCGCCTGTTCCACGAGCGCAGCCGTGAAACCGCGGCACCGTCCTGGTACCTGCACCTCGAGCCGGGCGACTGCTTCGTGGCCGCCGGCATCTGGCATCCGGAGTCGCCGGTGCTGCGTCGCATCCGCCAGTTCGTGGTCGACAATCCCGCCGGCTGGAAGACCGCCGCGCACGCACCGGCCTTCCGGCGACGCTACCGGCTCGGCAGCCAGGAGATGCTGGTGCGGCCGCCGCGCGGCTTTCCCGCCGACTTCGAGTTCATCGAGGACCTGCGCCGGCGCAACTTCATCGCCCTGCGCAGCATCGACGACGCCACCATGGCCGGCCCGCGCCTGCGCCAGGTCCTGGCCCGCGACCTGCGTGCCACCGCACCGTTCATGGACTACCTGTGCGCGGCGCTGGACCTGGAGTTCTAGATTCTCGGCTCACGCCCCGCGCGGCAAACCGAAGGCGCCGTGTGGTGCCACAAAAACGGCGATTCGCGGGCCTCGGAGCCAGCGGCGCCCGAGCCGGGGCATGCTCCCCGGCTCGGTCCGCCATCCATGGCGGACTCGCCGCCGCAGGCCATCCATGGCCTGCTATCCGCATACCCCGGCCCGGACGCCGCATCGGTGATTCGCTTTCGGATGCTCGGAGGCCCTCCCACCGAAGTCGACGAGCGTTGGAGCGGGAGGCGTGCCGCGGGGATTGCGGAGAGCTGCACAGGGATGTGCAGCGGCCCTGAGTCCGGCCATGGATGGCCGGACCGAAGGGCGGAGCAATCCCCGCGGTGCGGCTCCCGCCCCGCGCGGACCGCCGAAGGCGCTCTTCCATTGTTTCCAAGCGAACATGACGAACCGGCTTTGCAGAGGTTCAGCGATGCGCGGCACACTGGGCCGAACCCGGCCGCCATGGAGCGACGCATGAAGAAATGGATCTGGCTCGCCGCAGCGCTGCTGCTGGCGCTCTGCGCCTATGTTGCCGCCGGTCCGTACCTGACCATCCGTGCCATCCAGCAGGCGGTACAGGAGGACGACACCCGGGCGCTCGCGCGGCAGGTCGATTTCCCGGCGCTGCGCAGCAGCCTCAAGCTGCAGCTCGACGATTACCTGGTCCGCAGCGCCGGCGCCGATGCGCAGGGCAGCGCCCTCGGCCAGATCGGCCTCCGGATCGCCAGCGGCGTGGCCGGCGGCGCGGTCGATGCGATGGTGACCCCGGTGGGGCTCGCGGCGATGATGGAGGGCCGCCGTGTCTGGCGGCGCGTCGACGTCCGCGCTCTGCCACAACAACCCGCCGGCGAACCGGCGGCGAAGCCGCTCCAGGATGCCGAACGCCGCTATGAGTCACCGTCGCGCTTCACCGCGACCGTCCATGACGACGCCGGCCGCCCGGTGGTGTTCGTGCTCACCCGCGATGGCCTGCGCTGGCGCCTGTCCGACATCCGCCTGCCGTTGTAGAGCGGAGCTTGCTCCGCTGCTTCGGGCTCCGGAGCCCGCACAGCCGAGCAAGCTCGGCTCTACAGGTCCAGGCTCCGGAGCCTACGTAGCGGAGCAAGCTCCGCTCTACGGGTTGGAGACGCCGTGCGGCACGTGGCCGGTGGCCACGTGCAGGCGCGCCGAGTCGATATTGTGCTGGGAGTCGTCGAAGAAGATGTCGGCGCCGAACGCCTCCAGGAACGGGCCCTTGGCGCGGCCGCCGAGAAACAGCGCCTCGTCCAGCCGCACGCCCCACTCGCGCAGCGTGCGGATCACCCGCTCGTGCGCCGGGGCCGAGCGCGCGGTGACCAGAGCGGTGCGGATCGGCGAGCCCTCCCCCGGTGGATAGGCCGCCTGCAGATCGTGCAATGCCGACAGGAACGCGCGGAACGGGCCGCCCGACAACGGCTCGCGCGCACGCTCGCGCTCGTGCCGGTGGAACGCCTCGATCCCGCCTTCCTGCGAGACCCGCTCGCCCTCGTCGCCGAAGATCACCGCGTCGCCGTCGAACGCGATGCGCAACTGGTCGTGGCGATGCTGCGGCGCCTTGGCCGGCAGGATCGTCGCCGCGGCGACGTCGTTGGCCAGCGCCCGCCGCACCGACTCCGGATTGGCCGACAGGAACAGCTGCGCGCCGAACGGTCGGATGTACGGCCAGGTCGGCTCGCCCGAGGTGAAGGTTGCGCGCGAGATCGGCAGGCCGTGATGCTGGATCGAATTGAAGATGCGCAAGCCGGTATCGGCGGAATTGCGCGACAGCAGGATCACCTCGACCCGCGGCGCGTCCGGCGCCGCGCCCTCGTTCAGCGCCAGCAGCTTGCGCACAAGAGAGAAGGCGATGCCCGGCTCCAGGATCTCGTCCTCGTACCTGCGCTGGTGTTCGGCATAGGCCTCGATGCCGTCGCGCTCGAACAGCGCGTGGCTGTCCTCCAGGTCGAACAGCGCCCGTGAGGAGATCGCGACGATCAGCGGCGGCGGGGTATCTGCGGACATGGCGCGAGTATGCGCGATGAATACGCAGGCAGGCGAGAGGCGCGCCGTTGGCCCGGTTCGATGCCGTGACGATCGACACTGCACCCGCGAACCGGTGGTTGCGACACTCGAATCGAACCCGGCCGTTCATGACTGGAGTCGACATGACCCGCACATTGCGCAGCTTCCTGCTCACGACTTGCATCATCGGGTGCGTCGCCACGACGCCCGCCGCCGCCGGGCCGGAGACCGGGGCCGGCGGCGAATCGCCCTACGCCGAAGCGAAGCGGATCATCGGCGACGTGCAGCGCATCGTCACGCCCGACGGCGTGCAGGAAATGTACCGGGTTCCCCTCGGCGGCATCGACCAGTGGATCTCGGTCCGCGGCGCCGATCGCGACAATCCGATCCTGCTGTACCTGCACGGTGGCCCCGCGGCGCCCATGATGCCGGCGGCATGGACATTCCAGCGCCCGTGGGAGGACTATTTCACCGTCGTCCAGTGGGACCAGCGCGCCGCCGGAAAAACGTACCTGGCGAACGATCCGGACGCGGTCGCGCCGACGATCCTGATCGACCGCTATGTCGCCGACACCATCGAGCTGATCGCACACCTGCGCGAGACCTACGGCAAGCGCAAAGTCTTTCTCCTCGGCCACAGCTGGGGTTCGATCGTCGGCATGCGCACCCTGGTGGAGAAGCCGGAATGGCTGCATGCCTATATCGGCCTCGGCCAGATCATCCAGCCCGGCCTTGGCGAACGCATCGGCTACGAGTACGCGCTCGCGCAGGCGACGAAAGACGGCAACCGCGAGGCGATCGTCGAACTCGAGGCGCTGGCGCCCTACCCCGGCGGCGACGTGCGCGGCGGCCGCATCGACCGGCAGCGCAAGTGGGTGATCCACTACGGCGGGCACAGCGCCTATCGCGACAACTCCGACTACTATTTCGCATCGCAGCGACTGTCGCCCGACTACAGCGAGGCCGACCGCAAGGCCATCGGCCTGGGCAGCGCGTTGACGCTCGACCGGATCCTGGGACAGTGGAACGACGTCGACTTCCGCGAGGTCCGCAAGGTCGAAGCGCCGGTACTGATGTTCATGGGACGCCACGACTACAGCACCCCCTCGCGGGCGGCGGCGGACTGGCTGGAACAGGTCGAGGCGCCCGCCAAGCAGGCCGTGTGGTTTGAGCACTCGGCGCATTTCGCCCCGCTGGAAGAGCCTGGCCGGACACTGATGGCGCTGGTCACCCGGGTGCGTCCGCTGGCGAAAGCCGTCGGCGACAGCGAGCCGTAAAAAACCGGGGTCAGAGTGCACTTTTCTCCGGCGATGGCTTGCTACCCATGGGAACTGGGAAAAAGTGCACTCTGCACCCTGAGGTTTCCCCACATTTCCTGGCGCTTGTCTTCCCCCTTTGAAAAAGGGGGATTGAGGGGGCGAAAGCCGCCGCTTGCAAGCCGCAGGCTTGCGGCGGCTTGAGTGCCCTCGCGCGCTGCGCGGGGGCCGGGAATCGCGAAGCGATTTGCTTTGGCCTTGACTTAGCCGGGCCCAGCAAATCCCCCCAACCCTCCTTTTTCAAAGGGGGGAAGTAGCCAAGCCGTTGAATTGATTGCAGGAAAACAGGGGAACCCTCAGACTCAGACCCCGGTTTTAGATGCGCCTCAGACCACGAACTGCTCGCTGAGGATGCGTTCCTCGAGGTTGTGCTCGGGATCGAACAGCAGGGTCACGATCCGGTCCTGCGATTCGCGGATGGTCACCTCGATCACGTCGCGCACCTCGTGCGAGTCGGCGGTGGCGCTGACCGGGCGCTTGTAGGGATCGAGCACGCGGAAGCGCACCTCCGTCTGCGCCTTGAGCAACGCCCCACGCCAGCGTCGCGGCCGGAATGCGGCGATCGGCGTGAGCGCGATCACGCTGGCGCCCAGCGGCATGATCGGCCCGTGCGCGGAGAAGTTGTACGCCGTGCTGCCGGCGGGGGTCGCGACCAGCACGCCGTCGCAGATCAGCTCGTCCAGGCGCGGCTTGCCGTTGAGGTCGATGCTCAGGTGCGCGGCCTGGCGGGTCTGCCGCAGCAGCGAGACCTCGTTGTAGGCCAGCGAGCCGACGCTCGCACCCGATTCGGTCTGCGCGATCATCTCCAGCGGCCGCAGCACCGCCGGCTCGACCACCTGCAGCCGCTCCAGCAGCCCTTCCTGGCGATAGTGGTTCATCAGGAAGCCGACGCTGCCGAGCTTCATGCCGTAGACCGGCTTGCCGAGCGCGCCGTGCCGGTGCAGCGTCTGCAGCATGAAGCCGTCGCCGCCGAGCGCGCACAGCACGTCGGCCTCCTCCGGCTCATGCTGGCCGTGCTCGGCGACAAGCGACTCGAGCGCCCCGCGCGCATCGTCCGTGGCGCTGGCGAGAAAGGCGATGCGCGGAGGCTGGCCGGAACTCATGGCCGCAGGATAGCGCACACGGGACGATGCGATGAAGACGCTCCCGCCACGTAGAGCGGAGCTTGCTCCGCTGCTCCAGGCTCCGGAGCCTGCGCAGCCGAGCAAGCTCGGCTCTACAGGTCCGGGCTCCGGAGCCTTCGTAGCGGAGCAAGCTCCGCTCTACGGATACGACCGACCTCAGCCGCCCGCTGCCAGCTGCGCCAGCCGGCTCACCGCCACCGAGGCGGTCGGGTAGTCGATCGCCTTCTGCGCGAACATCTCGTCGAGCATCGCCAGGGTGAAACGCAACGCCGGATCGTCGCGGCCGATCCAGCCGCGCACCTTCTCGTCAGCGTCCTGGCCCGGCATCGACAGCGCCTGTCCGGCCAGCAGCGTCTGCTGCGCGGCCAGGTCGTCGCGCAGCACGCCGCGCGCGACCGCGTGCCAGCGGCCCTGCACTTCCAGCGCCTCGATCTGTGCGAACAGCCACGGCAGGTGCAGCGCGTCGCCGACGCGGAAGTGCACCCGCGCCACGTCGACCGGCTTGAGACGCCGCGCCCGCGCCAGCTCGATGATGTCGAACACCGGGCCCAGGTACGGCAATTCGGCGAGGTCCTCGGCCAGGTCCGCCGACATGCCGCGCTCGCGCCACTGCGCGCGCGCGTCCTCGAACCCCGGGCGCTGCGAATCGGGCAGGATCCCCTCGGCGCTGCGGATCTCGTTGAAGGCGTCGCTGTAGCGCTCCACCGCGCGGGTGATACCGGGGATCTCGCCCGGCCGGTTCAGCAGCCAGCGCACGAACGAGCGCTGCAGGTGCCAGATCTCCTGCAGCGCGTCGATCTGCGCCGCTTCCGGCACCTTGCCGTCGAGCGCATCGAGCTGCGTCCACAGCGCACGCGCGTTGAGCGTCTCGCGGCTGATGGTATAGGCCTTGGCCACCTCGGCCGGGGTGCGCCCGGTGTCCTCCTGCATCCGCATCAGGAACGTCGCGCCCATGCGGTTGATGGTGGTGTTGGTGACCGCGGTGGCGATGATCTCGCGCTTCAGGCGGTGCTTTTCCATCGCCGCGGCGTATTTCTTCTGCAGCGGCGCCGGGAAGTACCGCTGCAGCTCCTTGGACAGGTACGGGTCCTCGGGGATGTCGGAGTCGAGCATCTGCTGGTAGGCGACCAGTTTCGCGTACGACAGCAGCACCGACAGCTCCGGTCGGGTCAGGCCCTGCCCGCGCGCCTTGCGCGCCGAGATCTCGGCGTCCGACGGCAGGTATTCGATCTGCCGGTCCAGCAGCCCCTGCGCCTCCAGGGTGCGGATGAAGTGCTGCTTGGAGCCGAGCCGCGACACGCTCATCCGCTCCATCAGGCTCAGCGCCTGGTTCTGGCGGACGTTGTCGAACAGCACCAGGCCCTCGACCTCGCCGGTCATGTCGGCGAGCAGCTTGTTGCGCGCGGCCATGGTCAGCTTCTTCGCCTGCACCTGGGCGTTGAGCAGGATCTTGATGTTGACCTCGTGGTCGGAGGTGTCGACGCCGGCCGAGTTGTCGATGAAGTCGGTGTTGAGCAGCACCCCGTTCATCGCAGCCTCGATGCGCCCGCGCTGGGTCAGGCCGAGGTTGCCGCCCTCGCCCACGACCTTGCAGCGCAGTTCTCCGCCGTCGACGCGCAGCGCGTTGTTGGCGCGGTCGCCGACGTCGGCGTGGCTCTCGCCCGAGGCCTTGACGTAGGTGCCGATGCCGCCGTTCCACAGCAGGTCCACCGGCGCCTTGAGGATCGCGTTCATGAGTTCGTTCGGGCTCATCGCGGCGACGTCCCCGTCGATGTCGAGCGCGGCGCGCGCCTGCGGCGAGAGCCGGATCGACTTGGCGCTGCGCGGCCATACCCCGCCGCCTGCGCCGATCAGGTCGCGGTCGTAGTCCTCCCAGCTCGAACGCGGCAGCGCGAACAGGCGCTCGCGCTCGCGGTAGCTCGTGGCCGCGTCCGGATCCGGATCGACGAAGATGTGGCGATGGTCGAACGCCGCCACCAGGCGGACGTGCCTGGACAGCAGCATGCCGTTGCCGAACACGTCGCCGGACATGTCGCCGATGCCGACCACGGTGAAGTCCTCGCGCTGGCAGTCGCGGCCGAGCGCGCGGAAGTGCCGCTTCACCGACTCCCAGGCGCCCTTGGCGGTGATGCCCATGCCCTTGTGGTCGTAGCCGACAGAACCGCCGGACGCGAACGCGTCGCCGAGCCAGAAGCCGTGCTCGGCGGCGATGCCGTTGGCGATGTCGGAGAAGGTCGCGGTGCCCTTGTCGGCGGCCACGACCAGGTACGCATCGTCGCCGTCGTGCCGGACCACGTCCGCCGGCGCCACGATCCTGCCGCCAATAGTAATGTTATCGGTGATGTCGAGCAGGCCGTTGATGAAGCGCCGGTAGCAGGCGATGCCCTCGGCCAGCACCGCGTCGCGGTCGCCGCCGGCCGGCGGGCGCTTGACGAAGAAGCCGCCCTTCGCGCCGACCGGCACGATCACCGTGTTCTTCACCATCTGCGCCTTGACCAGTCCCAGCACCTCGGTGCGGAAGTCCTCGCGCCGGTCGGACCAGCGCAGGCCGCCGCGGGCCACCGGACCGAAGCGCAGGTGCACGCCTTCCACGTGCGGACCGTAGACGAAGATCTCGCGGTACGGGCGCGGCTTCGGCAGGTCCGGGACACGCGCGCTGTCGAACTTGTAGGCCACGTAGTCCTTGCCGTCGCCGTCCTCGCCGCGCTGGTAGAAGCTGGTGCGCAGGGTGGCGTCGATCGCGCCGATGAAGCTGCGCAGGATGCGGTCCTCGTCGAGGCTGGCGACGCCGTCGAGCAGCGTCTTCAGCGCCTCGCGGGTGACCTGGTACTGCTGCTCGCGGTCGCCGCCGCGCGCCTCGACCACCGGCCGCAGCGCCGCCAGCACCGAAGTCCCGCCACCGGCGAGCGTCTCGAACTGCGCCTCCAGACGCGCCGCGCCCTGCCCGATCTCCTCGCTGCTCTCGCGTCCGGTCTCCGGGCTGAAGCGCGCCTCGAACAGCTCCACCAGCAGCCGCGCCAGCAGCGGATAGCGCGTCAGCGTTTCCTCGACGTAGCTCTGCGAGAACGGCGCCGCGGTCTGCAGCAGATACTTGCAGTAGGCGCGCAGCATCGAGACCTGGCGCCAGGTCAGGCCCGCCCCCAGAATCAGGCGATTGAAGCCGTCGTTCTCGGCGCCGCCGCGCCACAGCTGCGCGAACGCGTCCTCGAAGTCGTCGCTCACCTGCTCGATGTCGGGCCTGGCCGCGGCGGCCTCGACCTCGAAGTCCTGGATGTAGAGCGCCTCGCCGTCGACCTCGATCCGGTAGGGATGCTCGGAGATCACCCGCAGGCCCATGTTCTCCATCATCGGCAGCACGTCCGAGAGCGGGATGTCGCGCCGCTGGCGGAACAGCTTGAGCCGTAGCGGGCCCTCGCCCTGGTTCCGGCGCGGTGCGCAGTACAGGCACAGGCGCAGGTCGTCCGGCGTGCTCAGCGCGGCCAGGTGGGCGACATCGCCGGCGGCGATCGCCGGCGTCGCCTGCTCGATGTAGTTGGCGGTCAGCGCGCGTCCGTAGCGGTTGGCCAGCATCAGGCCCTCGGCCTCGCCGTGGCGTTCGACCAGTTCGTCGCGCAGGTCGTCCTGCCAGTTGCGCACGATCACCGCCAGCGCCGCGTCCAGTTCGCCTTCGTCGACCCCGTCGGTCACGCCCGAGCGCGGACGCACGATCAGATGCAGCTGCGCCAGGGGCGACTCGCCAAGCTGGACGCTGGTGTCGACGCGGTCGGCCTGCAGGGCCTCCTTGAGCATCCCCTCGATGCGCAGCCGCACGTCGGTGTTGAAGCGGTCGCGCGGAATGTAGGCCAGGATCGAATAGAAGCGCCCGTAGCGGTCGCACCGCAGGAACAAGCGGCTGCGGATGCGCTCCTGCAGGTGCAGGATGCCGGTACCGAGGCCGTGCAGTTCCTCGGCGCTGGACTGGAACAGCTCGTCGCGCGGCAGCGTCTCCAGGATGTGCTTGAGCGCCTTGCCGCTGTGCCCGGTCTGGCGCAGCCCCGACTGGCTCATCACGTGCTCGAAGCGGTCGCGCACCAGCGGGATCTCCCAGGGCCTGCGGTTGTACGCGCTGGAGGTGTAGAGGCCGATGAACCGCTGCTCGGCGATCGGCTTGCCGTGGCGGTCGAAGCTGAGCACGCCGATGTAGTCCATGTAGCCGGGGCGGTGCACCGACGCGCGCGAATTGGTCTTGGTCAGGATCAACGGGTCGATCGCGCCGCCCTTCGACGCCGTGGTCGCCGCCAGCGTGCTCAGCGCGCGCGCCTTGCCGGCGTCCTTGCCGCGCAGCAGTCCGAGTCCGCTGTTCTCGACCGCGCACAGCACCTCCTCCCCGCGCTGCTTCTTGACCTTGTACTCGCGGTAGCCGAGGAAGGTGAAGTGGTCGCTCGCCGCCCAACGCAGGAACTCCTGCGCTTCGCGGCGTTCGCCGTCGGACACCGGCAGCTCGCGGGTGGCAAGGTCGGCCGCGACCTGCAGCATCTTCTCGCGCATCGTCGGCCAGTCCTCGACGATCAGGCGCACGTCGCGCAGGACGGCCTTGACCGCACGCTCGACACGCTCGATGCCGTCGGCGGCCTGGCGGTCGATCTCCAGGTGTATCAGCGATTCGGCGTCGCCCTCGCCGACCGAGACCAGCCGGCCGGCGCGGTCGCGCCGGATCGCGATGATCGGGTGGCCGAGCACGTGCACGCCGATGCCCTGCTCGGCCAGGGCCATCGTCACCGAATCGACCAGGAACGGCATGTCGTCGTTGACGACCTGCAGCACCGTATGCGGCGACTCCCAGCCGTGTTCGGCGAGATTGGGGTTGAACAGGCGCACGTTGGCCCTGCCCGGCTTGCGGGTCCGGGCGAAATCGAGGAAATCGTTGGCCAGCGCGGCCCAGCCGTCGGGGCTGTGCAACGGCAGCTCGTCGGCGGTCATGCGCCGGTAGAAGGCGCCGGCGAATGCGCTGGCGTCGTCCTGGCGGCCCTTGCCGGCGCGGTTGCGGATGGCGGCGAAGATCGGGTCGAGCAGCGCGCTGCGCGCCTGCGCGCGAGGCGGTGCCGCCGGCCTCTTGCCGGACTTCGCGGACCTGGGACGTGGGTCGGCTTTGCGTGGTGTGCTCATGGCGACGGGTTTCGGATGGAATGAGGCCCGCGCTCGCGCGCGGGCCGGTGGTGGGCGTCAACGTCGTCCGGCGATGGCCTGCAGCATGGCGACGGCGGTCCGGGAGGATGTTCCGGCGCTGCGTCAGCGCAGTCCGGTTTCGTGGCGGGCGATGACCAGGCGCTGGATCTCGCTGGTGCCCTCGTAGATCTCAGTGATCTTGGCGTCGCGGAAGTAGCGCTCGATCGGCATCTCCTTGGAGTAGCCCATGCCGGCGTGGATCTGCACCGCCTGGTGGGCGATCCACATCGCCGCTTCCGAGGCGGTCAGCTTGGCCACCGAGGCCTCGGTGGTGAACTTCCGGCCCTGGCCCTTCAGCCAGGCGGCGCGCAGGGTGAGCAGCAGCGAAGCGTCGAGCTTGCACTTCATGTCGGCGATCTTGGCCTGGGTCATCTGGAACGCGCCGATCGGCTGGCCGAAGGCCTTGCGCTCGCGCACGTACGCCAGCGTCGCCTCGTAGGCGGCGCGGCCGATGCCGATCGCCTGCGAGGCGATGCCGATGCGGCCGGCGTCGAGCACGCCCATCGCGATCTTGAAGCCGTGGCCCTCGTCGCCGAGCACCTCCTCGGGACTGGCCACGTAGTCCTGGAACTCGATCTCGCAGGTGGCCGAGGCGCGGATGCCGAGCTTCGGCTCGGTCTTGCCGCGGTGCAGCCCCTCGCGCTCGCCGTCGACCAGGAAGGCGGTGATGCCGCGGGCGCCCTTGTCCGGATCGGTCATGGCGAACAGCACGAAGTACTTCGCCACCGGGCCGGAGGTGATCCAGCTCTTCTTGCCGTTGATGACGAAGCTGCCGTCGTCGCGCTTCACCGCGCGGCAGCGCATGGAGGTGGCGTCGGAGCCGGACTGCGGCTCGGTGAGCGCGAACGCGCCGATCTCCGCGCCCTCGGCGATCGCGCGCACGTAGGTCTGCTTCTGCGCCTCGCTGCCGTGGGTGAGAATGCCGTTGCAGAACAGCGAGTTGTTGACCGACATGATGGTCGAATGCGCGGCGTCGCCGGCGGCGATCTCGACCATCGCCAGCACGTAGGCCACCGGATCCATCCCGGCGCCGCCGTATTCGGCCGGCACCTCGATCCCCATCAACCCGTTCTCGCCCAGCAGCCGGATGTTCTCCAGCGGGAACTCCCCGGAGCGGTCGAACCCTTCAGCGCTGGGTGCGATCTTCTCCTGCGCGATGCGCCGCGCCACGTCCTGGATCATCAACTGCTCTTCGGTGAAGCCAAAATCCACTTGCGCGCTCCGGCGGGAAGGTCGGGATGGAATTGTAACGGGACTCGGGACTCGGGACTCGGGACTCGGGACTCGAGCTTCCGCCCCGTCATCCCAGCGAAAGCTGGGATCCAATTTGATTTGCCGTTTGGCCGCGAGTTTCGGGAAGGCAAGTCAACATGGATCCCAGCTTTCGCTGGGATGACGAGCGGGCGCGGCCGGCTCTTCCTGGTCCCGGCACCGCTCCCTGCCTCCTTGACCTCTCTCCGGCCCGGTCCCAAAATCATCTCTATATCGCGATAGGAAGATATTTGTGGATCTGGAAAGCTGGTCGACCCGGCTCAAGGTGCTGGCCGATGCCACCCGGGTGCGCCTGCTGGCGCTGCTCGAGCGCGAGGAGCTGACTGTCGCCGAACTGTCCGCGGTCACCCGCCTGGCGCAGCCGCGGGTCTCGACCCACCTGGCACGGCTCAAGGAGGCCGGGCTGGTGCGCGACCGCCGCGCCGGCGTGTCGGCGTACTACCGCTTCGACGACGCACCGCTGGACCCGGCCCTGCAGCAGCTCTGGCGCACCCTGCGCGACGGCAGCGACGACGCCCTGCTGCGCCAGGACGGCGAGCGCCTGCCCGGGGTGCTGGCGATGCGCGCGGCCGACCAGAACTGGGCCGACTCGGTGGCCGGCGACATGGAACGCCACTACTCGCCCGGGCGCACCTGGGAAGCGCTGGCGCGCTCGGCGCTGCCGCTGCTGGAGGCGGGCGACGTGCTCGACATCGCCTCCGGCGACGGCGTACTGGCCGAGCTGGTGGCTCCGCACGCGCACCGCTACGTCTGCGTCGACACCAGCCGGCGCGTGGTCAACGCCGCCACCGAGCGCCTGCGCCGGCACCGCAACGTCGAGGTGCACGAGGGCGACATGCATGCGCTGCCGTATGCCGACGCCGAGTTCGACCTGGTGGTGCTGATGCACGCGCTGACCTACGCCGCCCGCCCGGCGCAGGCGGTGGCCGAAGCGGCACGCGTGCTGCGCCCCGGCGGACGCCTGCTGCTGAGCAGTCTCGCCCGCCATGAACATCGCGCCGTGGTCGCGGCCTACGGCCACGTCAATCTCGGCTTCGGCGAGCGCGACCTGCGCCGCTTCGTCGAAAAAGCCGGGCTGACGGTGCGCAACCAGGAAACCGTGACCCGGGAAAAGCGGCCGCCGCATTTCGAGGTGGTGTCGCTGATCGCGGACAAGCCGGTATCGAAATGATTGTTTCGCCGTGGCCAAAAACAGCCCTGCTCCCGAAGTAATGAGGTCTCGCAATGAACACGCTGCCCTGGCTCGACCCGTCCCGCGCCGAATCGCTGCTGCGGCAGCTCGATCGACGAATCCTGGTGCTCGACGGCGCCATGGGCACGATGATCCAGCGCCACGACCTGCAGGAGGTAGACTACCGCGGCGAGCGCTTCGCCGACGGCTACGACCGGCTCGGGCGCGACGACGGCCACGCGCACGGCGCCGAATGCGGCGCTGCCGGGCATGACCAGAAGGGCAACAACGACCTGCTCAGCCTCACCCGGCCGGAGCTGATCCGCGACATCCACGCCGCCTACCTCGAGGCCGGCGCCGACCTGGTCGAGACCAACACCTTCAATTCCACCGCGATCTCGCTCGCCGACTACCACCTGCAGCACCTGGTGCGCGAACTCAACCGCGAAGGCGCGCGGCTGGCGCGCGAGGCCTGTGCGGCGGTGCAGGCGGGCACGCCGGAACGTCCCCGCTTCGCCGTCGGCGTGCTCGGCCCGACCAGCCGCACCGCCTCGATCAGTCCCGACGTCAACGACCCCGGTTTCCGCGCGGTGGATTTCGACGAACTGGTGGCGATCTATTGCGAGGCCGCCGAGGGCCTGGCCGAGGGCGGCGCCGACGCGCTGATGGTCGAGACCGTGTTCGACACGCTCAACGCCAAGGCGGCGCTGTTCGCCATCGAGGCGACGTTCGACGGGCTCGGCGCGCGCCTGCCGGTGATGATCTCCGGTACCATCACCGACGCCTCCGGCCGCACCCTCTCCGGGCAGACCGCCGAGGCGTTCTGGTATTCGCTGCGGCACGCACGGCCGCTGTCGATCGGCCTGAACTGCGCGCTGGGCGCGAAGGAGCTGCGACCGCACGTCGAGGCGCTGTCGGACCTGGCCGAGTGCCACGTCAGCGCGCACCCGAACGCGGGACTGCCGAACGCGTTCGGCGAGTACGACGAAACCCCCGAGGACATGGCCGAAACCCTGCGCGAATTCGCGCAGTCGGGCCTGCTCAACATCGTCGGCGGCTGCTGCGGTACCACGCCCGACCACATCCGCGCGATCGCCACCGCCGTCGCCGACCTGCCGCCGCGCCGCCTGCCCGCACACCTGGAGGCGGCGGCGTGAAGCTTTTCAGCCACGGATCGACGCGGATGAACGCGGATCAAACGCGCAAGTGGGCAGCGCCGTCATCCCGGCGCATGCCGGGATCCAGGCCGGCATGCCTGCAACGAAGCAATGAACGCACCGGTTTTTGCCCATACCAGGATGGCGAGCATTTCTCCCGGATCGCTTTATCCGCGTTCATCCGCGCCAATCCGCGGCCTACCCCCTTCTTCCCGGCCAACCGATGACCCAGTCCCGCCACACCCGCCTGTCCGGCCTCGAGCCGCTGGTCCTCACCCCGGACCTGCTGTTCGTCAACATCGGCGAGCGCACCAACGTCACCGGCAGCGCGCGCTTCCGCAAGCTGGTCAAGGAGGATCGCTACCCGGAGGCGGTCGAGGTCGCGCGGCAGCAGGTCGAGAGCGGCGCCCAGATCCTCGACATCAACATGGACGAGGGCCTGATCGACTCGGAGCGGGCCATGACCCGCTACCTCAACCTGATCGCGGCCGAGCCGGACATCGCCCGCATCCCGTTCATGGTCGATTCGTCGAAGTGGTCGGTGATCGAGGCCGGGCTGAAGTGCCTGCAGGGCAAGGGCGTGGTCAACTCGATCTCGCTCAAGGAAGGCGAGGAGACGTTCCTGCAACAGGCACGCAAGGTACGACGCTACGGTGCGGCCGTGGTGGTGATGGCCTTCGACGAGCAGGGCCAGGCCGACACCCGCGAGCGCAAGGTCGAAATCTGCACTCGCGCCTACCGGCTGCTGACCGAGACCGTCGGCTTCCCGCCCGAGGACATCATCTTCGACCCCAACGTCTTCGCCATCGCCACCGGCATTCCCGAGCACGACAACTATGCGGTCGACTTCATCGAGGCCACGCGCGAAATCAAGCGCACGCTGCCGCACTGCCACGTCTCGGGCGGCGTCTCCAACGTGTCGTTCTCGTTCCGCGGCAACGAAACCGTGCGCCAGGCGATCCACGCGGTATTCCTGTTTCATGCGATCGAGGCCGGCATGGACATGGGCATCGTCAACGCCGGCGCCCTGCCGATCATCGACGACCTCGACCCGGAGCTACGCGAACGGGTCGAGGACGTGGTGCTCAACCGCCGCGCCGACGCGACCGAACGCATGCTCGAGATCGCCGAACGCTACCGCGGGCAGAAGGGCGAAGCCAGGGTCGAGAACCTGGCCTGGCGCGACGCCGCGGTCGCGGAGCGGCTGAAGCACGCCCTGGTGCACGGCATCGACCAGTACGTCGTCAACGATACCGAGGAAGCCAGACAGCAGTTCGACAAGCCGCTCGAGGTCATCGAGGGCCCGCTGATGGCCGGCATGGGCGTGGTCGGCGACCTGTTCGGCGCCGGCAAGATGTTCCTGCCGCAGGTGGTCAAGTCGGCGCGGGTGATGAAGAAGGCGGTCGCCCACCTGCTGCCCTACATCGAGGCCGAGAAGGAACGCAGCGGCAACGCCGGCAAGCCCAACGGGCGCGTGCTGATGGCCACGGTGAAGGGCGACGTGCACGACATCGGCAAGAACATCGTCGGCGTGGTGCTGGCCTGCAACAACTTCGAGGTCACCGACCTCGGGGTGATGGTGCCGGCGCAGGCGATCCTCGACAAGGCGCGCGAGATCGGCGCCGACATCATCGGCCTGTCCGGCCTGATCACGCCGTCGCTGGAGGAGATGAGCCACGTCGCGCGCGAGATGAAGCGGCAGGGCTTCGAGACCCCGCTGCTGATCGGCGGCGCCACCACCTCGCGCGCCCACACCGCGCTGCGGATCGCCCCGCACTACGCCGCGCCCACGGTCTGGGTCAAGGACGCCTCGCGCGCGGTCGGCGTGGTGCAGTCGCTGATCAGCGTCGAGCTGCGGCAGAAGTTCGTCGCCGCCAACGACGCCGACTACGCCAAGATCCGCGAGCGCCACCTCAACCGCGGCGACGCCAAGCGCCTGGTCTCGCTGTCGAAGGCGCGCGCGCAGAAGTTCGACGGCGGCTGGGACGATTACGCACCGCCGCGGCCGAATACGCCCGGCGTCACCGTGCTCGAGGACTACCCGCTCGACGAGCTGGTCGACTGCATCGACTGGACGCCCTTCTTCCAGGCCTGGGAACTCGCCGGCAGGTATCCCGCGATCCTCACCGACGAGGTGGTCGGCGAACACGCCAGCGACCTGTACCGCGACGCGCGCGCGATGCTGAAGCGGATCGTCGCCGAGAAATGGCTGACCGCGAAGGCGGTATTCGGCCTGTGGCCGGCGCACAGCCGCGGCGACGACGTCGTGCTCGACCCGGGCGAAGGTGATCCGATCACCCTGCACTTCCTGCGCCAGCAGGTCGACAAGCCGCCCGAGCGCCCCGACTTCTGCCTGGCCGACTTCATCGCGCCGAAGGCATCGGGCCGGCAGGACTGGATCGGCGCGTTCGCGGTCACCGCCGGCATCGGCATCGACGCCCACGTCGCCCGCTTCGAGGCAGACCACGACGACTACAACGCGATCCTGCTCAAGGCATTGGCCGATCGCCTGGCCGAGGCCCTGGCCGAGCGCCTGCACCTGCGCGTGCGCACCGAGTTCTGGGGCTATGCGCCGGACGAAGGCCTCGACAACGACGCCCTGATCGCCGAGAAGTATCGCGGCATCCGCCCCGCGCCCGGCTACCCGGCCTGTCCGGAACACAGCGAGAAGGCCACCCTGTTCTCGCTGCTCGACGCCGGCGGCAATGCCGGCATGACCCTGACCGAGAGCTTCGCGATGCTGCCGACGGCCGCGATCTCCGGCTACTACTTCAGCCACCCGGGCAGCCAGTACTTCGTGGTCGGCCGGGTGTCGAAGGAACAGGTGGAGGACTACGCGAAGCGCAAGGGCGTGACGCGGGCACAGGCCGAACGCTGGCTCGCGTCCAACCTCGATTACGATCCGGAATGAATAATCAAGAACGGCGGACCTACGCTGCGGCCGCCCCGTAGAGCGGAGCTTGCTCCGCCGCTCCCGGCTCCGGCGCCCGCGAACAGCCGAGCAAGCTCGGCTCTACGCAGCCCACGACGCACGCACCGGGGTTTTCAACGCCTCACCACACCAGATCGTCGGGCACCTGGTACTTCGGATCCGCGTACGGGTCGTCCCCGGCCGGCGCATCGGGATCGACCTTCAATGCCACGGCCGGCCCGAACACCGCCTCGGCCTCGGCCAGCACCGACGCGGCCACCAGCAGATAACGGCCGTTGAGCTGCACCACGCCCAGTTCACCGGCATTGAGCGCCTTCAGCTGCGCGGCGGTGACGTAGATGCGCTTGATCTTGCCGCCGTACTCGAAGTGCCGGGCGATCTCCGCATCGTCGGCATTGAGCGCCCTGCCCTGCAGCAGCTGCGCCAGCTTCGCGCGCGCCTCGCGCCGTTGCCGCGCCTCCTCCTGCCTGCGGCGCTCGGCCTCGATCCGCTCGTCCTTTTCCCGTTGCGCGCGGATCGCATAGGCCTTGGCGAGATCGATGTCCTCGCGCGTGCGTCCGGAGCGATGGCCGCCGCCGCGCTTGTCCTGACGCTGCGGCGCGGCGGCTTCGGGCTTGCGCCCGCCGGGCCGCCCGGGCCTGGCGTTCGGGTTCGGCGTCGGCTTGGATTTGCGCTCCGGCGCCGGCGCGCTCTTGAAACCGAGCCCGAGCAACTGGTCGCGAAGGGAATCGCTCATGTCGGTCGTCAATATCAGTAATGCGGCGGTGGCGGCTCGTCCGCCGGGTCGGCGTAGAAGGTACCCCGCGCCTGTTTCAGCTCTTCCAGTCCGCGACGGACGACTTCGGTATTGCGCGCCGTTTCCATGCGCAGCGCGGCCAACGCGTCGCCGAGCTCGGCCAGCGCCTGCTCCTGGAAGGCCAGGCGGGTCTCGAGTTCGACGATGCGCTGTTCGAGGGTCTCGTCCATCGGTCAGCCCGCGAGCACGGAACGCCCGCGGCCGATGCCATAGTAGGCCAGCCCGGCCTCCTCGACCATCTCCGGCGCGTACACGTTGCGGCCGTCGAAGATCGCGGCGTCGGCGAGAACATCGCGCAGCGCGGCGAAGTCGGGGCTGCGGAACTGCTTCCATTCGGTCACCAGCACCAGCGCATCGGCCCCCTGCAGCGCATGCTCCGCGCTGTCGCACAGCAGCAGGTCGTCGCGTTCGCCGAACACCCGCCGCATCTCGTCCATCGCTTCCGGGTCGTAGGCGCGGACCCGCGCGCCGGCGTCCTGCAGCTGCTGCAGCAGGCGCCTGCTCGGAGCCTCGCGCATGTCGTCGGTATCGGGCTTGAAGGCCAGGCCCCAGACCGCGAAGGTCTTGCCACGCAGCGTGTCGATACCGCAGTAGTGTTGCACGAGCAGGTCGAACAGATGGCTCTTCTGGCGCTCGTTGACCGCCTCCACGGCCTGCAGCAGGACGGGCGTGTGGCCATGATGCAGCGCGGTTCGCGCCAGCGCCTGTACGTCCTTCGGAAAACAGGAGCCGCCGTAGCCCGCGCCCGGGTAGATGAAATGCCGGCCGATGCGCGGATCCGAGCCGATGCCCTGGCGGACCGACTCGACATCGGCACCGACCTTCTCGGCGATGTTGGCGATCTCGTTCATGAAGCTGATCTTGGTCGCCAACATGGCGTTCGCGGCGTACTTGGTCAGCTCGGCGGAGCGCACGTCCATGGTCACGATGCGGTCGTGGCTGCGGTTGAACGGCGCATACAACCGCCGCAGCCGCTCGACGGCGTCGTCGCTGGAGGCGCCGATGACGATGCGGTCCGGGCGCATGCAGTCCTCGACCGCCGCACCCTCCTTCAGGAACTCCGGATTGGCGACCACCTCGAACGCGATCTGCACTCCGCGTTCGGCCAGCGCCGAAGCGATGGCCGCGCGTACGCGGTCGGCGGTGCCCACCGGCACCGTGGACTTGTCGACGATCACCGCCGGTCGTTGCAGGTGGCGGCCGATCGTATCGGCCACCGCGAGCACGTACTGCAGGTCGGCGCTGCCGTCCTCGTCGGGGGGCGTGCCGACCGCGATGAAGATGATCTCGGCGCGCGCCACCGCCTCGGCTGCGTCGGTGGTGAAGTGCAGGCGCCCGGCCTCGCGGTTGCTGGCCACGATCGGTGTCAGTCCCGGCTCGTAGATCGGTACCCGGCCGTGGTTGAGGGCGTCGATCTTGTCGCTGTCGATATCGACGCAGACCACGTCGTTGCCGACCTCGGCCAGGCAGGCGCCGGTGACCAGGCCGACGTAGCCGGTTCCGAAGATGCTCACGTGCATGACGATGCTCCTTGCTGTCTTATTCGGCGGCGGCCGGCATCACTTCGAGCAGCTCGACCTCGAACGCCAGGGTGGCGTTGGGGCCGATCGGGCCGCCCGGCGTGCCCTGCTCGCCGTAGCCGAGCTCGCTCGGAATCCACAGGCGGTAGCGGCTGCCCGGCGACATCAGCTGCAGGCCCTCCTGCCAGCCCGGCACCACCTGGTCGAGCGCGAACGTCGCCGGCTCGCCGCGCTCCAGCGAACTGTCGAAGGTGGTGCCGTCGAGCAGCTTGCCCTCGTAGTGCACGCTGACCCGGTCGCCCGGCTTCGGCGGGGCGCCGTCGCCCTTCTCCAGCACTTCGTACTGCAGGCCGGACTCGGTGGTCTGCACGCCCGGCTTCTTGGCGTTCTCGGCCAGGAACGCCTCGCCCTCGGCGGCCAGCCTTTCGGCCTCGGCCTGCTGGCGCGCCTGCATGCGCTGGCCCAGGTCCTGCATGATCTGCGCCAGCTGCTGCTGGTCGACCCTGGGTTCGTTGCCTTCGAGCGTGTCGCGCACGCCCTCGAGCATGGCGTCGAGGTCGACCTCCTCCTTCACCGGCACCAGCGTGTTCCCCAGTTCGAGGCCGATCGCGTAACCGACCTGCTCCTTCTCGCTCTCCAGCCCCGGAATGTCGAGATCAGATGCGGACGGGTCGCCATCGGCGGACGTCTGCGCGGCGTCCTCGCCGTCGAGCCGCTCGCCGGTCTCCTTGTCCAGCGGTTTGCAGGCGGCCAGCGTTGCCGCGAAGGCGACGGCGAGCAGCGCCGGCAGGGTGGCGCGCGGGAAAATGGTCATGGGGTACTCCTTGGGGATAATGGGGGAAGGCCGGCAGGGCCGGCGGCGCGCCCGCAGCAGATGCGGACGCAGTGATGGAAACGTCGCCGGATCAGAGGATATCCAGCAGTTCGACGTCGAAGACCAGGGCCGCGTTCGGGCCGATCGGCCCGCCCGGCGTACCCTTGTCGCCGTAGGCGAGCTCGCCCGGAATCCAGAAACGGTACTTGGCGCCGATCGGCATCAAGGCGACGCCCTCGGTCCAGCCGGGGATCACCTGGTTGAGGCCGAACTCGGTCGGCTCGCCACGCTCGTAGGAGCTGTCGAACACGGTGCCGTCGAGCAGGGTGCCGTGGTAGTGCACGCGCACGCGCTCGCTGGGCAACGGGCGCCGTCCAGAACCCTGGCGGATCACCTGGTACTGCAGGCCGGACGGGGTCGAGAACACGCCCTTCTCGCCCTTGTTGGCGGCCAGGAATGCCGCGCCCTCGGCGCGGTTCTTCCCGCCGACCTGCGCCGCCTCGGCTTCCATCTCCTGCTGCACGCGTCCGGAGAACGCCTGTCGCAATGCCTCGGCCTCGGCCTCGGCCAGCAGCAGCTCGCCGCCTTCGATCCGCGTGCGCAGGGCCTGCAGCATCACCGGCAGTTCGATCTCGTCGCGGATCGGCAGCAACGAGCGGCCGACGTCGGCGCCGACCAGCAGGCCGACCTTGCTGCTGTCCACTTCCGGCGGCGCGGCGCCCGGCGGCATGCCCGGCAGGCTCTGGCCGCCGCGCGCGGCCACGCGCTGCATCAGCGCCTGGCCGACCTCCTGCATTTCCGTGGCGTCGAGCAACGGCTCGCCGCCCTCGAAGGCGTTGCGCACCGCGCGCTCCAGCGCGGCATAGTCCATGTCCGGACCGACCGGCACCAGCGACTGGCCCACGTCCATCCCCACCATGTAGCTGACCTTCTCACGCTCGTTCTCCAGCCGTGGCTGCTGGGCGTTCGCGGTCGCCGCCGTCAGCCAAGTCACGAGCAGACACAGCGCGAACGCGCCGCGCATCGCATTCTTCATCGGGAAACACTCCAGTTGGGCGCCGCCGCCAGCGACGCGTAAACGCCTATTGTCGCGAGGCCGGCGCGCACGGGCAATCACGTGCGCGCCCGCACGTTCATCTGTCCGCGGCAGGCACCTGCAACGCACGCTCGATCGCCGCCACCACCTCCGGATCGTCCGGCACGGTGCGACTGCCCCAGTTCGCCAGCACCCGGCCGTCGCGGCCGATCAGGTATTTATGGAAGTTCCATTGCGGCGTCGCGCCGGTGGCCGCGGCAAGGTCGCGGTACAGCGCCGTCGCCTCCGGCCCGACCACGCGCACCTTTTCGAACATCGGGAACTTCACTCCGTAGGTGAGCGTGCAGAACTCGCGGATCTCCGCTTCGTCCTCGAACTCCTGCTCCTTGAAGTCGCCCGACGGGAAACCGAGCACCGCGAACCCGCGATCGCCGTAGCGCGCGTGCAGTTGTTCCAGCGCCTCGAATTGCGGCGTGAAACCGCATTTGCTCGCGGTATTGACCACCAGCAGCACCTGGCCGCCGTAAGCGGCCTGCAGATCGACCGGGATCTTGCCGGCCAGCGGCCGGTAGCTGCGGTCGAGCAGACCGTCCTCCGCCTGCGCCTGCATCGTGAGAATGCACATCATGAAAGCAGCATAAATAGCTGCTTTATAAGAGTATTTTCGATTCTTCATGGGGGACTCCACGGCAACGTGACTTCAGTTGGGGAACGGATCTGCATCCGGTTCTTGACAGCCCCTGTTCTAGTGTTATAGTTGCATACAACACCGATCAACCAGGGCAGGAGGTTTCGGCATGAACCGCAAGCTCCACAACACGATACTGGCTTTCTCCGTCGCCGGCGGCATGCTGTTGCTGGGACTCATGGCAGCCGTTCCGGTTCCCCGTGCGGCCCAGGTCGCGGCGGGTCCGACGCATAGCCTGCCTTCCGCGCGCGCCGAAGCCATCGAGGCGCGCACCCGGGCGTTCGAGGCGGAACTGGAGCGCGCCGGATCGGCCAACGAGATGATCGCCCTGTCCTCGGTGTTCCTCGCCGAGATCGTGACCGAGGCGGCAGTCGCCTCGGCCCTGCAGCGCATCGAACAGGACACCACCGGCGAAGGCGCCACCAGCACCAGGGCGACCGAGCGCAAGCGCGGCAACGGCCGCAAGCGCAATGCCCTGGCCCTGCCCTATTTCTCGTTCGCGCAAGGCCTGCGCGGCAGCAGCGGGAGCTGACACCATGACGTCCATCCAGTGGAGCGAAGGCGCTCCCATCTACCGGCAGCTGAAGGAGCGCGTCATCGCGATGATGCTCGACGGCCTGCTCAAGCCCGGTGACGCCCTGCCCTCGGTGCGGCAGGTCGCGGCGGAATACCAGCTCAACCCGATCACCGTCTCGCGGGCCTACCAGGAGCTGGCGGACGAGGCGCTGGTCGAAAAACGGAGGGGACTCGGCATGTTCGTCACCGATGAGGCATCCAAGAAGCTGCTGGCCAACGAACGCGAGCGCTTTCTCACCGAGGAGTGGCCGCAGGTCCTGGAACGCATCCAGCGCCTGGGCCTGACGACGGAGGACCTGCTCAAGCCGGTCCGCAATGGAGGTGCGAAGTGAACGCCGCCGTTTCTGACAAGTTCTCCGACAAGTTCTCCAACGATCTGTCCAACGACCTCGTGGTGCAGGCGCGCGGCCTGCGCAAGGCCTACAGGAACACGCTGGCCCTGGACGGCACCGCGTTCGACATCGAGCCAGGCCGGATCGTCGGCCTGATCGGCCCCAACGGCGCCGGCAAGACCACCGCGCTGAAGGCGATGCTGGGACTGATCCCGTTCGAGGGCGATCTCAAGATTCTCGGCCGCGATCCGCGCCTCGAGCGCGACGCGCTGATGAACGACGTCTGCTTCATCGCCGACGTCGCCGTGCTGCCGCGCTGGATCCGGGTACGCGAGGCGATCGAGTTCGTCGCCGGCGTGCACCCGCGCTTCGACCGCGCCCGCTGCGAGCGCTTCCTGGCCAACACCCAGCTCAAGCAGGACTCCAGGGTGCGCGAATTGTCCAAGGGCATGATCGTGCAGCTGCACCTGGCCCTGGTGATGGCGATCGACGCCAGGCTGCTGGTGCTCGACGAGCCGACCCTGGGCCTGGACATCCTCTACCGCAAGCAGTTCTACCAGCGCCTGCTGGAGGATTACTTCGACGAGCAGAAGACCATCCTCATCACCACCCACCAGGTCGAGGAGATCGAGCACATCCTCACCGACGTGATGTTCATCCGCGACGGCAAGATCGTCCTCAAGGCGACCATGGACGAGGTCGGCGGGCGCTTCACCGAGGTGCTGCTCAACGCCGAGCAGGCCGAGGCAGCGCGCGCACTGGGCCCGATCGACGAACGTGCGTTGCCGTTCGGCAAGACGGTGATGCTGTTCGACGGCGTCACCCAGCCTGCACTGGCGTCCTACGGCGAGACCCGCACGCCGGGCCTGGCCGATCTCTTCGTCGCGACGATGAAAGGAACCTACGCATGAACGCGAGCACCGACACCATGACCCGGGCGCCGGTCGCGACCCCGCCGGCGGCGCCGCACGCGACCCACCGCTATCGCATGCTGCTGCGTCGCGAATACTGGGAACACAAGGGCGGCTTCCTGTGGGCGCCGCTGGTCGCCGGGGCGATTTCCCTGGGGCTGACCCTGCTGTTCGCCATCATCGCCCTGGTCGCCGCGCACCGCGCCGCGGCTGGCGGCGAGCTGGAGATCGACGGCGAGATGATGGTCAACGGCCTCGACCTCGGCCTGATCACCAGCCGCCTCGGTCCCGAGGAGATGCGCCAGCTCGGCGCCGGCCTCGACATGAGCCTGATCATGGCCTCGAGCTGGCCGTTCATCGTGCTCGCCTTCGTGGTGTTCTTCTACTGCCTGGGCGCGCTGTACGACGAGCGCAAGGACCGCAGCGTGCTGTTCTGGAAATCGCTGCCGCTGTCGGACCGCGATACCGTGCTGTCGAAGGCGATCAGCGCCGCGGTCGTGGCGCCGGCGATCGCCACGGTGGCGGCGATCGCCACCATGTACGGCTTCCTGCTGCTGGTCAGCGCGATCGTGCTGGCGCACGGCGGCAACCCGGTGACCCTGCTCTGGGGACCGGCCAGCCCGCTGTACCTGGCCGCGCACTTCATCGCCGCGATCCCTGTGTATGCCGTCTGGGCGCTGCCCACCGTCGGCTGGCTGCTGCTGTGCTCGGCCTGGGCGCGGAGCAAGCCGTTCCTGTGGGCGGTCATGATCCCGGTGTTCGCCGGCGTGATCGTGTCCTGGTTCGACCTGATGGAGTTCTTCGACCTGGAGACCCTGTGGTTCTGGAAGAACGTGGTCGGCCGCTCGCTGCTGAGCGTGGTCCCGATCGGCTGGCTGGATGCGCTCGACCTGCAGGGCATGGCCGCGATGGGCCGCTTCAAGTTCGAAAGCGCCGCCGACATCCGCGGCGTACTCAACCTGAAGGTCATGTACTCGGCCTTCGCCTCGCCGAAGATGTGGATCGGCGCCGCCGCCGGCGTGGCGATGATCCTGGCCGCGATCCGCCTGCGCCGCTGGCGGGACGAGGGGTGAGCGGCCGCGCCATGCCGATGCCTTATTGGCATTGGCAGCGGTCGCGAACGCCCGGCCATGGATGGCCGGGCCGGACGGCCCGAAGCCGATCGGCGCCGCCATGGATGGCAACGACCAGCACCCCGAAGCGGCAGGATGCCCTATCGGCATCTGCTGCGGCCGCGAACGCCCGGCCATGGGTGAGCACGAGGCGCTTGCGAGGCACTGCCTCGCGCCTCGGGCGAACGCCCCGCGCGCTGCGCGGGGCCGGCCAGCCGGGCCGGACGGCCCGAAGCCGATCGGCCCCGCCATGGATGGCAACGACCAACGCCCCGAAGCGGCAGGATGCCTGCACAGACAGCGCTCTCGCCTCGCCAGGAACGGCAACGATCGATTGATCGAAACCGGAATCGCACCATCGCCCCATTGCAACGAACCAACAGGAGCACGCGCATGAAACCCGCCATCGCCGCCACCACCGCCCTGCTCGCGTGCCTGCTGCTGCCCCTCGCCGCCGCCGCCCAGGATGGCCGTTGCAAGGAATCGGAACCGCGCGAGCTGCAGCTCGACCTCGCCGGCGTGAAGACCGTGATGTTCGAGGTCGGCCCGCACAAGCTTCGGCTCGACGCGACCGACGCCCCCGACGCCACGCTGCGCGGACACGCCTGTGCGGCCAGCGCCGGGCGCCTGTCGCAGTTGCAGATCGAGCAGGAGAAGACCGGCGACCGGCTGCTGGTGCGCCTGCGCCGCGAGGACAATCTTCTCGGCTTCTCCTTCGGCAGCAACTACGCCTACCTGGACCTGTCCGGCCAGATCCCCGGCGACGTGCTGGTGCAATTGAAGGTCGGCTCGGGCGACGCCTGGCTGGCCGGCGCCGCGGCGATGAGCGCGGACGTGGGCTCCGGCGATGTCGAGGCGAAACGGATCCGCGGCCTGGCCACGGCCAAGGTCGGCTCCGGCGACATCGCCTTCGACGACGTCGGCGCGCTCGAGGTGCTGTCGATCGGCTCCGGCGATGTCGAGGCGCGGAACGTCCGCGGCGCGGTCGAGGTCGGCGGGATCGGCTCGGGCGATTTCGGGCTGGACGGCGCGCGCGGCGACGTCGCGATCGATTCGATCGGCTCCGGCGACGCCGACCTGCGCGACATCGACGGCAACGTGACCATCGGCTCGATCGGTTCGGGCGACGTCGATGCCGGCGACATCCGCGGCGACCTCACCGTGCGCTCGAAGGGCAGCGGCTCGGTCGAGCATTCCGGCGTGACCGGCACGGTCGAGATACCGCGTCGGCGGTGACGCCAGTTCCGCGGCGGATCGCCGCCAACCCACAGGAGTCACTGCCATGCCGTTCCGTCATCTGCACGCCATCCTCGTCGCTGCCGGCATCGCCGTGGCGGCGGCCGCCTGTACCCCGCCGACGACGATGCACGTCGAGGGCACCCGCATCCGCCTGGGCGGCGACGGCCTGACCGTGGAACTGCGCAACGCCGACGGCGACCGGGCGCTGATCGGCGCCGACGGCACCCTGGCCGTCGACGGCAAGGACGTGGCGGTGACGCCGGCCCAGGCCGCACTGTTGCGCGAGTACCACGGCGAACTGGCGCAACTGCGCGAAGCCGCACTGGCGATCGCCGGCCAGGGCGCCGCCCTCGGCGGCAAGGCCGTGTCGGAGGCCATCAAAGGCATCCTCAAGGGCGATCCGGACGGCATCGAGCAGCGGGTCGATGCCGAGGCGGAGAAGATCGAGCAGGAAGCGGAAAAGATCGAAGCCCGTGCCGAAGCGCTGAAATTGACGCAGCGCCGGCTCGCACAGGAGCTCCCGCAGCTTCGCTCCCTGCTGCCCGGCGACTTCGACCCGATCGCCGCGGCGACTGTCGACGACGGCGGAGATTGAGCTCCGACCTTGTGGGAGCGACGAAACGAGCGCAGCGAGTCAACGGCGAAGCCGGCCCGAAGAGCCTGCCCCGTACTCGATACGGGCGAGCCGCGCAGCGGCGAATCAAGTCGCGACGAGTCGTCGTGGCGAATCGCGATTTCGCGGCGGCGGCATGCATGCCGCCATTACTCCCACGTTCCCGCCACCGGCCCCAGGCATGCCAGGGGCTTGGGCCGCGCCGGCCTCAACGGCCTCGCGACTTGCCCTGGATCCCGCCACCGGCAAGCAAGGCGGGATCGAGCAGCTCCCTGAGCTCCCGTTCCGGCAGGCCGGTGGTTTCCCTCGCGACCTCGAGGATCGGCCGGCCTTCCCGATAGGCGCGCTTGGCGATCGCGGCGGCCTGCTCGTAACCGATGATCGGATTGAGCGCGGTGACCAGGATCGGGTTGCGGTCCAGCGCCGCCGTCACATTGCCCTTGTGCACCTTCAGCCCGGCGATCGTACTGTCGGCGAGCAGGCGCGACACGTTGCCCAGCAGGTGGATCGACTCCAGCAGGTTGGCGGCGATCAGCGGCAGCATCACGTTGAGCTGGAAGTTGCCGCTCTGCCCGGCCACCGTGATCGCGGTGTGATGGCCGATGACCTGGGCGCAGACCATGCAGGTCGCCTCCGGGATCACCGGATTGACCTTGCCCGGCATGATCGAGCTGCCCGGCTGCAGTGCCGGCAGTTCGATCTCGCCCAGGCCCGCCAGCGGCCCGGAGTTCATCCAGCGCAGGTCGTTGGCGATCTTCATCAGCGCCACCGCCAGCGTGTTGAGCTGGCCGGACAGTTCCACCGCATCGTCCTGCGCGGCGATGCCCTCGAACTTGTCGACGGCGCTCTCGAAGCGGGTCCCGGCGTGCAACGACAGCCGCCTGACCGCGGCCGACCCGAAGCGCGGATCGGCATTGATGCCGGTGCCGATCGCGGTCCCGCCCAGGGGCAGGCGCCGCAACCGCTTGAGGCTGTCCTCGATCCGCGCCTGCGCCGAGGCCAGTTGCGCCGACCAGGCGCCGAACTCCTGCGCGAACGTCAGCGGCATCGCGTCCATCAGGTGGGTGCGACCGGTCTTGACGACGTTCTTCAAGGCACGCGCGCGGCGATCGATGGTGCGGCGCAGATGCTTCAGCGCCGGCAGCAGGTGCTCCACGGTCGCCAGCTGCGCGGCGACGCGGATCGCGGTCGGCACCACGTCGTTGGAGCTCTGGCCGAGGTTGACGTGGTCGTTCGGGTGCACCGGCTTGCCGCCGCGCGAGGCCAGCGTGGCGATCACCTCGTTGGCGTTCATGTTCGACGAGGTGCCGGAGCCGGTCTGGTAGATGTCGATCGGGAAATGGGCGTCGTGCTCGCCGCCGGCGACGGCGAGCGCGGCCTTGCGCACCGCCTGCGACAGCCCTTTCGGCAGCAGCCCGAGCCCGGCGTTGGCTTCGGCCGCGGCCGCCTTGATCAGGCCGAGCGCGCGGATGAAGTCGCGCGGCACCGGCCGGCCGGAAATCGGGAAGTTCAGCACCGCGCGCTGGGTCTGCGCCCCCCAAAGCGCATCGGCGGGGACCTGCAGCTCGCCCATGCTGTCGTGCTCGGTGCGCATGCCGGACGCCGGTGATGTTCGCTTGCCCATGATGTCTCCGCAGCGGGTCGATTCGCGGCAGTCTAGCGCCCGGGCCGTCATCGCGACGCGGACCGTCCGGCGGGCGTGGATGCCGGACGTCCCGTCGCGGCGCCGGATCGCCGCTGCCTGTAAACTTGGTGGTTTCGCCACACCGCCAGAGTCGCCGCCTCATGTCCGCTCCCGCCAGCCCGATCGACGCACCGGCAGAATCGCGCCTGCTCGCCCTGTCCCCGCTCGACGGCCGCTATGCCGGCAAGGTCGACGCGCTGCGCCCGATTTTCTCCGAGTACGGGTTGATCCGCGCCCGGGTCCGGGTCGAAGTGGAATGGCTGCTGGCGCTCGCCGCCCATCCGGCCATCGTCGAACTGCCGGCGTTCGACGAGGCCCGGCGCGCGAAACTGCGCCGCCTGGTCGACGACTTCTCGGTCGCGGACGCGGCACGGGTCAAGGAGATCGAGCGCACCACCAACCACGACGTCAAGGCGGTCGAATACTTCATCAAGGAGCGGCTGCAGGACGAACCGGATCTCGCCGCGGCGCTGGAATTCGTGCATTTCGCCTGCACCAGCGAGGACATCAACAACCTGTCGTACGCGCTGATGCTGGGCGACGCCCGCCAGCAGGTGCTGCTGCCGAAGCTCGACGCCCTGATCGAGAAGCTGCGCGCGATGGCGCACGCGTACGCGGCCCTGCCGATGCTCTCGCGCACCCACGGCCAGACCGCCTCGCCGACCACCCTGGGCAAGGAGCTGGCCAACGTGGTCGCGCGCCTGCAGCGCCAGGGCGAGACCCTGGCCGCCGCGCGCATGCCGGGCAAGATCAACGGCGCGGTGGGCAACTACAACGCGCACGTGGCCGCCTATCCGGATGTCGACTGGCCCTCGTTCGCCGAGCGCTTCGTGCACTCGCTCGGGCTCGACTGGCAACCCTATACCACCCAGATCGAGCCGCACGACGGCATCGCCGAACTGTGCGACGCGCAGCGCCGCATCGACAGCATCTGCATCGACCTGTGCCGCGACCTCTGGGGCTACGTCTCGCTCGGCTACTTCCGCCAGACGACGAAGGAAGGCGAGATCGGCAGCTCGACCATGCCGCACAAGGTCAACCCGATCGACTTCGAGAACGCCGAGGGCAACTTCGGCGTCGCCAGCGCGCTGTTCGAGCATTTCGCCGCCAAGCTGCCGGTCAGCCGCTGGCAGCGCGACCTCACCGACTCCACCGTGCTGCGCGGGCTCGGCACCGCGTTCGGCCACGCCCTGGTGGGCGTCGATGCGCTGCTGCGCGGACTCGACAAGCTCGCCGCCGACGAGGCGCGGCTGCAGGCCGACCTCGACGCCGCCTGGGAGGTGCTGGCCGAGGCGGTGCAGACGGTGATGCGCCGCCACGGCCTGCCCAACCCCTACGAGCAGCTCAAGGTGCTGACCCGCGGCCGGGGTATCGACGCCGACTCGATGCGCGGTTTCATCGAGTCGCTCGCGCTGCCGGAGGACGAGCGACGGCGCCTGCTGGCGCTCGCGCCCGCCACCTATACCGGCCTGGCCGAGCGGCTGGCGAAGCAGATTTGAGCCGAGACCGCTGACTGCGGGCCGCCGACGCCGCCGGCTCGCCGACCGCTCGCGTCGGTCGTGCCCGTGAAGACGGTCATCAGCGACTTCGATCGGCCGAGTTCCGGCGAAAGGATTGGCTACCGCCTCCGAGCGCGCGACGGTAGTAAATTACACGCTTCGGAAAGCGAACCTGCGCATGCACCTGCTGGTCAACATCGACGTCGACGACCTGGCCCGGGCCGAACGCTTCTATTGCGAAGCATTCGGGCTCAGGCCCGCGCGCCGGATCGGCGATGGCGTGCTCGAACTGCTCGGGGCCCAGGCGCCGATCTACCTGCTGAAGAAGGACGCCGGCAGCATCGGGGCGGGCGCGGCCGGGCGGAGCTACGCACGCCACTGGAGTCCGCTCCATTGCGACGTGGTGGTCGACGATCTCGACGCCGCGCTGGCCCGTGCTCTCGCCGCCGGCGCACGCAAGGAAGGCGACGTTCGCGAAGACAGCTGGGGCCGGATCGTGCAATTGGCCGATCCCTTCGGCCATGGTTGGTGCCTGCTGCAGTTCCTCGGCCGCGGCTACGACGAGATCGCCGCCGGTCCGTCCGCGCCGGACCCGACTTCGTAGAGCCGAGGTTGCTTGGGCAAAGCGACACGCTTGCGAGCTGTCTATCGACCGCTCGCGTGGCGCTGAGCGCCCGGCCATGGGTGAGCACGGGGCGTTTGCGAGGCACTGCCTCGCGCCTCGGGCGAACGCCCCGCGCGCTGCGCGGGGCCGGCAAGCCGGGCCGGACGGTCCGAAGCCGGTACAGGCGCGCCAGGGATGGCGGCCGCCACTCTGTCCAAGTGCCGGAGCAGCGGAGCAAGCTCCGCTCTACGGGTCCGTTCGTTCCGTGCGATCCACATGCCGATCGCGTAGGCTTTTGCGCATGCCCCCGCTTCCGATCGAAATCGATGCCTCCGCATTGCCGCCGCTGGGCATGCCGCCGGCGCAGTTCCTGGAGAACTACTGGCAGAAGCGGCCGCTGCTGATCCGCAACGCGTTCCCGGATTTCGTCTCCCCGATCACCCCGGAAGACCTCGCCGGCCTGGCCTGCGAGGACGGCGTGCTGGCGCGCATCGTCGCCCACGAACGCGACCGCGACCGCTGGCTGCTGCGGCAGGGACCGTTCCCGGAATCGCTGTTCCCCGGCCTGCCCGACCACGACTGGACCCTGCTGGTGCAGGACGTCGACAAATGGGACGCCGACGTCGCCGCGCTGCTGCCGCGTTTCGATTTCCTGCCGCGCTGGCGCATCGACGACATCATGGTCAGCTTCGCCGCGCCCGGCGGCTCGGTCGGCGCCCACGTCGACCAGTACGACGTGTTCCTGCTGCAGGCGCAGGGCCAGCGCCGCTGGCAGGTCGACGACCGTCCGGACCCGCCGGTGCACTTCCGCCTGGACACCGAACTCAAGCTGCTGCAGCGCTTCGCCCCCACCCACGACTGGGTACTCGGTCCCGGCGACATGCTGTACCTGCCGCCGGGCGTGCCGCACCACGGCATCGCCGAGGATCCCTGCCTGACCTTCTCGATCGGCATGCGCGCGCCGTCGGCCGCCGAGTTGGTGGGCGACTGGGTCGACGCGATGATCTCCGAGGCCGACGACAGCCTGCGCTACCGCGATCCCGACCTGGCGCCGCCGCGCGACCCTCACGAGATCGACGCCGCGGCGATGAACCGCGTGGTCGAGGCGCTGAACCTGCTGCGGATGAACGATCCCGACCGCCTCGGCGACTGGTTCGGGCGTTTCATCACCCTCTACCGCGCCGGCGGCGAGGCCGCGCCGTCCGGGGAATCGCGCTCGCGCATCGAGGTCGAATGGGACCTGCAGCAGGGCGGCACGCTGCACCGCCATCCGTTCACGCGCATGGCCTGGCGGCGCAGCGGGCACGAGGCGCGGCTGTACGTGGCCGGCCAGGACCTGCCGCTGCCGGCGCGCGACGCGGCACGGATCGCCGCCGCCGCCGGTATCGATGCGCAGCTCTATGGCGCGCTCTCCGAAACCGGCCGCGACGCGGTCTTCGCCCTGCTCGCACAGGGGCATTACCGTCTGCTGCCGCCCGGAGGCGACGACGGCGGCGAGGACGAGCCGGCGCCATGAGCACGAACGCCGCGGACGCGCCGTTCCGGATCGAGGCCGTGGACTACGCCGCCGCCTCGGCCGACCTTCGCGCCGTGCGCGAGGCCGTCTTCGTGCGCGAACAGCAGGTGCCGCCGGAACTGGAGCTGGACGCCATCGATCCGCTGTGCGCGCATGTCCTCGCCCGCGACGCCGGCGGCCGCCCGATCGGCACCGGACGCATGGACGACGCGGGCAAGATCGGGCGCATGGCGGTGCTGGCCGACTGGCGCGGCCGCGGCGTCGGCGCCGCCCTCTTGCACGCGCTGCTGCGCATCGCGCGCGAGCGCGGGCTGAAGGAAGTCGTGCTGCACGCGCAGGCGGACGCGATCGCGTTCTATACCCGCCACGGATTCGTCCCGGTCGGCGAGCGCTTCCGGGAAGCCGGCATCGAGCACCAGACCATGCGACTGGCGCTCGCGCAGCCGCAGTCCATCGAAAATCGTGAAGACGCCGTGACGGCCACGGTGGATCTCGTGGTCGGGGCGCGGTGGCACCTGTGGATCTACAGCCGCGAGCTCGATCCCGGGCTGCTCGACAGTCCCGAAGTGCTGGAGGCGCTGCGTGCGTTCGCGGTGCGCGAACGCGGCAGCGAGGTCCGGTTGCTGCTGCAGGACGCGGCGGCCGCGCAGCGGGCACATGCGCCGCTGCTGGCCCTGGCACAGCGGCTGCCGAGCGCGTTCCTGTTTCGCCAGGTGGAGGATCCGGTCGACCGCGCCTATGCCTCGGCTTTCGTCGTCAATGACAGCGGCGGCTATTACTTCCGCGGTCTCGGCCATCGCTTCGACGGCGAATGCGAACGCCACGGCGCCGGCCGCGCACGCCAGCTGGTCGAGGCCTTCAAGCCGGTCTGGGAGCGCGCGCGGCCGTGCAGCGAACTGCGTGCGCTGGGACTGTGAAGGGCGCGTTCGCACCGGGCAACACCGGCTGACCTGCCGCCGTCGACCGTCCGGTGGCCGGTCGCACCGCAACCGGCGCTGCGGCTATAATCAGCGACTTCATGCGCCCGCTTTGCCGGCGGCCGCCGCACCCCCGCACCGGAATGTTCGGAACGACGTCCGGAGCGGGCGCCCGCCTCCCCCTACGAGCCCCATACGCCAGACGTGGACAGTCTTCTGAAGCAGTTTGCGCAGTCTTCCCAACTCGGCGCCAATGCCGCCTATATCGAAGAACTGTACGAGCAATACCTGGTCGACCCCGACGGCGTCGGGCCGAAATGGAAAACCTGGTTCGACGCGCTCGAGGGCCGCGAGGCCGGCGATGTCCCGCATTCGGCGGTACGCGAAGCGGTTGCCGAATCCGGCCGGCGCGCGGCGCGCGGCCACGCCGGCGGCGGCGCCGACGAGCGCGAACGCCATGTCGGCCGCCTGATCACCGCCTACCGCTCGCGCGGCCACCTGGGCGCGAAGCTCGACCCGCTCGGCCTGTCGCCGCCGGTCAACCCGCCCGACCTCGGCCTGCCCTTCCACAATCTCTCCGACGCCGATCTCGACGGCGAGTTCAGCACCGGCGGCGTGGGCGGGCGCGAACGCATGCGCCTGCGCGACCTGCTGGCACTGCTCAAGGCGACCTACACCGGGCCGGTCGGCGCCGAGTTCATGCACATCACCGATGCCGAGCAGCGCCGCTGGCTGTACGAGCGCCTGGAGCGCGCCGGCGGCCGCTTCGATCCCGGCGTCGAGGGCCGCAAGCGCATCCTCGAGCGCCTGACCGCGGCCGAGGGCCTCGAGCGTTACCTGCATACCAAGTACGTCGGCCAGAAGCGCTTCTCGCTGGAAGGCGGCGATGCGCTGATCCCGTTGCTGGACACCCTGGTCCGGCGCGCCGGCAGCGACGGGGTCAAGGACATCGTCATCGGCATGGCCCACCGCGGCCGCCTCAACGTGCTGGTCAACACCCTGGGCAAGTCGCCGCGCAAGCTGTTCGACGAGTTCGAGGGCAAGTTCGAGCACAAGCCCAGCGACGACCCGGCGCACACCGGCGACGTCAAGTACCACATGGGCTTCTCCGCCGACGTACAGACGCCGTCCGGGCCGGTGCACCTGGCGCTGGCGTTCAACCCCTCGCACCTGGAGATCGTCGACCCGGTGGTGGTGGGCAGCGTGCGCTCGCGCCAGCACCGCCGCGGCGACAAGGCGCGCAAGACCGTGCTGCCGGTCCTGCTGCACGGCGATGCCGCGTTCGCCGGCCAGGGCGTGGTGATGGAGCTGCTGCAGATGTCGCAGGCGCGCGGGTTCGCGGTCGGCGGCACCCTGCACGTGGTGATCAACAACCAGCTCGGCTTCACCACCAGCGATCGCCAGGACGCCCGCTCCACCCTGTACTGCACCGACGTCGCGAAGATGGTCGGCGCGCCGGTGCTGCACGTGAACGCGGACGATCCGGAGGCCGTGGTGTTCTGCATGGAACTGGCTTACGCCTTCCGTCAGCAGTTCGGCAAGGATGTGGTGGTCGACCTGGTCTGCTACCGGCGCCATGGCCACAACGAGTCCGACGAGCCGGCCGCCACCCAGCCACTGATGTACCAGAGCATCCGCAAGCACAAGACGCCGCGCGAGCTCTACACGGCACGCCTGATCGAGGCCGGCGTCGTGGCCGAGGACGAGGCCAAGGCGATCGTCGACGGCTTCCGCGACAAGCTCGATGCCGGCGAGGTCACCACCGAGCTGGCCGACGCCAATCCGGACGACTACGACCTCACCATCGACTGGAGCCCCTATCTCTCCGGCAGGGTCGACGATCCGGTCGACACCCGCGTCCCCGCCGACAAGCTGCAGGCGCTGGCGAAGGTCATCAACGAGATTCCCGACGACGTCTCCCTGCATGCCCGCGTCGCCAAGGTCTACGAGGAACGCCGCAAGATGGCCGCCGGGGAGATCCCCGGCGACTGGGGCTTCGCCGAGAACCTCGCCTACGCCACCCTGCTCGACGAAGGCCACAAGCTGCGCCTGGTCGGCCAGGACAGCGGCCGTGGCACCTTCTTCCACCGCCACGCGGTGCTGCACGACCAGAACAGCGGCGAGGACTACATCCCGCTGCAGCAGCTGGTGAAGAACCCCGAAGACGCCACCATCATCGACTCGCTGCTCAGCGAGGAGGCGGTGATGGCGTTCGAGTACGGTTATTCCACCTCCGAGCCCGGCACGCTCGACATCTGGGAGGCGCAGTTCGGCGACTTCGCCAACGGCGCGCAGGTGGTGATCGACCAGTTCGTCTCTTCCGGCGAGGCCAAGTGGCAGCGCCTGACCGGGCTGACCCTGTTCCTGCCGCACGGCTACGAGGGCCAGGGGCCCGAGCACAGTTCGGCGCGCCTGGAGCGCTTCCTGCAGCTGTGCGCGCTGGAGAACATGTTCGTCTGCGTGCCGACCACCTCGGCACAGGCGTTCCACATGATCCGCCGCCAGCTGTGCATGAAGACCCGCAAGCCGCTGGTGGTGATGACGCCGAAGTCGCTGCTGCGGCACAAGCTGGCGGCCTCGCCGCTGCGGGACCTGTCCGACGGCGGGTTCAGGCACCTGATCGCCGACGAGGCCGACCCGAAACAGGTCAAGCGCGTGGTCGCCTGCTCCGGCAAGGTCTACTACGACCTGCTCGAGGAACAGCGCAAGCAGTCGCTCGACAACGTGGCGCTGATCCGCGTCGAGCAGCTGTACCCGTTCCCGCGCGAGACGCTCGCCGCCGAGCTCAAGCGCTACGGCAAGGGCGTCGGCCTGGTGTGGTGCCAGGAAGAGCCGCAGAACCAGGGCGCCTGGTACCAGATCAAGCACCACCTCGACGCCTGCCTCGCGCCCGGCCAGAAGCTGCACTACGCCGGCCGCCCGCGCTCGCCGTCGCCGGCGGTCGGTCACTTCCACGACCACGTCGAGGAGCAGAAGCAGCTGATCGCCGACGCGCTGGTGCACCCGCTCAAGGGCAAGGTCGCCGCCGAATGATTCCCACCCCACACCGCTTTCCCAGGAAGCCGCCCCATGGCCACTGAAATCAAGGTCCCCGTCCTGCCCGAATCCGTCGCCGATGCCACCATCGCCAGCTGGCACAAGAAGCCCGGCGACGCGGTCAAGCGCGACGAGAACATCGTCGACCTGGAGACCGACAAGGTCGTGCTCGAGGTGCCCTCGACCGTCGACGGCGTGATCAAGGAGCTCAAGTTCGAGGAAGGCGCCACCGTGACCAGCTCGCAGGTGATCGCCGTCATCGAGGAAGGCGCCGCCGCCGAGGCTCCGAAGAAAGAGGAGAAAAAAGAGGAAAAGAAGCAGGAAGGCGGCAAGGCCGGCGCCGACGAGGCGCCGCCGGCCACCAAGGACGAGACAGACGAGGTCAAGGCGGCCAAGCAGGAAGGCCCGCAGATGGCCAGGAAGGAAGCCAAGGCGGCCCCGCCCGCGTCCGCGGAGCTGCCGCCCGGCGCACGCTTCACCGCCGAGAAGGAAGGCATCGACGCCTCGCAGGTCGAAGGCACCGGCCGCCGCGGCGCGGTGACCAAGGAGAACCTGCTCAACTATGCCTCCGGCAAGACCGCGGGCGTGTCGGGCGGCGCGCGTCCGGAAGAACGCGTGCCGATGACCCGGATCCGCAAGCGCATCGCCGAGCGCCTGATGCAGTCCAAGAACTCGATCGCCATGCTGACCTCGTTCAACGAGGTCGACCTGGGCAAGGTGATGGCGCTGCGCAAGGAACTGGGCGAACAGTTCCAGAAGGAACACGGCATCAAGCTCGGCTTCATGAGCTTCTTCGCCAAGGCCGCCGCCAACGCGCTGCAGCGGCACCCGGTGGTCAACGCCTCGGTGGACGGCGACGACATCATCTATCACGGCTACGCCGACATCTCGGTGGCGATCTCCACCGAACGCGGGCTGGTCACGCCGGTGCTGCGCAACGTCGAGCGCATGGGCTTCGCCGAGGTCGAACAGGGCATCGCCGATTTCGCCAAGGCCGCGCGCGAGGGCGGGCTGAAGCTCGAGGACCTGCAGGGCGGCACGTTCACCATCACCAACGGCGGCACCTTCGGCTCGCTGATGTCGACCCCGATCGTCAACCCGCCGCAGTCGGCGATCCTCGGCATGCACGCGATCAAGGAACGCGCCGTCGTCAAGGACGGCCAGGTGGTCGCCGCACCGATGATGTACATCGCCCTGTCCTACGATCACCGCGTCATCGACGGCAAGGACGCGGTGCTGTTCCTGGTCGACATCAAGAATCAACTTGAGAACCCACACCGCATGCTGCTCGGCATGTGATGCCGAGCAGCATCCGGGAATAGGGAATGGAGAAAATGGGGAATCGTAAAAGCAATTCCCGGCCCGCTCTTCCTATTCCCGATTCCCCATTCCCGATTCCCGTTGTGAGCGAAGCATGAGCGAACAATTCGATGTCATCGTCATCGGCGCCGGCCCCGCCGGCTACCACGCCGCCATCCGCGCCGCGCAGCTGGGCATGAAGACCGCCTGCGTCGACGCCGCGCTCGGCAAGGACGGCAAGCCGGCGCTCGGCGGCACCTGCCTGCGGGTGGGCTGCATCCCGTCCAAGGCGCTGCTCGACTCTTCGCGCCAGTTCTGGAACATGGGCCACCTGTTCGGCGACCACGGCATCAGCTTCAAGGACGCCAAGATCGACGTCGGCGCCATGGTCGGGCGCAAGGACAAGATCGTGAAGCAGTTCACCGGCGGCATCGCGATGCTGTTCAAGGCCAACAAGGTGACGCCGTACTACGGCTTCGCCACGCTGCATCCGGACCGCATGGTGAAAGTGAAGCAACACGACGACAGCGAGGTCGAGCTCAAGGCGACCAACGTGATCATCGCGGCAGGTTCCGACTCGATCGAGCTGCCGTTCGCGAAGTTCGACGGCGAGAACATCGTCGACAACGTCGGCGCGCTCGACTTCACCGAGGTGCCCGGACGCCTGGGGGTGATCGGCGCCGGCGTGATCGGCCTGGAACTGGGCAGCGTATGGAAGCGCCTGGGCGCCGAGGTCACCGTGCTCGAGGCCCTGCCCGACTTCCTTGCCGCCGCCGATGCCGAGGTCGCCAAGATCGCCGCCAAGGAATTCAAGAAGCAGGGCCTGGACATCAAGCTGGGCGCCAAGGTCGGCAAGACCGAGGTCAGGAAGAAGGGCAAGAAGACCGAAGTCCACGTCACGTTCGAGGACAAGGACGGCGAGCAGAGCCTGGTCTTCGACAAGCTGCTGGTCTCCGTGGGCCGCAAGGCCGCGAGCAACGGCCTTCTGGCCGACGGCACCGGCGTGAAACTGGACGACCGCGGTCGCATCGAGGTGGACGAGCACTGCCACACCGGCGTCGACGGCGTCTGGGCGGTCGGCGACTGCGTGCGCGGGCCGATGCTGGCGCACAAGGGCTTCGAGGAGGGCATCGCCGTGGCCGAGCTGATCGCCGGCCTGCCCGGGCACGTCAACCTCGAGACCGTGCCGTGGGTGATCTACACCGAACCGGAAGTCGCCTGGGTCGGCCGCACCGAGAAGCAGCTCAAGGACGAGGGCGTCCCGTACAAGGTCGGCACCTTCCCGTTCGCGGCGCTCGGCCGCGCGGTGGCGATGGGCGAGCCGGCGGGCATGGTCAAGATCATCGCGCACGCGGAGACCGACCGCGTGCTCGGCCTGCACCTGGTCGGCGCCAACGTCTCGGAGCTCGTGCACGAGGGCGTGCTGACCATGGAGTTCAAGGGCTCGGCCGACGACCTGGCGCGCATCTGCCATGCGCACCCGACCATGTCCGAAGCGATCCACGACGCCGCGATGGCGCTGGACAAGCGGGCGATCCACAAGACGAATTGATCGAGGCGGGAATCGGGAATGGAGAATCGGGAATCGCAAAAGCGGTGCTGCTTTTCCGCGGTAAGGCGTCGGACCGATGCCAAACGCCCTGCTATCCGGCTTTTGCTTTCGCTTTGACCATTTCCGATTCCCGATTCCCCATTCCCGGCCAATGCAAAGCCTCTGCATCTACTGCGGTTCCAACGCCGGCAGCAAGCCGGTCTACACCGAGCGCGCCATCGCGTTGGGGACGCGCCTGGCGAAGGACGGCATCCGCCTGGTCTACGGCGGCGGCAACATCGGCCTGATGGGCACCGTCGCCGATGCCGTGCTCGAGGCCGGCGGCGAGGTGACGGGCGTGATCCCGCAGCAGCTGGTCGACTGGGAGGTCGCGCACCGCGGCGTCACCCAGCTGGAGATCGTCGGCTCGATGCACGAGCGCAAGTCGCGCATGTTCGACCTGGCCGACGGCTTCGTCGCCCTGCCCGGCGGCTTCGGCACGCTGGAGGAGATCGTCGAGATGCTGACCTGGCGCCAGCTCGGCATCGGCCGCAAGCCCTGCGCGTTCCTGGACATCGACGGCTTCTGGTCGCCTCTGATCGCGATGATGGACCGGATGGTCGAGCAGCGCTTCCTGCACCCGGACCAGCGTGCCGACCTGTGGACCGGCGACGACATCGATGCCCTGCTCGCCTGGATGCGCGGGTACGAGCCGGCGCAGGCGTCGAAATGGTTGGACGAGAAGCGCCGCCGCGCTTTGCGCTAGCACGGTAGCCGCTGCCCTCGACCCGTCGTCCCAGCGAAAGCTGGGACCCATTTTGCTCTGCGGCCGGCCACCGCTAGACTCCCGGTTTCTGCGACTGCCCTATCGAGACGCGCAGTGCGGGAAAGGATTCCCTGCGTATACATGCTTGCAAGCCGCCCGCGCGGGACGCTTTACATCGGCGTGACCTCGAACCTCGTACAGCGTGTATGGCAGCATCAATGCGGCGCTGCTGATGGATTCACCTGCAAGTATCGGATCCGGACGCTGGTCTGGTATGAAGCGCATGAATCCATGGAGTCGGCCATCATGCGCGAAAAAGCGATGAAGGCCTGGAAACGACGCTGGAAAATCGAACTTGTCGAGACGATCAATCCAGATTGGCACGATCTGTATCCATGCATTCTTTGACCAGCCCCGTCGCGGCAATCAAAATGGATCCCAGCTTCCGCTGGGATGACGAGCCGGGCGCCATGACCACTCCCGAAACCTTCCGCGCCTTCCGCATCCACGACGACGACGCCGGCTATCGCAGCGGCATCGAGGACGTCTCGCTGGACGACCTGGCACCCGGCGAAGTCGTGATCAAGGCCGCGTATTCCTCGGTCAACTACAAGGACGCCCTCGCCGGCACCGGCCTGGGCAAGATCCTGCGGCGTTTCCCGTTGGTCGGCGGCATCGATGTGGCCGGCCATGTCGTCGCCTCGACCGACAAGGCGTTCAAGGAAGGGGACGCCGTGCTGGTCACCGGCTGCGGCCTGAGCGAAACCCGCGACGGCGGCTATTCCGAGTACGCCCGGCTCGAGTCCCGCTGGGTAATTCCGCTGCCGAACGGGCTCGGCCTGCGCGAGAGCATGATCGTGGGCACCGCCGGCTTCACCGCGGCGCTGGCGCTGCTGCGCATGAGCGAGAACCGGCAGACGCCGGACCTCGGCCCGCTGGCGGTGACCGGCGCCACCGGCGGCGTCGGCTCGCTGGCGGTCGACATCTTCAGCAGCGCCGGCTACCGGGTGCACGCGATCAGCGGCAAGCCGGAACACGCCGGCTATCTGCTGGCGATCGGCGCCGACGCGGTGCTCGGCCGCGATGCGCTGGCGACCGCGCGGCCGATGGAGTCGGTGCGCTTCGGCGGTGGCCTCGACAACGTCGGCGGGCCCATGCTGACCAGCCTGCTCGCGCAGACCGCGCCCTACGGCAACGTCGCCAGTGCCGGGCTCGCGGCGAGCCACGACCTGCCGGCCACGGTGATGCCGTTCATCATCCGCGGCGTCTCGCTGCTCGGCGTGGCCTCGGCCGGCACCGCGCGCGGGATCCGCGACGAGGTCTGGCGCCGGCTCGCGTCCGACTGGAAGCCGCGCCACCTCGACCGCATCTGCACCCGCGAGGCATCGCTCGAGCAACTGCCGGAGGTGTTCGCGCGCATGCTGGCCGGAGGCTCGCGCGGGCGGACGCTGGTCACAATCGGCTGAGACGCGACGGCGCCGTCGCGACGATCCGCTTCAATTCCGTGACGCAGGCGGTTGATTCGCCTGGGCGGGGCCCGCACCGTACGGACGCGGGCGGTGCCGTCGCTTGCGGGCGCCGGCACCGCAGTTACAATCCTCACGTTGAATCCGGGGAACACCATGGCGCGCATCCTGATCGTCGACGACTCGCCTTCGCAACTGGCCGGCATCCGCCGGATCGTGGAAAAGCTCGGCCATGAAGCGCTGCCGGCCGAAGACGGCCAGGCCGGCGTCGACGCCGCCAAGCGCGAACTCCCGGACCTGATCCTGATGGACGTGGTGATGCCGAACCTCAACGGATTCCAGGCGACCCGTGCGATCACCCGCGAGCCCACCACCCGGCACATCCCGGTAGTGCTCGTCACTACCAAGGACCAGGAAACCGACCGCATCTGGGGCATGCGCCAGGGCGCGCGCGGCTATCTCACCAAGCCTTTCAGCGAGAGCGAGCTGTCGGACGTGATCGCCAGCATCCTCACCGCCGGCGACGCCGGCTCCGCCAAACCGCAGGCGCCCGTCGCAGGCTGAGTCACACCGGTCAGTCACACCGGTCAGATCAGGCCCGCCGCCAGCCGGCGCCGAAAGCGTCCTGCAGGTCGCGATAGGCCTTTTGCTGCGCCTCGTTCTCGGCACGCGGCGCCGTCACCTCGAGTTCCACAATCTGGTCCCCGGCCGCGGCGCCGCGCGCGCCCGGCAGGCCGCGGCCGCGCAGGCGCAGTTTGCGCCCGGCCTCGGAATCGGGCGGGATCTTCAGCTCCACCGGCCCGCCCAGCGTCGGCACGCTGACGGTCGCTCCGAGCGCCGCCTCCCAGGGCGCCACCGGCAGCACGTGGACGATATTGACGCCGTCGACCTCGAAATGCGGATGCGCGGCATATTCGATCTCCAGCAGCAGATCGCCCCGGCCGCCTGCGCCCTGCCCGGCACCTTGCCCCTTGAGGCGGATCAGCTGGCCCGGCCGCACGCCCTTCGGGATCCGCACGTCCAGCGCCTTGTCGTTGACGGCGATTCGGATGGCGCGGCCTTCGTACACCGCTTCCAGCGGCACCGCCAGGCGCGCACGGCTGTCTCCGCGCGGTTGCCCACCGTGGCCGGCGCGCGGACCGCCCCCTGCCCGCCGATGGCCGAACAACTCTTCGAAGAAATCGCTGAAGCCGCCGCCGGCGCCACCGCCGGCGAAGATCTCGTCGAAGTCGACGCCGCCCTCGGGGCCGCCCTGGCCGAAGCCGCCGCGCGGCGGCTGCACCTCGTCGCCGGGGCGATAGCCACGGGCGCGCAGTTGATCGTAGGCGCTGCGCTTCTGCGGATCGCGCAGCGCCTCGTAGGCCTCGTTGACCGCCTTGAACCGCTCCTCGGCGCCCGGCTCCTTGCTGACGTCGGGATGGTATTTGCGCGCCTGCCGGCGATAGGCGGTCTTGATTTCCGCGTCGCCCGCACTCGGCTCGACGCCGAGGATGTCGTAGTAGTCCTTGAACTGCATGCTTCACCTTGCGCCGGGATCGGGGCCGCGGCCGCGGCCGTACGGTGCGCCGGCGAACGCCGGCCCACGACGAGCTTCGCCGTCGGGCCCGAGGATCCCACAAACGTCACGGCCTGCAAGCACGCCTGCAGGCCGTGACGGGACGAACGGCCGGATCGGGAGCCGCGGCCGCGGCGTCGTTACTGCCGCGCGCTGCTGCCCGGCCCCACCTGGATGCGCCGCGGCGCCGCCTTTCAAGGGCGTTTGCCGCCGCCGTAACGCGGAAACGCTAGACTGCGTTCAGTCAACCCTCACAGGACACCCGCATGCCCATCCAGCCCGGCGATCCGATCCCCGAGGTGGTGCTCAAGCACATCGACGGCGGCATCCAGACCATCGACACCCTGACCCTGTTCGACGACAAGAAGGTGGTGCTGTTCGCCGTCCCCGGCGCCTTCACCCCGACCTGCTCGGAACGGCACCTGCCGGGCTTCGTCAAGCATTTCGACGCGTTCCGCGCCCGCGGGATCGACGTCGCCTGCATGGCGGTCAACGACCCGTTCGTGATGAAGGCCTGGGGCGACAGCCTGGACGTGCCCGAGGGCATGCTGATGCTGTCGGACGGCAACGGCGACCTGGCCCGCGCGCTGGGGCTGGAAATGGACGCCAGCGCCTACGGCATGGGCACCCGCGCCAAGCGTTTCGCGCTGTACGCCGAGAACGGCGTGGTGAAGCAGCTGTTCGTCGAGGCCCCGGGCGAGTTCAAGGTCTCGAGCGCGGAGCACGTGCTGGCGAACCTGGAGTAGCACCGGCAAACGGGCGGATCGTTCGGGAGCGTCAGACGACATAGCGGTCCCACCTGCCGTAGTGCTCCCTGCTGCCCTTAGCGGCACGACCATGCAGGCCGGCCTCGCCTTCGCCGAGGAGGTGCCGGCCGCGTGCAACCTTTCGCTCCGCGAATCCAGCCGATTCGATGTAACCATTTGCCCTTCCGGACGAATCCTCCTGATGCGGGGGGCGATCGGGCGCCGCTATCGGTGCCCGACGACGCCCCGCTTCCATCAACTGCTCAGGAGATTCTTCATGACGACCCGCATTCAGCCCGCCTTTCCCGCATTTGCCCTTGCCGCCGCGCTGGGTTCGGCGCTGGCCATGGGCGCTTCGCCCGCACAGGCGCAGGAAAAAGGCGCCGAGAAGGAGAAGTGCTACGGCATCGCCCTCGCCGGCAAGAATGATTGCGCCGCCGGCCCCGGCACGACCTGCGCCGGCACCTCCAAGACCGACCATCAGGCGAACGCCTGGAAGTACGTGCCGGCCGGTACCTGCACGCAGACCGCCTCGGAAACTTCTCCCACCGGCCACGGCCAGCCCGAGCCGTTCGAACCCGAGCAGTCGTAAGCCCCTGGCCCTTCCGGAGACAGGTCGGTGAACCTCCCCTCACCCCCCTCCTTCGCCGAATCTTCTCCGGCCGGCACCGGCCTGCCCGTGCGGGCCGGTATCGGATTCAAGCCCCGTCATTTCGGTGCGCTGCGGGCGGACGTCGCGCCGCCCGGCTTCATCGAGGTGCACGCCGAGAACTACATGGGTGCCGGTGGCGCACCGCATGCCCAGCTCGCTGCGCTCCGGGAACGGCTACCGCTCTCATTGCATGGCGTCGGCCTGTCCATCGGCGGCGAGGACCCGCCGGATCAGGCCCACCTCGATCGACTGGCGACGCTGATCGCCCGCTATCGGCCCGCGGCTTTCTCCGAACATCTCGCCTGGTCGACGCACCACGGCCGGTTCTTCAACGACCTGCTGCCGCTGCGCTACGACACTCGCACCCTGGCCCGGGTCTGCGCGCACATCGACCAAGTGCAGGACCGGCTCGGCGTGCGAATGCTGCTGGAGAACCCAGCTACCTATCTCGAGTTCGGGAGCAGTACCTACGACGAACCCGATTTCCTGACGGCCATCGTGGGCCGTACCGGCTGCGGGCTGCTGCTGGATGTGAACAACGTCTACGTATCCTGCCGCAACCACGGTCACGATCCACTCGCCTACCTGGCGGCGCTGCCGCTACACGCGGTACGCGAGATCCATCTCGCCGGACACGCCGAGGAGCGCGACGTCGACGGCGACCTGCTGCTGATCGACAACCACGGCTCGCCGGTCGCCGATGCCGTCTGGGCGCTGTACGCACGCACCCTGGTGATGACCGGACCGATCGCGACCCTGATCGAGTGGGACAACCAGATACCAGACTACGCGACGCTGCGCGAAGAAGCGCGACGGGCGGAGGCGATCCTGGACGGGATCGGCGCAACCGCGCAGGAGAGGGCGGCATGACCGGCGCCGACGCCCGGCAGGCCGCCTCGCAACGGGACTCCGCCGCCGCGCCGCTGCGGCTGGGGAATTTCGCCGCCGCGCTGCTGCGACCGGACCTCGACGTGCCTGCCGGAGTCGAGACCCGCGACCGGCGGCGCGCCGAACGCCGGTTCGCCGTGCACCGCAACAACGTCGTCGTCAGCCTGGTCGATACGCTGGCCGAGTCGTTCCCGGTCACCCAGGCCCTGGTCGGCCCGGGATTCTTCCGTGCGATGGCGCGCGAACGCGTCCTGGCCGCGCCACCGCAAAGCCCGGTGCTGACCGATTACGCGATCGGCTTTCCGGATTTCATTGCCAGGTTTCCGCCCGCCGCCGCCGTGCCCTACCTCACGGACGTGGCCAGGATCGAGGCATTGCGCATCCGCGCCTATCACGCGGCCGACGCCGCGCCGGTCCCGGACACGGCCTACCGCGAACTGTTCGACGCGCCCGAACGGCTGGCCGCGACGCGCGCGGCGCTCCATCCCGCCTGTTGCTGGTTCCGTGCCCGCCATGCCGCGTATTCGATCTGGCGCGCGCATCAAGGCCTGCAGGACATGGCCGAGGCCAGCCTCGCCGACATCGACGTTGCGCGCACCGAGGACGTGCTGATCGCCCGTCCGGCATTCGACGTCACCGTCACCGCCCTGCCCGGCGGCGCCGTCGCCTGGCTGGACGCGCTTCGCGGCGGACAATCCTTCGCCGCCGCATTCGGGAGCGCGCATGCCGCCGTCGGCGCCGAGGTCGACGACGGCGCGCTGTTCGCGGTCCTGATCCGTCACGGCCTGGTCACCGCGTTCGATTCCACCCCGGAGCATTGACATGGACACTTTCGCAGCAGCCGCCCCCGACACCCGTCCAGGCCCTTCGGCCGCCGCTGCACGAGGTATCTGGAAGGTGATCGCGCTCTTCGAGCGCATTCCCCACAGCTTCATCGCCCTGCTGGCGCGGTTCTCGATCGCGGTCACCTTCTGGCTGTCCGGGCAGACCAAGATCGAAGGGCTGGTGCTGGACCCCATCGGCCGCACCGCCGAACTCGGCCTGCCGCGGATGTCCGGGAATGCGGTGGAACTGTTCCGCAGCGAATACGCACTGCCGCTGATTTCGCCCGAGTTGGCCGCGGTGACCGCCGCCGTCGCCGAGCACGTGTTTCCGCTGCTGCTGCTGATCGGACTGGCCAGCCGCTTCTCGGCGTTCGCGCTGCTGCTCATGACGCTGGTGATCCAGGTCTTCGTCTACCCCGGCGCGTTCGCGACGCACGGGATGTGGGCCGTGGCGATGCTCTACCTCATGGCCAGGGGGCCGGGAGTCGTCTCCCTGGATCACCTGATCACGAATCGCAGCCGCGCCCGGGCACGGTGCCGCACTTGGTGATCGCATCGGACCGTCGCATCATGGCCACCATCCTCCCGTTCCAGCGACCGGAGTCGACCACGTCGATGCCCCAGCGCAATCCATCCGCCGCCCCCGGCGGTTCGCCCCGGCACGGCCGGGACAGCGGCGCGGCATGGGCCGGGCTGATGATGCGCGCGCAGGACGGCGACCGGGCGGCGTACCACTCGCTGCTCAGCGACATCACTCCCTACCTGCGGGCGATTGCGCATCGCTATCTCGGCCGCGGCGAGGATGCGGAGGATGCCGTGCAGGAGATTCTGCTGGTCGTGCACGACATCCGGCATACCTATGAACATGGGCGGCCGTTCAAGCCCTGGCTGGCCACGATCGCCACGCGCCGCTGCATCGACCTGCTCCGGCGCCGCTCGCGGCGCGTCGCGCATGAAATCGACGCCGACGACGCACTGGATCGCCTGCAGGAGGCGTCGCCCGGCCCGTACGAAACGACGACGCACCTTCACGACAGTCGTACGGTCCACGAAGCCGTCGACGGACTGTCGCCGAAACAGCAGGAGGCGATCCGCCTGCTGCACCTCGAAGAACTCTCGCTCGGCGAGGCATCGACCCGCAGCCGGCAAAGCGTCGGTGCGCTGAAAGTGGCCTGTCATCGCGCGTTGAAATCGTTGCGGCAAGCCTTGGCGGGAAAGGAAGAACCTCATGACTGACACCAGCCGCCTCATCGACCAGCTGACCGCGCAGGCCAGGCCGGTCCGTCCGCTCGCATCGCCGTTGCGACGAACGCTGCTGTGGGTCGCGATGGCAACCGCGCTCATCATGGCGATCGTCGCCGCCTATGGCCTGCGCCCCGGCCTGACTGCGGATCTTGCCGCGCCGCCGGCGCTGGTCGAATGGATCGCCAGCATCCTGACCGGCGTGCTCGCCGCCTACGCGGTCTTCCAGATCAGCGTGCCGGGCCGCTCGCCGCGCTGGGCCTGGCTTCCGCTGCCGGCGCTCGCGTTGTGGCTGGGCGGCCTGGGCTGGGGCTGCCTGCACGATGCCGCCCGCATGGGCAGCGAAGCCTTCGTGCTGGAGATGGCCAGCTCGGAATGCGCCGTCGCGATCGCCATGGCCAGCATTCCGCTCGGGCTGGTGATGCTGCTGATGGTGCGCCATGCCGGCGTCGTCCGCCCCGGTCCCACGGCGATGCTGTCGGCGCTGAGCGCCGCGGCCCTGTCGGCCGCGGGCGTGAGCCTGTTTCACGGCGGAGAGAGCGCACTGATGGTGCTGCTTTGGCACGTCGGTGCCGTGGTCGTGCTGTCGCTGCTGTGCCTGGCGTTCGGGCGCCCGCTGTTTTCGTGGATCGGGTACGTCAAGCGCTGAGGCCGCGCACGTCCGAAGCGCCTTCGACCGTCGCAGTCGCCTTGTCCTCCGGTCGATGGGCGAGTGTCCATGTCATCCCGACGGGGTATGGCGAGCGCGATGGCTTGCGCGGGTCAGCCGGCTCTGCTGGAGCAGCTTGTAAGCCGCCGGGATCACCAGCATCGACAGCAACGGCGCGCTGAGCATGCCGCCGACCATCGGCGCGGCGATGCGCTGCATCACCTCCGAGCCGGCGCCGCCGCCGATCATCAGCGGAAGCAGGCCGGCCAGGATCACCGCCACGGTCATCGCGATCGGCCGCACCCGCTGCACCGCGCCGTCGCGGATCGCACGATCGACTGCGGTCGCATCCGAATTCGGGTCGGCTTCGAGTTGCCTTTCCCATGCATTCCGCAGGTACAGCAGCATGATGATGCCCAGCTCGGCGGCCACGCCGGCCAGGGCGATGAAGCCGATCAGGGTCGCGACCGAGATCGCGTGGCCCATCAGCCAGATCAGCCATAGCCCACCGACAACGGCCAGCGGCAGGCTGAGCATGATGATGGCCGCCTCCGCAGCGCGCCGGAACACCAGGTAGATCAGCCCGAAGATGATCGCCAGCGTCATCGGCACCACCATCTGCAGCCGCGCGCGTGCGCGTTGCATGAATTCGAACTGCCCCGACCATTGCACCGCGTAACCGGCCGGCAGCTGCACCTGTTCGGCGACCACGTCCTGCAGGTCGGCGACCACCGAGCCCAGATCGCGCCCGGCCACGTCGACGTAGACATAGCTGGTCAGCCGTGCGTCGTCGCTCTTGAGCATCGGCGGCCCGGAGGTGAGCTTCAGGTCGGCCACCTGGCCCAGGGTCAGCTGCACGCCGCCGGCGGCCACGATCGGCAACTGTTCCAGCGCCGCCACGCTGTCGCGTTGCGAGCGCGGATAGCGCAGCACCACCGGGTAGCGCTCGCGGCCTTCGATGGTCTGGGCGATCGGCGCGCCACCGACCACGGTTGCGATCAGTCGCTGCAACGCGGCCTGGCTGAGGCCGTAGCGGGCGGCGATTTCGCGACGGACGGTGACATCGAGATAGCGCCCGCCGGTGATCCGTTCGGCCACCGCCGAGCTGACCCCGGACACTTCGGTGGCGATCTTCTCGATCTGCTCGGCCAGACGCGCCAACTCGTCGATGTCCGGCCCGCTGACCTTGATCCCGATCGGACTCTTGATGCCGGTCGACAGCATGTCGATGCGGTTGCGGATCGGCGGCACCCACAGGTTGGTCAGGCCGGGCAGTTGCACCGCCTGGTCCAGTTCCTGGATCAGCTTGTCCATGGTCATGCCCGGACGCCATTCGCTGCGCGGCTTGAACGTCACCGTGGATTCGAACATCACCAGCGGCGCCGGATCGGTGGTGGTCTGCGCGCGCCCGGCCTTGCCGAACACGTGTTCCACCTCGGGCACGGTCTTGATCATGCGGTCGCTTTGCTGCAGCAGCTGCGCCGCCTTGCCGGCCGACAAGCCGGGCAGCGCGGTGGGCATGTAGATCAGACTACCTTCGTCCAGCGGCGGCATGAACTCGCTGCCGAGCTTCATATAGGGCAGTGCGGTCAGCAGCAACACCACGCCGGCCGCGACCAGGGTCAGCCGCGGGAAGCGCAGCACCCAGTTCAACACCGGCCGGTAGCCGACGAGCAATGCGCGATTGATCGGATTTTCCGACTCCGCACGGAGTTTCCCGCGGATCAGGTAGCCCATCAGCACCGGCACCAGGGTGATCGACAAGCCCGCGGCGGCGGCCATCGCATAAGTCTTGGTGAAGGCCAGCGGCGAGAACAGTCGTCCCTCCTGGGCCTCCAACGCGAACACCGGCACGAACGAGAGGGTGATCACCAGCAGGCTGACGAACAGTGCCGGCCCGACTTCGCTGACGGCATCGGCGATCATCCCCCAGCGCTCGACGGGCGAGGGTTCATCGCGATCTTCGTGCGCCAGGCGCCAGGCTTCGACGTGCTTGTGCGCGTTCTCGATCATCACCACCGCAGCATCGACCATCGCGCCGATCGCGATCGCAATGCCGCCCAGCGACAGCAGGTTGGCGCTGATCCCCTGGTAGTACATGACGATGAAGGCGGCCAGCACGCCCAGCGGCAGGCTGATGATCACCACCAGCGACGAGCGCAGGTGCCACAGGAACAATGCGCACACCAGTGCGATGATCAGGAACTCCTGGCCGAGCTTCTTCGCCAGATTGCGCACCGCATCCAGGATCAGTTCGGAGCGGTCATACACCGGTACCACCTCGACCCCGTCGGGCAGGCTGGCCTGCAACTCCTCGAGCCGATCCTTGACCGCCTGGATCGCCGTGAGTGCGTCCTTGCCGGTACGCAGCACGATGATGCCGCCGGCGACCTCGCCTTCGCCGTCGAGCTCGGCGATGCCGCGTCGCAACGTCGGCCCGCGCTGCACCGTCGCCACGTCGCGCAGCAGCACCGGCACCGGGCCGCTGGCCACCGGGATGGTTTCGAAATCCGCCCGGTTCTGCAGGTAGCCCTCGCTACGCACCATCAACTCGGCCTCGGCCTGCTCGATCACCGAGCCGCCGGTGGCACCATTGGCGGCCTGGATCGCCTCTGTCAGCTGGGCGACGGTAATGCCGCGCGCCGCCAACCCCTGCAGGTCCGGCACGATCTGCCAGGCCTGGACCATGCCGCCCAGGCTCGCGACCTCGGCCACGTCGGGGACGGTCTTGAGCTCGTAGCGCAGGAACCAGTCCTGCAGCGAACGCAACTCGCCCAGATCGTATTGGCCGGTACGGTCGACCAATGCGTACTGGTACACCCAGCCCAGGCCGGTTGCGTCCGGACCGAGCGACGGATTGACGCCTTCCGGCAACTCGCCGCGCACCTGGCTCAGGTATTCGAGCACGCGCGAACGCGCCCAGTACAGATCAGTGTCGTCGTCGAACAGCACGTAGACGTAGGAGTCGCCGAAAAACGAGAAGCCGCGCACCGTCCTGACCCCGGGGACCGACAGCATGGTCGTGGTCAACGGGTAGGTGACCTGGTCCTCGACGATGCGCGGCGTCTGCCCAGGCCACTCGGTGCGGATGATGACCTGCACGTCGGACAGGTCCGGCAGCGCGTCGAGCGGCGTTCGCGTCAGCGCCCACAGGCCCCACACCGCCAGCGCCACAGCGGCCGCAAGCACCAGCACCCGGTTGGCGATCGAGCCGCGGATGATGCGCGCGATCATGATTGCGCCTCCGCCTTGGCGGCGCCCTGGACATCGTCGACGGTGCAGTCGGGGCTCGACGCGTCCGTGAACCTGGGCACCAGCATCATGTCCATGAACGGCGATTGGCCGGGCTCGTCGAAATGCCGGTCCGGCACCATCGGGTCATGCCAGTACTCGACTTCACATTTGCGTTCCTGCTCGTTCCCCGGCGCTGATTCCGTTTCGGCACTCTCCTCCGAAGCCGCATTCAAACGCTCCAGCGCCCCCGACAGGCTCGCCTCCGAATCGATCAGGAACTGCCCCGACACCACCACGGGTTCGCCGCCTTTCAGCCCGCTCAAGATTTCGGTGCGGCCTCCGCTGCTGCGCCCGGTCCGGACGGCCACCGGCACGAACCTGTCGTTCTCGTCGCGGACGATCACGTGGGACCGCTCGCCGGCGCCGATGACGGCGTCCGTCGGCACCAGCAGCACCTCCTTCTTGCCGCGCTCGGGCTGCAGACCGACCTCGGCAAACATGCCCGGCGCCAGCAGGCCTTCCGGGTTATCCAGCACGATCCGCGCCTGCTGGGTTCGGCTGCTGGGGTCGACGTCGGGCAGCAAGGCCTCGACCTCGCCCGTGAACTGCCGTCCCGGAAACGCGCTCACGCGGGCCTGCACCGGCGTGCCGGCCCGCAATCCGGCGACATCGGCCTGCGGCACCGCCGCTACCAGCCACATCGTGTCCGCGCCGTTGACCCGTAACAGCATCGTGCCTGGCATGGCGGCATCCCCCTCGCGCACGCCGATTTCGCTGACCACACCGGTGACCGGCGAAATCAGCACGATGCTGCCGTCGCCAGCTGCTCGTGCGCCGCTCGGCAGGCCAAGCGCACGCAGGCGTTGCTGCGCGGCCGAACGCAACGCCTGCGCCGAGGCCGAACCGGCCCCGTCCAGCGCGCCGGCCTCCGCCAGCGCCACGCTCCAGCGCGGGGCCAGCACGTTCACCAACGGCTGACCCGCATGCACGGACTCGAACGGCGTTTTGACGTGCAGCCGGCTGACGACGCCGTCGACCGGCATGCTGATCACGTGCTCGGCGCGCAGGTCCCAGCCGAGGGTGCCCGGCACCGTCAGTGCGCTCTCCAGCCGGCCAAGCTCGGCCGGCGCGACCCGGATGCCGAGGCTCTGTCGCATGCCGGGCGCAATCGAGATTCCACCGCCAGCCGCTTCGTCGGCGTATTTGGGGACCAGCATCATGTCCATGAAAGGCGACTTGCCCGGCTTGTCGAAGTGCTGGTCCGGGACCATCGGGTCGTACCAGTAGAGGACTTCGCGGTCGTCCGACACGGCCCCGGCGCTGCCGGTCGCCGGACTGCCCGACTGCGACCGCCCCCACCAGTACCCGGCGCCCAGGGCCGCCAACACCACTGCCGCCGCCACGACGACGATCACGATACGGTTCATCCGGTTCACGGTTGAGTCTCCGAAGTCAGCAGGAAAGACACCGCCGTCCAGGCGCGGCCCAGCTGCGCCAGGTGCTGGACGTGCATCAGGTGCAATTCGAGTTCGTCTTGATGCGCGTCCAGCCAGGGACGCAGCTCGCCGCCGGCACGGTAGGCGGCCAGCGCGGTGCTGCTGCGGTCGCGTGCGAGCGGGATCTGCGCATCTTCGTGTAAGGCCACCACGCGCTTGCTGCCCTCCCATTGCGCAAAGGCGGCGCGGATCCGTGCGACCAGTTGCCGGCGCCGGTCTTCGCGGGTGGCCAGGGCCGCCTGGTAATTCGCCTGGCGCGCGGCGACGCCGCGGTCCTGCCGGTTGCGCGTGAACAGCGGCAGGCCGACGCCGAACTCCAGCATCAGCATGTCGCTGCGGCTGGCCTCGCGTTGCCCGTACGAGGCGGTCACGCTCCAGTCCGGGCGCTTCTCGGCGCGTGCTGCGTCGACCTCCGCCGCTGCGGTTTCCAGCTGCGCGTCGACGGGCTGCAATGCCGGCAGGCGATCCAGCGCCGCCAGCAGTTCGGATTGCGAATACGGCGTCGTGGTGAAGTCCGGCGTCGTGTCGGCGGCACGGAGGCCGCCGTCTGCGGTTTCGCCGACCCAGCGATGCAACGCCTCCCGGGCCTCGACCTGCGCGGCCTCGGCGGCGGCGATACGGTTGTCCAGTTCCAGCACGGCGGCTTCCGCGGCCAAGGCGTCGTTGAGCGACCCGCCACTCCCGACACCCGCCTTGGCCAACCGCGCAGCCAGTTGCACTTGCTCCCGCAATGCATGCAGTTTCTGCAGTTCGCGTTGGCGCGCCCACAAGCCGATCCAGGCTTCGGCGCTTGCGCGCTGCACATCCAGCCGCTCGGCCGTCTCCAGCGCTTGCGCCTCGTCGGTCCTGCGCAGGGCCAGCGAACGTTGCGCCTCGCGCTTGGCCCGGGCCGGGAACGCCTGGCGCAGTCCGATCCACTTCATGGTCATGGGGTCGATGGCGTCATCGAACGCATCGGAGCCCGTCACCGGCAGGTTGCTGATGCCGACGATCAGCGTCGGATCGGGCAATGCCCCGGCGCGGTGCGATTCCTGCCGCGCGGCCTCGACCGATGCGCGGCGGGCCTCGAGCATCGGCACGCGTTCGCTGGCGCGGCGGACGGCCTCCGGCAGAGAGATTTCAAGGGGCGCGGCGAACACCGCGACAGCGGGCGTTGCGAGGGACGCAACGATCAGACACGGCATCGCCCCACGCACGATTACGGAATGGACGGCGCCGACAAGGGAACGGACAGGCATAAGACCTCCGAAACGGCCACGACACGTACGCGGCGCTCCTGCGCCGGCGTACTACGCAACGTCGTTTCGGGGTCTAGATCAGAAGACTGCAGAATCGCAGTCGTGGCGGTGGGTCCGAGCCGGTCATCGGCACCTCGGCCCAGGCGGCCGCGCGCGAAACCAGTTGCACCGTGAACAGCGGCATCGTTGGCGCCGGCAGCGCCAACGGGGGCACCGACAGTTTGACGATATCAGGTGCGGTCGACCGGTCCGGATTGCAGTGCTTGTGGCACAGGGTCGGATTGCCTTGCACCTGCTCCATGCCCTTCTTGGCGCATTCCTCGACCATCGCCTCGATTTCGGCAGGCGCCTGCCCTGTCGGGCAGAAATACACCGCCAGCGCCGCCTGCTGGAACAGCAGGCAGAACACCACCACGAGGGCGATGCGTAGGCGATGGCGAGCGCGTCGGGTCACGGGCCGGATGATACACCTTGAGTCGAGATCCCGATCCGGCATCTCAGCGTGCGATCCGGAACCCCACCCGCGCCCAGGCGCCGCCTTCGGCCAATGCGGTCAGCACGTGCTCGCCGGGCGTATCGAACTCGCGCAGCAGCGGCCGCGTGCCTTCGGTCTCGGCGATCCAGCGTCCGTTCAACAGCCACTGGACGCGCCCGCCGCTGCCGAGCGCGCGCAGCGACAGCCGCACGCCGCGACCGCTGCCCGGCGGCCGCGCCAGCGTGGCGCCCTCGTTGACGCCGTCGATGCGCAACGTCGCGACCGCATCGCGACCGTCGTGTGCGCAGTCCGGTGACAGCGGCGGCAGGCTGGAAGCGCGGCGGGCGGCCGCAGGCAGCCATGGCGATGCCAATGTCGGCCAATGCGCGATCTCGGCAACGCGCGCGACGTGCGTGTCACGGCACGCGCCCGACAGCCGCAGGCCGCTGCGCGCGTCGACCCGGAAACGCTCGCGTCCGGCGCTCCACAGCCGCGCATCGCGCTCGGCGAACGTCGGCGGCACCGCGTCGTCCAGCACCCACGCCTTGCGGCGACGCTGGCACAGCGCGACCGGCTGCGCAGCGGCGGACGTGCCCAGCGGCCAGCAGATGTCCTCGCGCCGCACGTTGTGCGGCGGCGGCAGCGGATTGCCGTCGCCGCGCGCGCGCGGCAGCGTGTCGACCACCTCGAACAGCAGCGGCAACGCGGTGATCGCGCCGTACTGCCCCGGCAGCGGCGTGCCGTCGGGGCGCCCCACCCACACCCCGATGGAGTACCGTCCCGTCGCGCCCAGCGCCCAGGCGTCGCGGAAGCCGTAGCTGGTGCCGGTCTTCCAGGCCACGCGCGGGCGGCCGCCGGTATCGAAGGTGTCGGCGCGCTCGCCCGGACGCGGGTTGGAGGCGAGGATCTCGCCGACGATCCACGCCGCGCCCGGCGACATCAACCGCCGCTCGACCAGCGGCGCGTCCGCGGTGTAGCGCACGCGGCCGGCGATGCCCCCGCGGCGCAACGCCGCATGCGCGCCGACCAGGTCCTCCAGGGTCGCGCCGGTGCCGCCGAGGATCAGCGACAGGTTGGGTGCGGCGCCGCGCGGGAACCGCAGTCGGATCCCGGCGTTCTCCAGCCGCGCGGCGAAGCGCGCCGGGCCGACGCGGTCGAGCAGGTCCACCGCCGGCACGTTGAGCGACAACCGCAACGCGGTGGACGCCGCCACCGGACCGTTGAACGCGGCATCGAAGTTGCCCGGGCGGTAGCCGCCGAACGCCTGCGGCGCATCCACCAGCAGGCTCTCGGAATGGATCAGGCCGTCGTCGAGCGCCATGCCGTACAGGAACGGCTTCAATGTCGATCCCGGCGAGCGCCAGGCCCGCACCATGTCGACGTGGCCGAGCCGGGCGCGGTCGCCGAACGCCACCGAGCCGACATAGGCCCGCGCCTGCAGGGTCGCGTTGTCGACGACCAGCAGCGCCGCGGACGTGCGCTCGGGCAGGTTCGAGAAGTACGCGGCCACGCGCTCCTCCAGCATGCGCTGCAGGCCGGGATCGATGGTCGAGGCGATGCGCGCGCTGCGCGGGTCGCCGTCGCGCAGCCGCTGCGCCAGCAGCGCGGCATGCAGCGGCTGCCGCAGCGCGCGCGACACCACCGGCTCGATGCGCGCGTCGTCGACCAGGGCGCGCGACCAGACCCCCTGGTCGACCATGCGTTCGAGCAGCTTGTCGCGCGCCGCCTGCGCGCGTTCGGGATGGCGGTCGGGGCGCAGCCGGCTCGGCGCCTGCGGCAGCACCGCCAGCAGCGCCGCCTCGGCGTGCGAAAGGCGCGCGGCGGACTTGCCCAGGTACGCCCAGCTGGCGGCCTCCACGCCCTCGATGGTGCCGCCGAACGGCGCGCGCTCCAGGTACAGGGTCAGGACCTCGCGCTTGGACAGGCGCGCCTCCAGCTGCAGCGCGCGCAGCATCTGCCTGAACTTGCCGGGCAGCGAGCGGGTGTGCCCCGCGGATGGCGGGGCGAGGATGCGCGCGACCTGCATCGTCAGCGTGGAACCGCCGGAGACGATGCGGCCGCCGCGCACCCACTGCGCCGCGGCGCGCAGCAGCGACACCGGGTTGACGCCGGGATGGCGGTGGAACCAGCGGTCCTCGTAGGTCAGCAGCGCCTGCAGGTACAGCGGCGACACCGCGTCGGGATCGGCCGGGTGCCGCCACACGCCTTCGGCGTCGGCGAACGCGCGCAGCGGCGTGCCGTCGCGCGCGACCACCAGCGTGCTGGTGTCGCGCGCCTTCGGCAACGGCGGCGGGAACGCGAGATCGAGGACCAGCAGCGACAGCAGCGCGGCGGCGGCCGTCCAGCGCAGCCATGGCAGGCTACGGTATCGACGGCAGGAGAAACGAGTGGAGAGGAACGAGCAACGAGTAGAGGCAGGTCGTCCCTCTCGTTCCTCGTTCCTATTGACTCGTTCCTGCTTCATGGCGCCGCGCCCGGGTGCGCTCCTACGCGTAATCTCCACTCACCAATTCCGCCTCACGGCTGCTCTACCGTGATGCGCTCCACCGGCGCGCGGCCGACGCCGCGCAGCTCCGGACGGTACATGTCCTCGACCAGCGGCGGCGGCACCGTGTAGGTGCCCGGCGTGACCGCGCGCACCAGGTAGAACAGCCGCGCAGTGCGCCCGGCGTCGAGCGATAGCGCGGCGACATAGCGGTCGTCGCGGAATTCCTCGTGCCTGACGTCGGCCGAGCCGCCGCGTTCTGTCAGCTCGATTCCCGCGACGGTCACACCGGCCCACTGCCCGGCATCGCCGAGGTTGAAGTTCTCGATCTCCAGCCCCGACGGCAACAGGTCGGTGAGCAGCGCGTCGGGCATCGCGCGGTCGGCGGTGATGGCGACGGCGACGATCAGCGCCTCGCCCTCCTTCAGCGGGCCGGGCGTCCACGGCTTGCCGTCGGTGCGGTACAGCCGGCGCTCGACCTTGAGATCGCTGAAGTCGGGCTCGGGCGCCGTGCGCGACACCCCGGCGACCTCCAGGCTGGCATACATGGGCGCCTCGCCCTTCGGCTCGAAGCGCACGCCGCGCGACAGCGCCGCGAAATCGAAGGTGCGGCCGAACACCCGCGTCTCGGCGACCGGCTCGTCGCTGTCGCCGATCCGCAGCACGCCGGACACGCGCCGCTGCTGGTCGCTCGCCAGCGCCTTGCCGAGCCGCGCCAGCGCGATCTGCTCCTGGGTGCTCAGGTACAGCGCGCCGTTGCCGCGGCGCGCGCCGATCTCGCGGCCGATATCGATCGCGCGCGCGACGTACGCCGGCTTGCCGGCGCCGCGCTCCTCGGTCAGCGCGATCTTCAGCGCCGAGTCGCGCAGCGGACTGCCGTAGTCGCCGAGGTAGCGCGGACGCGCGTCCTCGAAGGCGAACCCCTGCGCGATCGCACGGTCGCCGCGCGCGGCATCGCCCTGCAGGCGCAGCGCAAGGCCCAGGTGCACCAGCGGCAGCCCGGTGAGGGTGTTGCCGCGCTCGTTGTCGTACAACGCACGCAGGGTGCCCAGCGGCGCGCGTTGCACCCGCGCCAGCACGTAGCCGGCGTGCGCCTGGTAGGCGAACTTGAGGTGCTGGCGGTTGTCGCGGCCGTAGAATTCCTGGCCGCCCCCAAGCAGGTCCTCGTTGAGGCGTTCGAGCGCCTTCTGCAGCACCGTCTCCGGCACCGCGAAGCCGGCATCGCGCGCATCAAGCAGGAACTCGGCGATGTACGGGGTCAGCCCCGGGCTGATGTCGCCGCTGCTGCCCCACATCGAGAAATGGCCGTTGTCCGCCTGCATCGACGCCAGCCGGCCGAACGCGCCCTCGACGATCGTACGGCGCTTCTGCGCATCGACGTCGCGGATGCCGAGCATCTTCACCGTGGCCGGGTCGAGCAGCAGCGCCGCGTAGCCGCGGCTGGTGGTCTGCTCGGCGCAACCGTACGGATAGTGCAGCGCCCCGTGCAGCGCGCTGGCGAACGGGATCGGCGGCAGTGCGCCGACGCTCATCCGCGCCTGCACCGAACCCGGCATCAACCCGTCGGCCAGCGACGCGTCCATCGTCACCGGCGCCAGCGGGTCGAGCGCGCGCGTCTGCGCCCGCAATACCGCCGGCCAGCCGGCGCGCACCGGCAGGTCGTAGCGCCGATCGACCGTGTGGCCGTTGCCTTCCACCCGCACCCGCACCTGCGCGGTGGCGTAGTCGTTGCCCGCGGTCAGCGGAAAGCTCAGCGTCGCCTTGCCTTCCGGCTCGATCGTCGCGCTGCGCGCGCCGTCGCCGATCGAGACCGGCCCCTCGCCGTCGACGCGCACCGCGAACTCGCCGGATTTACCGGTGTAGTTGCTGAGATCGAGGGTGACCGTGCTGCGGTCGCCCGGCGCCAGCACCCGCGGCATGCTGGCCTCGGCCACGATCGGCGCGCGCACCACGGTCTCGGCATCGCGGTTGCCGTAGGCGCGTTCGGAATACACCAGCGCCGACACCCGCAGGGTGCCGTTGAAGTCCGGCACCGGCAGCTCCACCCGGGCGTTGCCCTTGGCGTCGAGCTTCACCGGGCCGGCGAACAGGTCCACGGTCTGCACCCGCGCGGTCGGCCGCCGCGCCTGCGGCAGCGCGTCCAGCGCCATGTCGCCGCCGAAGCGGATGCGCGCGATGCCGCCGTCGTAGCTCTCGATCACCCGTCCGTACACGTCGTAGGCATCGATGCCGAAGCGGCGCTGGGCGAAGAAGTGCGCCACCGCGTCCGGCACCGGGAACCGGGTGATGTTGAGGATGCCGACATCCACCGCCGACACCGTGGCGTAGGCCTCCTTGCCGGCCAGCTGCGGCGCGCTCACCGTCACCCGCAGCGGCCGCTCCGGCCGCACCAGTTTTTCGACCGACAATCCCACCGCGACGCGCCGGTCGCGCCGGTCCATCGGCACGTGGGCGACGCCGACCGCGCGCGTCGGCGTGACCTTGCTCGCGGCGCTGCCGCCGCGGAACACCAGCGCCGTCACGTAGACGTCGTGCCGTTCCCACTCCGCGGTGATCGGGATCTCGAAGCTGCTGCCGGGTTCGGCATCGATCGCCTGCACGTACAGCAGCGCGTCACTTTCCACCAGCAGCAGGCCCTTGCCCGGGTGCGGCGGCGTCACCGTGACCTTCAGCGTGTCGCCGGCGCGGTAGCCGGTCTTGTCGAGGGCGAGCTTGACCTTGTCCGGACGCGCGTCGAGCCCCCGGTTCTGGTCGTTCCAGCTCCAGCCGGCACGGAACGGGTAGCGCGTGGTCAGGCCGGTCTCCGGGTCCTGCACGTCGACGCGATACTCGCCCCACTCCACCGGGAAATCGAAGCGCACCGCGCCGCTGCCGGCGTCGACGGTACGGGTCTCGACGTTCTGGAAGCGGCGGGTGAAGTCGTAGTTCCAGCCGCCGTCGTCGTCGTGGGTCCAGTGGTAATCGCGGAGCTCGCGCACCAGGGTGACCTTCAGTCCCTTCAGCGGCTGCGCATCCCCCGCCGCGTTCACCCGCACCAGCTCGAAGCCGGCACTGGCGTTGGCGTCGGCACCCTCGGCGTCGTCGAACAGCGGCCGCACGCCGACCAGCGCGTCGGCCGGCCACATCACCCGCCTGAGCGCGCGGTCGACACTGCGGCCGCCGCTTTCGTACAGGCTGCCGGTGACGACCGCGGCGATCGGAGTCGATGGTTTGGCCTCTTCCGGCAAGGCGATGTCCTGCTGCAGGAGTCCCTTGGCGTCGAGCTCGGCGTCGACGACCTCCTTCGCCTCGCGCGGCAGCTCGACCGTCGGGTCGCCGAAGAAGTAGTCGGGCAGCGACTCGACCGGATGCTGCGCCACCGCCACCGCCAGGGTCGCGCTGAAGCGGTTGCCGGCCGCCGGCGCACCGTAGAGATAGGCGCCGCTCGCGCGCAGGCGCAGCGGCCGGCCCGGGGCGAGCACCGGATCGGGGCTGTCGAGCTCGAGCTTCATCCGCTCGGGCAGGAACTCCTCGATCCGCAGGGTCATGCCCTGGACGGCCTCGCGGCTGCCCGGGTCGGTGCGGAACTCGACCTGCCAGCGCCCGGTGGGCGCGTCGACGGGAATCTCGCGCTCGAGGCGGTAATAGCCCTGCGCCCCCGCCTGCAGCGGGGTTTCGAACAGCGTCTTGCCGTCCGGCTGCTTGAGGCGCACGAACAGCGGCTGCGTCTTGCCGTCCTTGGCCGCCACCGGGGCGCCGTCGCGATCGCGCAGCAACGCCGACACCCGCACGGTTTCGCCCGGGCGGTACAGGTCGCGACCCGACCAGGCGAACACGTCGAACCAGGCCTGCTCGCGTCCGCTGACGGCGAACTCCGACAGGTCGAGCGCCGGCTGGTTGAACGGCAGTATCGACACGTCGCTGCCGCGGCTGGCCACCAGCACGTGCGCGGCATCGAGGGTGTAGTCGAGCAGCGCATTGCCGTTGCGGTCGGTCTCGGCCTCGTAGATCTCCTCGCCGTCGGCATCGAGCACGCGCAACCCGACCCCGCCGGTCGCGCCGCCGTCCCGCAGCGACGCGGTATGCACGAACAGCTTGTCCTTGTAGGCGCGCGCGTGCAGGCCGATGTCGCTGACGCTGAAGAACGCGGTCTCGACCGCGTCGTCGAACGAGCCGGCGCGCTTCATCGCGGCGAAGTACAGGCCGGGCTGCTGCAACTCGGCGATGTCCTGCAGCGGCAGGTGCGTCAGCACGCGCTCGTTGCGCTCGCCGCCGAGCACGAAACGGTTGACGTAGACCGGTTCGGCCAACCGCGACAGCGGCCGCCGGTCGTCGTAATCGGCGCTCAGCTCCCAGCTGCCCCTGCGGCCGCCGCGCTGGTACTGCCTGAAGAACTGCGGCAGCGCGCTCTCGCGCACGCGCAGGAACTCGACGTCGACCTCGGGCACGTTGAGCGACACCACCGGCAGGCCGCGGCTTTCGCGCGCCGGCAGCACGCTGCCCTGCGAGGCGAACCCGACCGCCGGCTCCAGATCGCCGGTATGGATCCTGCGCTCGACCGCCTCGCCCAGGCGGCTGCCGTCGGCGGCGGTCAGGTCGGCGGAGATGCGGACCGTGTAGTCGCGGTTGGCCTCGACGAAGGGGAAGCGCAGCGTCCTGCCGTCCTCGTCGAGCGACCAGCTGCCTTCTCCGCCGACCTTCTCGGCGAAGGTGACCAGCTTGTCGAAATCCTGGGTGCCGACCAGCGGCTGCGAGAATTCGAGCGCGATCGCCAGTCCATCGCTGCGCTGGTCGGGCCAGGCACGGGCCAGGCCGAAGCCTTCGATCTCCTGCCGCTCGGCGTGGATCGCCTCGCCGCTGGCGGTCGGCAACTGGCCGCCGTCGTCGCGCTTGCATGCAACGATCCCGAGCAGCACCAGCATCGGAACGAGGACAGCGATCACGGCCCGGCGGCAAACCGGTCCAACGGCATGCTTGCTCATCGTGCGCGCACTCTTTCCCTGGAGTGGCGTCGAGTATAGACCCGCCGGCGATGCGGACGCGCATCGCCGGCGGGTGCGCATCAGCGATGCATCAGGCGTCCGGGCGCTGCTCGGCCTCGGACGGTTGCGGCGTGGCCGTCTCCGCATCCTCGTCCAGCGACGCGTCGACCCGCTCCACCGCCTGCAGGTTCTCGTCGGCGGCCAGCCGCATCAGGGTCACGCCCTGGGTGTTGCGGCCGACCTGCGAGATCTCCGAGGCGCGCGTGCGCACCAGGGTGCCGCCGTCGGAGATCAGCAGCACCTCGTGGTGGTCGCTGAGCTGGATGGCGCCGACCAGCCGGCCGTTGCGCTCGCTGGTCTTGATCGCCAACACGCCCTGGGTGCCGCGGCCCTTCTTCGGGTACTCGGCGACCGGGGTGCGCTTGCCGTAGCCTCGGGCACTGGCGGTGAGGACGTCGCCGTCGCCTTCGACCACGATCAGGCTGACCACCGACTCGCCCTCGCCCAGGCGGATGCCGCGCACGCCGGCCGCGGTACGGCCCATCGAGCGCACCGCGGCCTCGTCGAAACGCACGGCCTTGCCGTTGGAGGCGAACAGCATGATGTCGCGATCGCCGTCGGTCAGCGCCACGTCCACCAGCGCGTCGCCCTCGTCGAGGCGGATCGCGATCTTGCCGCGCTGCAGGCGATAGGCGAACTCGGCCAACGGGGTCTTCTTCACCGTGCCGCGGCGGGTGGCGAAGAACACGAACCGGTCCCCGGCATACTCGCGTACCGGCACCACCGCCTGCACCTGCTCGCCCTCCTCCAGCGCGATCCAGTTGATGATCGGCCGGCCGCGCGCGTTGGGGCCGGCGTCGGGCAGCTGGTGCACCGGCAGCCAGAACACGCGCCCGGCGCTGGTGAAGGTGAGCAGGGTGTCGTGGGTGTTGACCAGCCACAGGCGGTCGATGAAGTCCTCTTCCTTCGCCACCGCGGCCGAGCGGCCGCGGCCGCCGCGCTTCTGCGCGCGATAGGCGGTCACCGGCTGGCGCTTGGCGTAGCCGGCGTGCGACAGCGTCACCACCACGTCCTCGGGCGCGATCAGGTCGAGGATGTCGAGGTCCTCCTCGCTGGCGCGGATCTCGCTGCGGCGCGCGTCGCCGAACTCCTCCTTGAGGTTGCGCAGCTCGGTGCGGATCACCTCCAGCAGCACGTCCGGATCCTCGAGGATCTCGATCAGGCCGCGGATCGCGTCGAGCAGCTGGCGGTATTCCTCGGTCAGCTTCTCCTGTTCCAGGCCGGTCAGGCGGTGCAGGCGCATCTCCAGGATCTGCTGCGCCTGGACGTCGGTAAGTTGATAACTGCCGTCGACCAGTCCCACCCCGTCCGGCAGGTCTTCCGGGCGCGAGGCCTCGGCGCCGGTCGCTTCCAGCAGCGCGCCGACCAGGCCCGGCGGCCAGGTGCGGCCCAGCATGCGCTCCTTGGCGACCTGCGGATTCTCCGAGGTCTTGATCAGCTCGATCATCTCGTCGATGTTGGCCAGCGCGACGGTCAGGCCTTCGAGGATGTGGGCGCGGTTGCGCGCCTTGCGCAGCTCGAAGATCGTCCTGCGGGTGACCACCTCGCGGCGATGGCGCACGAACGCCTCGAGGATCTGCTTCAGGTTCAGCAGCTGCGGGCGGCCGTCGACCAGCGCCACCATGTTGATGCCGAACACCGACTCCAGCTGGGTCTGCTGGTAGAGGTTGTTGAGCACCACCTCGGCCGACTCGCCGCGGCGGATCTCGATGTAGATGCGCATGCCGTCCTTGTCGGACTCGTCGCGCAGCTCGCTGATGCCCTCGATCTTCTTTTCCTTCACCAGTTCGGCGATCTTCTCGATCAGCCGCGCCTTGTTGACCTGGTACGGGATCTCGATGACCGCGATCGCCTCGCGACCGTTGTCGGTCACCTCGATCTCGGCGCGCGCGCGCATGCGCACGCGGCCGCGGCCGGTGCGGTACGCCAGGTGGATGCCGCCGACGCCGTTGATGATGCCGGCGGTGGGGAAATCCGGACCGGGGATGTGTTCCATCAGCCCGTCGATGTCGATCTCGGGATCGTCGATCAGGGCGATGGTGGCGTCGACCACCTCCGACAGGTTGTGCGGCGGGATGTTGGTCGCCATGCCCACCGCGATGCCGGCCGAACCGTTGATCAGCAGGTTGGGGGCCCGCGCCGGCAGCACCGACGGCTCCAGCTCCTTCTCGTCGTAGTTGGGCTTGAAATCGACCGTCTCCTTGTCGATGTCGGCCATCAGCTCCTGCGCCAGGCGCGACATGCGCGCCTCGGTGTAGCGCATCGCCGCGGCGGAGTCGCCGTCGACCGAGCCGAAGTTGCCCTGCCCGTCGATCAGCATGTAGCGCAGGGAGAACGGCTGCGCCATGCGCACCAGGGTGTCGTACACCGCCGAGTCGCCGTGCGGATGGTACTTACCGATGACGTCACCGACGATGCGCGCCGACTTGTAGTACGGCTTGTTGCTGTGCGCGCCGAGTTCGTTCATCGCGTACAGCACGCGGCGGTGGACCGGCTTGAGGCCGTCGCGCACGTCCGGGAGCGCGCGCCCCACGATCACGCTCATGGCGTAATCGAGATAGCTGCGACGCATTTCGTCTTCGAGATTGACGGGAATGATTTCTCTGGCGGAATCGACCATCTAGGGTGCTTGCATCCTGGCTGCTCGGACCGTTCGCGGACGCCTGCCCGGCGGTTCCGGACGGCTGTCCGCGCGGCCCATCGGCAACGCGTTGAAAAGACGTGAAATCATAGCACGGCGAGCCCGTTCGCGCGAGCTTTTTTCACCTGAAAAACAATGACTTAGCCGCGGATTGACGCGGATGAACGCGGATAGGGCGAACACGCCCGGAAAACGTCCGCAGTCGCGGATGGCTGATCTCGATTCCGCGGTAGCCGACACGCTCATCCATGGCAGCAATCGTTGCCGCCGTCCCGGCGCAGAAAGGTCCATCTCGTGCCGTCATCCCGGCGCAGGCCGAAGTGCCCTTCAACAGCGAAGCTGGTCACGCGCTTCACAACAGCCGCAGGCTGGTCATCCATTTTGCTTTCGAGGCAGCATCAAGATGGATCCCGGCCTACGCCGGGATGACGATGCAGGCGCTTTCCGGACCGGCTGATTTCAGTCTTGTCCGCGTCATCCGCTTTATCCGCGTTCATCCGCGTCGATCCGTGGCTGAACCGCCTCACCCGCCGAACAGCGCCCGCATCGCCTCCGCGTCCGGACGCTCGACGACGCCCTTCTCCGTCACGATCGCGTCGATCAGCGCCGCGGGCGTCACGTCGAACACCGGGTTCCAGGCCCGCACGCCCTCGGCCACCGTGCGGCCGCCGTTCACGCCGAGCAGTTCGCCCGGATCGCGCTCCTCGATCTCGATCGCATCGCCGGACGGCGTGGCCATGTCGACGGTCGACGACGGCGCCACCACCATCACCTTCTTGCCGTGGAAGCGGGCCGAGATCGCCAGCTGATAGGTGCCGATCTTGTTGGCGACGTCTCCGTTCGCGCAGATGCGGTCGGCACCGACCACCACCCACTCGACCTCGCCGTTCTTCAGCAGGTGCGAGGCGGCGGAATCGGCGATCAGGGTGGCGTCGATGCCGTCCTGCTGCAGCTCCCACACGGTCAGGCGCGAACCCTGCATCCATGGGCGGGTCTCGTCGGCGAACACCTTGCCGATCCGGCCCTGGGCGACGCCGGCGCGGATCACCCCGAGCGCGGTGCCGAAGCCGGCGGTCGCCAGCGAGCCGGTGTTGCAATGGGTCAGCACGCCCGAACCCGGCGCGATCAGCGCGGCGCCGAGTTCGCCCATGCGGCGGTTGGCAGCCAGGTCCTCGGTTTCGATCGCTTGCGCTTCGCGCTCCAGCACGGCGCGCCAGTCGTCGCCGGCGATCAGCAGCGCCGCACGCATGCGCGCGAGTGCCCAGGCCAGGTTCACCGCGGTGGGCCGCGCGGCGTTGAGCCGCTGCAGCGCCGGTTCCAGCACCGCCGCGGCCGCGGCGCCGTCCGCCGCCTCGACGGTCCGTGCCGCCAGCACCACGCCCCAGGCGGCGGCGATGCCGATCGCCGGCGCGCCGCGCACCACCAGTTCGCGGATCGCCATCGCGACCGCATCGCTGCCGGCGCAACGCATGTATTCCTCAACGAACGGCAACTTGCGCTGGTCGAGCAGTTCCAGTGACTCGCCGTTCCAGCGGATCGGACGAATTCGGTCGTAGCGTGCGTAGTCGATGGCTTCGGTCATCGCGGAAGTCTAGGGCTTGCTGGCACACTCCGGATAGTTGCCGGGAGATGCCGCCGTTGCGCACGTCGCGTCAGCGCACCCGGAACTCCGCACGACAACCGCCATCGACCCAGATGCCGCCGCGGTCCCAGCCCCAGTTCTGGCGCTGCACGCAGCGGGTGCCGGACAGCTGGCGCACCAGTTGCACGTCGCGGCCGACGGCGGCGTTGCAGCGGCGGTGGCGGTTGTTCTTCGATTCGCAACGTACGATCTGCCCGCCGTCGCCCGATCCGTGCCCAGGACGGCCGGGGCGCCCCGGGTACGATCCACCCGCGCCGAAGACGAATTCCGCGCGGCACCCCTGCGACACCCAGACACCGCGCCGGTCGTAACCCCAACTGCTGCCCTGGATGCATTGCGCCGACGACAGCTGGCGGCCGATGCGGACGCCGCCGCGGGTGTCCGCCGGACAATAGTGGCGGCGATTGTCGCGCGACTCGCAGCGCAGCGTGCCGCCTTGTCCGTAGCCGGGGTCCTGGCCGTAGCCCGGAGAGCCATAGCCGCCGCCGTGACCGCCGTAGTAGCCACCGCCATAGGCCATGCAGCCCGTACCGCCGAGTGCCAATGCGAGTGTTGCAATCCGCAAGCTGCTGTTCATGGCGCGCCTCCTCCTGTCCGATGTTCCGAATCTAATCTAATCGGTGTTCGTGAACGACAACATGCGCGGGCGGCGCATGCCGGCGTGCGCCGCCGTCGCCGTTCAGGCGCGTGAGAACCCGAACGACAGCGTCTCGGCGATCCGGCCGGTGCCCAGCAGCGCCATCAGCAGCCGATCGACACCGAGCGCCACGCCCGCGCAGTCGGAGAGCCCGTGTTGCAGTGCAGCGAGCATCCGCACATCGATGGCGGGCTGGGGCAATCCGCGTGCCGCGCGCGTCGCCAGCTCGTGTTCGAACCTGCGCCGCTGTTCACCCGCATCGGCGAGTTCGTGATAGCCGTTGGCCAGTTCGAGCGGTCCCAGGTACAGCTCGAAACGTTCTGCGACCGGCGCCGGATTGGCGTCGCCGTCGTCCTCGCGCACTCGCGCCAGCATGCATTGCGAGGCGGGATAGTCGTGCACGATGAGGATCGCGCCCGCCGGCAGCTGCGGCTGGATCCGGTGCGTCATCAACAGGTCGAGCCAGTCGTCGCGCCGCAGCCCGGCGGGGTCGATCTCCACCCCGCCGAGCGCGGCCCGCAGTTCGCGCTCGTCGGCCCGCATCGGATCGATGCCCAGCCGCGTGCGGTACAACGCGCGATAGCTCGTGCGTTCGACCGCCGCCTGCCGTCCCGCGAGCACGAGCGCCGCCTGCACCAGCGCCACCGCCTCGTCGATCAGCCGCAGGTGGTCCCAGCCCACGCGGTACCACTCGAGCATGGTGAACTCGGGATTGTGGCGGCCGCCGGCCTCGCCGTCGCGGAACACGCGGCCGAGCTCGTAGCAATCGCCGATCCCCGCCGCCAACAGGCGCTTGAGCGGATACTCCGGCGAGGTGCGCAACCAGCGCCGGCGCGACCCGGCATCGACATGGCCGCTGAAGTCGAGCGCGAACGAGGCGATGTTGGGCTCGCTGTTGCCGGCCTGCGACAGGATCGGCGTCTCCACCTCGAGCACGTCGCGTTCGGCGAAGAACGCGCGGATCGCGGCATTGAGGCGGGCGCGCAGGCGCAGGGCTTCCGGCGTCGCCGAGGGGCGCCAGTCGTCGCTCACGCCGTGCCCCGCCGGGCCGCGCCCCGGCGATGGCGGGCGCACGTGCGTGCCGCTCGCCGTGACGTTCGCACCCGTGGCACACCCGCGCGACGCGACGTCACGCGTGCGCTTCCAGGAATGCAACCAGCCGCGCCTCGTCCCAGACTTCGATGCCGAGCTCCTCGGCCTTCGCGAGCTTGGAGCCGGCCGACTCGCCTGCGACCACGAAGCTGGTCTTCTTCGACACGCTGCCGGCGGCCTTGGCGCCGAGCGCTTCCAGCCGTTCCTTCGCCTCGTCGCGGGTCATCGATTCCAGGGTGCCGGTGAGCACGACGGTCTGCCCGTCGAGCGGGCCGGCCGCGGTGGAGGCGCGCGCCGGCAGCCGCTTCGCCAGCGCCTGCTGCGCCTTGGCCGAGGCCAGGAACAGCGCGGCGTTCGCTTCGTCGGCGAACCAGGCCACGAGCGAATCGGCCGCCTCGCCAGGCAACCCCGCCGCCACATGGTTGTGCACCGCCGCCTTGCGCAGCGCAGCGGCCGATGCGAATGCGGACGCAAGCTGCGCGGCTCGCACCGGGGTGATCTTCGGGATCTCGAGATCGACCAGCAGCGTCGCCAGGTCGAGCCCGTCGCGCAGCTTCGGCGAGGGCGGATGCGTGTCGCCGATGCGCACGCCGCGCCGCAGCAGCTCGTCGATCACCCGCTGGTTGCCCGGCTGGTCGAGGAAGTGTCCGATCGCGCGTGCGACTTCGCCGCCGATGTCGGGCACGCGCTTGAACAGCGGCCAGGGCGTGTGCCGGATCAGCGCCAGGTCGCCGAACCACGACGCCAACGCCTTGGCGGTGCTTTCGCCGACGTGCTGGATGCCGAGCGCGAACAGGAACCGCGCCAGCGTGGTGTCGCGGCTGCGGTCGATCGCCGCGATCAGGTTCTCGGCCCACTTGGTCGCCACCTTGCCGGCCTTCACCGTCTCCGGCGTGGTGCCGCTGCGCTCGTCGGAGCGGCGCTTCATCTCCAGCAGGTCGTCGAGCGTGAGGCGGTAGAGATCAGCCACCGACTCCAGGTAGCCGAAGTCCGACAGGTCCTCGATGTAGCGCTCGCCCAGGCCGTCGATGTCCATCGCCCGGCGCGAGGCGAAATGGCGGATCGCCTCCTTGCGCTGCGCCGGGCAGCTGAGCTCGCCGGAGCAGCGCCAGACCACCCCACCCTCCTCGCGCACGATCTCGGAGCCGCATTCCGGACAGCTGGCCGGCATCGTCCACGGCTGCGCCGAGGGCGGCCGGTGCTCCGGGATCACCGACAGCACCTCCGGGATCACGTCGCCGGCGCGGCGCACGATCACGGTGTCGCCGACGCGCACGTCCAGGCGCGCGATCTGGTCGGCGTTGTGCAGGGTGGCGTTGGTGACGTTGACCCCGGCCACCTGCACTTCGCGCAGGCGCGCGACCGGCGTGACCGCGCCGGTGCGGCCGATCTGGACGTCGATCGCCTCGACCACGGTCGACTGTTCCTGCGCCGGGTACTTGTGCGCCAGCGCCCAGCGCGGCGCGCGCGAGACGAAGCCCATCTCGCGCTGGCCGCGGGCGTCGTCGAGCTTGTAGACCACGCCGTCGATGTCGAACGGCAGTGCATCGCGGCGTTCGCCGACGCGACGGTAGTAGTCGAGCAACCCGTCGGCGCCGCGCACCACTTCGGCCAGCGCGCTGACCGGGAATCCCCACCGGCGCAGCTTCTCCAGCACCTTCGAATGGGTGTCGGGCAACGACTCCCCTTCCACCACGCCGGCACCGTAGGCGAAGAAGCTGAGCGGACGCTGCGCGGTGATGCGCGGGTCGAGCTGGCGCAGCGAGCCGGCGGCGCCGTTGCGCGGATTGGCCAGCACCTTGCCGCCGCCCTCGCGTGCGCGGGCGTTGTAGGCCTCGAAATCGGCGCGCGGCATGTAGACCTCGCCGCGCACCTCGAGCACCTTCGGCCAGCCCTTGCCGCGCAGCTTCAGCGGGATGGCCTGCACCGTGCGCAGGTTGGCGGTGACGTCCTCGCCGGTGGCGCCGTCGCCGCGGGTCGCACCCTGCACGAACGCGCCGTCCTCGTAGCGCAGGCTGATCGCCAGGCCGTCGAGCTTCGGCTCGGCCGAGAACACCGGCTCGTCGCGCTCCAGGCGCTCGGCGATGCGTCGCACGAAATCGTGCACCTCCTGCGCCTCGAAAGCATTGCCCAGCGACAGCATCGGCACCGCGTGCCTGACCTCGGCGAACTTCGACGACGGCGCAGCGCCGACGCGGCGGGTCGGCGAATCCTCGCTGGCCAGTTCCGGATGCTCGGTCTCCAGCGCCTCGAGTTCACGCATCAGCGCGTCGTATTCGGCGTCCGGAATACGCGGCTCGTCGAGCACGTGGTAGCGGTAGTTGGCGTCGTCGATCAGGCGGCGCAATTGGGCGGCGCGGGCGGCTATGGACGGCATAGGAACGAGTGAAGAGAAACGAGGAACGAGTGTGCGCCGGATGCGGCACCGGCGGAAAGGCTCACCCGGAACCCGTCAAGGGAACGAAACGATGCGGACATTCGCGCCTTCCTCTCGTTTTCTCGTTCCTCTCCACTCGTTCCTCGACACATCACCAGCGCGGGCTGCGGGTGATCGGCGGGGCTTCGTGCTGGCGGTCGTAGGCGCGCAGCTCGTCGCGCAGGTGGGCGATGCGCTGGCGGCCGAGCGCGTTGCGCTGCTCGTCCAGCAGCACGCCGTCGAGCAGTTCGGCCATGCGCTGCGCGGTCGGCTGCATCGCGTCCCAGGCATCGAGCGCGCTGACCGGCGCCGGGAGCGTCAGGAAGAACGCGATCGCCGGCGTTTCCAGCGCCTGGATCTCCGACATCTCGAAGCTGCCCGGCTTGCGGATGTTGGCCACGCTGAAGATCGGCCCGCGCTCGGGGTGCCCTTCCACCAGCCGGTGGAACACGTTCATGTGGCCGTAGGTCAGTCCGGCCTTTTCCGCCGCGACCATGATGTCCGGGCCGCGCAGCACCTGGCCGGCGCGCGCGGCGATGTACAGGGTCACGATCTTGTCGAAATCCTCGCTCACCCGGCGGCCGAGATCGGCGTTCGGGGTCGCGGCGTCGCCGACCGCGTCGTCGAACAGCTCCATCTCGGCCTGCACGGCCTCGTCGCCGGGCTCGGCGGACCCCGCCAGCTCCTCCTCGAGTTGCGCACCCAGGGTCGGCTCGGTGCGCTCTCCCCGCTGCTCGGTCTTCAGCCGGCGCCCCTGCGAGTTCTGCCGCGGACGGGTGCCGATGTACCAGATGGCGGCGAGCAGGAACGCGCCCGCCACCAGGATCCCGATTCGTATCAGCCAGTCGTCCGACATCGTCCTCTCCTCGCGGTGGATGGGCGGCCGGTCACCGCATGCCCGAAAGTGCGGCCGGCACGGCTCAAGCGGCCCCCGCCAGCCGCGCCGCCTCGGCCAGGTCGACCGACACCAGGCGGCTGACGCCGGGCTCGCGCATGGTAACGCCCGACAGCTGCTGTGCGGCCTCCATGGTCGCCTTGTTGTGGGTGACGAACAGGAACTGCACCTGCTCGCTCATCTCCAGCACCATCGTGGTGAAGCGGCCGACGTTGGCCTCGTCCAGCGGCGCGTCGACCTCGTCGAGCAGGCAGAACGGCGCCGGGTTCAGGCGGAAGATCGCGAACACCAGCGCCACCGCCGTCATCGCCTTCTCGCCGCCGGACAGCAGCGAGATGCTGGACACGCGCTTGCCGGGCGGGCGCGCCATGATCGTCACCCCGGTGTCGAGCAGATCCTCGCCGGTGAGCTCCAGATAGGCGTGGCCGCCGCCGAACAGGCGCGGATAGAGCTCCTGCACCCCGGAATTGACCCGGTCGAAGGTGTCCTTGAAGCGGCCGCGGGTCTCGCGGTCGATCTTGCGGATCGCGTCCTCCAGGGTGTCCAGCGCGGCGGTCAGGTCGGCGTCCTGGCGGTCCAGGTACTCCTTGCGCTCGGCGGCCTCGGCGTGTTCCTGGATCGCGGCCAGGTTGACCGGCTCCAGCCGCCGCAGCTTGGCGTCGAAGTCGGTGACGGTCTTTTCCCAGTCCGCGACATCGGCATCGGCCGGCAGGCCGTTCAGCACGTCCTCGAGCACGAAGCCGCCTTCGGCCACCGCCGCGGCGAGCTGTTCGGTGCGGATCACCAGCGCCTGCTGGTCGAGCCGGCGCTGCGAGATCGCCTCGCGCTGCGCCAGCGCCTGCTCGTCGCGCTGCTGCCGGATCTGCTCGAAGCCGCGCAGTTCGTTCTCCACGCCCTGCAGCGCCGCGCGCGCCGCGTTGAGCGCGCTGTCCGCCAGCACGCGCTGCTCCAGTGCGGCCTGGCGGTCGGCCTCGAGCCCGTGCACCGGCGCGTCGCCTTCGGCGAGCTGGGCATTGATCTGCTCGAGCCGGCTGTCGAGCTGGCCGCGCTGCCCGCCCATGCGCTCCAGCGCCTGGGTCAGCGCCGCGGCCTGGGTGCGCTGCGACTCCAGGGTCAGCGCCAGCGCGTGCGCGGCATCGCGCGACGCACGCGCGGCGTCGCGCGCGGCATCGCGGGCCTCCGCCAGGCTGCGACGCTCGGCCTCCAGCGCCTGGCGCGCCTGTTCCAGTTCCGCCATCGCGGTCACGGCGTCTTCCAGCCGCGTGCGCGACTCGCGCGCCTGCTGGCCGCTGCCGTCGATGGTCTCGTGCAGCTGCGCGAGCTCGGCGTCGATCTTCTCGATGCGGCTGCGGGCCGAATCCAGCCGGCCCTGCTGGCTCTGCAGCTGACCGGCGAGTTCCGACACACCGCGGTGCGCCATGTACAGCGCGCGCTGCGCGTCCTCGCGCTGCTGCTCGGCCACGAGCAGGCGGTCGCGGCGCGCGGTCATCGCCTCCTCCAGCTCGGCCTCGCGTTCCTGCAGGGTCTCGATCTCGGCGCGCAGCGCCTGGATCTCGCGCTCGCGCAGCAATGCGCCCTGCTTGGCCGCGCCCGAACGCAGCACCCGCACCCAGCCGGCACCGAGGCGCTCGCCGCTGCGAGTGATGACCGAATCGCCGGCGTCCAGCCGCGCCTGCAGCGCGCGCGCCTCGTCCAGCGATTCGGCGACGTGCAGCCGCGCCAGCAGGCGGCGGATCGCCAGCGGCCCCTGCACCTTCGCCGCCAGCGAGGTGGGCGCGAACGACGCCTCGCCCGCCTCCGCCGACACCAGCGCCAGGCGGCCTTCGCCGAGATCGCCGATCGCATCGACCAGCGCCTGCGGATCGTCGACCAGCACGCCCTCGATCAGCTGGCCGAGCGCACCCTCGACCGCGTTCTCCCAACCCGGCTCGACCTGCAGCCGCTCGCCCACGCGCGCGGCCGAATCCAGGCCCTGGCGGCGCAGCCATTCGACCGCGGCGCCCTGCTCCTGGCCGAGCGCGGCATGCTGCAGCGCCTCCAGCGAGGACAGGCGCCCGCGCGCCTCCTGGGCGCGCTTGCGGACCTCGGAGATCTCGTTCTGCGCGCCGCGCTGCTCGTCCTGCAGCGCCAGTGCCGCCTGCTTGCGCGCTTCGAGGCCCTCGGCAAGGGTCTCCAGCCCGGCTTTCTGCTCGTCGTGCTGCGCCTGCACGCCCTCGAACGCCGCGGCCAGCGCGTCCAGGTCGAGGCCGGCGCGCTCGGCGGTCAGCTGCTCGCGGCGACGGTCCGCTTCCAGCGACTGCCGGTCGAGATAGTCGACGCGGGTGCGCTCGACGTCGGCGCCACGCGCGGCCTCGGCGCTTTCGCGGCTGTGCGCGTCCCAGCGCTGCTGCCAGTCGGCCAGCGCGGCTTCGGCGTCACGCAGGGCCTCCTGCCGCGCCTCGTCCTCGGCACGCAGCTGCTCCAGTCGCGGCTCGTCCTCGACGATCGCCGCCTGCAGCGATTCCAGGCGTGCCTGGTCGCCGCTGATGTGCTCGCCGATCTCCGACAGCGCGCTCTGCGCCTCCTCGTGCGCCTTGCGCAGGCGCTCGCCGAGGTCGCGCTGGTGCGCGATCTGCTGCTCGATGCGGGCCAAGGTGCCGCCGACCTCGTAGACGCCGGCTTGCGCCTTGTTCAGGGCCTCGCCGGCCTCCTGCTGGCGCACGCGGCCGGTCTCGATCTCGCGTTCGGCCTCGCGCTGCTCGGCGATCAGCTGCTGCAGCCGGGTCTCCTCCTGCGACAGGCCCTCGCGCAGCGCCTGCAGCTGCGTGTCCACGCCGCGGTATTCGAGCGCCTTCCACTCGGCATCGCGGATCTTGCGTTCGGCCTGGATCGCGGTGTACTGCTCGGCCTGCCGCGCCTGGCGCCGGAGGTGCTCGAGCTGCTTGCCGACCTCCTCGCGCAGGTCGTTGAGGCGGTCGAGGTTCTCGCGGGTGTGGCGGATGCGGGTCTCGGTCTCCTTGCGGCGCTCCTTGTACTTGGAGATGCCGGCGGCCTCCTCCAGGTACACGCGCAGGTCCTCGGGCCGGGCGTCGATGATCTGGCTGATCATGCCCTGCTCGATGATCGAGTAGCTGCGCGGCCCCAGGCCGGTGCCGAGGAACAGGTCGGTAATGTCGCGGCGGCGGCAGCGGGTGCCGTTGAGGTAGTAGGTGCTCTGGCCGTCGCGGCTGACCGTGCGCTTGACCGAGATCTCGTTGAACGCCGCGTACTCGCCGCTGATGGTGTGGTCGGAGTTGTCGAAGATCAGCTCGACCGTCGCCTGCGACACGGGCTTGCGCGCCGAGGAGCCGGAGAAGATCACGTCGGTCAGCGAGTCGCCGCGCAGCCGGCTGGCGGTGCTCTCGCCCATCACCCAGCGCACCGCGTCGATGATGTTGGACTTGCCGCAGCCGTTCGGGCCGACCACGCCGGTCATGTTGGTCGGCAGGTGCAGCGTGGTGGGATCGACGAAGGACTTGAATCCGGAGAGCTTGATCGTGGACAGGCGCATGCGGCGGTGGGATGCCTCGGCGGGCCACGGCAGTCCGCGGCGGCGCATATGAGAAAAAGGATTAGAAGCGTCGTTTAACCGACTGAATCATTAATAGGAACCGCGGCGAAGTGCCGCGGCCATCGGCGAGTATACCGGCCCGCCGCCGGCCCACGTAAGCCGCGGGCACGGACCGGCATCGGTTCGCCCGCCCGTAGAGCGGAGCTTGCTCCGCTGCGCATGCCTGATGCCCCGTAGAGCCGAGCTTGCTCGGCTGCGTGGGCTCCGGAGCCCAAGAGCAGCGGAGCAAGCTCCGCTCTACGTGGGGCTGCCCCGCCTCCCAGCAGGCACAATCCGTCGATGCCCAATTCTCCACCGCCCGCTGCCGCACCCGCCAAGCGCCCCAACCCCAGCCTGCGCGAGCGCTTCCACGCGATGCGCAACCTGCCGCCGTTCCTGCGGCAGATCTGGGCCACCAGCCCGGCGCTGACCCTGACCAGCCTGGGCCTGCGCCTGGTACGGGCTTTCCTGCCGATCCTGATGCTCTACGTCGGCAAGCTGATCATCGACGAGGCGGTGCGCCTGGTCGGGCTGGGCCTGGCGTTCGAGTCGATGGAGGCCGCGTGGCGCAGCGGCCAGCTGGATCACCTGCTGTGGCTGCTGGCGCTCGAGTTCGGCCTGGCGATCGTCTCCGACCTGCTCGGCCGCCTCGTGAGCTACGCCGATGCGCTGCTGTCGGAGTTGTTCACCAACGCCACCAGCGTGCGCCTGATGGAGCATGCGGCGACGCTGGACCTGGAGGATTTCGAGGATCCCGAGCTGCAGGACCGGCTGGACCGCGCCCGCCGCCAGACCATGGGCCGGATGAACCTGATGGGCCAGCTGTTCGGCCAGCTGCAGGATGCGATCACCGTGGCCAGCTTCGCCATCGGCCTGCTGGTGTACGCGCCGTGGCTGATCCTGCTGCTGGCGGTCGCGCTGATCCCCGCCTTCGTCGGCGAGGCGCATTTCAACGCCATGAACTACTCGCTGAATTTCCAGTGGACGCCGGAGCGGCGGCAGCTGGAATACGTGCGCCAGACCGGCGCCAGCGTGGAGACGGCGAAAGAGGTCAAGATCTTCGACCTGCACCGTTTCCTGATCGGCCGCTACCGCACCCTGGCCGACGGCTTCTACCGCGCCAATCGCGCGCTGGCGCGGCGGCGCGCGTTCTGGGGCACGCTGCTGGCGACGCTGGGCACGCTCGGCTACTACGTCGCCTACGCCTACATCGCCTGGCGCACGGTGCGCGGCGATTTCAGCATCGGCGACCTGACCTTCCTCGCCGGCAGCTTCCGGCGCCTGCGGCAACTGCTGGAAGGGCTGCTGATCGGCTTCTCGCAGGTCGCCGGGCAGGCGCTGTACCTGGAGGACCTGTTCTCGTTCTTCGCGATCGAGCCGGAGATCCGCTCGCCGGAGCATCCGCTCGCGTTCCCGCAGCCGGTCGCGCAGGGCTTCGTGTTCGAGAACGTCGGCTTCCGCTATCCCGACGCCGAACGCTGGGCGGTGCGCCACCTGGACTTCGAGCTGCGCGCCGGCGAGGTGCTGGCGCTGGTGGGCGAGAACGGCGCCGGCAAGACCACGCTGGTCAAGCTGCTGGCGCGGCTGTACGACCCCGACGAGGGCCGCATCCTGCTCGACGGCCACGACCTGCGCGAGTACGACCTCGACGACCTGCGTGCCAACATCGGCGTGATCTTCCAGGACTTCGTGCGCTATCACCTCACCGCCGCGGAGAACATCGGCGTCGGCCGCATCGACGCCATGGACGACGACGCCCGCATCCGCGATGCCGCGCGCCGGGCGATGGCCGACGAGGTGATCGAGGCATTGCCGCGGGGCTACGCGCAGCTGATCGGCCGCCGTTTCCGCACCGGCGTCGACCTGTCCGGCGGGCAATGGCAGAAGATCGCCATCGCCCGCGCCTACATGCGCGACGCCCAGGTGATGATCCTCGACGAGCCAACCGCCGCGCTCGACGCGCGCAGCGAGTTCGAGGTGTTCAAGCGCTTCAAGGAACTGTCGGAGCGGCGCACCGCGGTGCTGATCTCGCACCGGTTCTCCAGCGTGCGCATGGCCGACCGCATCCTGGTGCTGGAGGCGGGCATGATCGAGGCCAGCGGCACCCACGCCGAACTGATGGCGCAGGGCGGCCGCTACGCCGAACTGTTCGAGCTGCAGGCCGCCGGCTACCGCTGATCCGCCATGCCGCAGCGCGGCAACGACTGTGAAGCGGCGCACAGCCCGGCGATCGCGGACGCACCCGCACGGTGCGTCCGTGCGGAACTGCGCGGCCGGTCATCCTTGCCGCATTGACGCGCCTGGTGGCAGGTCGATAGCTTCGCGGCATGGCGGCGCCGCTGCCGCGAATGGACGCTCGCCACCGTGCGCAAGCTCCCCGTCCTGCCGATCGCCCTGCTGCTCTCGCTCGCGCTGGTGGCGGTGCTCGCCTGGCAGAACCGCGAGCTGCGCACGCAGCGCGACTGGCTCGCGGAACGCGCCACGCGCCCCTACTACGGCATGTACGTCCCGGCCGTGCCGGTCGAAGGGCTGCACGGCGAGGCGCTCACCCTGGGCGGCGTCTCCGGCGATTTCCAGGTGCTCTACTTCTTCACCCCGCAATGCCCCTACTGCCTCGCGTCGGCGCCGATGGTGCGGGTCCTGGCCGGGCGCCTCGACGACGCCTTCGGCGAACGCGTGCAGATGATCGGGGTCGGCGACGCGGAGGCCGGGGCGCTGGCCGGCTACGTGCGCGAGCACGGTTTCGATTTCCCGGTCGCCGCGGTCGCCGATCGCCGCGCGCTGATGCTGTTCCGCGGCAACAGCGTGCCGCTGGTGCTGGTGATCGGCGCCGACGGCCGCGTGCTGCATTCGCATCTGGGCACCATCGACACCATGGACCAGGTCGGTTCGATCCTGGCCGCAATGCGTACGGACACGCCGCCTGCGGCCGCCATGCAAACGAGGAGCACACCATGAAGCGTTCGAAAGTTTCGTTGCGCAAGCTGCTGGTCGCGGTCGCCTTCGCCGGGGCCATGGGATTCGGCGCGATGCAGGCAGTCGCCAGCGGCACCGCCGAAAAGGCGCAGGCCAATTCCTGCAGCTGGGTCTGCGAGTCCGAGTGCCCCGGCTTCGGCGGCAGCTACATCGCCGGCGTCTGCTACTGCTGCGGCTGATCCGCGCCGACGTCACGGAGGTCCGCCGCCGGCGGGCCTCCGATCGCCTCAGAACAGCGAACGCTGGTCGTCCGCGGGCGCGGAATAGTCCAGGCGCCCGGCGACGATCCGGGCCGCGGACGTGTACGGGTGCGGCTGCGTGCGTCCCGGCGCCAACAGGTGGATCACCTCCCAGCCACGCGCCTTGAAATCGTCGGCGATCAGCCCGCGATGGCATTGCCACCAGACCGCTTCGGCACACAGCACCGCCGTACGCGATCGGAGCGCCAGATCGCCCAGGCGATCGCGGGCGGCGGCGTAGTCCGGCGTGGCCATGTAGTCGGCGTAGCCGCGGAAGCCGGCATTGCGCCAGGCGGTGTTCGGCGAGTCCGGCCGCGGCGGCCTGCGCCCGCCGAGTCCGGGCATCGACGCATAGCCCAGACCGGCCTGCGGCAGCGCCCGCGCCATCGCCGCTCCGGAGAACTGCGGATGCCGCCGCGAGCCGGCGAAGCGGCGCACGTCGGCCACGGTCTCGATGCCGGCCGCCGCCAGCAGCGCGACGAACGCATCCCAGTCGCGGGTCGAATGGCCGACGGTCCAGAGCCTCGCGGTCATGGCCGCAGTGTGCCGCGCGCCGGAAGTCGCGGACGTGACGCTGCAGAAATGAGAACCGGTCTCATCAATCCGGTACAATCTACGGCAGTCCGCTTTATGCCATCCCCCGCATGTCCGCTGCCTTTGGCACCGAAACGGTGCTGGACGTCCGTCACTGGACGGACGACTACTTCAGCTTCACCACCACCCGCGACGACGGTTTCCGCTTCGACAACGGCCAGTTCGTGATGATCGGCCTGGAAATCGACGGCAGGCCGCTGCTGCGCGCGTACTCGATCGCCAGCGCCAACTGGGAGGAGCAGCTGGAATTCCTCAGCATCAAGGTGCCCGACGGCGCCCTGACCTCGCGCCTGCGCGCCGTCCGCCCCGGCGACCGCGTGCTGGTCGGCCGCAAGCCCACCGGCACCCTGCTGGTCCACGACCTGCACCCGGGCCGCAACCTGTACCTGCTGGGCACCGGCACCGGGCTGGCGCCGTTCCTGGCGGTGCTCAAGGACCCCGAGACCTACGAACGCTTCGAGCGGGTGATCCTGTGCCACGGCGTGCGCCGCCCCGGCGACCTGACCTACCGCGACTACATCCTCAACGAGCTGCCGCGGCACGAATTGCTGGGCGAACAGATCGCGGCGCGGCTGCGCTACTACCCCGCCGTAACCCGCGAGGACTTCGTCTTCGACGGCCAAGACCATCGCGGCCGCCTGACCGCGCTGATGGCCGACGGGCGGATGATGCGGCAGCTCGGCATCGAGCCGCTCGACCCGGCGCACGACCGCGCCATGATCTGCGGCGGCCCGCAGATGCTGGCCGATTTCCGCGCCCTGCTCGACGCCCGCGGCTTCGCCGCCGCACCGCGCATCGGGACCCCCGGGCAGTACGTGTTCGAGCGTGCCTTCGTCGAGAAATAGCATGACGACCCATGGCCGGCTCCCGGGAAACCGGCGCCATGACCCCGGTCATGACGGCCAGGCGCGGCTGCTCGTAGAATCCGGGGCCACGTCCGTGGAGTCGAAACGATGAAGATCCTGGTCGCCGTCGACGGCAGCGACATCAGCCTGCGTGCGGTCAAGTTCGCGATCCGGCTCAGCCGGCAGCTGACCGCACCGGCGCAGCTCATCCTGCTCGCGGTCGACCCGCCGCTGTTCCCCGGGGTCGAAAGAAAGATCGGCGCGGCGGCCGCGCAGCGGCACCACGCCGAGAACCACGCCTACATGCTGGCCCCTGCGCGGCGGGCGCTGGCGCGGGCGAAACTCGAGGTGCGCGAATGCCTGGAGATCGGCGAGATCGCCGACACCGTGCTCAAGGTGGCGCACAAACCGCGCGTCGACCTGATCGTGATGGGCTCGCACGGCCGCAGCGCGGTCCAGGGCGTGCTGCTCGGTTCGGTCTCGAGCAAGGTGATCGCGCAGACCGACATCCCGGTGACGATCGTGCGCTGACACTCATCGCACAAGCGTTCCGCCGCGGATCAACGCGGGTGAACACGGATCGGCGATCGCAGGGAAGCGGCTGCTCGTTCCAGGCAGCCTTATCCGTGTTCATCCGCGTTGATCAGTGGCCAAACGCTCTTTTCCACCGGCTATCGGCCCAGCGCCGCCTCGATGTCGGTGCGCAGCGACTCGGGCGTGTCGTTCGGCGCGTAGCGCGCGATCACCGCGCCATCGCGCCCGACCAGGAACTTGCTGAAGTTCCACTTGATCGCGCCGATCCCGAGGAACCCGCCCTTCTGCGCCTTCAGCCACGCCCATAGCGGATGCGCGCCGCCGCCGTTGACCTCGACCTTGGCGAACATCGGAAAGCTCACGTCGTACTGCAGCGAACAGAAGTTGCGGATCTCTGCCTCGTCGCCGGGTTCCTGGTGCCCGAACTGGTCGCAGGGAAATCCCAGCACCACCAGCCCGCGATCCCGGTATTCGCGCCACAGCACCTCCAGCCCGGCGTACTGCGGGGTGAACCCGCACTTCGAGGCGACGTTGACGATCAGCAGCGCCTTGCCGGCGTACTGCGACAGGGGCTGCTCCGCGCCTGCGATGCCGGTGGCGCTGAAGTCGTAGGCGGTTTTCATGGTTCCACTCCCTCGATTCCGCACGGCGGTTCGCATGCGCTCCGGCTCTGCGACCGTGCGCCATGACGGTAGTCTAAGCGGTGTCGATGCGATCCGGTCACTCGCCTCGTCCGGTCCGGTACCCGATATCGAGCGGCCGCGCACGCGCCGGCGGCGATGGCGATGCCTGGTGCCGTCTGGGCATCGGCCCGCGCAGGCGCTAATCTGGCGCCGACGGTCCGCCAAGGGAACAGCGATGCCGCAAGCCATGCCGAGCCCGGAAGCTGCTTCCCTGGTGACGCTGTACGTGCACGTCCGCGTGCTGCTGGGCATGATCGTCGGCCTCGGCCTGACCCATCTGCTGCGCAACTTCGCCAATATCATCGAGAACCCCCGCCGCAGGCGCGTGTACTGGGTGCACCTGCTGTGGGCACTGTCGGTATTCGTGTACCTGATCCATTTCTGGTGGTGGGAATTCCGGCTCTCGCACCTGGTGGCGTGGAGCTTCAATCTCTATCTGTTCGTCACCCTGTATGCGCTGCTGCTGTACCTGCTGTGCGCGCTCGTGTTCTCCGACAGCGCAGCGGAATACCGCGACTACCGCGAGTACTTCTACGCCCGCCGGCACTGGTTCTTCGGCCTGCTGGCGCTGGTCTATGCGGTCGATTTCGCCGATACCTGGATCAAGGGCCCGGAATACTTCCACCAATTCGGCCCCGAGTACCTGGTGCGCAACGGCGCCTACATCGTCCTCAGCCTGGTCGCCATCGCCACGCGAAACCCCTGGTATCACGGCATTTTCGTGGTCGCCGGACTGCTCCACCAACTGTCCTGGATCACACGCCAGTTCGAGACGCTCTAGGGCCTGTTGACGCTGCCCGAACAGGTCGGGTTGCGCCGCATGGCGGCCACTGCGGCGCAACCCGAAGAGCCTGCCCCGGACTTGATCCGGGGGCCGGGCCTGAGGCCGCGCGGAGCGGCGTCAACAGACCCTTACCTGTGCCGATGGTCATGGGTCCCAGCTGCTGGCCGTGGGCTATGCTTGGAAATTCCGCACTGCCCAGGATTTCCAGATGAAGCACCCGCTCAGTCTCGCGCTGGCCGTCGCCCTCGCCGGCATCGCCGCCGCGCCCGTCCTCGCCCAGTCCGCGACCCCGGAGTCCGCCGTGTCCAGCGCCGACGCCCAGCAGGCCAATCCGTTCTTCGAGCAGAGCCCGCTGCCGCTGCAGTATCCGCAGTTCGACAAGATCCGCGACGAGCACTTCGCCCCGGCCTTCGATGCGGGGATGAAGCAGAACCTCGAGGAAATCGATGCGATCGCCGACAACCCCGAGGCCCCGACGTTCGAGAACACCATCCTCGAGCTGGAGAAGTCGGGCGAGCTGCTGGGCCGCGCGACGCGCGTGTTCTTCAACCTGGTCGGCACCGACACCAACGACACGCGCAAGCAGCTGCAGGCCGACTATTCGGCGAAGTTCGCCGCGCATCGCGACGCGATCTCGCTCAACCCCGAGCTGTTCGAGCGGGTGAAGACCCTGCACGAGAACCGCGAGTCCCTGGGCCTGGATGCAGAGGGCACGCGCCTGGTCGAGCGCTACTACACCGATTTCGTGCGTGCCGGCGCCGACCTGGACGAGGCGCAGAAGGTGCGCCTGAAGCAGATCAACGCCGAGCTCGCCGACCTGGGCACCAAGTTCAGCCAGAACGTGCTGGCCGAGGTGAACGACTCCGCCGTGGTGGTCGATACCCGCGAGGAACTCGACGGCCTGACCGACGCGCAGATCTCCGCCGCCGCCGAGGCGGCGAAGTCGCGCGGCCATGAAGGCAAGTACGTCGTCACCCTGCTCAACACCACCGGCCAGCCGCCGCTGTCGCAGCTGACCGACCGCGCGCTGCGCGAGCGCATCTTCAAGGCCTCGGTCGCGCGCGGCGCGCGCGGCAACGAGTGGGACAACACCGGCATCATCGCGCAGGTGGTCAAGCTGCGCGACGAGCGCGCCGAGATGCTCGGCTATCCCAACCACGCCACCTACGTGCTCGAGGACGAGACCGCCAAGACCCCGCAGGCGGTCAACGACATGCTCGGCCAGCTGGCGCCGGCGGCGGTCGCCAACGCCAGGCGCGAGGCGGCCGACCTGCAGGCGATGATCGACCAGGAACAGACCGCCAAGGGTGAGGAGAGCTTCCAGCTCGAGCCGTGGGACTGGGCCTTCTACACCGAGAAGGTGCGCCAGGCGAAGTACGACTTCGACGAATCGCAGCTCAAGCCCTACTTCGAGATGATGAACGTGCTGGAGAACGGCATCTTCCACGCCGCCACCCAGGTCTACGGCATCACCTTCAAGCCGCGCACCGACCTGCCCAAGTACCATCCGGACACCTGGATCTACGACGTGTTCGACGCCGACGGCAGCCAGCTGGCGATCTTCATCTTCGACCCGTACGCGCGCGATTCCAAGCGCGGCGGTGCATGGATGAACTCCTATGTCTCGCAGTCGGAACTGGAGGGCACCAAGCCGGTGGTCGCCAACCACCTCAACGTGCCCAAGCCGCAGGCGGGCCAGCCGACGCTGCTGACCTGGGACGAGGTGACCACCGGGTTCCATGAGTTCGGCCATGCGCTGCACGGCATGTTCTCGAACGTGGAATATCCGTACTTCAGCGGCACCAGCGTGCCGCGCGACTTCGTCGAGTTCCCGTCGCAGGTCAACGAGATGTGGGCCGACTGGCCCTCGATCCTGGCCAACTACGCCAGGCACCACGAGACCGGAGAGCCGATGCCGCAGGCGCTGCTGGACAAGGTGCTGGAGACGGCCAAGTTCAACCAGGGCTTCGCCACCACCGAGTACCTGGCCGCGGCCATGCTCGACCAGCGCCTGCATCAGGCCGAGGGCGACGCGATTCCCGGGGCCGACGAGGTGGTCGCGTTCGAAGCCAGTGCGCTGGCCGCCGACGGCATCGACTTCGCCGCGGTGCCGCCGCGCTACAAGCTGCCCTACTTCAGCCACATCATGGGCGGCTACTCGGCCGGCTACTACGCCTACATCTGGTCCGAGGTACTGGACGCCAACACCGTCAAGTGGATCGAGGAGAACGGCGGCCTGAGCCGCGCCAACGGCGACCGCTTCCGTGCCACCCTGCTGTCGCGCGGCGGCAGCAAGGACGCGCTGCAGCTGTTCCGCGATTTCTCCGGCCGCGACCCCGACATCCAGCCGCTGCTGGAGAAGCGTGGCCTGTTGCCGGTGTCCGACGACAGCGCACCGCCCGAGTCCGGGGCCGAGGACGTCGCACCCGGGGAGGAGTAAACACTAGGGCTTACCCCAGGTAGCCGCCCCCTTGGAAGGCGGCTAGCCTGCCGCCTTCAAGATTTGCTCCGTTGGGCAGGTCGTGCCAATACCGCGCCTTTCAACTTTCAAGGAGAGTCTCTCATGACGGATTCCGCATCGGGCGTATCAGGTGGTGGTGGTGGTTCAGACACGTCAGGCGCTTCAGGCGCAGAAGCTTCCAGCGCCGCCAATGACTCCTACGGCAGCCAGGCCGAAGCCGAGGCAGCGGCCCAGCAGGCGTCAGAGGACGCGAAAGCTTCCGCAGCGGAGGCAGCACACGCTGCGGCCGCCGCAGAGGCAGCCTGCGATCCGACGGCCGCTCAGGCATTGGCGGATGCGGCGAAGCAGGCGGCCGAAGACGCACAGCAAGCTGCGGAGACTGCCGCAAAGGCGGCTGCAGCGGCACAGTCGCCGGATCAGTTTGCGGACACGGCAGCGGACATCGCTGCTCGTGCGGCAGGCCATGCCGCCAGTGCGGCCGAAGCAGCACAAAGGGCCGCCGATAACGTTGCGTCGGACCCGAACACGAGAGCGCAGAACTGTGAGTCGTTTCCGATGGCGCAGTCGCAGCCTCCTGGTCCTACGCAGGGGTTGTCACTGGGCACCCTCAGCCAGCTCGGCGCTATGTGGTCGTAACGGCACGCCCGGCCGCCCGGCCGCTACGTATCATCTGAATAGCCGAGCCAAGCACCTGCTTTCAGGTTGGCGTAGCAGGTTCAAGCTATGTCGTAACCCATTGAGCCGAGAAACGAGAAACGAGTGCAGGCGCTTCGACTCGTTTCTCGTTCCTCTCCCCTCGTTCCCCCGGTTTCTAGAGCGGTTCGGCCAGATCCAGAAAGATCTCGCGCGCCGCCACGCCCAGGTCCGGCTGGTCGATGAAGAAGCCGTCGACGCCGAGCGCGTACCACTGCACCGCTTCGCCGACCACCGACTGCGGCACGCCGTTGGCCGCCTGGGTGAGGAACGGCTCCTCGGCGCGCAGGGTGTACGGATGGACCTTCAATCCCGCGTCCAGGGCATGGCCGAGCATCGGATGCACGTGGCCGGTGTTGCGCGTGGCCAGCAGGGCACGGCCGTCGCCGTCGACGTCGACCGGCGGATCCAGCGGCACGCGCAGCAGCAGGTCGTTCTTCCATGGGCCGACGCCGCTGGCGTAGTGCGCCTTCATCCACGCCAGCACCGGCTGTGTCGCCAATGCGCCGTAGCGCGTGTCGGCGCCGATGCCTTCTTCCACCAATGCGGGCAGACCACCGTACACCGCCGCCGGGTCGTTGCCCTGCGCGGCGTTGTAGGCCATGTCGTAAGGCGTGGCGTCCTCGAAATCGCTGTACAGCTGCACCAGCGGCAGTTCGACCCCGGCCGAAGGCATGATCCGCGTCTTCAGCTCCAGCAGGTTCTCGACCTCGAAGCTCTGGATGTAGACACGCTTCGGATCGGTGAAGCCTTCCGCCACCAGCGTCTCGATCAGCTTCGCGCCCAGCGAGATCCCGATCGGCGTGCCGTCCAGGTGCTGCCCCTCATGGGCGAAGTACGTCGGATGCTTGGTTTCCGGATACACCCCGACGATGCGCCCGGGCCGGCTTTCCCGCTTTGCCAGCCGCACCACCTCGGCGAAGGTCGGCACCTGGTAGCGGCCGTCGTGGCGGGCGTTGCGCGGGCGGATTTCGGGGATCCGCTCGCGCGCACGCAGGGTGCGGATCTCGGCCAGGGCGAAGTCCTCGGTGAACCAGCCGGTGACCGGCACGCCGTCGACGATCTTGGTGGTCCGGCGCGCCGCGAACTCCGGGCGCTCGGCGACATCGGTGGTACCCGAGATCTCGTTCTCGTGGCGGGCGATCAGCACGCCGTCGCGGGTGGCGACCAGGTCCGGCTCGATGAAATCGGCGCCCTGGCGGATCGCCAGCCGGTAGGCCTCGAGCGTGTGCTCCGGACGGTAGCCGCTGGCGCCGCGATGGGCGATGACGATCAGGCCCTGGCGGTCGCGGTGCGGCCGCGTGTGCTCGGCCCCGGCGTTCACCTCGGCCTCCTGTGCATGGGCGCCGAGGCTGCAGGCGGAAACCAGCAGTGCGGCGATTGCGGGGGCGAATCTTTGAAAAAGCGGATACATGGCGTCGTGCCTCCTGGATGGCGGATGCGCCGGCGCCCCCTGCCGCGGCCGGCGCCCACAGCGTCGCCGGTCCAGGTTGCGGCACGTTGACGATCGCGGGACGAAAGCGGACGACCGCCGCATCCGGGACGCAACGACCGTCGCAGATCATCGAGTGCCGCCGACGGCCATGAGGCGGCGGTCGGCATTCGGATGGGCCGTCGAGGCGGCCTTCCGGCCGGGTTTCGACCAAGCGAGTGTCGGGGAGCGACTCGAAACCCGGCCGGAAGGCCACTGGAAACCGCACGGGCGAATGCCGATAGCCTCATTCGCGGCAATCCGGGGATTCGAAGGGATTCAGCGCGGCGCCACGTAGCCGCCGGGCACGCCCTCGGGCGAGAGCACGACCTGCCACAGCTGGATGCGCCGGGCGCGGAAACTGGCCATCGATCCGGCCAGGTAGAACCGCCACATGCGCCGGAAGCGCTCGTCATAGCGCGACGGCAGGCGCGGCCAGGCCGCCTCCACGTTGTCGCGCCAGGCCTGCAGGGTGCGGTCGTAGTCGGTGCCGAAGCCGTGCCAGTCCTCGATCACGAAGCGCCGCTCCGACGCCCGCGCGATCTGCGCCGCCGATGGCAGCATCGAATTCGGGAAGATGTAGCGCGCGATCCACGGATCGGTGCGGCGGCGCGAGACATTGCTGCCGATGGTATGCAGCAGGAACAGCCCGTCGGCGTCCAGGCAGCGCCGCGCGACGTCGAAATAGGTCCGGTAATTCTTCGCGCCGACGTGCTCGAACATCCCGATCGAGACGATGCGGTCGAAGCGCTCGTCGAGTTCCCGGTAGTCCTGCAACCGGATCTCGACCGGCAGGCCGGCACATAGATGCCGGGCATAGTCCGCCTGTTCGCGCGAGATCGTCACCCCGACGCCGGACACCCCGTAGCGTTCGGCCGCGTACTTGAGCATCTCGCCCCAGCCGCAGCCGATGTCGAGCAGCCGCATGCCCGGCCGCAGGCCGAGCTTGCGGCAGCACAGGTCGAGCTTGGCTTCCTGCGCCGCGTCCAGGTCGCCGGCCCGGCGCCAGTAGCCGCAGCTGTAGACCAGGCGCCGGCCCAGCATGGCGGCGTAGAGATCGTTGCCGAGATCGTAGTGGCGTTCGCCGACGACGTAGCTGCGGCGGCCGCGCTGCAGGTTGAACAGGTGCGCGCGCACGCCGTCGAGCAGCTCGCCGATGCCGTGGACGCGCTCGTCCAGGCGTGCCCGGATCAGGCGCAGCAGCAGTCCGTCGAGCGACGCGGTATCCCACCAGCCGTCCATGTAGCTCTCGCCGAGGCCGAGCGATCCCTGTGCGAGCGCTCGCGCGTGGAAGCGCTCGTCATGTACCTGCAGATCCCATTCGCGCGCGCCGCCGATGTGGATGTCGGCACTTGCGAGCAGCGTCTGCATCCGCCGCCGAAGTCGATCGCTGCTGAACATGTTGCCTGGGCCGGGATCCATTCTGCGGTCGTGGCGGCAGTCTAACGCCGGAGAACCGCGCATTCAGCTGCTGGCGAACAACCCCCGCAGCGGCGCCGCCAGGTACGGCGCCAGCACTTCGGCCGGTACCACGACGCGGCGCGTGCCGTCGGCATACGGACCGACCTGGTAGGGCGGGAACACGAAGCGCAGCGCGCGAATGCGGCCGTCGACGCCCATGACCGGTTCGAACTGCTCGAAATTGTCCGGCTCGGGGCCGGAGCCCTCGTCGATCATCCGCCCCGCCGCGCGGATCGCCTGCGAACGCTCGGCCGGTTCCAGGTCTTCGGCCTCCACCCGGGTCGACAACGCCGCGTGCAGCTGCTCGCGCACGTAGTCCGACACCGCCTGCCAGCCCGCCTGGTCGTCGAACAGGTCCTGCGCGCGCAGCAGCCGTTGCTGCCGCGGCAGCCACACGAAACGCGCGACCAGCGGATTCCCGTGGGCGCCGCCGGTGTAGCTGCTGCCATCGGCCGCGATCGCGACCACCCGCGGCGTGTTCGCGACCACGCTGAACGCCAGCGACAGGTCGTAGGGTGCCGAGGGCGTCCCCTCGCCGAGGTTCGCCACCGCCTCGAGCAGGTCCTCCCGCGCGGCCTGGGCATAGCGGTGGAGTTCGGCGGCCAGGCCGGGATACTGCTTCGCCTCGGGCGGATAGCTGATGCCGATGACGTAGCGCGGATCGTGCTCGATCACGTCCTCCAGGTTCGGCGCCGCATCGGCGGACTGCTCCGGCGCGCCCGGCGAATCCGCGGCGCTCTGCGGCGCCGCCGGATCCTGCCGCGGCTGCGGCGCCTCGGCCTCGCGTTGGCAGGCCGACAAGGCCAGCATCAGCAGCACACAAGTCAAACCTCGCTTCATCGCCGACTCCTTTCCCCGCTCGCGGACACTTCGTGGCACATTCAGCATAGCGCCGGCCGCGTGACGGAAAAATGCAAGCGGGCAAAGAAAAACCCGGCCGAAGCCGGGTTTTTCGATAGTTCCGGTATGGGCCGGATTACATCGGCTCGACTTCGTCGGCCTGCAGGCCCTTTTGGCCCTGGACGACCTTGAAGGAAACCTTCTGGCCTTCCTGCAGCGACTTGAAGCCCGAACCCACGATCGAACGGAAATGGACGAACACGTCCTGGCCGCTCTCGGGGGTGATGAAGCCGAAGCCCTTCGCGTCATTGAACCACTTGACGGTACCGGTTTGACGATCAGACATTGCTGTTACTCCTTGGAACACAGTTTGGATTGGGACACGACCCGCACACTGCGGAGCCGAGACTGTCGAGCAAGGGGTAACGCGAAAGCGATGGAGCGGATCGTCCCGACCGGACAACGCCGACCGTACAGCTTTGATCTACCGCATCGGAGCCACGATGTACCGTGATCCCGGCTTTGAACAGTCCGGGCACCATACCCTACTTCCGGGCGCAAGTGTGAACAAGGTTTCATGGCGGTGCAATCCGGTCCGCCGGCCGGTCAGGCCAGCAGTCCGGCATGCTCGGGATGACGGTCGATATAGGCCTGTGCGTAGGAGCAGCGCGGGTCGACCCGAAGTCCTTCCGCCCGTGCATGTTGCAGCGCCGCATCGACCAGGCGGCCGGCGATCCCGCGGCCACCCACCGGCGACGGCACCCGGGTGCTCGTGATCGCCATGACCCCGTCCTCCAGGCGGTAGGCCAGCTGCGCCGCGTACCCCTCGACCTCGACTTCGAACAGCCCGCGCCGGCGGTCGTGCCGGATCGCGGGCACCGCGCCGGAATCGGGCACGATCAATCCTCCGAGGAGCCGCGGTGGTCGCGCTTGCCCTGGTTGAGCCGGTCGCGCGTGCTGATGCTGCCCTGGATCGCCGGCAGGCGGCTCTCCCCGGCGTGCAGGTCCTCGGCGCGCCGCGCGGCGTCGGAGGACTGGAAACCGGTTTCCGGTGCCGGCTCGCCCCGCCCGTCCGTCGACTGCCACGGCTTCGGCTGCCGGGCCTGCTCGTGCTTCGCTTCCAGCAACGCACGGGTATTGGCGAGCGCCTTCTGCGGCGTGATTCCGCGCCTGCGGGCCGCCTTCTTCGCAGGCTTGCCGGTAGTCGCCTTCTTCGCGGCCTTTGCCGTGCCCTTCTTCGTGGTCTTTCCGGCAGCCTTTTTCGCGGTTGCTTTCTTCGCGGCCTGCTTCGGCGCCGCCCGCTTCGCCGGCGTCTTCGCCGCCGCCTTCTTCCCGGCGGCACGCTTCGCCGTCGTCTTGCCGGCCCGGGCCGATGCCGCCCCGGCTTTCCGCGCCTGCTTCAGCTGCGCCTCGAACCGCTTCAGGATGTCCGCCAGCAGTTCTGCCTTGTCCTTGCTGCGCTGGTTGTCCGCGGCGCCCTGGCCGCGCTTGCCGCCCGTGTGCCCGCGCGCGGCCAGCTTCTGCCGCTGCACGAGGTCGCGGGCGCGGTCGCGCGCCTTGCGGGTGCGTTCGATGCGCCTGTCGAGCTCGGCCTCGCCGAGTCGCCGCAGGGCATTGGCGCGGCTGTCGTCGTACAGGCCCATCTCGGTCTTGTTGAGCAGGCCGGTGGCCTTGGCGCGGGTGATCGCCATCGTGTCTCCCTCGGATCGTTCGGATCTTCGCCGGAAGTAGCACAACGGGGATTCATTCGCGGTGAGGGCAGCGCCGCTGCCGCGTCAAATGCCGCCGGAAAATGCCGGGCGGATGACGCGGGACGTCAGCGAAATTGTGGAGACGCTCGCAGATTCTATGGCACGCTTGATGCTTCTTATCCCGCGTACCACTTCAAGCCGGCACGGGAGCCGAACATGTCCATGCCCGATTACGCATGCGAACGCGAAGCCGTCGATCGCCTCTATCAGCTCACCCGCGAAGGAAGGACGGGCTGCGGCGAATACCTCCGGCTCGACCAGCTGATCTACGGCGGCCTGATCCGGACCTACGGCCGGGAAGACGACGACTTGCGCCACGCCGCAACCGCCTGACTTATCCGGAGTCGGGACGGCAGACCGTTCACGAGCCGAACGAAGGCTCGGCCAGCCGCTGCAGGAAGGTGGTGGACACGCGCGGCTCCATCATCACCGTGAACAGCATGCCGTAGGCGGCGCCCCACAGGTGCGCGCTGTGGTTGACGTTGCCGCCGCCGCGGCGATCCATCCAGATGCTGTAGCCGAGATAGAACAGCGCGAACACGAACGCCGGGATGCCGATCGGGATCAGGAACAGGTAGATCGGCGCCCACGGCGCCAGCAGGATGAACGCGAACAGCACCGCCGACACCGCGCCCGAGGCGCCGAGGCTGCGGTAGTGCGCATCGCGCTGATGGCGCATGTAGGTCGGCAGGATCGCCACCACGATGGCCGACAGGTAGAACGCCAGGTAGCCCAGCGCGCCGATGCGTTCGGAGAAGAACTGCTCCATCACGCTGCCGAAGAAATACAGCGTGATCATGTTGAACAGCAGGTGCATCCAGTCGGCGTGGATGAAGCCGTGGGTGACCAGCCGCTCGTACTGGTGATGGCGGTCGATCGCCGGCGGCCAAAGGATCAGCCGTGCGAGCAGCTGCGGATTGTTGAATGCCTGCCATGACACCAGCGCGGTGATGCCGATGATGGCCAGGGTGACGATCGATTCCATCCTTTCTCCAGATGCCGATTGCGGCAGGGATCGTTGCCGGACGCCCGTGACGGACGTGGAAAGCGAAGCCTAGCGCATCCGCGCGGTCGCGCGCCGATCGCACCGCGGCGAGGACTGCAGCCGGGCGCGCAAACGGGCATCATTGGCGCTTCCCGATCACGCCTCGGTGCCAATGAACCGTCTTTCGCTCGCTGCCGCGCTGCTGTCCTGCCTGCTGCCCGCCATGCCCGTCTCCGCTTCCGCCGCCCCCGATCCCGCACTCGTCACCGCCTCCGAGCGCAGCGGTTTCGTGCGGACCGGCCGCTACGACGAGGTGATCGCATTGTGCGACGCCTTCGCCAAGGCCTACCCGGACGCGGTACGTTGCTTCGACTTCGGGACCTCGCCGGAAGGCCGGCCGATGAAGGCGCTCGCCGTCTCGCGCAGCGGCGCGCTGACGCCCGGGGCCGCGCGCGAGCGCGGCCTGCCGGTGGTACTGATGCAGGGCGGCATCCACGCCGGCGAGATCGACGGCAAGGACGCCGGCTTCCTGGCGCTGCGCCAGGCGCTCGACGGCGAGGCCGCGCCCGGTGCGCTGGAACGGCTGGTCTGGGTGTTCGTGCCGGTGTTCAGCGTCGACGGCCACGAACGCTTCGGCGCCTGGAACCGCCCCAACCAGCGCGGTCCCGAAGAGATGGGCTGGCGCACCACCGCGCAGAACTACAACCTCAACCGAGACTACGCCAAGGCCGACGCGCCGGAGATGCAGGCGATGCTGCGCCTGGTGAACGACTGGGACCCGATCGCCACGATCGACCTGCACGTTACCAACGGCGCCAAGTTCGAGCACGACATCGCCATCCAGGTCGAGCCGCTGCACTCCGGCGACGCGGCCCTGCGCGAGGCCGGGCGCGCGCTGCGCGACGGGGTGATCGACGATCTCGCCGGGCAGGGATCGCTGCCGCTGCCGTTCTATCCCTCGCTGGTCGAATACGACAATCCGGCATCCGGGTTCGAGGACGGGGTCTCGCCGCCGCGATTCTCCACCGGCTATTTCCCGCTGCGCAACCGCCTCGCCATGCTGGTCGAGACGCACTCCTGGAAGGACTACCCGCACCGGGTGCGGATCACCCGCAACACCGTGGTCTCGGTGCTGGAGCGTACCGCCCGCGACGGCCGCGACTGGCTGCGCCTGGCACGCGAGGCGGACGCGCGCGCCGCGCAACTGGCCGGACGGCCGGTGCCGCTCGACTACAAGGCCACCGATGCCAGCCGCACGATCGAGTTCCGCGGCTATGCGTACGCGCGCGAGCCGTCGGAGATCTCCGGCGCGCTGATGACCCGCTACGACGAGACCACGCCGCAGGTCTGGACGGTGCCGCTGCGAGACGAGGTGGTGCCGGATCGCAGCGTCCCGGCACCGGGAGCCGGCTACCTGGTGCCTCCGGCGCACGCGGCCTGGATCGCGGAAAAGCTGGACGTGCACGGCATCGACTACACCCGAATCGCGCGCGCCCTGCCCCGGGCCGACGTGCAGACCTTTCGCGCCGACAGCACAGAACTGGCCGCAGCCACGGTCGAAGGCCACCAGATGCTGACGCTCGAGGGCGAGTGGAAGGCCGGGCCGCGCGACGTGCCCGCCGGCGCCCTGTTCGTGCCGATCGCGCAACCGAAGGCACGCCTGGTGATGGCGCTGCTGGAGCCGCAGGCACCGGATTCGTTCGCCGCCTGGGGGTTCTTCAACAATCATTTCGAGCGCAAGGAATACATGGAGGCCTACGTCGCCGAGGAAGTGGCGCGCGAGATGCTGGCCGCCGATCCGCAGCTGAAGGCCGAGTTCGAACGGCGCCTGCGCGAGGACGCCACCTTCGCCGACAGCCCGCGCGCGCGGCTGGACTTCTTCTACCGGCGCCACAGCGCCTGGGACGAGCGCCACAACCTCTACCCCGTCTACCGGACCGAACACGCCCCACGATGATCCGCACGCTTGCGCGCCTGTTGCCGTCCGTTGCAACGCTCGTGATGCTAAGCGCCTGCGCCACCGGCTCATCGCATGCGCCGGACGCATCGACGGATGACGATGACGCGACCCTCAGCGTCGTCACCCTCAACATCTATCACGACCGCGATGGGTGGGACCGGCGCCGTCCACTGGTGATCGAGGGCCTGCGCGAACTGCGGCCGGACGTCATCGGCCTGCAGGAAGTGTTGCAGCACGAGGCACTGCGCAACCAGGCCGAGGACATCGCCGATGCGCTGGGTTACGAATACCACTTCGTCTCCACGGCGCCGCAAGACGAGGCCAAGCGCTACGGCAACGCGATTCTCACCCGGCACCCGATCCTCGAGCGCAGCGAACGCCGACTGCGGCCGCTCGAGGACTCGCGTACCGTCGCGCACGTGCGCATCGCGGTCGACGGCAGGCCGGTCGACATCTACGACACCCACCTGCATCACACCGCGGAAGGCGGCGCAATGCGCGCCGAGCAGCTGGCGGACGTGCTGGCCCATATCGACGAGAACGACGACGGCACGCCGATGGTGCTGATGGGCGACTTCAACGCCGAGGTCACCCTGCCGGAGCTGCAGCCGCTGACCGACCGCTACCTGGACGCGTTCGGTAGCACGCATCCCGGCGACGACGTCACCACCCTCAATCCGCACTACTTCCCCGACCGGCACGAACGCATCGACCACATCTTCGTGCAGGGCGGGCGCTTCGAGGTACTCGAAGCGCGCCGCGTACTCGACCGGCCGGACGCCGCCGGCACCTGGCCCACCGATCACTTCGGCATCTACGCGCGGCTGCGGCTGGTGCCCGCGCGTTGACGGGCGGCCCGGCCGCTCGCTTCTCGCTCCATTCCCCGACTCCGCCCCATCCCCCGGTGCGCGAGAAGGCTCAGTTCGCGTTGACCGTATTGCCGTACAGCAGGCAGTTGGCCACGCCGGTCTCGAAGCCGGCGACGACGTTGTCGCGAGCGGTGGCCGTGTTGGTGAAGCAGCGCACGCCGATACTGCCGACGACCCCGGTCCCCTGCACGTCATTGTCGCGCACGCTCAAGCGCCCGGAATTCGCATTGAAGATGCCGTAGGTCGATCCGCTGCTGGCAGCCGCCAGCCCGCGGACGCGGTTATGCGCGATGCTGGCCTCGCCGTTGGCGCTGCTGTAGATGCCGAATGCCGAGCCGTTGGTGTCGGTCGCGGCCACGCCGTTGACGGTGTTGTCGACGACGTCGACGCCATTCGCGGCGAAGATGCCGTAGGCCGACGTGGTCGAACCGCCGGTGTCAACGACCCGGTTGCTCCGGATCATCGAGCCGGGCCCGGAGACCGAGATTCCCATGTATGTATTGCCGTCCAGGCCATTCCGCTCGACCAGGTGAGCGCCGCCCCCTTCGAGGGTTACGCCGTACAGGAAACCACGGATACTGCAGTTGCGCACACTGACATTGAATTGGCCGTTGGCGTGGATGCCCAAGGTGCCGGTGCCCGCTCCGGCCGCCAGGCCGCCCAGCTTGAAGTCGTTGCAGTCGATGGTGACGTTGCTGGTGTTGACCGTGATGGCAGTGCCGCTGGTGATGCCCGTGGACAGGTCCTGGCGCAGGCACCACACGCCCTGCTGGCTGATGGTAGCCGGCACCGAATCGATAAAACCCTTGCAGGTGTGATAGGTCTCGGCATGGGCCGGCGCCGGCGCCACGAGAGCAGCAGCGGCCATCGATAGAGTGGCCGTGGAAAGGAGATAGAGGCGGAGACGGAGCATGGCGATCCCTCGGATGATGTATTCACCCGCCCTCAACGCAAATGAGGCGCAGTTCCGGACAGCCGCATGGAAATTCATGCCGCCGGCGCCCATGGCGTCGGCATGAGATCCCCTCCTTCGCCACGCCTCCGCCTCCTGACGCCAGGCGATTGCCTTCAAGGGCGCCGCTTGCAAGGGGCGTCAGTTCGTATTGACCGTATTGCCGGACGACAGGCAGTTGAGAATCCCCGTCTCGAAGCCGCTGACGACGTTGTCACGGGCCGTGGCCTGGTTGTTGGTGCAGCGTACGCCAACGCTACCGGCGGCGCCGCTGCCCTGCACGTCATTGTCGCGCAACACCAATCGGCCGGAATTGTCGTTGTAGATCCCGTAGGTCGACCCGGTTCCATTGGCTGCCAGGCCGCGAACGCGATTGGCGGTGATGCTGGCACCGCCGTTGGCGCCGGTAAAGATGCCATATGCGTTCGCATTGGCACCGATCGCGGCGACGCCGTTGACGGTGTTGTCGATGATATCGATGCCGGACACGCCGTAGATGCCATGGGCGCTGGCGGTAGCTACGGTCGAGCCGCCGGTATCGATCACCTGATTTCCGCGGACCGTCGAACCTGGACTGTAAACGCGGATTGCCATGTAGGTATTGCTGTCATAGCTATTGTCCTCGATCAGATGACCGCCGCCGCCTGTGAAATTTATGCCGTAGTAAAAGCCGCGGACACTGCAGTTGCGCATGGTGGCGTTGAAGCGGTTGTTGGCATAGATGCCGACGGTGGTGCTTCCCGCCCCGGCACCGAGCCCACCGAGCTTGAAGCCGTTGCAGTCGATGGTGACGTTGTGGGCATCGATGGTGATGGCGTTCCCGCTGGCGATGCTGGTGGACAAGTCCTGGCGCAGGCACCACACGCCCTGCTGATTGATGGTAGCCGGCACCGAGTCGATATAGCCTTTGCAGGTGTGATAGGTCTCGGCCTGGGCTGGGGCGGGCGCCAGGAGAACGGCGGCAGCGAACAATGCGGCTGCCGTGGACAGGAGATAGAGGCGAAGACGGAGCATGGCGATCCTTGAATGATGAATTCATTGAACCTAACCGCAAATGGGCGGCGGTTCTGGACAGCCAGATCGGAAATTCACGCCGGCGGCGCCGGCGTGAGATCCCTCCTGCGCCAGGGCCTACGTCTGCTGGCGCCAGGCGATTGCCTTCAAGCACGACCCTCGCACGGGAGCGTCAATTCGCATTGACCGTATTGCCGGACGATAGGCAACCTTGAACCCCGATTGCAAAGCCGCTGATGACATTGTCACGGGCCGTAGCTTGGTTGCCAGCGCAACGCACACCGATGCTGCCGGCGACCCCGGCACCCTGCTGCACGTCGTTGTCGCGCATCACTTCCCGATCGGAGTTCCCATAGATCCCGTAGGTCGACCCGGCTCCGTTGGCTTCCAGGCCACGGACGCGGTTGGCGGTGATACTGCCGTCGCCATTGGCGCCGGTAAGGATGCCGTATGCCGTTTTATTGGCGCCAATCGCAGCCACACCGTTGACGGTGTTGTCGATAACGTCGACGCCGTTCGCAGCGTAGATGCCATAGGCGTTGGTGGTGGATAAGGTCGAACCGCCGGTATCGATCACCTGATTGCCGCGGATCGTTGAACCTGCGCCCAAAACGCGGATCGCGCCAAGGGTGTTGCTGTCGTAGCTGTTGCGCTCGACCAAATGGCCACCGCCGCCCGCAAGATATGTGCCGTAGTAAAAGCCGCGGATACTGCAGTTGCGCACGGTGGCGTTGTAGCGGCCGTCGGCACTGATACCTCTGGTGGCAGTTCCTGCCCCGGCGCCCAGTCCGCCGAGCTTGAAGCCGTTGCAGTCGATGGTGACGTTGTTGGCGGCGACGATGATGACGCTGCCGCTGGCGATGCCGGTGGACAGGTCCTGGCGCAGGCACCACACGCCCTGCTGGCTGATGGTGGCCGGCACCGAGTCGATGAAGCCCTTGCAGGTGTGATAGGTCTCGGCCTGGACTTGGGCCGGCGCCAGGAGAGCGGCGGCAGCCATCAATACGGCTGCTGTGGACAGGAGATGGAAGCGAAGACGGAGCATGGCGATCCTTGCATGATGAATTCATTGAACCCAACCGCAAATGGACGGCGGTTCTGGACAGCCACATCGGAAATTCATGCCGACGGCGCCCGTGGCGCCGGCTGCTGACCCTCTCCCGCGTCACCGCCTCCGGGCGCTAGAGGATTGCCTTTAAGAGCACTATTGGCGCGCAACGTCAGTTCGTATTGACCGTATTGCCGGACGACAGGCAGCCGAGCACTCCGGACGCAAAGCCGCTGATGACGTTGTCACGGGCCGTGCCCAGATTGGTAGCGCAGCGTACGCCGGGCATGGCGGCCCTCTTTGGATGGCGACTTCATCCCCCCTCGAACGCCAATGGCGGGCCGTCCGGCCAACCGCGTCAAGCCCTGCCGAGGAGTGGTGGCAGGCACCGGACCGATGTAGCCTTTCAGGATGCCCGCGCGAAACGCAGTGGCTCGGGACATGACGCCGTGCCGTCCGCGGGGCGGCGCCTGTCGTCTACACGTCGCGATCATCCAATCGGACCTATTGTGATTTGTTCGCTCGCTGGCGCAGCCCTCAACGAACCCCGGAACCCGACATGCTGCTCCGTTTCGCCGCCTGCTGCCTGGCCCTGGTCATCGGCGCCTGCCAATCGATGTTTCCCGGCCCCCGCGCCGATGGCGATGCGATCGCCGAGGCAGCCGGACCCGATCGCGCCGTGATCCGCGGCAGCGCCACCTATTACGAAAAGATGTTGATGCCGATCGACTCGGTGCTGTCGGTGCGGCTGGTGGACCGTGATGTCGCAGCCGACAGCGAGCAGGCGATCATTGCCGAGGCCGCCTTCAGCGATATCGCCGGGCCTCCCTATGCGTTCGTTCTCCCCTACGATCCCGCGCGCCTGAAGGATGGCGGCCGCTACGGCATCACCGCCAGCCTGACCACCCCGCAGGGGGAGACGTTCTTCGCCACCGCGGGACCGGTGCCGTTCGAGCCGGAAGAGCCCGGCACGATCGAGTTCAGGATGATCCGCCTGCCGACGCCCTGAACCGGCTCGCCAAGCAAGGAGCTTGTCCATGAATATCGCCCCGACCGCAGCACTGGCCGCCGTCCTCGCAACATGCCTGTGCGGATGCCAACAGCGGCCGGATGCCGCAGACCCCGATCGCGAGGCTGCTTCCACCATCGATACCGACGACGGCGAGGCCATCGCTCCGCCATCGGATGCGCCAGCCAGCCGCAGCTTCCGCTGCGATGAGATCCTGGTCGCCAGCCGCATCGACACCGACGGCGGGCCGCTCGCGCTTTCCCTGTCCGGGCGCAGGCTGGTGCTCGCGCCAGAGGAATCCGCGTCCGGGACCGCCTATGCCGACGAGCAAGGCAACAGATTCCGGTTCGACGGCGATACGGCGACGCTCACCCTGCACGGCGATCCGCCCCGCACGTGCATGCCGACCACCCAGGTCTCGCCCTGGGACGCCGCCGCCGCACGCGGCGTCCGCTTCCGCGCGATCGGCCAGGAGCCCGGCTGGCTGCTCGAAGTCGGCGGCGGCGACCGGCCGACGCTGACCGCGCAGCTGGACTACGGCGAACGCTTCATCGAAGTGGAAAACGCCGAGCCCAGGGCCGACGACGACGGCTTCGAGGGTACGGCCACCGACGGCACCGTCGTGCGGCTCGACATCGAACGCGAGGCCTGCGCCGACCCGATGAGCGGCGAACCTTTCGAGGCCAGCGTCCGGTTGCAGGTCGGCAAACGTACCTACGCCGGCTGCGGCGCGTTCCTGGACGACTGATCGCCACTCCTGGAAACCGAAGCGATCCTCGCGTATCCGCACGCGGGCACCGGCGCTGACGCAAAGACCCCATGTGCCATGTGGGAGCGACGGAAGTAAAGGAAGGGCTGCGCAAAGGCGAGCAGGTGGTGCTGTATCCGGCCGACGACCTCCGCGATGGCGCGCGCACCAAGCCACGTGAGGATTGAGTCCGGGATCTTTCGCGTAGAGCGGAGCTTGCTCCGCTGCGGCCGCGACACGAAGAGCGGCCGCGAGACGAAGAGCAGCCGAGCAAGCTCGGCTCTACGATGGGAGCCGGCGGGATCCACGGCGGCGGCTGTTGCGCAGTCGCGTGCGAATGCGCCGCGCAGCAGCGGCGATCCGGGCGATCAACACGTAGCCCGGATGCAGCGCAGCGGGCGCTTCACAACGGCTGCAGGCCAGTCAATCCGGGGTCCGATGCCCCCCCGGATTGCGGCGCTACGCGCTTCCCTCCTGGCTACGATGACTTCCATCGCTCTCACAGGCAACGGCTTTCATGCCAGTTGCCCTCCGTCACGGAGCATCCCGGCGCCAAGACTTTCGTCACTCGCGGAGGCATGACTGCGACGGGATCAGGCCGCCCTTCATGGCTCGAAGGGGCCGCGTCGGGAGAGGGTTCAGGCCCCGGATGCGCTCTCCAGCGCTTCCCAGCGGGCATACGCGCGGTCCAGCTCCGCCTGGGTGTCGGCCAGCGCGGCGTGGTGCGCGGCAATCGCTTCGGCGTCGCGCCGATAGAACGCGGGTTCGGCCATGGCCGCCGTAAGTTCGGCCACCTGGGTCTCGAGTTGCGCGATCCGCGCGGGTAGCTGTTCCAGCTCACGTGCGTCGCGATAGCTGAGCTTGCGCGCGGGCGCAGGCGCGGCGCCCTGCGCGGCGAATGCCTTCTGCGGCTCGCCCGGTGCGGGCGAGCCGGCGATGACCGGCGCAGCCCCAGGCTGCGGACGCTGCCGCAACCAGTCGCTGTACCCGCCCACGTAATCGCCGACGTGCCCGTTGCCTTCCATCACCAGGGTGGAGGTGACCACGTTGTCGAGGAAGTCGCGGTCATGGCTGACCAGCAGCAGCGTGCCCGGGTAGTCGGCCAGCAATTCCTCCAGCAGTTCCAGCGTCTCGACGTCAAGGTCGTTGGTCGGCTCGTCCATCACCAGCAGGTTGGACGGCTGCGCGAACAGTTTCGCCAGCAGCAGCCGGTTGCGCTCGCCTCCCGACAGCCGCGTGATCGGCGCGCGCGCGCGCTCGGGCGTGAACAGGAAGTCCTGCAGGTAGCCGACCACGTGCTTGCGCTTGCCGCCGACCTCGACGAACTCGAGCCCCTCGGCGACGTTCTCCAGCGCGTTCCAGTCCTCGCGCAGCGTGGCGCGGTACTGGTCGAAGTAGGCGACCTGCAGCTGGGTGCCGATGCGGATCTCGCCGGACTGCGGCTGCAGCTGGCCCAGCAGCAGCTTCAGCAAGGTGGTCTTGCCGGTGCCGTTGGCGCCGATCAGGCCGATGCGGTCGCCGCGCAGGATGGTGCCGCTGAAGTCCCGCACCAGCGGCTTGCCCGGATAGCCGAAGGACACGTGCTTCGCCTCGATCACCTTCTTGCCGGAGCTGCCGGCCTGCGCGGTCTCCATGCGCACGTTGCCGCCCAGGTCGCGCCGCTGCGCGCGGTCGCGGCGCATCGCCTCCAGCCTGCGCACGCGACCTTCGTCGCGGGTGCGCCGCGCCTTGATGCCCTGGCGGATCCAGATCTCTTCCTGCGCCAGCAGCTTGTCGAAGCGCGCGTTCTCCTGCGCCTCGGCGTTCAGCCGCTCCTCGCGGCGGCGCTGGTAGTTGGCCCAGTCGCCGGGCCAGTCGCTGACCTGGCCGCGGTCGATCTCGACGATGCGGGTGGCCAGCGCGCGCAGGAAGCGGCGGTCATGGGTCACGAACACCAGCGCGCCCGGCCAGCCCTTCAGGAAGCCCTCCAGCCAGTCGATCGCGGCGATGTCGAGATGGTTGGTCGGCTCGTCGAGCAGCAGCACGTCGGGCGCGGACACCAGCGACCGCGCCAGCAGCACGCGGCGCTTCATGCCCCCGGAGAGCCGGCCGAAGACGTCGTCGCCGTCGAGGTCGAGCCTGGCCAGCGTTTCCTCGACCCGCTGGTCGGCCGACCAGCCGTCGGCGGCTTCGATTTTGGCCTGCACGGCCGACATCGCGTCGGCGTCGAATTCGTCGGCGTGACTGAGATGATGGAACTCCGCCAGCCAGGCCCCCAGCTCGCCCATGCCCTCGGCGACCACGTCGAACACCGTGCCCGAGGCGCCCGCCGGCACCTCCTGCTCCAGGCGCGAGATGCGCACCCCGCCCTCGCGGCGGATCGTGCCGTCGTCGGGCCGCAGGTCGCCGGACAGCAGCCGCAACAGGGTGGACTTGCCGGCGCCGTTGCGGCCGATCAGGGCGATACGCTCGCCGGAATCGATGGACAGGCTGACTTTCTCGAGCAGGAGCGGGCCGCCGACGCTGTAGTCGACGGCGTTCAGGGTGATCAGGGGCATCGGCATAGTCTAGCGGCTGCCCGCCTCCGCGGCTGATGGCGGGCTGACCGGACCCCCTGTTCGCCGGTCGCCGCAGGCAGTACATTTGCGCCACGATCGACCACCCACCAACGGAGCGCAGCCATGGCCAAGAGCCTGGACAAGAAGAAGGAAGACAAGAAGAAGCCGGAAAAGTCGCTGAAAGAAAAGCGCGCGGCCAAGAAGGACAAGAAAGCCGGCAAATGAGCCGGCTTTTTTGTTTCGCGGCTTCAGGAACCCGGTGGCTCGCCTCCTCGTAGGAGCGCGCCATGCGCGCGAAGCCCGCGCATCCGGGAGACTGGACTGCGTCGATTGCGGCCGGCTGCCATGCTCCGGCCCGGGGGCGTCGACGCGACCCACTCGCCTGGCGCCTCGTCCCTGCCGCCAGTCAGTGATTGTGGGAGTGGCGGTGACATGTCACCGCCGGGAAGTCGCGACTCCCGTCGCTCACACAGGGCAAGATCACCTTCCGGCCTGAAATCGGAATACGGCACGACTGGGGATTCCGCGTGCAGCGGGGCAAGCTCCGCTCTACGAGGGGCCGGCTGCGGCGGGAACGATCGCGGCGCATCGCCCTACGAACTGCACGACAGCATCGAACACCCGGGACGGTCGCGGGCCCAGTCCGGCCGCCGGGCGGCGAACTGTTCGCGGCCGGGTTGCTCCTCGTACGGCCGGCGCATCACCTCCAGCAGCTCGTGGATGCCGCCGTAGTCGCCCGCATGGGCGCGATCGATCGCCTGCTGCGCCAGGTAGTTGCGCAGCACGTAGCGCGGGTTGGCGGCGTTCATCCGTTCGCGGCGCTGCTGCGGCGTCAGCGGGTCGTCATGCAACCGCGCGGCGTAGCGCGCCAGCCAGTCGAGGAAGCCGTCCTCGTGCGCGCGCAGCTTGCCGTCGTCGTAGAACGCGTCGCGCAACGGACCCAGCGCCGGCTGGTCCGGATCGAACTCGGCCAGATCACGGAAGAACAGGGCCATGTCGACCTCGCCCGCGTGCAGCAGCCCGTACAGCTGCGCGGCGAGCGCCGGATCGCCGTCGCGGCAATCGGCCAGGCCCAGCTTGCGTGTGACGTTGTCGCGGTCGGCGCGCACGAACGCGGCGCCGTAGCGGTCGAGCCCGGCCTGCAGCGGCTCGATCCCGTCGAACAGCGGCGACAGCGCCTGCGCCAGGCGCGACAGGTTCCAGTGCGCGACGCGCGGCTGCCAGCCGAAACGGTAGCGGCGGCCGTGGGCGTCGGTGGTGTTCGGGGTCCAGTCCGGATCGTAGTCGTCGACCCAGCCGTACGGGCCGTAGTCGATGGTCAGGCCGAGGATCGACATGTTGTCGGTGTTGAGCACGCCGTGCACGAAGCCGACGCGCATCCAGTGCGCGACCAGCGCCGCGGTGCGTTCGCAGACCTGCGCGAACCAGTCGCCGTACAGCGCCTCGCCCTCGCCCGTCAGTTCCGGGAAGTCGCGGCGGATGGTGAAGTCCGCCAGCCTGCGCAGCAGGTCGGTGTCGCCGCGCGAGGCCGGCAGCTCGAACGTGCCGAAGCGGATGAACGACGGCGCCACCCGGCAGACGACCGCGCCGGGCTCGTCCTGCGGATGGCCGTCGTAGAACATGTCGCGCTCGACCGCCTCGCCGGTCGTCACCAGGCTCAGCGCGCGGGTGGTCGCCACGCCGAGGTGGTGCATGGCCTCGCTGCACAGGAACTCGCGGATCGACGAGCGCAGCACGGCGCGGCCGTCGGCCATGCGCGAGTACGGCGTCTTGCCCGCGCCCTTGAGCTGCAGTTCCCAGCGGCCGCCGTCAGCGCCGATCGCCTCGCCCAGGGTGATCGCGCGCCCGTCGCCGAGCTGCCCGGCCCACTGCCCGAACTGGTGGCCGCCGTAGTTGGCGGCGAACGGTGCCATGCCGTCGAGCAGCGCGTTGCCGGCGAACACCTGCGCGAACTCCGGCGAGGCGACATCGGCATCGGAAAACCCCAGCGCGTCCGCCATCTCGCGCGAATGCGCGATCAGCTTCGGTGCCGGCACCGGCGTGGGCGCCACCCGCGACCAGGCCGCGCCTTGCACCTGGCGCAGGCGCGGACCGGACTGCGGATCGCCGGGCAGTTCTCGCAAAAACGCGTTGTCGAGTCGTGGAAACTGCATGGCCGCGAGCCTATCAGGGCATCCGGCAACACAGCGGGAACGGCGTTACCTCGTGCCGGAGCGGCCGCTGTGCGCCGCTTTCACCCGGAGTACGACCCGCATGGTCCATCATCGAACCGGCCACGGGAGCGCCCACCGATAGGCGCCGCAGCGCCCGCATGCCGCGCGGCAGGAACGTGCCTGCGCCCCTCCGCCGGAGGCTGCCTCGCCCGAAAGCGTAAAATGGCCGACTGCCCGAACGGCTCCCGCTGGCGCCGAACAGAGAATTCTCCATGAGCGCCGAAACCGCCAACGATATCCGCTTCACCGATCTTGCCCTGTCGGAACCGCTGCTGCGCGCGCTGGCCGACGTCGGCTACGAGTCGCCCTCGCCGATCCAGGCCGCGACCATTCCACCGCTGCTGGCCGGCCGCGACGTGCTCGGCCAGGCGCAGACCGGCACCGGCAAGACCGCCGCGTTCGCGCTGCCGATCCTCAACCAGCTGGAGCCGGCGGCGCGAAAACCGCAGGCGCTGGTGCTGGCGCCGACCCGGGAGCTGGCGATCCAGGTTGCCGAGGCGTTCCACAAGTACGCCCGCCACCTGCCGGGCTTCCACGTGCTGCCGGTGTACGGCGGCCAGGGCTACGGCCCGCAGCTGAGCGCGCTCAAGCGCGGGGTGCACGTCGTCGTCGGCACGCCGGGGCGGGTGATCGATCACCTGGAGCGCGGCTCCCTGGACCTGTCGGAGCTGCGTTGCCTGGTGCTGGACGAGGCCGACGAGATGCTGCGCATGGGCTTCATCGACGACGTCGAGGCGGTGCTGAAGAAGACCCCCGAGACCCGGCAGGTCGCACTGTTCTCGGCGACGATGCCGCAACAGATCCGGCGCATCGCGCAGACCTACCTCAAGGATCCGGTCGAGATCGCGATCAAGTCGAGCACCACCACCGCCAAGAACATCCGCCAGCGCTACTGGATGGTCAGCGGCGTCAACAAGCTCGACGCGCTCACCCGCATCCTCGAGGCCGAGCCCTTCGACGGCATGCTGGTGTTCGCGCGCACCAAGCTCGGCACCCAGGAACTGGCCGACAAGCTGGCCGCGCGCGGGCTGTCGGCCGCCGCGATCCACGGCGACGTCGAGCAGAAGCAGCGCGAGAAGCTGGTGCAGTCGCTCAAGGACGGCCGCGTCGACATCCTGGTCGCGACTGACGTCGCCGCGCGCGGGCTCGACGTCGAGCGCGTCAGCCACGTGCTGAACTACGACATCCCCTACGACACCGAGAGCTACGTCCACCGCATCGGCCGCACCGGCCGTGCCGGGCGCAGCGGCGAGGCGATCCTGTTCGTGGCCCCGCGCGAGCGCGGCATGCTCGGCGCGATCGAACGCGCGACCCGGCAGAAGATCGAGCCGATGGAGCTGCCGAGCGTGGAGACCGTCAACGAGCGCCGCGTCGCCAAGTTCCTCGAGCGCATCGGCAGCGGCCTGGAGAGCGGCCAGATCGGCCTGTTCCGCGACCTGATCGAGCGCTACGAGCGCGAGCACAACGTCCCCGCCGTCGAGATCGCAGCGGCGCTGGCCGGCCTGCTGCAGGGCGACACGCCGCTGCTGCTGGAGCCGCCGCGCGAGCGGCCGAGGCCGGCGCCGGAACGCGGCGAACGTGCCGAACGCGGCGAACGGCACCCCGCCCGCGGCGATGCGCGCCCGGCGGAGCGCCCGCAAAAGCCGCGGGCGCCCCGCGACCAGGGCCCGCGCGCGCCGGAAACCGGCATGGAAACCTTCCGCATCGAGGTCGGCCATCGCCATGGCGTGCAGCCCGGCAACATCGTCGGCGCGATCGCCAACGAGGCGGACCTGGAAAGCCGCTACATCGGCCGCATCGACATCCGCGACGATCACAGCCTGGTCGACCTGCCGGAAGGCATGCCGCGCGAACTGATGGAACACCTCAAGCGCGTGCGCGTGGCCGGGCAGCAGCTGAGCCTGCGCCGTGCCGAGGCCGGTGATACCGACGGGCCGCCCCGCGGCAAGCGCCCCTTCGCCGGTCCGCCGCGCGGCAAGCCCGCCGGCAGGCCCAAGCCCGGGAAGCGTTGAGCCACGCACGTAGACCGGCACCGGAGAACAGAAAGACTCCGGCTAGAATCCGGCCATGTCCCGCATCCTGGTGTTCCAGCATGTCGCCGCCGAACCGCTCGGCACGCTCGATCCGCTGATCCGTCGGCGCGGCCATCGCATCCGCTTCGTCAACTTCGAACGCGAGCCGGACGCGCAGCCGAACGTCGACCGCTACCGTGGCCTGGTGGTGCTGGGCGGGCCGATGAACGTCGACGATCGCGCGCATCGCCCGCACCTGCGCACCGAACTGCTGGCGATCGAACGCATGCTGCGGCAGGGCAAGCCGGTGCTGGGCATCTGCCTCGGCGCGCAGCTGCTCGCGCACGTGCTCGGCGCGGGCGTGACGCGCCGCGAACAGCCCGAGATCGGCTGGTACCCGCTGCACGTCACCGACGCCGGCCGCGAAGACCCGGTGCTGGCGCCGCTGCAGGCCGCCGCCCCGGTGTTCCAGTGGCACCGCTACCAGTTCGAGGTCCCGGGCGAAGCCGTGCACCTGGCGCGCACCGAGACCTGCGAGCCGCAGGCCTTCCGCTGGGGCGAAAACGCCTACGGCTTCCAGTTCCACCTGGAGATGGACCAGCCGCTGGTCGAGCGCTGGCTGCACAACCCGCACTATCGCGAGGAACTGCTGGCCTCGGGCCTGCCGCACGACGCACGGGCGATCCAGGCGCAGACGCGGCAGCACATCGCCGCGATGCAGGCCAGCGCCGGCGCGGTGTTCAACAATTTCCTCGACCTCGTCGGCCGCCCGCAGAAGCTCTACACCCTGCCCACGCGCGAGTTCTTCTGAGCGACGCTAGGGCAGGTCCACGCGCTCGTTGCCGGCCGCCTTTCCGGGATCGCTGGTGACCGCGGCGGCGGCGAGGTCGAGCGCCTTGCCGATGGCGGTGCCGGGGCCCGCCCAGTATTCGAACGCAACCCCCGCATAAGGCGGGTGAATCACCCCGCGTTAACGCCGTCGCCGGCCTGCAGCAGGTGCCGCAATGCCGGCAGGTACTTCTCCGCCGAGCCGGTGTTGACCGCGACCACGCGCTCGCCGGCGGCCAGCAGCCCGCGGTCGAGCAGCTGCGGCAGCGCCGCCAGGCACGCCGCCCCTTCCGGCGAGATCCAGTCCCGGGTGCTCCGCCACCGGTCCACGAGTTCCCGCGCGATCTTGGCCTCGCTCACCGCCACCGCCGCGCCGCCGCTGGCGCGCACGATCTGCAGCACGCGGAAGTGGCCGACGCCGCCGGGCACGTTGAGCCCGGTGGCGAGGGTCGCGCCCGCGGGCATCGCCGTCGTGTCGTCTGCGCCGTCGTCGAAGGCACGCACCAGCGGCGCGGTCGACGCGCTCTGCACGCACAGCATGCGCGGCCGCGCGCTGCCGATCAGGCCGAGCGCCTCGAGCTCGCCCCAGGCCTTCCACATGCCGAGCACGCCGGTGCCGCCCCCGGTCGGGTAGATCACCGCATCCGGCAGCGACCAGCGCTTGTCGCCGGGCGCCGGCTCCGCCAGTTCCAGGCCGAGCGACTTCTTGCCCTCGATGCGCCAGCCCGGCTCCTGGAAGGTCGCGACCGAGAAATAGCCTTGCGGCAGGTAGCGCTCGCGCAGCAGCGCGGCGGCCTCGCGGATGGTGGGACCGGCCAGTTCGAGCACGACCTGTCGCGGATGGCGATGCGCGGCGGCGGCGACGTTGCCGAGGATCGGCATCGGCGTATCGCCCGGCATCGCCACGACCACCGACAATCCGCCCGCCAGCGCGTAGCGCACCAGCGAATCGCCGGCGTTGCCCTGCGTCGGCACCGCGAGCTTCGCCAGCCCGAGCCGCCGCGCCTGGGCGACGACCATCGCCATCCCGCGGTCCTTGAAGCTCTGGGTCGGGTTGGCGCCGAATCCCGGGTGCGCCCTGCCCTCGTCCTTGACCCGCAGGTCGAGCGCGGCGCGGCGCGCAACCGGATGATCGCGGTAGTCGAGCAGCGGGGTATGGCCTTCACCGAGCGCGACCACGTGCGCGGCATCGGCGGGGTCCGACACGTCCAGCGCCATCAGCGCGCCGAAGCGCCACATGTCGCGGCGCCCCGGGTCGTACCAGGCCGCATGCGGCCTGTCCGCTGCCAGGCGCTCAAGGTCGAGCACCATCTCCAGCGGCCGGCCGTCGGCCGGATCGAGGTTCATCGGCGCGTCGGCCGGGTACTCGACCCCCGACCCGACACCGCGCAGGCAGCGCACGTACGTCATCGCCTCATGGCCCCAGCACGTGGATCACCTCGCCCAGCTCCGGCCAACCGAACAGCGGCGCCAGGAACCAGTACGCGCCGACGATCACCAGCAGCCACATCGCCAGCTTCAGCACGAAACCGACCAGCTTGAAGGCCAGGTACAGGCCGAGAACGATGACGACGATCCCGAGCCAGCTCACGCTGCATCCTTCAGGTTTTCACTGCCGTCGACCCGCGGACGCAGCGCCGGATCCAGGGCGACGCGGCCGTCGAACACGAAGCAGTCGCCCTCGTAGCCGTACCCGCCCACCTGCTCGAAGTAACCGAGAATGCCGCCGTCGAGCTGCAGGACATGCGGCATGCCGGCATCGTGCATCCATAGCGCGGCCTTCTCGCAGCGGATGCCGCCGGTGCAGAAGCTCACCACGGTCGCATCCGCCAGCGCCTCGCGATGCGGCGCCAGCGCCTCCGGCAGCTCGCCGAAGTTGTCGATCGGTAGCGTCAGCGCGCCGGCGAAGCTGCCATGGCCGACTTCCTCGCGGTTGCGGGTATCCAGTAGCACCAGTCGCCGGCCGGCGGTGTCCGTGCCCTGGCCGATCCAACGCGCGAGATCGGGTGCGGCGACCGCCGGCGCGCGCCGCCCCAGCGGCGCGGTCCCCGCGCGGCGGAAGCCGATGATCTCCGGTTTCACCTTGACCTTCAGGCGCGCGAACGGCTGCGCGCGGCTGTAGCTGAATTTCACCGGCAGTGCGGAGAAACGCGGGTCGTCGCCCAGCCGCGCCAGGAAGGTGGTGATGTCGGCGGCGGCGCCGGCCAGGAACAGGTTGATGCCCTCCCCGGCCACCAGCACGGTGCCGCGCAGCCGGCCCGCCTGCGCCCAGCCGCGCACCTGCCGCGCCAGTGCGGGCGGGTCCTCGACGGCGACGAAACGGTAAGCGGCGACGTTGGTCAGCATGCGCGGATTGTACGGGCTGGCCGCAGCCGGGCGTCGAGCCGCGCGGGCTTGCGACGCCCGCCCGGGCAGGCTGGCGCCGGGCGCGACCGGACGGCCGGACCGGTCCAGGGAAGTCGCGCCGCACCGGCCAGCCTGCCGGCACCCGAAATTCAACCAGGCGGTTGACAACTGAATCGATGAGGCTATATTCAATCATATGGTTGACAGAAGTCCCGACCGCCTGGACACCGTGTTCCAGGCGCTTTCCGACCGCACCCGCCGCGGCATGCTGCAACGGCTGGCGCAACGCGAGCACTGCGTCGGCGAACTGGCCGAGCCATTCGACATGTCGCTGGCCGCGGCTTCCAAGCACATCCAGGTGCTGGAGCGCGCCGGCCTGGTCCGGCGCACGGTACAGGGACGCAGGCACCGGGTGCGGATCGATGCGCACCCGCTGCATGCCGGCGCGGAATGGCTGCGCCACTACGAGCGTTTCTGGAATGCACGCCTCGATGCATTGGCCGCGTTGCTGGAGGCCGACGCGACCACCGCGCCGCCGAAGCGCACCGGAAGGAAGCCGCGCCGATGAGCAGGCGCGATCCGCATGTGCCTGTCATCGACCGGGCGCCCGAACCCACCGGAACCAACAGGAATCACCGAATGGTCACGCTCTATCACCAGATCTGGATCGACGCGCCGGCGACGGCCGTCTATGACGCGCTCGCGACCGCCAAGGGCCTCGGCCGCTGGTGGGCGCCGCATACCTCCACCGGGACCGGCGATGGCCTGGTGCTCGCACACAGCCCCGGCCCCGCACACGGGGACGTGCGGATGAAGGTGCTGGAATGCGTTCCCGCGCGACGCGTCGCATGGGAAATCGTGAGCCGGCATCCGGCGCGCAGCCCCGCCTCGGCATGGGCCGGCACCCGCATCGCCTTCGACCTCGACGAGCGCCCCAGCCCGGGTCAGTGGCTGGGCCTGGACGACGAAGGCAAGGCGATGACGGTGCTGGACTTCCGCCACGCGGGCTGGGATCCCGACAGCGAATTCATCGGCTTCTGCAACACCGCCTGGGGCGTGACGCTGGACATGCTCAGGAAGCACTGCGAACCCAGCCGGTAAAGGATCGATCCCCAGCCCACCTGCAGGTGCATGGACATGACCGCAACCGCTTCCGCCCGCATGCCCGACCTGTCGCGACGTCCGCACGACTTCGTCGTCGAGCGCGAACTGCCGGTATCGCCGGCGGCGGTCTTCGAGGCCTGGACCGAGCGCTTCGAACTGTGGTTCGCCGCACCCGGTTCGGTGCGGATGCGCGCCGAGGTCGACGCGCCGTTCTTCTTCGAAACCGAGTATGCGGTCGAGGCCGGCAGGCCGGCCATGCGGCATCCGCACTACGGGCGCTTCCTGCGCCTGGTCCCCGCGCGCCTGGTCCAGCTCGCCTGGGTCACCGGCGCCGGCGGCACCGAAGGCGCGGAAACGATGGTCACCGTGGAACTGGAAGGCACGGCCTGCGGCACACGCCTGCGGCTGACCCATGCCGGCTTCGCCGACGCGGCGGCCCGCGACAAGCATGCTGCCGCCTGGCCCGACGTGCTCGAGCAGCTGGAGAAGCGACTCCAGGAGGCCGGTTAGCCCCCGGCCGGCATTCCATCCGCCCCACATTCAAGTCAAGGAGCACCCCATGAGTTACGTCGACGGTTTCCTGCTCGCGGTCCCCAGGGACAAGCTGTCCGCCTATCGCGCGCTGGCGCGCAAGGCCGGCGAGGTCTGGATGGAATACGGCGCGCTGCAGTATGTGGAGTGCGTGGCCGATGACGTGCAGCCCGGAAAGGTCACCTCGTTCCCGCAGGCAGTCAAGCTGAAGCCGGACGAGGTGGTGGTGTTCTCGTACATCGTCTACAAGTCGCGCGCGCAGCGCGACCGCGTCAACAAGAAGGTGATGGCCGATCCGCGCCTCGCCGCGATCGACCCGAAGGCGATGCCGTTCGACCCAAAGCGCATGATCTGGGGTGGATTCAAGAGCATCGTCGAGATGTGATCCGCCGTGGATCGGGCTTGCACGATCCCTCCCCTTCATCTCCCAACCACAGGAGCCAGGCATGAGTCGTCCAATGCCCGCCGTCCGCGGCGGCCGCAACATCGCCATGAAGGTCCCGCCACACACCTGGGACGCCACCGTCGCCTTCTATCGCGACGTGCTCGGGCTGAAGCCGATCACCGGTCACGCCCCGGAAACCGGCTTCGAGTTCGGCGCCAACCAGTTGTGGATCGACCGTGCGCCGGGGCTCAGCCAGAGCGAGATCTGGCTGCAGGTGGCCACCGACGATATCGAAGCCACGCGTGCGCGGCTCGAGGCCGCGAATGTCGTGCGCTGCGACGACATCGAACCGCTCGGGGAAGGCGCCGAATCGTTCTGGATCCTCAGTCCTGCCTCGATCGTGCACCTGGTCTCCCCGGAGGAGCGCGAATGGTAGCCACGCCGCGACAACGATACGGAACAGCGTGATGAACGACGCCTACGCCGAATTGACCGCCTCCGACACGGTGCGGATCGAACGCCTGCTGCCCGGCCCCATCGAGCGCGTCTGGGCCTGGCTCACCGAGCCCGACAAGCGTCGCCAGTGGCTGGCCGGGGGCGGCATGGAGCTGCGGGTCGGCGGCGCGGTCGAGCTGCGCTTCCGGCACGCCGAGCTTTCGCCGGTACAGGGCCCGGTGCCCGAACGCTATCGCGAGATGCACGAGAACGGCCACGTCAATCATGGCCGCGTGACCACCTGCGACCCGCCGCGGCGCCTGGCCTATACCTGGGGCGACACTGGCGACGACGCCTCCGAGGTCGCCTTCGAGCTGTCGCCGCAGGGCGATCGCGTCCTGCTGGTCCTGACCCATCGCCGCCTGCAGCGCAGCGACATGGCCAGCGTCGCCAGCGGCTGGCATGCCCATCTGTGCATCCTGCTCGACCGTTTGCACGACCGTCTGCCGGCCAACTTCTGGATCGCACATACCCGGTTGGAACGCGAGTACGCAAAGCGGCTGCCTGCCGCCTGAGCGGGCAGGCCTGTCCGACCCGTAGGAGCGCGCCATGCGCGCGATACCGCGCCGCGCCAGGCAGCCTTCTCCGTTGCGATGAGACAAGCCCCGTCGCCACGGGCGGTGCCAATCAATAGCCAAGCCCATCACGATGGACCAAAATCTCACCCGTTGGCTCGAGATGCGGGCTATTCACTGACACCGCCCGTGGCGACGGCCCACGCTTCACTGCAGCGGAAGGGGCTGCCTGGCGCGGCGTGGCATTCTGCGCCGTGCGGATCCGGCGGCGGACGCCGGCCGCCCCGGTCGCGCCGGCCCGAGTGCCGCGGAACATCCATCGCATCGGACTCGGCGACGCACGACTGCCAATCGTTCCTGTCAAGGAGAATGCCCATGAGCAATATCGCCCTCGTTCCCCACCTGGTCGTCAGCGACGGCGAGGCGGCCATCGCGTTCTACGAGAAGGCCTTCGGCGCCAGGCTGGAAGCGAAGCATCCCGCCGACGACGGCAAGCGGCTGATGCATGCGCACTTGAGTCTCGACGGCGGCGCGCTCTACCTGCACGACGAGTTTCCGGAGTACGGGGAGTTCGGCGGCGCCAAGGCGCCGAACCGGCTCGGCGGCGCGAGCTGTACCCTGCATCTCGAGGTCACGGATGCCGATACCGCCTGGGCACAGGCACAGGCGGCGGGCGCCGAGGTGCTCATGCCGCTGGACAACCAGTTCTGGGGCGCGCGCTACGGCCAGCTCCGCGATCCGTTCGGGCACGTCTGGTCGATCGGCGGACCGCTGAAGGAATAAACGGACATCGGTGCATCGGCCGCCGCGGCGGCCGGGCACCATGGGTGCATTCGCACCCCGCGCCGCGGCTCAGCGACGCGCGAAGTACTGCGAGGAGGTGCAGACGGCGATGTCCTCGGCGCTGGGCGCCGGCATCTCGCTGCCGCGCAGGCCCATCACCCGGACCACGTCGTTGTCGTCCTCGGAAATCTTGGCAATGGCCAGATAGCCGGTCTTGAAGTTCCGGCAGAAGGCGCTGCCGGGGCTGAGCGTCGGCGACTTCTCCGATACCACCCGCCGCAGTTCGACCGGATGCTCGGCGCCGATCATCAGCGCATCGGCGTAGCGTTCGCCCGGGCGATACTCGTCGCTGCCGCGGACGATGGCGACGCGTTCGGTGACGAATTCGGCGCCGTTCTCGCCGCGGATCAGCGCACCTTCAATGGTCACGTTGCCGGTCACGGACTCGGCGATCGGACTCCCCGACTCGAACGTCCCCAGCGCCACCGGATGCAGCATCGGCGGCGCGGCGCGTGCGGTGGCCCGGGTCGGATCGGCCTCCGGCACGTCCGCCGGCGGCGCTGCCTGGACCACGACCGGCGAGGTACGGACCGTGGCGTCGGATGCGGTGTCCGGCGCCGGCTGGCAGCCTGCCGCGAGGGCGAGCAACGCAAGCGCGCACACGGTCAGGACGGCGCGAGCGCCTCGTGGAATCTGTTTCATCACTTGGAGAACTCCATCGCAAGGAACTCCAGCGCACGAACTCAGGGGAGGCAAGGCTGGACACCTGATTATGCGGGCCGGAGTGCAGAAAGATGTTCAACCTGCGTGAAACGCACATCCAACCTCCGCGACCGGGTGCTCGACTCCGGTCAGCTGAAACCGTGCGCATCTTCACCTGGCGGCTTGGTAATGCGCCGCGGCGCACAGGGTGACGTCCTCGGCCGCGGCCGCCGGCATCGATTCGCCGCGCAGGGCGATCAGCTTGACTGTATCGCCGCTGTCCGAAGGCATGCTCGCCAGCGCGATGTAGCCGGTGTCCATGTCTCCGCAGAACGCCGCACCCGGTTCGCCGTCGGGCGGGGTTTCCTCCAGCACCCGGCGCAGTTCCACCGGCTGTTCGCTGCCGACGGCCAGCGCGTCGGCGTAACGCTCGCCCGCCCGGTATTCGTCGCCAGCGCGGACGATGGCGATGCGTTCGGTGACGAACTCGGCACCGTTGGCGCCGCGGATCGCATCGTCCTCGAGCGTCAGCCGGCCGGTGGCGGCCTCCGCCACCGGATCCTCGGGCTCGAACTCGCCCAGCGCCACCGGCCGCACTTCCGGCGGCGCCGCGCGCTCGACCCGCTCCTTGGACGGATCCGGCTCGGGGTTTTCCTGCGGCGGAGGCGCGGTGCTCTCCGCCTGGGGAGGTGCGGCATCGCCAGCCCCCTCCGGTTGCGACGAATTGCAGCCGGCGATGAACCAGGGCGCGGCCGCGACACAGAGCGCGAGCGAGAAACGGCGGAGTTTGGTATTCATCGCAAGGACCGGTGAACCGAGGCAACGATCAATCATAGGAGGAAGGCATGCACGTCACGTGAGCGCGCCCGGCTTCTTCGCCCGCGACTCCGGCGTCGTGCCCGCGTCGCGGCGCCGCCAGCAGCGCGCCGAGCGTCAGCAGCGCCGCCGCGCACAGGTACCAGCCGACCGACTGCAGCCCATAGCGGCCCGCCAGCCAGGTGGCGACGTACGGCGCCAGCGACGCGCCGAAGATCCCCGCCAGGTTGAACGCCAGCGAAGCCCCGGTGTAGCGCACCTCGGTCGGGAACTGCTCGGCCAGCAGCGTGCCGACCGGGCCGTACGTCAGGCCCATCAGGCCCAGCCCCAGCACCAGGAACAGCAGCGTGCCGCCGAGACTGCCGGCGACGAACAGCGGCGCGAAGCACAGCCCGAAGACGAAGATCGCCAGCGTCGCCAGGATCATCGCGCGGCGGCGTCCATGGCGATCGGCGTACAGCGCCGCCAGCGGGATCGTGGCACCGAAGCACACCACCCCCAGCATCTGCAGCCACAGGAACTGTTCGCGGGTGTAGCCGAGCTGCGAGGTGCCCCAGCTCAGCGCGAACACCGTCATCAGGTAGAACAGCACGAAGGTCGCCAGCGCCAGCACCGTGCCGAGCAGCAGCGCACGCGGGTAGCGCAGCAGCACTTCCGCGATCGGCAGGCGCACGCGCTCCTGCCGGTCGAGCACGCGCTGGAAGGCGGGCGTCTCGTGGATGCGCAGCCGCACCCACAGGCCGACCGCCACAAGCGCCGCGCTTGCGAGAAACGGGATCCGCCAGCCCCAGGCGAAGAAGGCGGCGTCGTCCATCATCGCCGTCAGCAGCAGGAAGACGCCGGTCGCCATGAAGAAGCCGATCGGGGCGCCGAGCTGCGGGAACATGCCGTACCAGGCACGCTTCTCCGGCGGTGCGTTCTCGGTCGCCAGCAGGACCGCCCCGCCCCACTCGCCGCCCAGCCCGAGCCCCTGCCCCAGCCGGCACAGCGCCAGCAGCACCGGCGCCGCCATGCCGATCTGGGCGTGGGTCGGCAGCAGGCCGATGGCCACGGTCGACAGGCCCATCGTCAGCAATGCCGCGACCAGCGTGGTCTTGCGCCCGACACGGTCACCGAAGTGCCCGAACACGGCCGAGCCGACCGGGCGCGCGGAGAACGCCAGCGCGAACGTCGCCAGCGATTGCAGCGTCGCCGACGCCGGATCGGCCGCCGGAAAGAACAGCGCCGGAAACACCAGCACCGCGGCCGTGGCGTAGATGTAGAAATCGAAGAACTCGATGGTGGTGCCGACCATGCTGGCGAACAGCACCCGGCGCCGGCCGGCACCGGCGGGCGCCGGATTCGCGCCGGCGGTCGCGCCTCGGCGGCCGGCTGCGCTCATCCGCCGCGCACCATCGTCACCGCCACAGCAGGTAACCGGGCAACGCCATCAACGCCAGCAGCAGCACGATGCCCAGCACCCGCAGCAGGACCCAGCCGGGCCGCTCGCGCAGCAGCGAGGCGAAGGTCTCGGCGCTGCCGGCACGGCGCGCGGCGGCATGCTCGGCGCGCACGCGCGTCCGGCGCTCGCCCTGGTAGGCGGCCATCAGCCGCTTGGCTTTGGCGATGTCGCTGTCGTGCTTGACCCAGATCGCGCCCTGCGAGATGCCGAGCGGGCCGGGTTTGGTCTCGTACCAAGCGATCCGGTGCGCATCGAGAAAGGCGCGCACGTCGTCGGCCTCGTCGTCGGGCACGTGGCGCAGGTTGAGCAGCAGCTTCGACATGGCGCCATGATACCCGCGACCGGGAGACCGGCCTTCGGCGAAGGCCGGCCACGATAGCCGGCCTTCGGCGCTCTGGTGCGCCCGCTAGGCGGCGTGCTTCATCGCCCGCTTGCGGTCGCGCATCACCTGGTGGCAGGACCGCACTTCCGGCAGCAGCCGGATGACGATGTCGCGGGCGGCCACCGGGATGTCCCGGTCGCCGGCGGCGTTCTCGAAGGCCTCCAGCAGACGGTCCTCCGACTCCTCCAGTTCGGCCACGTAGCCGTAGGCCTTGTCGCCGAGTGTCGCGCGGATCTTGCCGTAGAACTGCTGCATGCTGCCGACGGCGGTGCCGGAGGTTTCCACCTTGCCGCCGGCCGCCTGGACCGCACCGCCGAGTTCGTTGACGATCGCCGCCTTGATGCCGGCGATGCGGGTGAACAGCGCCTTGAGATCGGCATCGTCGATCTTGCTCGCGGCCTCCTCGTAGAATTCCTGGCCGTCGCGGGCGATCTCGATGAGGTCGTTGAGGGTATGAGTGGTCTTGTCGTGTTCGTTCATGGTGGGGGCTCCATGGTCTGACGCCGGGATCGGCAGGGCCGATCCCGGAGCGCGGTGTGGGGATACGGCGTGTAGCCGGAGGTGTGCGCACCGCTTGGTGCGAACAACCGCGACACTAGCAACGCCTGGCTCAAGGTAGCGTGATGCGGACGTACCTGCGGCCGGGAAAGGCGACTCCGGACGCACGTGAATGCGTCACGACGCCGAACGTTCCGGATCGGGCACCACGCACAGGCGGCGCCGGCGATCGGGTTCACGCCTTGTCTTCAGCCGCCTCCGGCTCCGGCAGGCGGTGATCGATCTCGTACTCCGGCGGCTCGCCGCCCGGCCCTTGCAGGTAGTGCTCCATCCAGCGCATCAGCCGCAGCGAGTAGTCCCAGCGCGAGGCGGCGCGCGCGTTGCCGTGGCCCTCGCCCGGATACAGCACCAGCCGCACCGGCGCCTGGCCCGCCAGCTTCAGGTAGCGGTACATCATGTACGACTGCATCGGCGGCACGCGCGGGTCGGCCTCGCCGTGCAGGATCAGCGTCGGCGTGCGCGACTTCTGCGCATGCGTGATCGGGCTGGCCTGGCGGTAGAGCTCCGGGTCCTCCCACGGCCAGGTCCCCATGTGGACCAGATACTGCTCCTGCGGGATGTCCCCGGCGGTGACCAGGCTGGCCTGGTCGGAGATCCCCACGAACATCACCGACGCGGCGAAACGCTCGCTGTAGTACGTGGCGCCCCAGGCGCTGGCGTAACCGCCGTAGGAGCCGCCGGTGATGCCGACCTTGTCGCGGTCGACCAGGCCGATCTCGACCAGGTGATCGACGCCGTCGACCAGGTCGTCGAACTCCTCCATGCCGGGGCGCCCGCGATCGAGCTTGGAGAACGCCACGCCGCGCCCGGTGCTGGCGCGATAGTTGGGGAAGAACATCGCGAAGCCGCGCGCGGCGGCATGGTGCGCCGGCTGCGCGTAGCTGTTCATCCAGCCGTTGGAGTAATGCGATTCCGGGCCGCCGTGCACGACCAGGATCAACGGCACGCGGCGGCTGCCGCGGCGCTCGAGCGGATGCACCAGCACGCCTTCGAGCTCGAGGCCGTCGCGGGCGCGGTAGCGCACCGCTTCCTGCTCGGCGAAACGCACGTCCGCGAGCCATGGATTGCTGTCGGTCAGGCGCCGCGGCACAGTCGCGTTCGCTGCGAGGTGGAAGACCTCGTTCGGATGCGTCGGCGCGTTCGCCAGCAGCGCGATCTCGCCGTTGTCCGCCACGCTCAATCCGTACCAGACCGGCCCCTGTGCCGCGAGCAGCGTGCGTTGCCCGCCGCCGTCGACGCCGATCTCGCCGAGCCGGCTCTGCACGCCCTCGTGGCTGATGAACAGCAGCCGCGAGGCATCGCGCCAGCCGACGCTCCAGACGTGCCCTTCCAGGCCCGGCAGCAGGTCGCGTTGTTCGCCGCCGTCCTTGCCCACCACGGCCAGCCGGCCCTCGCGCGGGTCGTGCGCATCCTCGGCGGAAATGATCGCCAGGTGTTCTCCGTCCGGGCTCCAGGCCAGGTCGCCGAGCTTGCCGGGATTGTCGACGCGCCCGAGCTCGCGCCCGTCGGTCGCGATGATGCGCACGCGCGCGAACACCAGGGTGTCGTCGGTCAGCTGGCGCGGCGTGACCACCAGCGCCAGGCGGTCTCCGACGGGGCTCCACAGCACCTTCTGCACGCTGCCCTCGACCTCGACGTGACGCGGCTTCGCCTGGTCGTCGCCGAGATCCTGGATCCACAGCTGCACCGGACGCCAGTCTTCCTCGTACACCTTCTGCGTGAAGCCCTGCTTCTCCAGCGCCTTCGACGCGTCGCTCTCCGGTTCGACGGCCAGAAGCGCCGCCCGGCCGCCGTCCGGCGACAGGCTGAACGCGGAAATGTCGGAGCCGAGCCCAGCGATCCGGGTCGCCTCGCCGCCGCGCAGCGGGATCCGGTACAGCGCCGAGGTCTTGTCGCCGTCGCGCTTGGACAGGAAGGCGATCGCACGCCCGTCGGGGAACCAGGCCGGCGCCTTCACCTCGACCTGGCCGGTCACGAAACCGCGGCTGTCGCCGCCGCGATCGACCACATGCAGTTCGGTGCGGGCGGCGCCGTCCTTGTCCACGCCGAGACGCCGCGGCACCGACAGCACATAGGCGGTCTCGCTGCCGTCCGGGCTGATCGCGACTTGCGTCACCATGCGCGTTTTCGCGATCTGCTCGAGGGTCATGCCATCGCGCGCCTGGGCGCCGGCCGCGGCGGTGGCGAACAACAGGGACAGCAGCAACAGCCGCAGTTTGCGCATGGATCCGCTCCACGTTCAGGAATCCGCACTGTGCCACAGCGGCCGGCGCCGAAGAAGCAAAAGAGCCGGCCATATCGCGCCCGTGCACAAAAGTTACGTCGACGCCACGGATCGCCGCATCGCGACAGGCCGGACGCATATCCTTGTCGCGAATATTCACGCGCGCGGTTGCGATCGCGGCCGGAGTTGTCTAGCCTTTACGGGCTACCCCGTCTCTCGCGCCGTGAATCGACCGGCGCACTCCCCACTCCACCCATTCATCGAGGAGATCATCCATGGAGATCGCCACCGAGTGCGTCGCCACCATCCATTACACGCTGACCGACGATAGCGGCCAGGTCATCGACAAGTCGCCCGAAGCCCGGCCGCTGAGCTACCTGCACGGCGCCGGCAACATCGTGCCCGGCCTCGAGAAGGCGCTGGCCGGCAAGAAGCCCGGCGATTCGCTGGAAGTCGACGTCAAGCCCGAGGAGGCCTACGGCGAGCGCAACGAGAGCCTGGTCCAGGCCGTGCCGCGCGAGGCGTTCAAGGGCGTGGACTCGGTCGAGCCGGGCATGCAGTTCAAGGCGCAGACCGATCGCGGTCCGCTGCTGGTGACCGTGGTCGAGGTCGGCGACGAGCAGGTCAAGATCGACGGCAACCATCCGCTGGCCGGCCGCAAACTGCACTTCGCCGTCGAGGTCGCCGAAGTGCGCGAAGCTTCGCCGGAAGAAAAGCAGCTCGGCCAGGCGAACCAGCCGCAAACCGCCGCCTGATCGGCCGATCGTCCGTCGAACGCCGCCGGTGCACACGCGCCGGCGGCAGTTCCCGTCATCGGGAACGAACCCTCGCGATCCGGCTCAGGTCCGGACAAGCCCACCATGGGCTTGTCCGGGCGTCACGAGTCCGGCACATGTCCGGACTCGCTCCCGCAGATCGAACACTCGTGCTTGATCCGCGAGCAAACCCTCCTGGTTCGCGGAATCCCTGAACTTGTTCAGAGATCCCCTGGCGGGTGCCTGCGCTACTGCCAGGCGTTGATCGTCCGCCGCAGGTTGTCGCGCGCCCGCGCGTCGTATCGCGCGTGGAAGAGATCGCTCAGGAATATTCGCCGCTTCGCCAGCAGCGCCTTCAGGAACCGGCGGCGATTGAGCCGGAACAGCCAGCCCGGCATGCGTCCCCGGTACTCGGCGGCGATGCCCCGGTGATAAGCGTCGAATGCCGCCGGCTCGGCACCGAGGATCGCCATGTCGCAGTCGAGGAAGTGGCGCGTGTCGTCCGCTTCCGGGCCAGCGCCGAAATCGTCGGGATCGTGCTGGCCGTGTCGCGCCGTCAGTTCGACCAGGACCGCGACCCGCGCCGCGTCGACGCCGGCCTCCGGCAGCCAGCGTGCCACCGCCTCGACCGCCATCCGCGCCGAGCGCGCCTCGTTGTCGCGCCGGCCGGCCTCGTACACGGCGTCGTGGTACAGCACCGCCAGCCAGGTCTCGACCGGCTGCGTCCAGCCCGGGCCCGCGGCAACCTCGGCGTAGTGCCGCAACACTTCGCCGACGTGCGCGAAATCGTGGTAGGCGCGCGGCGGGCTCGCATAGGCGGACAGTAGCGCCTCGCGCTGCGGCTGCGGCAGGACGGGCGCCGCGCACACGGCAAAGGGGTCGTCGATGCGTGTCGTCACGGGACCGGGCCCTCGGCTCGTTGCGTCGCGGTGCCTCATACTGCGCCGGTTCCGGGTGCGTTTCCATTCGCCCCGCTGGGCCGGGGGCGCTCAGTCCGGCCCGGGCGCCCGCGCGTCGCGCCACAACCAGACCGACATCGTCGCCAGCCACGACACGATGATCGCGATCAGCCCCTTCTGCGCCAGTCCGCGCGGCAGTTCCCGCCATAGTGCCAACAGCCAGACACCGGCGAACGCGACCATGGCGACGGCAAAGGCCGCGACGAATCGCCGCCGCCAGCGGTGATCGGCGCGCAGTCGCCACGCCTGCAACAGCATCGCCGTGGTCACGCACAGGAACGCCGTCTGCGCCGCGACGCCGTGCAACCAGTTCCACAGCGTCGGCGGCAAGCCCGCCTGCGCGGTCGGTGCGAACGCGGTCACGCCGAGGCCGGTCGCCGCCAGCAGGAACAGCAACGTCGGTACGCCGCTGCGCGCCGAATCCGGCAGCGCGCGATACCAGCCGACCGCCAGTGTCACGATCGCACCGGCCAGGGCGACGTAGCCCGCCTGCAGCCAGCGTCCTTCGTCGCCCAGCAGATAGAAACTCATCGGCGTGCGGATCCAGTCGAGCTCCGCGCGCGCGAACTGCAGCGCGACCGCGGTCAGCACGAACAGCGCGATGCCGCCCAGGGCGGTGCCAGCCATGGGCCGCAACAGGGGATCCGGGCCTGTGCCGGTAACGGACATCGCCGATGGCGCGCCCTCCCCGTTCGGCTTGGCCGCCCGCGTATCGTCGGTCGGCAACCGCCTGCCGGTGCCGGTCAATCCGGGCATTCGCGTCCCTCCCGCGGGGATGCGTCGTGCGCGCGAAACCCGTCCCCCAGGCCGCATCCAACCCGCATGGCGAGGACGCACAAAGGCATCGGGTTCATCCCGCCGCCGCAGGGCGGACCACCAACACCGCGCCCGCCGCCACCAGGGCCGCCCCCAGCAGTCGCCAGATGTCCACCGGCCGCGTGGCGTTGAGCACCCCGAAATGATCGAACAGCAACGACCCGGCCACCTGCCCGAACACGATCAAGCAGATCAGCGCCGCCGCGCCCAGCCGCGGCACCAGTACCGTCGCACTCAGCACGTACATGGCCCCGATCAGGCCACCCAGCCAGATCCACGACGGCTGCGACGCCACCGTCTGCGCATTGGGCAGCGACGTGCGCGTGACCAACAGCGCCGCACCGAGCGCCAGCGTACCGACCAGGAACGACACGAACGAGGCGAACAGCGCCCCTTCGGTCGCATGCCCCAGTCGCGCATTGATCAGCGCCTGCAACGGCAGCAGCACGCCAACCGCGGCCGCCAGCAGAATGCCGCCCAAGATTCCCAGGTGCATGCCCGAACTCCCGATCGATGGAACGGGGAAGTCTAGGGCTTTGCGGCGTCGATGGCGTCCTCGGCAGTGGAACGGTGCGGCTCCAGCGGACATCGCCGGTCGGTGTCCGGCGGCTTCGTCAGGACAACGCAACGCTCCGCGCCGACTCAGGGTCTTCCGCCACGCCCGCCGGCACCGTCGAGCGCGGTGTCTCGTCCGCATATACGCGGAGCCGGTTGCGGCCTGCGCGCTTGGCCCGGTACAGCGCCTTGTCGGCGTGCGACAGCATGCGGTTGAGATCGTAGCCGGAGTGGGCCGAGCAGGTCACGCCGAAGCTGGCGGTGACCTCGAAGACGTGGCCGCAGTCGGCGGTGTGGATCGCGGCAAGGCGTGCAATGCAGGCCTCGGCCAGACGCTCGCCATCCCGCAGGTCGCAGCCCGGCAGCAGAATGCCGAACTCCTCGCCGCCCAACCGGCCGAAACAATCGACCGGCCGGCACAACGACAGGCAGGCCGCCGCCACGTGCCTGAGCGCGCAATCGCCGGCGGGATGGCCGAAGCGGTCGTTGATCTGCTTGAAGTGATCGAGGTCGAACATCACCAGCGTCGCCGCCTCGCCCGCCTTGGCGCACAGCGCCAGTGCACGCTCCGCCTTCTGGGTGAAATGGTGCCGGTTGCATATCCCGGTGAGCATGTCGATCTCGGCCATCCGCCGCAGACGCACCTGCAACCGCTTGGTCTTGTAGGCCCAGTATCCGATCGACCCCAGCACCGCGACCAGCAACAGTGCGATGAGTTGTGTGTTCTGTGCCGACTTCTCGACCACCTTCTGCTGCAGCTCGAGCACCCGGTTGCGTTGATCCAGCAGTTCGATCTGCTGGTTCTTCTGCAATGTCTCGTGGCGAACGAGTTGATATGCAAGTTCGCGTGCCTTCGCCTCGTTCAGATGCGCCTTGTCGGCATCGGCGTATCGCCTGTGGAATTTCAGTGCCGCATCCGACTCGCCGCGGCTCTCCGCAATGGAATAAAGCACCTTGTATGCAGTCACGAGAGGAAGCGTGTGCAGGAATCCCTCGCTCTCGGCAAGGGCTGAATTCGCATGGCTCTCGGCCGCTTCCACCTGGCCCAATGCCAGGGAGTACTCGGCGATGAGCGCGTTGAACTCGCCGATCAGGTGCTTGTATTGCGTGCCGATCACCTCGTCCAGGTGCTGCTTCAGCAGATCCAGGGCCTGGGCGGTGCGGCCATCGTCGTGCCACTTCCTGGCCAGATAAGTACGCACCAGGTTGGTTCCAATGGGCTCACCGATCGCATTGCATTGTTCGATCGCGTCGAAATAGGCGGCATCGTCGGAGGCCTGCCCCTGCCCCTGCAAGGCTTCGAGACGCAGATTTTGCGAGAAACAGCGAAGCCGCCCGTCCGGCTCTGTGTCAATCACCTTCTCGGCGTAGTGCTGTCCGAGCCCGTATTGGCCTACCTGGTTATAGAGAACCGTCGCACTGAGATACGCCTGCGATCGCAACTCCTGGGATTCTATTCTGTCTTCCAGCGCCAAAGTGGCTTCCAACACCACCATACCCTTGTTGAAATCTCTTGTAAGTGCATAGGTGTTGGCAAGGAACGAACCCGCACGAAATCTGGTTTCGAGATCCGCATCGGGGCTCTCGATTAACGACTCCAGCCCAGAGATCGCTTTTGCCATCTCGCCGCTCATCGTCATGCGATACGCCTGCAACATCTGGAGATGCCTGCGTTCCTGCGGTGTGGCCGTGTCGGCGATTCGATCCAGTTCGAGCAGAACCTCTCTGAATCGCTTGGGGTCGGACGTCCGGATTTGGTCTGCGTGCTCTAGAATCTGCTTGAACTCGGAAGCGGCGACCCCATGAGCCGCCACCCCGAGAAGACAGGCAAGCATCAGTCCAGCATGGATATGATTCGACTTCATGTCTGCCCGCCAATACCGTGACCATTCTCAGGCTTTACGTTCATCCGGACGAACCGGCTGCGCTGGATCCTGTGGATCTGGCTCACGCTCGCCAGGCGCCTCTTTGGGCTCGTCACCATCAGGCGCGATGATGTGCATTGCCATCACGGCCCTTGCTCCAAGAATCGCTCTCAGCCCGGCGAAGTCCCTGTCCAGCAACGCCCGCCGCTCGGCATCCGGAACATCCAGGGACTTCACTGAATCCAAATACTCGACATGCGCAAGCACCGGATTGCGGCCGGCCTGTTCCAGGAAACTGATTGATTCCACCACTCCCCCTCAAGAATTGGCCAAACCTGAACCCGCCCGACATCGGGCGGGGACGAACGATGATCAGTCTGGCGCTATGATGAGGCAACGAAAATCTTCGTTCGTCGCGAGCGATTGTCGCAAGGAGTCCGCCCTCCGCTGGAGCGATCGGCGGTCATCCCAATATGTATCTCCTGCTTGCGGCTGGTGCGGAAAACCGCGCGGCCTTTCGACCCAAGCCGCAGTTGTCGCCAGATTTTCCAACATTTCTACAGTACTGGTCATGATAGTGCCTCCACTTTGATGATCGGGACTAAACGCTTCATTGCCAAATCGAGGTAACTCGATCTCACTCAATCACCTGCCGAGCCGTACACCACGCTGCTATGTGCTCTCAACGTGGTCACGTGCATCGATCTCGGCTATGCGCGCGAGCATTTCGTTGTTTCGCTCCATCGGCCTGGCTGGCGGCACCACCATGGTGGTCTGCAGGTGAAGTTCCGCGTCGACAAGTCGGGACAGAGGTATGCGCTCCATGCGGGCCTCGGATACCGGGAGGGTGGCGGCCTCGTAGAGGATCACTTCGTGATCTTCCGGGTAGTCTTCGAGCAGCAGCTCGACGAGCAATTGCCGATGCTCTGCACCCGTACTGAAACGGCGGATCGACCGGTCACCGGCCACCCCCACCTGCCAGAGGACCAGGTATGCGGAAGGGTCGAGACGGCGCCGATAGAACATGAACTGGCTGGCCTCGAAGTGCTGGCAGCCGAAGGTCCCCGGATCGATCCCCAGGTCGGCGTAAAGGCAGTCTTCTGCGGAGACCCCCGGCTCCATGTGGGCATCGAAGCCTTCGCTGCGTGCCTGACCGACGGCACGGTGCGGGACCAGGGCGAACACTCCAGGGTGTCCGTAGAAGACTCCACAAACCTTCCGGCCCGAGCGGACTTCCCTCAACATCGCCTCGACCATCTCGCGATAGGTGTCGTGCCGCGACTTCCCCTTGCCGTAATACGGCTGCAAGCTGCGCACATCGGGATGCATCTCCTTCACCCAGAGTTCGACTATCGAATCCGATACGGCGACGAACACCACATCGGCCTGCTCGATATAGCTGCGGGCACGCGGGCCCAGGTGCGCCCCCAGCATCATGCCCAGCCCGACGCAGGCCAAGCTACCCGCTCCCGTTCTCATAGCCTCGCCATTCCCGTCAGCAATCCGGAATCTAGCCCGTCTTCCGGGGTAATGCAAAGCCGCCCGGGCTGCGGCCGCGTGCCAGCCAGTGCTCCCGATCCAGGTTCCATCGGCAGCTGGGCGGCCCCGCCGTTTCATCCGTGGCACTTGTAGCCACCAGTAGTTCGAAGCCGAGGCGCCGCATCAGCCCCGATGCGGCTAGATTGTCGGGCGTGTGCCGGGTATGCAGACGATTCAGTCCTAGCGCATCGAACGAGAGGTCGGCCGCCGCCGCTATGGCCTCCGTTGCGTAGCCCCGCCCCTGCCCTTCGGGCATCAATAACACCCCGATCTCAGCGATGGCGACGCCCTGATCGAATACCAATGCCATCAGGCCCAGCCCTTCCGGCTTCGGATTGTCCAGCGCATGGAATATCCAGTACAGCGATTCTGGGGGGCTCGCTTCTACCTGCAGCAACACCTTCTCGAACGAACGCCGGGCGGCTTCTTCGGAAAGCGGGGCGGACACGTGCCGCAGCAGCTCGGCGTCGGTGTACAGAGCGCAGTACAGTGTGCGATCACGACGATTCAGGGGACGCAATTCGAGGGAACGGGTATGCAGGTGTACTTTCATGCATGCTGCCATCGAACTGCCGGTTTTGGTCTCGATCAGTGGGCCATATCAAAATCTGACCGAAGGCACCAATCGGCCGCTTGCCGCGAAAACGGGAGGAGCATCTGGCTCAGTCAACCTCCCCGTGACCTGCCGGCACTATAGACGCATGGACGCACCGACGCCGCCCATCGGCACTCACGCCATCGCCGCACCGTTCTGCAGCGCCGCCTGCACCTCGCGCCGCGGCGGCGCGCCGAACAGGCGGCGATACTCGCGGCTGAACTGCGAGGGGCTTTCGTAGCCGACGCGATGCGCGGCGGCGGCGGCCTCCACGCCTTCCATCAGCATCAGCCGGCGCGCCTCCTGCAGGCGCAGCTGCTTCTGGAACTGCAGCGGCGTCATCGCGGTGGCCACCTTGAAACGCTGGTGCAGGGTGGACGGGCTCATGTGCGCGGCGGCGGCGATCTGCTCGATGCGCAGCGGCTCGGTGTAGTGCGCCTTGAGCAGTTCGATCGCGCGGGCGATGCGGTGGGCGGCGCCATCGACATGGCACAACGCCTGCAGGCGCGCGCCGAGTTCGCCGGAAAGCACCCGGTAATGGATCTCGCGCAGCACCAGCGGCGCCAGCACCGGCGCCTCGTCCGGGGCATCGAGCAACCGCACCAGCCGCAGGATCGCATCGAGCAGCGAGGCGTCGGTGCGGGCGAGATACAGCGCCCGGCCGTTCTCCTGCGCGGGCGGCGGCGAGGCCGCCAGCTGCGTCACCAGTTCGGCGACCGCCTGGGTGTCGATGTCGATGCGCAGGCACAGGTACGGGCGTTCCGGCGAGGCCTCGATCACCTGCCCGGTCACGGGCACCGACATCGATACCACCAGGTAGTGCAGCGGATCGTAGTGGTACAGGTCCTCGCCGAGCATGGCCTGCTTGCGTCCCTGCACCACGACGCAGAGGCTGGGGTGGTAGACGCACGCCAGCGGCTGCGAGGGTTCGTCGGCGCGGATCAGGGCCAGGTCGGGCACGGCGCAGGCATGCACGCCCGGTTGCGGCGCGTTCCTGATAATCCGGTCGGCCAGTTCGGCGCGCTGCGCCTCGGTGCCGTGGCGGGTGGCGATCACGTTGAAAGCGTTGTCGGGCATGGCGGCGGCTCCTGACCGGGGCGTCCGTGATTATGCGCATCGACGCCGGCACCGCCAGCGCGGCGGGCGGAGTCGCGGAGGATCGGGCAAGAATGTTCCAGCAATGGACTAACTGCCGCCGGCGGTCGGGGTCTAGCCTGTAGCTCCCCCGCACCAGGAGATTCCAGCATGCATACATCCTTCCCCCGCCGCACCCTGGGCCGCCAGGGCCTCAGCGTGTCCGCGATCGGCCTGGGCTGCATGGGCATGTCCGACTTCTACGGCGACAGCGACGAGGCGCAGAACCTCGCCGTGCTGAACCATGCCATCGACATCGGCGTGAACTTCCTCGATACCGCCGACATGTACGGCGTCGGCCGCAACGAGGAACTGCTGGCCAAGGTGCTGCGCACTCGGCGCGACGAGGTGGTGCTGGCTACCAAGTTCGGCAACGTGCGCGCGCCGGACGGCGCCTTCCTCGGCGTCGACGGCCGGCCCGAATACGTCGCCGCGGCCTGCGATGCGAGCCTCAAGCGTCTCGGCATCGACCAGATCGACCTGTACTACCAGCACCGGGTCGACCCGAACGTACCGATCGAGGACACCGTCGGCGCGATGGCGCGCCTAGTCGAATCGGGCAAGGTGCGTCACCTCGGCCTGTCCGAGGCGGCCCCCGATACGGTACGCCGCGCCGCCGCCGTGCATCCCATCGCCGCGCTGCAGAGCGAATACTCGCTGTGGACGCGCGAGGTGGCCGATGCCGTGCTGCCGGTATGCCGCGAACTGGGCATCGGTTTCGTCCCCTACAGCCCGCTCGGTCGCGGCTTTCTCACCGGCGCCATCCGGAAGGCCGACGACCTGGCCGACAACGACTGGCGCCGCCAGAACCCGCGCTTCCAGGGCGACAACTTCGACCGCAACTATGCGCTGGTGGAGGCGGTCACCGAGGTGGCCAAGGCACGCGGCGCCACGCCCGCGCAGATCGCCCTGGCCTGGCTGCTGCATCAGGCCGAGGACATCGTGCCGATCCCCGGGACACGGCGCATCGAGCGCCTGGACGAGAACGCAGCCGCCGCGCGACTGCGGCTCGAGCCCGAAGACCTGGCGCGCATCGACAGCTTGCTTGCCGAGCACCAGATCGCGGGCACACGCTACCCGGAAGCGCAAATGGATTCGGTCAATCGCTAAGCGGTCTCGATGTCGGCCGAAGCGCCGATCGTCGCCGGCGCTTCGGCTTTTCGCGGCGTTTACACCACGATCACGTTAGGGTCTTCGCAAGGCCGCACCGGCGGCCTGTCCCGCTCAGGAGCGCGAATGAAGATCCAGCTCAATACCGATCACCACATCCAGGCCGACGAATCGGTCGTCCGCCACGCCGAAGACAGCATCGGCAATGCGCTCGCACGCTATGCCGCGCAGGTCACCCGGGTCGAGGTGCACCTGCGCGACACCAACGCCGGCAAGGGCGGCACGCAGGACAAACACTGCACGCTCGAGGCGCGCCTGGAAGGCCGCCCGCCGGCCACCGCGTCCGACGAGGCCGGCACCATCGCAGCGGCGATCACCGGCGCGGCGAAGAAGCTTGTGCGGGTGCTGGACAGCTCGCTCGGCAAGCTCGGCTAGGCGCCATGCCCGCGATGTCGGCGATCGCGGCCCACGGCACGACCCGCAAGATGCGGTACTCGTAGGAGCGCGCCACGCGCGCGATGCCGGCGCGGCATGGATACGCGGGGAGAGCAGTTCGCGGCAGCAGCCAAAATCGGGGGCATCGCGCGCGTGGCGCGCTCCTACGTGGAGACGGCGGCAATGCTGCCTTCGCTCCGCGCGCCCAGTTCCCGGTACAGGGCCACCGCCCGCTGCATCAGCGCACCGTTGCTCCACGCCTTCGCATCCCTGGGTCCGGCCGCGGCCAGTGCCGCGCGCTCGGCCGGCGAGCGCAACAGCGCGGCGACGTGCCCAGCGAACGCATCGACATCCTCGCTGCTCACCCGCGCGCTGCGCGCATCGCGCAGCACCATGGCGGTGCCCATCACCGCGGTGGACACGATCGGCACCCCGAGCGCCATCGCCTCGATCAGCACCAGCCCCTGGGTCTCGGTAGGCGACGCGAACACGAACACGTCGCCGGCGCGATAGCAGTCGAGCAGCTCAGTACGGCGATCGAGGTTGCCGAAGAACCGCACCTGGTCGCGCAGCCCGAGTTCCGCCGTCAGCTTCCGCAACCGGGCGGCATCCGGCCCTTCGCCCGCGACGACGAGCAGCAGGTCCGGAAACTCCCCGACCAGCCGTGCCATCGCCTGCAGCAGGAAAGCGAGGTTCTTCTCCACCGCCAGCCTGCCCACCGTGACCAGGACCGGCCGATCGGGCGCGATTCCATGGCGGGCGCGGAAGCGCCCACCGTCGCCGCCCGCGAATTCGTCGAGCTCGATGCCCGTCGGCAGCACCGTGGATGGCGTGCGGACGCCGTAGCGCCTCAGCACTTCGGTCATCTGCGCGCTGGGCACGATGAGGTGGTCGACCCCATGGCACAGCCGGCGCGAAACCGCGCGTGCGAACGCCCGCAGCAACGGCCCGGGCAGCCACGGCAGGTAATGCGCCACGTACTCCTCGAAGTACGTGTGGTAGGTCTCCACCGTCGGCCGTCCGGTCCGCCGCGCCAGGCGCACGCCGAGCTGGTGGGCGCGGAACGGCGTATGGATATGGATCGCATCCCAGTGCCGTCCCGCCAGCTGCGGCAGCACCCTGCGCAACGCCGGCGCGCGGATCAGCCGGTCCTCCGGATCGAAGAAGATGACGCGCGCCGGCAGCCGCAGCACCTCGAGCCCGCCCTCGCCGTCGTGCGCCTGCTGTCCGCTGCCCGGGCCGTAGTCCGGCGCCACCAGGGTCACCCGGTGCCCCATGCGGATCAGCGCCTGGGCGAAGGTGCGGATTGAGGTCGACACCCCGTTGACCCGCGGAAAATACACGTCCGACAGCATGAGGATGTCCATGCCCGGCGAGACTATGTCGGCAATATGACAGCCAGACGACCGAAGCGACGCACGGCCACCACTACGAGTCCGCAGCGGGCAGCCGCGTCCCGGGCGCGTCGTAGTCCAGCAACGGCCCCTTCGGCACGATCCCGGTCGGATTGATGTGCCGGTGGCTCTCGTAGTAGTGCCGCTTGATGTGCTCGAAATTCACCGTCGGTTCCACCCCCGGATGCCCGTACAACTCGCGCGTGTACGACCACAGCGACGGATAGTCCACCAGCCGCCGCAGGTTGCACTTGAAGTGCCCGTGATACACCGGGTCGAACCGCAGCAGCGTGGTGAACAGCCGCCAGTCGGCCTCGGTGAGCGTGTCGCCGCACAGGTAGCGCTGCTTCGACAGCACGCCTTCGAGCCAGTCGAGGGTCTCGAACACGCCATCGACCGCTTCCGCGTACGCTTCCTGGCTGCGCGCGAAACCGGCGCGGTACACGCCGTTGTTGAACTTGTCGTAGATCCGCTCGTTGTAGGCATCGATCTCGTCGCGCAGCGCAAGCGGATGGAAGTCGCCTTCGGCCGCGCCCACCTCGTCGAACGCCGAGTTGAGCATGCGGATGATGTCCGCCGACTCGTTGCTGACGATCCGTCCGCTTCGCGTGTCCCACAGCACCGGCACCGTCACCCGCCCCGTGTAGCCGGGATCGGACCTGACGTACAGCTGCCATAGGCACTCGACGCCGTTCACCGGATCGGGAACCACCCCCGGCGCGGCGCGGAAGGTCCAGCCGTCCTCCTCCATCAGCCAGTGCGTCACCCATAGCCCGATCATCTCCTGCAGGCCCTTGAGTTCACGGAAGATCGTCGTCCGGTGTGCCCATGGGCAGGCGCGGGCGATGTAGAGGTGGTAACGCCCGGGCTCGGCCGCGAATCCGCCCTCGCCGCTCGGCCCGGCGCGACCGTCTGCCGTCACCCAGTTCCTGAACACGGACGAGGGGCGCCGCAGACGGCCGGTCTCGTCGACGGGGATCTCCTCCTCGCTGTGCCACTTGCCGTCGATCAGCATGCCCATGCCCGGATTCTCCCTGCCAGTCCATCGAGATGGCGAGCTTGCCCGCGGAGCGATCAAGGGCATGTGCCCGGCGTGGACGGCCGCCGCCGCCTCGTCGTCCAGTGTGCGCCCCACGGCGACGCTCGTGTTCAGCAGACCGCCGGCACAGCACGCCGGCTAGCGCCGGCCTGAACGAGCAATGCGTTTGCACACGGGTTGAATGTTGAAAGCAGAGCCCTATCTTGCGCACGCAGCTTTCGATACGACCGCCAGTCGACGCGCTGCGTCATCGCGCTGTCTTGACGATCGCGAGCCAATACTTCGTTTCATCACAGGAACAATCGCACGCAGGAACGCCACCATGTCGGCCCCACTCGATACCCGGGACTCCCCCTCCGACACCTCATCACCGGACCAGCGCGTCCTCGCCGATCACCACCCGCACGGAAATCCGAACGGCACGTCCCCACGGATGCTGTCACTGCCTCGGGCCGCATCGAAACTGGAACAAAGCCTGTGGCGCCTGATCGCCCAAGGCTTGGACGACGAGCACTTCTGGCTCGCATTCTCACGCCTCTATCGCGACCTGTCCGAACAACTCCCGGAAGCCGAACGTGGCCGCCTCGCCTATCACGCCGACTACGCCCTGGCGCGCCTCGGCATGCCGGTCTGGACCGTCATGGCGGAATCGGTACAGTTGACCACCGACGATGGCTCGAAGCCGAAGCCGGATGGCGCTCCATCGGTCGCGGCGGCGGCATAGCGGCGCAGCACATTGGTCGTCGCCGAACAGGGCGTCCGGTGACAGATATCCCCAGTCTCCATGCGTAGTCTTTCCCGCCGAATAGTGCATTCGCAGGGAAAAGGATTGGCCTGTTCGCACGCATCGCGATAGCGGCTCGATGGCAGGCTGCCGAGCGACTAGTGCGGTCGTTCTTCGGCGAAGACTCGGCGATCTTGCGATTGCTCGGCGATCAGTACACGTCTGCCGGGCTTGCGACACGCTGCGAACCGGCCGGACTAAAAGCCCGATCTCCCGCGGATGCGTTCTTCCTCGCGCATCCGCTCTTCGTGCCGCTCGAATGCACCGGGGCAGGTATCAAAAAACTCGGAAAGATAGCTCGGCTCCTCCCAGCGATGCGGATCGTCCGGTTCCACCTGGCTCTCCGCCTCCACCTCCGGCGGCCAGACCGGTTCCTTGCAGCTATTCAATACCAGCCAGCGCGTCAACGTCAGCACCCCCACACTCGGGTAGAACAGGAAGAAGAGGAAATACCTCAACGCGATAAAATTCAGGCCCATGCTGGCGTAGACATGGATGAAGCAGTTCTTGAGCGTGGGTTTCGTCGACTCGTGGATCAACCGGTCGAGCGGGTGCTCGGCCACCGTCTCCGGCCCTTCCTCCATGTAGCGGCGGATGAACTCCCAGATGCTCTGGATGCGGTTCAACCGGCTGTCGTCGAAATAGTGCCCGACGGCGAACGTATCGCGCACCATGTCCCCTTCCAGCACGTGGCCCGCACGTCGCACAGGAACTTCTGCTGGTAGCCGCGCCCCACATGCCAGTACACCTGATCCCAGGGCACCGTCAGCACGCCCCCAGATCCGTTATGGCGGAACACGTGCACTTTGCCGGTCTTGCGGTTGAAGCGGACCGGGTAGTGGGTGTAGGAAAATAGTTCTTTCTTATAGTAAAAAATCCAAGTAACAGCGAGCAAGAACACTACGGAGAATGTCATAAAAACAGAAACAAATGGGTCACTAAACTCTTCTGGAAAATTACTAATGAGCCAAAAATAAAATCCAATGTAAAAAATTAACACAATTAATCCAAGCGCTGCATTGACCATCCCCCTCAACCTGAAACTGCGGTCGATAAAATCCGCATAACTCGAGTTGAAGTGAATCAGCCCATCGTAGGGATCAGGCCTGACTCCTGGCTGACGACGGTGCGGCAATGTCGCGCGCCGCTCGTCAGCCGTCAGCAACCGGTCAATCTTGAACGGCTTGATCCATCCGGTCAGCATCTTACTGGCCTCTGCCGGCGCCTGCTGCAGCCGCCTCTTCCGATCCGAGCGTCTGCATCGCCTGCCATTGCGCCTCGATGCTGCCGAACGAGTCCTGCCTGTGGTGGCCGGAAGCGATGGTCCGATCCAGCCATTTCTGGATCTCGTCCTTCATCAGGAACTCATGAGGAAGGCGATCAAGGCCCGGATCGTCGTCAACTACCGGCTCGATCTGTCACGCATCCGCTCTTCCTGACGCATTCGTTCCTCATACCGCTCAAACACGCCAGGCCGGTTGGCAAACTCGTTGATGTAACTCGGCTCTTCCCAGCGGTGCGGATCGCCCGGTTCGATCCGGCTCTCCATTTCTACCTCCGGCGGCCACATCGGCTCTTTGCAACTGTTCAGTACCAGCCAGCGCGTCAGCGTCAGCACCCATACGCTCGGAAAGAACAGGAAGAAAAGGAAATACCTCAACGCGATGAAGTTCGGTCCCATGCTGGCGTAGACATGGATGAAGCAGTTCTTCAGCGTCGGTTTCGTCGATTCGTGGATCAACCGGTCGAGCGGGTGCTCGGCCACCGTCTCCGGTCCTTCCTCCATATAGCGACGGATGAACTCCCAGATGCTCTGGATACGACTCATCCGGCTGTCGTCGAAATAGTGCCCGACAGCGAACGTATCGCGCACCATGTCTCCTTCCAATACGTGGCCCCGCACGTCGCACAGGAATTTCTGCTGGTAGCCGCGACCCACATGCCAAAACGCCTCGCCCCAAGGCACTGTCAGAACACCCCCGGGGCCGTTGTGACGGAACACATGCACATTGCCTGTCTTGCGGTTGAAACGGATCGGGTAGTGAGTGCAGGCAAAAAGGTCTTTCCGAAAGTGAAACCTCCAGAAAATATAAACACTACCCAGAATAAGGACAGACATGATTCCGGACGATATCAATAAAAAAGCCTCGTCGATCACGCCATCTCGATAGTTTTTAGGAAAGAAGAATATAACCGTATAGAAAAGAATTCCAAGCAACAAAGCAGTCCCGAACAGGCCAAACGCCGTATTGGCCATCCCTCTCAACCTGAAACTACGATCGATAAAATCCGCATAGGTCGAGTTGAAGTGAATCAGTCCGTCGTAGGGGTCTGGCCTGACTCCCGGCTGCCTGTGGTGCGGCAATGCCGCCTGCCGCTCCTCAGTCGATAACAGCCGATCAATCTTGAACGGCTTGGTCCATCCTGTCAGCACTTTACTAGCCTCCGCCGGCGCCTGCTGTGGCCGCCTCTTCCGATCCGAGCGTCTGCATAGACTGCCATTGTGCCTCAATGCTACCGAACGAGTCCTGCCTGTGGTGGCCAAAAGCGACAGTCCGATCCAGCCATTTCTGGATCTCGTCCTTCTTCAGGAAACTCACCAGGAAGGCGATCAGCGCGAGGATTAAAGTGATGATAATCCCGACCGGCCCGCTGACCATACCAATTCCAAGCATCACCGCAGCGATGACCATTCCGGTGCCTAATCCGACCATGGCAAGTCCATAGACGGGGCTAATGCTGTACTCGGAAAATCCCTCTACTATCGTTAGCACGCCCGATATCACCCCACCTATCATCCCAATCATCCTGCCTGCAAAGCTCAATGCTTGCGAACGGGTCACTACCGTGCCGGCACGCCGGACGATCGTTTTACCGAATGGCATCGCCCCCCACTGGCTGGTCTTGAGCGCCGTCCCAGCGGTCTCCATCAGCGTTCCGCTCAGCGCCGCCACCCCTGAGGCGAACGACCATTTTGTTTTCGCCGACGGCGCCTTCTTCATGTCATCCCAGGCGCTGCCGAGGCTCCATAGTGCAAGCAACGCCGCCACGAAGTGCCCCCCGGCCTCGATCCGGGACGCCAACCGCACGCTCGACTGCATGCGCAGGTCGAATTCCTCCGGTGACAGGCGCTGCACTCCCTCAAAATGGGCGTATTGCGTCTGTTCCACCAACACGACTCCCTGAAACGTCACCCGACCGGCGCGGGGATCGTACATGTTGCGGAGTTCGCGGGGCGAGTATGGCGACCGTCGCCGTGGATCGGCCGCCGCCTCCGCCGCCCGCCCCATCACCCACCGCGCCTGCATCCGGTTCATTTCCGTACGCACCGTCATCAACCGGTATTCGGGAGCATCGGACCGGGCGATCATGCCCAGGATCGACAGCGCACGCGGCTCGACCTGGCTGGCGATCAGCGCCCCGGTGCGCAGGTCGTAGATCTTTTTCAGCTTGCGTATCAGGACGCCGCTGTATTCGTACGCGTAGTTGTTGAGGCTGGCCCTGGCCGCCGTCACCAAGCTCCCGGCCGCCTCGCCCAGCAGGGTGTTGGCCACGCTCCACAGGCGCTCCACCATGCCGTTCCAGCCGCCGTCCGGCTCCGGAACCTCACCCGTGGTGTCCATCCACTTCCGGGCCAGTTGGTCCTGGTTGAACACCAGCCCCCGGCACAGAATGGAGTTGGGATCGCTCGGGTCCGCATCGAAACACTGCTCCATGTAATCGCACACCAGCTTGCGCCCGGATGCATCGTTCAGCACCGTATACAACACACCCGTATATACGACACCGCTCTGGACGTGGTTGGGGTCGAAGTTGCCCCTGAAGTACTCCCTGAACGGCGCGCTGCCCATCCAGCCGATATAGGCCTCGTCCAGCGCCTTGATGGTCGATTCCTCAAAGGCGGCGAGCTCGGCTGGATACTCGTTCTCGAGATACCGCTTTCTCGCCGCCTCGTCGTACATGTCCTCGTATTTCTCCCAGGCATCGGCGTGGATGGCCTCGAGTTCCGATTCACTCAGACGTCCAGCCCTGTCCATGGCATTTGCGACGCCCCGGATGCCGGGTCGGCCGCCATATGCTGCTCCGACATGGGCCGGCATCAGGGCGCCCAGGATCCCCATGGTCTGGCGTCGTCGCTCGCTGGTTTGAAGTTCGCCGCCATTCTCGACCGCTTGGCGCACGGCGCCGATCAGCAGTGCCGATTCGTGCTTCTTCTTGCGCTCGGGCGCCTGCGCCCACTCCCGTAGACGCTGCTTGGCCAGTTCATTCAGGTCAGCGGCGATCCCGGACGGGTCGTCCAACGCCACCATCGCGGGCGGATATCCCCAGCGCTCGCCCGCCCGCTGTGCATCGTCAATCAGCTGCTCGGCCTCGGGCGAGCAGTTCCCGAAATCATCCAGGCTATGGCTAAACGCCATATAGGCCTTGACGGTCACGTTCTCCAGCAGGATCGAACGCTTCTCTTCCGGCAAGGAGGCATTGCGCGCCTCATGCTCGGCAATCATTTCCGGTGTGTTCGGTTCCGACGCCGGCGGTTCGAGATGGTACTCGGCCACGTGCTCTCGGACCCCGGCCAGGCTTTGCAGGTGCGGCTGCGTCGCCTCACCGCCGCCGCCGACCCAGGCGGCGACGTCGATTCGACGCATGTGCTTCTCGCGGTTGGCCCGCGTGCGGTTGTACGCCAACATCGCCTGCGTCCACGCCACATCGGAGAATGCGAGCCAGACCGGCCCCGCATTCGCAGCATCCGGAATGATCACGCATTTGGCCGTCGGTGGATTCCCGTGACGGGAGCAGACCGCAGGGTGTTCGTCTTCCTCGGTTTGTGGCGGCGGTGCCTTGTCGCGGATGTCGAATTCAATCAGCTGCGCGTCTTCGCCGACCTGATAGGCCTTCCATTCACCGCGCGTTTCGTTGAAGACATACAGGTAGCCGCTACGCAGCAGACGCAAGGTATAGCGCGCCGACACGTCGGGCATGGCGATGTCGCGGACACCATCGCCGAACGATCCCGTCAGTTCCGGTGCCTGCTCGGTCACACTTGCATCGTTGCGCGCCACCGCATAGCGCAACGGCAGGATCGGCAAGCCGAACTTCGTGCAATTCGGACAGAATTCCTGCTGTTGCGTCTGCGCATCCGCCATGATCATTACTCCCTGTGGTCTCTCTATCCGTGTTGCCGTAACGAGGTGGAGTCGGCACCCTGACGCACGAACTGCGTGGCATATAGCACCCTGTCCCCGATCTCATCCAGGCCTTTCCGCTGCGCTTCCAGCAAGCCCGCCATCAACTGCCTGAGAATCCCTTTCCCCAGAGGGCCGGAATCCTCATCGGCCAGATCACGCATGCAGCGGTTCAACGCCTCGACCTGGTCCATTGCTTTCCATTGCGCCTGCGACAATTGCAGTGGCCCGAGCTCGACGGCAGCGGCCCGTTCGTGAGTGTGCCACGCACCGACCAAGGGGTCGTACCACATCCAAGCCGAGACCGGCCCCATCAGGCGAGCCATCTGCTCGCCATCGAGCAGCCAGCACAGATGTCGATACACCCGAGGATCATGGAACCGTAGCCATATCCTGCCAACGCCCAGTCGCTTCAGGAGCATGTTCCGCAGCAAGTGCGCTTTCAGCCGCGCCAGCTCCACATCGGAAGACATGAGCGCGGAGAACAACGGCATGTCGTAGTCACGCGCCCATTGCTCCGCCCGATGCAGCAGATCGATCCGCACGTGCTCCGCGAGAGACTTGAGCCGCAACAACAGCGGCATCATTCTCGCATGACGATCCAACCCTTTCGGCAGCAGTCGCACCGTATCCAGATCGCGATACTGGTCCGGCGCCACCTGCATCGGATTGATCAACGCGTAATCCTGCGCCAGAAACTCGCGATGACTCAGGCCGACCATTCCGCACTCAACCCAGGCTGACCATGGCGCCGCCATAGGCATCGGCCCGCTTGGCATCCAGCTCGCAGAATTTTGGGTCCGCCTCGCCAAACGCCGGTGGCTTGGCGCTCGCGCTCGCGGGCGATGTCCACTCCTTGCTGCTCGCCTTGAACTCGATCTTCCCGGGCGCGCCCAGTTCGATGTCGCCGCCTTCCAGTTTCAGGTAGGCGCCGGCCGCGGTCAGTAGCACGTGCTTGCTCGGCGACGAGATCTCGACGTCCGCCTGCGTGCTGGCGACGGTGATGCTGGCCTTGGCCGCTACCTTGGCTTGGTTCTTGTGCGCCCGCGCGCTCACCTTGCCTTGCGCGGCGTGCAGGGCGATGCCTTTCTCCTGGTTCGGCTTGCCGCGGGGGGCTTCGCCGCCCTGGGTAAACAAGGCGATCCCGCCGGCCGAGGCGATCACGGTGCCGGCCTGGCTGGCCCAGTCGAGGTCGCTGCCGGCGATCAGGCTGGTCTGGGTGCCGGAGATCCAGGCCTGGTCGGCCGGGGTCAGGCTCAGCAGGCCTTCGGGGCTGGCGGCGACCAGCTGCGGGGCGCTCCAGCCGGGGGCTTCGCCTTCGCCGCCGCCGATCGTGCCCTCGCCCCCACCCTCTCCCGCGCCGCGGGAGACGGAGCCGGAGGCGGCGCTGCCCTGTTGGGTGGCCTGCATCGTCTCCTGCACGGTCGTGAGGCTCGCCTGCGCCGGCAGGGTGTCGGCATCGCCGGGAAGCGTCGCTTCCTGGCTCTTCGCGGTGTCGGCCAATGCCTGCAGCAGTTGCTCGCTCTCACCCAACTGGCCAAGGGCCTGCGTGGCTGCGAGCTGTTGCGTGCCGGGCTCGGTGGTCAGCAGCAGGCCCTGCCCGGCACGGATGGTGCCGCTCGCCCGCGTCGACAGTTCTGCCCCGAATCCCCGATCGGCGCCGCGCACGTTGTCCTCGCCACCCTTCAGATGGCCGAGGGTCAGCGTGGTGTCATGTTGTGTCGTGGCCGCCTGGGCGCGCCCCTGGCCAGGCGTGTCGTCGAGGCGCAACTGTTGGTAGCCGCCGCTTCCGTCCTGGCTGCTGCCCAATGCCTGGCTCTTGAACCCGGTGTACACCGCGGCGTGCTCGTTGCCGTCGAACCAGGTCGCGGCGTTGCCGGTAGCGCCCGCTCCGCCTCCGGCGACCTGGTTGTGCTGGGCGTCGGCCTGGCCCTTGCCGTTGTAGACGCTGCCGATCACCACCGGCCGGTCGACGTCGCCTTCCAGGAACGCCACCAGCACTTCCTGGCCCTTGCGCGGGACCATCACGCCGCCCCAGTTGTCGCCGGCCCAAGGCGTGGCCACGCGCACCCAGGTCCAGGCGCCGTCGGTGCCGGGGGCGTTGTCGCCGCCGCCCGGATGGGGATGGCCGCTGCTGGCGTCGGCACCGCGCTGCCAGGCGAACTGCACCTTGATGCGGTGGTCGCGATCGGTGAGCACCGGGCCGCCGTCGCTGACCACGATGGCGCTCTGGGTGCCGTGTACGGTCGGCTTGGGGTGCAGGCGCAGGCCGTGGCCGTCGGTAGTCCTGGGGCGGTACGGCACCGATGCCGGGATGGCGGTGAAGGTGTTGCGGTAGAAGTGGGTCGCGTCCTGTGCGCCACCGCCGGTGATGCGGGACAGCAGCGAATCGACGGCACTGGTGGCGGTCTCGTCGCTTCCGGCGTTGCCGGCCTCGGGAGCGCCCTCACCCCTGCCCCCGCTCCGCGCCCCGGCCCACGCACTGGCGCGTGGGCGTTCATCGGCACGCGAGCCGATGGCTCGCAAGCGTGCCTCTTCACCCCGTAAACGGAAGCGGGATTCGTTCACACCGGCACCCGCGGCGAATGACGTTGCGATCAGTCCCGAAAGGGCATCGGGGAGATCGGCGCCCGGCAGGCCCACGGGACCGAGGGACGCTTCGAGCGCGCTCTGGATCTCCGCGCCCAGGTTGTTGCGGGCCTGGTGTTCGACCTTCAGACAGGTGAAACGGTGGGCATCGGCATCGAGCCGGGCGTGGTGCTGGACCAGCTCGAAGCGGACGCCCGGCGCCAGCCGGCGCCAGGTGCCCTGGCCGTCGAAGGTGCGAGCGTCGACCTGCAGCGCCTCTAGGTGTTGGCGGGCGCGGCGCTCGCCCTGGGCGCTGTCGTGCCAGGCGTAGGGACCGGCGATATCGTCGTCTTCGGCGGTCACGTCGCCGAAGCGCTCGCCATCGGCGGTGGCCGGGCGCATGCCCAGGCTGCGATAGTCCCAGCTGGCGCGCGCCAGCCGGCCGGTCTGCCAGCGACGCGCGCTGGACCACTGCTGGATGCCGTCCTCGCGCTCGGTCGCATCGCTGCGGTGGTAACGCACGGGGCCGGCATCGGCGAAAGCCTCGCCGTGGTCCGCCAGCACCAGCGTGTGCTCGCCGAAGGTATCGGCGGCGACATCGCCGGCATGTTCGAACCAGCCGAAGATGCCCTCCTCCGCCAGCAAGCGCCGCAGGAAGGCGAAGTCGCTCTCCTCGTACTGCGTGGTCAGGCTGCGCCTGGCGTACACGCCGCAGTCGGCCAGCTCCCAGCGCCACGCCGGCGCCAATGCCCCGGCTTCGGCGTAGTCGGCGAAGACGTCCTCGACGATCTCCAGCACGGTCATGTCCTGGAACACGTAGCTGTCCACGCGCTGGCGCAGGAAGGCCAGCCACGGCTCCAGCACCAGCCGGTAGCGTGCCAGGCCGCCGTTGCTGCCCAGCCGCTCGAAGGCGGTCACGTGGCCATGGAACGGGCGCAGCCGCGTGCGCGAATCCGCGGTGAGCAGTTCCAGCAGCACCGGCTGGCCGAGCAGGTCGTCCAGCGACAGGTGCGCATCGATCGACAGCGCGGTCAGTTCGAAGCGGAAGCCGTCGTCCAGCGATTCGTGGCCGGCCAATGTTTCGGCGACCAGGACATCGGGGCCCAGGCCGGTGTGCAGCCGCAGCAGCCGTTCATGCTGCTTCGGGCCGGCGACCAGGGCGGTGAGTGCGGTGGCGATTGCGTCCATGGCGATGCTCCTTGCGCGGCCCTGCCGATCCGATCGGACAGGCGGGCGTCCCGCCGCGGCGGGACGCCCGGGATGCCGCCTGCGGGTCAGGCGGTGATCCGCTCCAGTTTCAGCGACGGGTTCTCGGTGCAGTGCAGCTGGAAGTTGCGCCCGGCGGCCGAGATCGTGATCTCGCGTACGTTGCTGACGATCCGGTTGCTGCTGCCCTGTGCCTGCGCCGCGCCGCGGATGCGCCAGGAAAAGCGCGACAACAAGGCCGCGAGATCGCGCGCCTCGCCCCGCGCCTCGGTCGACGCCTTGTCGAGCAGCTCGACCACGTGTTCCGGCCGGATCCGGTTCCAGCTGCAGATGCTCTCGGTACCGCGGCCTTCCCGTCCCAGCGCAAGGCTGTCGCAGTTGCCGATCGTCGTTTCCCTGTCGATTCCGTAAAAATCCATGGTGTTTCCTCCTTTGGTGTGGCAAGGCGCCCTCGACGTTCAGGCCACCTTGTACTTGAAAGCTCCGTTCTTGCCGGCCGCGACCTTGATCTGGGTGATCTTGCCGCCTTCGGCCATGCTTGCCAAGACGCTTTCGGCGATTTCCGGCAGCAGCGTGCCGTTGAGAATGTGATCGACGTTGCGCGCGCCCGAGTCGACCTCGGTGCAGCGCGCCAGCACCGCGTCGACAAGGCTGGCGTCCCACTGGAAGGCGGCCTTGTGGTTGGCAGCCACGCGATCGCGGATCCGGCCCAGCTTGAGGGCGATGATCTGCGCCAGCACCGCGTCGCCGATCGGGTAGTACGGCACCACCTTCAGCCGGCCGAGGAAGGCGGGCTTGAAGTGCTTCATCAGCACTGGGCGCAGCGCTTCGGCCAGGGCGTCGGACGCGGGAATCTCCTTGGCAGGCTTGTTGAGGCAGGCGTGCATGATCTGCGGCGAGCCGACGTTGCTGGTGAGGATGATGAGGGTGTTGCGGAAGTCGATCTCGCGCCCTTCCGCGTCGTCCATCATGCCCTTGTCGAACACCTGGAAGAACATCTCCAGCACGTCGGGGTGGGCCTTCTCCACCTCGTCCAGCAGCACCACGCTGTACGGGTTGCGGCGCACCGCCTCGGTCAGCACGCCGCCCTCGCCGTAGCCGACGTAGCCGGGCGGCGAACCCTTCAGGCCGGAGACGCTGTGGGCCTCCTGGTACTCGCTCATGTTGATGGTGATGAGCTTGCGCTCGCCGCCGTAGAGGATATCGGCCAGCGCCAGCGCGGTCTCGGTCTTGCCGACCCCGGAAGGTCCGACGAACATGAAGACGCCGCGCGGCTTGTTCGGGTCCTCCAGCTTGGCGGTGGCGGTACGCACGCGCTGGGCGATGGCGTCGAGCGCGTGATCCTGGCCGATCACCCGCTCGCGCAGCAGGTTTTGGAGCCCCCGCACGGTGCGGATCTCGTCCTTGACCATGCGCCCGAGCGGGATGCCGGTCCATGCGGAGACGATTTCGGCGACCACGGTGCCGTCGACCTGCAGCGGCACCATCGGGGTCTCGCCCTGGAGCTCGCGCAGTTCCGCCTGCAGGCGCCGCAGCTCGGCATGCTTCGCGACGTCGGAGCCTACGTCCGTAGCTTTGGCGTCCGCCGGGCCGACAGCGGCCTTGCCGCCCTTGCCTTTGACGACCTTGGCGACCTTCGCGGCCTTGCTGGCGCTCGCGCGCTTGCCTCGTCCCTCGCTGGCATGGGAGGAAGTCGCGCCACCTTGCTCCAGCTCGGCGCGCAGCGCCTGGATGCGCTGCGCCAGGGTGGTTTCCTGCGCCAGCCGCGCCTCGTTGTCGGCCAGCACCTTGCGCGCCTGCGCCTGCTGTTCGCGCAGTTCGCCCAGGCGCTCGTCGTGGTGATTCGCACCGCCTGCGGTCTCGCGCCCGAGCGCGGCGAGCTCGGCTTGCAGCCGGTCGAGATGACGACGCGTGTCCTCGATGATCGCAGGGGTCGCGCTCTGCCCGAGCGCCACCTTGGCGCAGGCGGTGTCGAGCACGCCGACCGCCTTGTCCGGCAGCTGGCGGCCGCTGATGTAGCGGTGCGACAGCCGTACCGCCTCGGTGATGGCCTCGTCGAGCACGCGGATGCCGAAATGCTTTTCCATCAGCGGCACGATGCCGCGCAGCATCGCCGCGGCCAGCGGCTCGGTGGGCTCCTCGACCTTGACCACCTGGAAGCGCCGCGCCAACGCAGCGTCCTTCTCGAAGTATTTCTTGTACTCGCTCCAGGTGGTGGCGGCGATCGTGCGCAGCTCGCCGCGCGCCAGCGCCGGCTTCAGCAGGTTGGCGGCATCGTTCTGCCCGGCCGAGCCGCCGGCGCCGATCATGGTGTGCGCCTCGTCGATGAACAGGATGATCGGGTGCGGGCTCTTCTTGACCTCGTCGATCACGTTCTTCAGGCGGTTCTCGAACTCGCCCTTCACGCTTGCGCCGGCCTGCAGCAGGCCCATGTCGAGCACGTGCAGTTCCACCCCCTGCAGCACCTCGGGCACGTCGTGCTCGGCGATGCGTCGCGCCAGGCCCTCGACCACCGCGGTCTTGCCGACGCCGGCCTCGCCGGTGAGGATCGGGTTGTTCTGGCGCCGGCGCATGAGGATGTCGACCAGCTGGCGGATCTCGGCGTCGCGGCCGATCACCGGGTCGATCTGCCCGTCGCGCGCGCGCTGGGTGAGGTTGGTGGTGAACTGGTCGAGCGCCGGCGTTTTCGACAGGCCGCCCTGACCGGGCGCGGCATCGCCGTCCGCGCCGTCGGCGGACGCCTGCCCATCGGCATCGACGAAGCCCACGCCCTGCCCCGCCTCCTGCGAACCCTCGGTCAGCTTGGCGAAATTGTGCTTCAGCTCGTCGCGCTTGAAGCGCACGAACTGTTTGGAGCCGCGATAGGCCAGCTGCGCCAGGTCCGGCTCGGTCAGCAGCGCCAGCAGCAGATGGCCGCTGCGGATGCGGGTGGTCCCCGAATCCAGCGAGGCCAGCAGCCAGGCGTGCTCGAACAGCGCCGGCAGGTGCTGCGAGAACACCGGCGTCCGGGTATTGCCGCCCTTGAAGCGGCCGATCTCGTCGGCCAGGTCCTTCTCCAGCGTCTCCAGCGAAATGCCGCTGCGCCGCGCGATCAGCACGAAGTCGCTCCGCGGCTGCTCCAGCAGCGCCAGGAACAGGTGCTCGAGGTCGACCTCGTAGTGTCCGCGCGCCATGCACAGGTTGGCCGCGCGCTCGGCCGCCTGCCGGCAGGTGTCGTCGAGCTTGCTGATCAGGGTCTTGAGGTTGATGCTCATGCTTGAACGGAAGGCTCCATGCTGGACAGGTACATTCTCTTCACGACCGACAGGCCGCCGACTGCCGCGACGGCCTGCAGCGCGGAGCCGGGCCTGTTCGGCTCCACGCCTGCATGGCCTGATGCAGGGGCGTTCATTGCAGCGTGTGGATGCCGTAGCCGGCATCGGAACGCGGGATTTCGGACGGCCGGGTGCAGACGTAGCTGTCCCAGCCCAGGCGTGCGCCGTGCTCGCCGCCGATGCCGGCACCGCGCACGTCCTCGGCCTTGAGCACCAGCCGCACGTCGTATTCGAGACACGATCCGGTCAGCAGCGTGAGCCATTTGGCCAGTGCCCGTGCCGCGTCGCCGCCGGGCAGGAAGGCGTCGAAGCGATCGCGATCGAGCGGGCCGATCATCAGGCGCAGGCGCAGGTCGCGCTGCCAGACGCGATCGCCGGCCAGTGCATTGGCACCGAGGTTCGCGTTGGCCATGCCGAGCCGGGTCGTCTGGTGCCCGGGAACCTGGTACCAGGCACCGACGAACTGCTCGACCCGGATGTCGATGCCGAAGTAGTCGGCGAGCATGCGCTGCAGGAACGCCGCCGATACCGGGCGCTGGCGCACCCCGCCGGCGTAGTAGGCGATCGCCTGGTCGAACACGTCGCCCTGCCCGTCCGCCATGCGGTCGCGCAGGCCGGGCATGCCGACCCCGGACAGCGACAGCACCAGCGGCAGGAAGCGTTCGCGCCGGTCCAGCTCGTACTGCATCGCCAGCCGGTATTTTTTCCATGCCGCGTAGTGCTGCGCGAGCGCACGGCTGGTGAAGATGTCGAGGAAGGCTCGCGCCGCGCGATCGCGGTGGTAGACCTCGCGCTCGTGCAGCATCTCGGTGTAATGCAGCGGCAACGCCCCGGCGGTGCCGAGCAGCCCCATGAAGGCCGGCGTGATGTGCACCTGGCCGATGCTCTCGGTGGCGATCGCGTGCTCGAGCGCGGCGCTGCGCACCAGCGCTTCGCCTTCGGTGGACCAGGCACGCACCTCTTCGAGCTCGGCGGCCGGAAATCCGAGCGACAGGGTATTGCGAAAACGGACCCGCTGCGGGATCACGTCCTCCGCCTTCGCACCCTGGTGGTGGAACAGCTGCTCGATCACCCGCATCGCCTGGAAGTACTCGAAGCGGTGGGGTTGCTCGAACAGCTGCTGCGCTACGCCAGGATCGACTCGCCGCTTCGCGGGTCGCATCGGACCAGTACCTCTTCGTTGTGGCTGGAGATCAGGATGAGCTGGGTGAAGCTGTTGGCATGCACGTACAGGCCGAAGAACCGGTCGAGCACGTGGGCGAAGGCGGCGACGCCGGCGCCGACGAAGTTCGCCTCGTCGATGGTCACGCGGACCTCGATGCCGCGGACGACGGACGCGAAATGCTTGCCCGACATCCACGCCGTGGTCGGCCGATGCTCGAGGCCGACGATGCCCTCGATCTGGCGGCCGGACACGCTGCTGGCCGAAAGGTCGTACAGGCGCAGCATTTCCTTGAGCGCGGGCAGTCCGCTCTGGGTCAGCGACAGATGGTTCAGCGCCAGGTGCGAGATCAGCCGCCAGTGCGCGCCGCGGCCGCGGCGGAAACGCAGCGGCCGGCTCGGTTTGCGCAGCAGGCCGATCGTGCGCGCGGGGCTTCCGCCCTCGATGCTCAGGTCGCCGCCGGACACGCCGTAGGCCAGGTGCGTGGGCAGGTCGCGATTGCTGCAGGTCAGCTCGATGCTGACGACGTCGGTCTTCGGCACCGTCGGATTGAAGTCCAGGTCGACGAACGACAGCTCCGTCTCGTAGCCGGGGCTGTGCCGGGCGACGGCCTCGTCCCTGCGCGACAGCCAGTAATGTCCGGTCTTGTCCGGATCCTCGCCGTGATGCAGGGAATAGAACGGCCGGAATTCCTGCACCTGCTCGCCCTGCGGGGTCTGCCGGACGCGCTTGACCGAATCGATCGAATGGACCTCGTAGGCGAACGCGCGCCGTGCGTCGGCGACCACCGGATAGTGGGTCGTGCGTTGGGTGACGCGAATCGGCTCGCCGTGCTGGCCGAACAGGTTGGCCACCGGCGTGCAGCCGGACAGCACGTTGTCGCGGCTCAAGCCCTCCAGCACCCGGCTCGACGGCTGGTCCGGCGGCATTGCCCGCAGGATCAGGTGCAGGGTGAAGCCGCGGGTCGCCTGGGCGCTCACCGGCTTCAGGTCGAGATCGAAGAAGCCGAACTTCTCCGGGAACGCGAACAGTTCCGTCAGCAGCCGGTAGGCGGGATGCGCACGCGCCGGGAAATCGACCAGCGCCTCGTCCGCGGTGAACCCGACCGGCCGCAGCGGCACCGCTTCCAGCCGACGCCAGCGGCCGTCGCCATCGGCCTCGACATAGGCGTTCGCGACCTGCAGCGCCAGCGCATCGCGCAGGGCGGCGCAGAACGATGGTTCGCCATCGGTGAACAGGCGCAATGCCTCGCTGCCGAGCTTGGCAAACGACACCTGGTCGGACAGCAGCTCGAAGGTCAGCGAGATCTGCGCTCCCGACCCCGGCGGCAGGCTGACCGCCATCGGCGCCTCGGCGACGGCGCGATACTCGGCCGACCGAAGCGCGATCGGCGCCAGCTGCACGTCGTAGGCGGTGCGGAAACGGCAGTTGACGCCCCGCACTGGACGCGACTGCAGCTGCGTGCCGCGCGGGATGCGCACCGGCGCGCTCAGCTTCGCCGCCGCGGGGCCCATGTCGAAACGGGCGATCGAGCACGACGGGAACGGCCGCAGGTAGTGCGGATACATCACCTCCAGCAGCGCGTCGGTGAACTCCGGGTAATCGTCCTCGATCCGTTTCGACACCCGGGCGCTGAGCAACGCGAACGACTCGATCAGGCGCTCGACATGCGGGTCCTGGCTGCCGTCCGCCGACAGCAGCAGCCGCCCGGCGATCTTGGGGTAGCGCTCGGCGAACTCGCGCCCATAGCGGCGCAGGAAGGCCAGTTCGCGCTCGTAGAACGGCAGTAGATCCTGCATCTCAGGCCGCCTGGCGCCGCAGGCGGCTGACCGAGTACTGCAGGGTCGTCGGCTGCAGCATGGCGTCGAAACTGACCGCCTCGCGCGCCGGCTGCAGGTCCAGCAGTCCGTGGATGGTGAAATGCAGCCCGGTGCCCATGTGCGTGTCCGAATCCAGCCGCACCTGCACGTTGTGCAGCCGGCGCTCGTGGCGGGCGATCGCCTGCTCCAGCGAACGGCAGATCGCCGCGCGGTCGTAGGCGTTGGCCAGGCTCATCGACGAGAAGTCGCACAGGCCATAGGTCATCAGTGACTGGCGGCAGTTCGGATAATCGCCCAGGTCGTCCTCGGAGAACGCGGACCGGCTGTTGAGCAGCCCTTCCAGGTCGCGGGCGACGGATTCCTTGTACTGCTCCATCGAAATCGACTTGAACACGTTGCCACCGGGCTTGGCCCGCGGCGTGTCGTCGAGCAGTTTTTCCAGCAGGCTCGGTTCGAATCCCTTCATTGACCGTCATACCTCATAAGCGGCTTATCCAGCCGCGCGATCCTCGACACCGGACTTGCGGCCGCGATCGCGCCCCCTGCGACCCGGCGCGGTGGCGCACTCCATGCGCTGTTCGCGATGCGGGCCAAATGCGGTGGCGCGTGCAGCGCCACCGCAAAGCGTCATCAGGCCGTGTAGTTGGGAACGTTCTTGATGGCACTCCACTGCGCGACGGTCTTGCCGCCGACGCCGCCTTCGGGCTTCTGCTGGTTGTAGGTCCAGCGGATGGCGCCGAAGCTCAGCTGTACGACTTCCTGCGGCATGCCGTCTTCGTCGACGGTGGTCGTGACGCGGTGCACCAGCACGTTGAGCAACTCGACTGCGTAGTAGTTGAGCGCATTGCCGTCCTTGTCGGCGCGCATGAACTCGATGCGGGCCTTGGGGAAGGTCGTGCCGCCCGCGCACGCCTGGTTCAGGGCGGTGGTGGACAGGTCGATTGACTTGACGATCTCGACCGCCGACAGGTTCACGCGTGCCGCGGACTGACCACCGGAGGTGGACGCCGTGGCCGAGCGCGGCTGCAGCAGGTCCTGCGAGAACGACTTGATCTCGATCCAGTTCGGGTGCTTGTCGTCGCGGGACTCGCCCTTGATGGTATCGATAGAGAGGAATGCATGTTGCATGTCTGGGTTTCCTTGTTCCGATCTTCCGTGAGATAGAGGTTGCCGGCTCGCACGGCCCGGCAGTCGGTACGAACCGCCCCAGCGGGGCGGCTGCGTCACTGCAAATGCGGGATCTCCGTCCCTTGACGCTACGAAAAACCGCTACGACTTCTTGGCACCGGCCGGCAGTTCGGCCACCAGTCGCAACGAAACGGACAGCTCGTCGAGCTGGAAATGCGGCCTGATGAAGGCCACGGCGCGGTAGACACCGGGCTTGCCCGGCACTTCCGAAACCTGGATGGAGGCTTCGCGCAGCGGGTACTGCGCCTTGGCCTCCTGGGATGCGTTGTCGTCGAGCAGCACGTACTGCGCGATCCAGCGATTGAGGAAGTCCTCGACGTTGCCCGCCGAGGCGAAGCTGCCGATCTTCTCGCGCATCATCGCCTTCAGGTAATGGGCGATGCGCGACACCGCGAAGATGTACTGCAGCTGCGCCGACAGGATGGCGTTGGCGTTGGCCGAATCGGTGTTGTACTTCTTCGGCTTCTGCGCCGACTGCGCGCCGAAGAAGGCGGCGTAGTCGGTGTTCTTGCAGTGCACCAGCGGGATGAAGCCGAGATCGCTGAGCTCCTTCTCGCGGCGGTCGGTGATCGCGATTTCGGTCGGGCACTTGAGCGCGACTTCGCCGTCGTCGGTGCGGAAGGTATGCGTGGGCAGGTCCTCGACCAGGCCGCCGCCCTCGACGCCGCGGATCGCCGCGCACCAGCCGAAGTCCTCGAACGCGTGCGTCAGGCGCGCGCCCATCGCATAGGCGGTGTTGCACCACAGGTACTTGCCATGGTGGGTGGCCTCGACCTCCTCGACGAAGTTGAAGCCCTCCACCGTGGTGCCGTCCTTCGGGTTGTAAGGCAGGCGCCCGAGGAAGCGCGGCAGGGTCAGGCCGACGTAGCGGCTGTCCTCCGACTCGCGGAACGATTTCCACTTGGCGTACTCGACGGTGTCGAAGATCTTCGCAAGGTCGCGCGGCTTGCCCAGGTCGGTGAAGCTCTCCAGGCCGAACATGTCCTCCGAGGCGGCGGTGATGTAGGGCGCGTGCGCGGCCGCGGCCACGTGCGACATCTGCTCGACGAAGTACATGTCCTCCGGCTGCCGGCCGATGTGGTAGTCGCCGATCAGGGCACCGAACGGCGCGCCGCCGAAGGTGCCGAACTCCTCCTCGTAGACCTTCTTGAACAACGCGCTCTGGTCGAAGTCGATCGCCGACTTGAAGTCGCGCACCAGGTCCTTCTGCGGCGCGTTCATGACCTTGACCTTCATCATCGGCCCGGTCGACGTCTGCTGGCAGAGGTAGTGCAATCCGCGCCAGCTGCTTTCCAGCTTCTGGAACTCCGGCGCGTGCATCACCGCGCTCAGCTGCTCGGAAATGATGCGGTCGAGTTCGGCGACGCGCGCATCGAGGGTGAGGTTGAGGTTGTCGGAAACGACGACGGTGCCGTCCAGCACCTCCTTCGCCAGCTCCGAGATGATGTCCTTGGCGCGCTGGTGCTCGGCGCCGGACTTGGCCACCTTGCTCTGCTCGACGATCTGGTCGAGCAGGCCGGCCTCGGTGACGGTGGCGGCTTCTTGCGTTGCGGTCGTCGCTTCTGCGGCCATGGTCTACTCCTGGTCCTCGCTGCCGAGCTGCTTCAGCTGCTCGGTATTGGTGAGCACATCGTTCAGCAGGTCCTCGAGCTTCTCGTTGCCGGCCAGCTTGTTGCGCAGGTCGGCCAGCTTGGAGCGCGACTCGAGCAACCGGCGCAGCGGCTCGACCTGCTCGACCACGGCCTCGGGCCGGAAATCGTCGATCGAGTTGAACTTCAGCTCCACCGCGAACTCGCCGCCCTGGTCGCTGATCTTGTTGGGCACCCGGTAGACGGCGCGCGGCGCCATGCCCTCCAGCACCTCGTCGAAGTTGTCGAGGTCGACGTTGACGAACTTGCGGTCCTTGAGCTTCGGCAGCGGCTGCTCGGGCTTGCCGCTGAAATCGCCGAGCACGCCGACCACGAACGGCAACTCTTTCTGCTCGATCGCGTCGCCCTTCTCGACGTCGTAGGTCAGCTGCACGCGCGGCGGGCGCACCTTCTGCAGGCGCTTCTGGACACTATCCTTCTTGGCCATCTCACTCGTCTCCTGACGATGGGTCGGGCGGAACGAACCCTCAGTTGCCGCCGATGTTCTTGAACGGATCCGCGCCGGACTGACCGCCCGACTCGCTCGAAGCGCTGCTGGCGGCGGGACGCGAAGGCGACTGCGCCGCGGGCGCCGACGCGCGGCGCGCCGGCCTGGGCCTGCGCGCCGCGGCCGCCTTCTGCGGCTCCTCGGGCGCGAGGATGTCGTCGCCCATGGTGGCCTTCAGCGTGCCGGCCAGGGTCTCGGCTTCGCGCCGCGCGGTCTCCGACGCCAGCGCGCCGCGCCCCTGCAGGCGCTGCAGCGAGTGGTTGGCGATGCGGAACCCGCTCACGGTGAGAATGCCGTCGGCGACCAGGTCATCCGGGTCCCGTTGCAGGACCTCTTCGGCCGCGACGATGGCACGCGCGTAATTGGACTTGTCGAACTGGAGTTGCGCCGAGCGCACCCACGGTTCCTTCCTGGTGGGATCTGCCTTGGCTGCGTCGGCGAAATCGGCCAGGGCGGCGTCGACACGCCCTGCGCTTACCGCGGACTCCGCCTGCGACATCAGGCTGCCGTAGTCGGAGGCACTCTCGCCTCCGGTCGTCGCGCATGCTCCCAGCAGCGACAGCAGCACCAGGCCCATCAATCCCTGACACGTTCCTTTCCCGCTCCATCTCGTCATCATGACCGTCCCAAATCAATCCTGATTCATTCCATGTGTCCACACGTTCCGTGTGACACAACCTGAAATCCGTCCGCAGCGCCGCCTCGGGCGATCGGCCGGATTTCAATTCCTGCTTGTTTCCGGAGTGGGTATAGTAGGCTTTCCCTGCTGCGTCAAGATGACATTCCCCGGCAGACGCCCCGGCTCCGGAAGGGTCGCCGCCTGCTCCATGTGCCCCGGCATCGCGCGCCGGGAGCCCATCCATTAAAAACCAGCGAACCAGGCGATTCAAGTATGGACACACATTTCGCAGCCCGCGCCGTGGCCGAAACCTTCCCTTCGCGGCTCCGTTTCCGCGTTTCCGCACGGCTTGCGCTGGTTGCGCTCCTCGTTGCGCTCGGCGGCTGCGCCAGCGGCGGCGGCATCGGCAAGGCGGTCAACCGTACGCTGGAGAGCGTCGGTCTCAAGGACGCCGACACGCAGCAGGAGGAAAAGCGCATCCCGCTGCGGTTGTACGCGGGGGACAACCTCAACGCAGGCAACGACCGGCGCGCGCTGGCAGCGGTGGTGAAGGTGTACCACCTGCGCAGCAACCGGCGCTTCGAACAGGCACCGTTCGACATGTTCCTGGACGAGGATCGCGAGCGGCGGGCACTGGGCGATGACCTGATCGCGGTCAACGAGATCGTGCTGACGCCGGGGGCGCGGCACGAGGTCGAGGAGCGTCTCGCGCCCGAAGCCGAGGTGCTGGGCGTGGTGGCGTTGTTCCGGGCCCCGGCGGACAATCGCTGGCGCCTTTCTTTTGATGGTCATCACAAAAAAATCCAGGAGGAAGGCGTGACCGTCGGTCTGCACGCCTGCGCGATGACCACCAGCAGCGCCGCGCTGATCACGCGCATCGCCGGCGCCCCGGCGAGCCTGGCGTCCGTGCAATGCATGTCGCCGTGATCGGCACGGAGCCATGCCCGCCTGCTAAGATCGGCCCGACAGGGGGAACCCGCGGTGGCATTGCCTGATCCGCGACCGCATGGGTAAGCTCCTTCCCGAAGGATCCGGGTGCCGGAACGACGTCCGGCGCCCCGCGCATGCCGCTGCACTGCAGCATGACGAACGAAACAGCCAAAGGATTGCAGCGTGTCGCACGTGAGTCGGATGTCGAAAGTGTTCTGGGGCGAGGGACTGTTCCTGCGGCCGCAGCATTTCCAGCGCCAGGACGCCTACCACGAGGCGCGCCTGCAGGATCTCGCCCGCAGCCTGCACCCGCACGCCTGGGGCGTACGCAGCCTGCGCTTCGACCCGCAAAGCCTTGCCACCGGCAGCCTGCGCGCGCTCGAGCTCTCGGCGATCTTCCCCGACGGTGAGACCTACGACGCCCCCGCGCACGACGAACTGCCCGACGCGCTGTCGCTGGGCGACCTGCCCGAGGGCGTGCAGGCGACGACGGTGCACCTCGCGCTGCCGCTGATCCGCGAGCACGGCGGCAACTGCGGCGACAACGGCGACGGCACGCAGTCCGCGCGCTTCGTGCAGGACAACCAGCCGACGCCGGACCTCTACACCGATGCCGCCGAGGCGGAGCTGTCGTACCTGCGCAAGTCCGTGCGCCTGCTCACCGACGACAAGCCCCGCGACGCCTACGTGACGGTCGCGGTGGCGCGGGTGCGGCGCACGCCGACCGGCGGCTTCGAGTTCGACGAGGCATTCCAGCCGCCGAGCCTGAGCATCGGCGCCGCGCCGCAACTGCGCATGCAGCTGCGGACGCTGCTGGACTCGCTGCAGGCCAAGGTGGACGCGCTGTACGGACTGCACCGGCAACCATCGCAGCACATCATCGAATTCCGCTCCGGCGACATCGCCTCATTCTGGCTGCTGCACACCGCGACCTCGTCCTTCGCCACGCTCTCGCACCTGTTCCACAACGCCGGACTGCACCCGGAGCGCCTGCACCAGGAACTGCTGCGGCTTGCCGGGGGACTGCTCACGTTCTCGAAGGCCTACGGCCTGTCGGACCTGCCGAAGTACGACCATGCCGCCCCCGAGGCCAGTTTCGAGCGCCTGTTCGGCATGATCCGCGAGCTGCTCGAGACGGTGATCTCGGCGCGCTACTTCCAGATCGCGCTGTCCGAGGTCAAACCGTCGTTCCACGTCGGCCGCATCGATTCGCAACGCATCGACGACAACTCCGCGTTCTACCTGGGCGTCGCTGCCGACATGCCGGGGCAGGAACTGGTGCAGACGGTACCGGTGCGGTTCAAGGTCGGCGCGCCGGACGACGTGGAGAAGTGCGTGCTGTCGGCGCTGCCCGGGGTGAAGCTGACCCACGCGGCGCAGGTCCCTGCCGCGATCCCGGTACGCCCGGGCAGCTATTACTTCGCGGTCGAGACGCGCGGCCCGCTGTACGAACGGATGCTCAAGGCGCAGTCGCTGATGATCTACGTGCCTTCGGGCCTGCGTGAACTCAAGCTCGAACTGATCGCGGTGGCGCCATGAACTCGAAGCTCCCCCCCGTCCCCGCCCCGATGCCGTCGCTCACGCCGCAGCACGCGGCCGCGCCGGGCGCCGCCGGCACCGCCACGCCGCGCAGCCTGCTCGACCTGATGTCCGACGGCTTCTACCTGCTGCTGCTGCTCAAGCGCGGCCAGTTGCCGGACAGCGTCGAAGGTTTCGTGCAGTCGGTGCAGCGGTTCCTCGACGGCGTCGAACGCGGCGCGATCAAGCTCGGCATCGCTTCCGAGGACGTGTACGCCGCCAAGTACGCCTTCTGCGCCGCCGTGGACGAGGTGGTCCTGTCGCAGCCGTCCGCGGTGCGCGACGCCTGGGAGCTGCAGCCGCTGCAACTGCGCCTGTTCGGCGACCATCTCGCCGGCGAGCACTTCTTCGACCGCCTCGAGGAACTGCGCGCGCAGGGCGCGCCGCGGCTGCCGTCGCTGGAGGTCTACCACTACTGCCTGCTGCTTGGCTTCGAGGGCAAGTACCGGCTCGAGGGCCCGGAGAAGCTCGGCTACTTGACCGCGCGCCTCGGCGACGAGATCGTCTATCTCAAGGGCAAGCGCACCGGCTTCGCGCCGCACTGGCCGCCGCCGGACAACGTCGCCCATGCCCTGCGTCGCGTGGTGCCGCTGTGGTTGCCGGCGATGCTGGTGGGCACGTTCGGCCTGCTCGGCTACTTCGGCCTGAGCGCCTGGCTCGGTCACCGGACCGAGCAGCGCATGGCCGCCTATCAACAGGTCGTGCAGATGCCCGAACGCACGGCCCACGTCACCATCACCCTGCCGTGAGAACGATATGGACATGCCTTCTCTGGCCCGCGAGGCGCTCGCCGCGCTCGCGGTACCGTCGCAACATGCACGCCTGATCCAGCTGGACGCCCCGGTATCGGGGCTGGTGGTGGAACGGTTCGATGGCAATGAAGCCGTCTGCGCGCCGTTCCGGTTCGACATCGACGTCTTCTCCACGTCGGCGTTCCTGTCGCCGGACGACCTGCTCGAGCAGCCGCTCGGCCTGCGCCTGCGCCGGGCCGATGGCGCCCATCGCCGCTGGCACGGCCTGTGCACCGAGGTCGCGCCGCTGGGCGCCGACGGCGGCCTGGCCCGCTACCGACTGACCATGGAACCGTGGACGGCATTGCTCACCCATCGCCGCAACGCGCTGATATTCCAGGACCTGGACGTGCGCGGCGTGCTCGAGCAGGTGTTCGCCGATTATCCGCAGGCGGCGTTCCGCTTCGACGTAACCCGCGCCCTGCCGGTGCGCGCGATCACCACCCAGTATCGCGAGAGCGACTGGGACTTCGTCGCCCGGCTGCTGGCCGAGGCAGGGCTGGCCTGGCGCTACGAGCACGCGCAGGACGATGCCGGCAACGGCGGCGATGACGATTCCGTCCGCCACACCCTGGTGATCCACGACCAGGCGGCCGAAGCGCCCGAGAGCGGGCACCTCCGTTTCCACCGCATCGACGGCACCGAGACCGCCGATGCCGTCAGCGCCTTCAGCGAACAGCGCCAGCTGGTGCCCAACCGCAGCCAGGTCGCCAGCTGGCAGAGCGAGCAGCTGACCAGCGTGGCCGGCCAGAGCGAGGCCGACGCCGGCACCCTGCCCCCGCTGGAGGTCTTCGTGCAGCCGCGTGCCGGGCGCTTCGCCCAGGCCGATCACGCCCAGGCCGAGGCCACGCACCGGCTCGATGCTTTGCGCCTGCCGCAGACGCTGCATTTCGGCGCCGGCAGCGGCCGCATGCTGACAGCGGGCAGCACCTTCACCCTGGAGCAGCATCCCAACCACGGCGGCCAGGCCTTCCTGCCGCTGCGTATCGCGCACGTGGCGGTCAACAACCTCGGCAGCGGCATCACCGCCCTGCTCGCCTCCGCCGACCTGGAGCACGGCAGCTATCGCAATCGTTTCGCCGCGGTGCCCGCCGGCACCCCGGTGGCGCCGTTGCCGCGCCCGCGCCCGACCGTGCACGGGCCGCAGACCGCGCACGTGGTCGGCCTGCCCGAAGCCGCGGTGACGCCGAGCCGCGACCATCAGGTGCGGATCCAGTTCGCCTGGCAGCGCGGCCCGCAACCGAACCCGGGCGGCCTGACCGACACCGCCAGCCAGCACCCGGGGCATGCACCCGGGGACGCGACCAGCGGCACCTGGGTGCCGGTGGCCGAGTGGCTCGCCGGGCCCAACTGGGGCAGCCATTTCCTGCCGCGGCTGGAGGCCGAGGTGCTGGTCGAGTTCCTGCACGGCGACATCGACCAGCCGCGCATCACCGGCCAGCTGTACAACGGCGAGGTCGCCCCGCCCTTCGCCGGCGGCATCGACGGACCGTCCAACCACCCCGGCACCGTGAGCGGCCTGCACAGCCAGGCGCACGACGGCGCCGGCACCCAGCAATGGGTGCTCGACGACACCCCCGGCCAGCTGCGCACCCGTCTGCACACCAGCCTGGCCGACAGCCGGCTGGAGCTGGGCTACCTGATCGATCACCAGGACGCCAGCCGTGGCGGCCTGCGCGGACAAGGCATCGAACTGGCCACCGGCGGCTGGGGCAACGTGCACGCCGGCCAGGGCCTGCTGCTGACCAGTACCGCGCGACCCGACGCCGCGTCCACCCAGCTCGACCTGAGCGAGGCGATCGCCCAGCTCACGGGCGCCGAGCGCACCGCCGAGAGCCTGCACGACACCCTGCTCCAGCAACAGGTGCCGGGCTTCGACGCCAACGACCGCCTCACCGCGCTGCGCGAGGCGATCGACCCGCAGGTCGATGGCAAGTACGCCGGCAGCGTCGCCGGCCAGAGCGCGATGAAGCCGGCGCCCGGCGGCCGAGATCCCGGCGAAGATCCGGTGGAGCGCTTCGCCGATCCCAAGCTGATCGCCGAATCGCCCGAGTCGATCGCCTTCGCCACCCGGAAAAGCGCCGTCGCCTACGCCGGCGGCGCCCTGCACCTGACCGCGCAGGACGACGCCCAGCTCAGCGCCGGGCAGACGTTCTCGTCCGTCTCCGGCCAGCACGCCGCCCTCTACGCCCACGCCGGCCCGATCCGCGCCATCGCCGCCAACGGCCCGGTCACCCTGCAGGCGCATACCGGTCCACTGGAACTGCTGGCCGACCAGTCGGTCACCTTCACCGCCACCGACGAGCGCATCGACGTGCTCGCGCAGCAGAAGATCGTGCTGCAGGCGGGGCAGACGCAGGTAACGCTGGAGGGTGGCGACATCACGTTTGCCTGTCCGGGGAATTTCACGGTCAAGGCGAGTCAGCATCCGTTCTTGGGCGGGGAGAGTGGCGACGTCAGGCTTTCCCTGCCGGACGGCATCGTGAAACTCGAACCGGACAGGATGCTCGACTTCTCCGGTTGATGAACGACAGACAAGGACGCCCGCATGAGCAATGGCAACGAAGCCCCTGAATCTCTCAAGAAGTTCGTCTACCCCTTCCCGAAAACGGACGCCTCGAACCCGGACGACCCCAAGATCGTCGAGATCGACGACCCGCAGGTCTATTACGACGCGCTGGCCAAGGCGGAGGACGGGTTCTATCCCATCGGCGTCAACGGCCAGTGGCACGGCGGCATCCACTTCGGCAGCCAGACCGGCACCGCCCTGTCCCAGGACGGCGGCGTGCGCTGCATCGCCGATGGCGAGGTCATCGCCTGGCGGATCGACGGGGACAAATACCCGGAAGTGGAGTACGAGACCTGCAAGGCGGCGAAGTACTCGTCCGGCTTCGCCCTGGTCAGGCATCGGTTGCAGCTGCCCGCCGCCCCCGCCAACAGCGGCGACGCAAGCACGGAAGCCGCAACCGCGCCCGCTGCTCCGCAGCCAGTCGCGCTGCCTGCCGAGGGGCCCGTGCTGCCAGACCGGCCATTGCCTCCGGACGCCGCGCCCGGTGCCCCCCAACAAGGCGCCGCGGCCCGCGAAGAGCCGCAAGCGCCGGCGCAATCGCAATCCTCGACCGCAGCATCCGAGCAGCCTTCGATGGTGTTCTACAGCTTGTACATGCACTTGCTGTACTGGAAGGGATACCAGGACGATGACAAGAAGAAGCGCCCTGCATACTGGGGCGAACCTGTCTATTCGGTGGGCGAAGACGCCAATGACAGCCGGCAGAATCACCCCGACAACCCGCATATCCCCGAGGACGGCGTCGGCCTGAACCTGCGCGATGCCAGCGGCGGCTACTGCGGCTTCGCGCCGCGCGGCACCAAGCTGCGTCTCGGCGCGGAATCCGCAAACAAGGGGTACTACACGGTCACGGAGATCGTCGGCGGCCAGACCACGCCCGCCGAGATCTCCGGTGCCACTGCCTACAAGAAGGAACTCACGCCGGCGGCAGCCGAACCGGCCACCAAGGACAGCATCGCGATCCCGGACACGCCCATCCCAGCCAAGGCGGGCGACCTGATGGGGTATCTGGGCGAGTACCAGCGCTACGGCGACATGAACCCGTTGGCCACGTCCTGCACCGGCCGTCCACTGGCGCAGGTGGATGTGTTCACCCACGAGGATATCGACGAGTTCATCAAGAAGAGCCGCGACCGCGACAAGGAACTGGACGCCAAGCAGAAGACCCTGCTGGTGGTCGAGCCGGGCGCGACGCTGGTCGTGCCTGCCGAGTCGGACTTGCAACTGGGCGCAGGCGAAAGCGTCGCGCCGACCGCCGATTCCCCGAAGACGGGCGAATGGGTCAAGGTGCGCAAGGGAGCGCTGCAAATCGTTTCCAAGGCCACGCTCAACGGCTATAGCACGGACACGCGAACCTATGGCGGCGGCCAAACGTTGTCCATGGTCGTGGGCACGACGGACACGGACAAGATCACCGTCGAAGCCTACAACGCGCTCACCCCTGAGCAAAAGGAGAACTACCCACGGCGTGAGGTATTGCCCGCCGGCGGCACCGAGGCCTGGGCGCGGCGCTCGCAGGTTGCCGAAACAGGTGCCTCGAGCACAGCCACTTCCCTCTGGAATCGCTTTCCCCTACAGGTTGCAGGAGCGAACGGCCCACAGGCCGGATTCCTGCGTGTAAGGCAGATCAAGCTGCTCGAGAAGAGCGCCGCGGAGGAGGACGGCACCCGCTGGTGGGAGATCGACGTCGGCACCGCGGACGGGTCGAGCCGGACGGGCTGGGCGCGTGAGAAGGATCACGCCAACGTCACCCTGTGCTCGCCCTGGGCGTGGCCCGGATTCGAGATCGTGAAGGGCGAGACCAGCACCCCGGCGCAGCTGTATGCCCGCCATGTCGTCCAGCAGCGCCAGGCCACACCGAGCGAGGAAGGCGAACTGGCAGCCGAGGGCGAGCCGGTCGACACCCGTCCCGTGTTCAGCAAGCTCTATGACATCATCGACCAGGCGGATGGCGGAAAAGAGAAGGACGGCCACCTCTCGCCGCAGGAGATCCGCAAGGCCCTGGCCAGGCCATGGTTGGCCCAGGCCATCTCGCGCCTCATCGTCGAATACGAGAACGAATGGTCGGGGCCGATGAGCAAGTGGGACGAGATCGACCAGCACATTCCCGAAGAGCGCAAGGCGGACTGGACCCAGGAGAAGAGCCGTATCAAGTCGCTGACTTGGTGGGATGACGTCAAGGGCAAGCACGGGTTCCCGCAGGTGAGCAAGGCGAACCACTTTCATCCAGTGGGATTGGTCGGAAATTTCTTTAAATCAGGGCTGACATGCAAAACATGCGGAAGATCGATACTCTTATCTTTTGATTTTATGCGAAAAGTAGCAGGCTCGGAAGCTAAAGATAAATTCTTAACGGAGTTTTCAGAACTATCGGGAGAGCTTCTCACAAAATATGAAGTAAATACCTGCAGTCAAATCAAACATTTGCTAGCCCAAGGCAAACATGAGACTAAACGATTCACAGCGTTTCGAGAGTCCCTTTATTACTCAAGCTATACTGCCGAATCCTTATACGCTATGGCACCAACAGCCATAAATAATGGGTTTGTCAGAAAAGGACTTACTTTTGAAACCAACAAAGATAAAATTGACTACATAGAAGACAATCTTCTTAAAAATGACGCAGGGTATGGACAGCACTGCTTTGGGAGCAATAAATTTCCAAACAAAGATTATAGAGGAAGAGGCTTATTACATCTGACGCATTTCGAAACATATGAAAATTATGCGAAAGAAGTCGGACACCCAATCGATTCAAATCCTGAACTAGTAGAGACCAAAACCGCAGTCATTATGGAAACAGGCTTATGGTATTGGAAAAAGCATAGCATTGGAACAATAGCTGACAACCCAAGCTATGCAGGCGATGCTGCCGTAAAACGTGTCACCTACCCAATCAACCCCGGATATAAGGGCCTAGCCGAACGACAAAGGTTCATGAGGGAGATATCGAAGATATTTGAAGATGAATTCGGGGAGTGCATCAGATGATCAAAACATTTTTTATAGCAATAGCTCTCTCCGGATGCCAAACGGTATCGGCACTCAGTGATTGCGCAATTGACAACCTTCAACAAGCCGCCCCTCCCATATATGACGGGAACAAAGCTATTTGCTTCATGCTCAAACCGCTTACTGATGAAAGCGGCCGCAATCCATCTAACGAAGAACCGCAAGTTTCCATATATATATACAACCAGAATGGAGAGCATGAAAATCTTGATGACCTTCCCTATTTAGCCGGAACAGGAAAAGTTCGAGGCAGCTTCTTTCTAGACGCAAATAACGATGGAAATTCGGATATATTTGTAATTCACAGCATTGAAATCAGATCCGACACTGGCGAGAACTACGTTAGTGATTATTATACAGTTTCGGTATACACAGAAAACGGCGGAAAATATGAAAGAAATGAAAAGATTTCCAAATGGTTTGGAACCGGAGGCGATATCGCAGAACCTATCGATCAAACTAATAAAGATTACAATATAATCTATGAATTTCCATACAAAACAAAAGAATCGATAGAGTCCAGCATTAATTCTCCAATTTATCAGAACTGGCTATCTGGCAGACAACTGAGCGGAACAATTAGAGAAAAAGCATCCCTTCACTCATTTCCCGTCGTTGCAGACAAGACACGTTCATACCTGATAGCCGAAGACAGAGTGATCATCAAAAGCGAAACGGCAGGCTGGTGCGAGATACAATATTTGAGTGAAAGCAATGAGCTAATCAATATGTGGACTGAATGCACGAAAATACATTTCGACCAATAAACCATGGACGTATTTTAGATATTTCTTATGTGGGACATCTGTGTCCGGACTTTGCGCTGATGCGCGCTGGATGGAGGATGAGTGCTCTTGTGTTATTGATGGCTTCCTGTGCTGCCGCAGCTTGTCCTGTTGAGTTGCCTGCTGGCGCCGAGTTGTTCGTTCCGCCGGAGATCAATAGCCCTATGTCGGTCGAGATACAAAGCTATAAGTTCTCTTTACATGAATCTGAGTCGGGCAAGCTTGTCAGTGGAACTTTTTCGGGTGGAGCGGAAATCGAACATGCTCTCTCCGAGGTGGGATTTGATAAGGTGGAGAGGATATTCGCATTGGAAAGCCACGGATGCGACGGCAATTCCGTTGACCTCGTAATTCAGACAGGCCCAGGGAAGAACCCTGATGTTCGGACAAGAAACTACTATCGGATCGTGTTCTCTGCGGACCTGAGCGCAGTCATCGCTGAGTTTTACGATCCAAGCATATCTGCGGCCAATGCTGTCTTGCCGCTACAGAGTGTTGAAGGGATGTCAGACCCTGATACTGGCGAGAGGGTCATTTGCAACGGCACAACACCGGTGGTGGTCGAGCAGGATGGCAAGTAAATCTTGCGCTGGACCTCTCGTTGCCGCGAAGACTTGGAAAGTCTTGCGGCGCTGACCGCCCCTAGGGAGTCGTCCCTCGACGATTACGTGGATGTGATCAGCTGACTCGTAAACGGAGGGAGCAACGGATTGTCAGAGAGACGGGCCTATGTCAGCAAACTAAAATAGATTATAAAGTATGAAGACTGTGTCAATAACAAATAATTACGCAGCATTAATGGCTTTATTACTAACACCAATCTTGTTCGTTGCGTGTGAACAATCGCGCTCTACTAGTGCATCCCCAGCATTGACTCACGACCCAAGCTCAGCTATTGGCGCCACAAAAACTCATGCCACAGAAGGGCCTGCGCAATACGGTAACGAGCTAAAAGAGCATGAGAATAGCAAAAATTATATAATCTACGACATAGACATTGATGATGATGGATCACCAGACAAAGTCGTGAGTAGTGCCGTCAATAGCGGAAACGAATTGATTTTCTTTCGTCGCACAAATGATAGCTTCACCAAGGTTCTCAGTAGCATTAATTTCACTGAGGATGGAGGGAGAACCCTTGATACGATCAGCCAAGAAGTACAGGAAGGCGCGCCCAACCCAGAAGTAATATCAATCCAAACTTATTATCCAAGAGAAGAAAATTCAGCGACTCACTATATTTCATATTCTAATGAAAAATGGCTTCTAACGCGCTCCGTTTACACATTTTCTGACTGGCGTTCCGATCCTACGTCCCATTACTCTTGCGAAGTATTGCAGGGAACACCGATGGATGCGCTTCTTTCAAATGATGCAGCTTCCAGTATCAAGCAACCACCCGAAGACCCAGAGAAGACAAGTGAATGCCAGCGCGTCAGCGCGAATAAAAAAGCTGAGCTAAAAGGAACGGAGGCAACTAAGTCACCAATACTTGCCCCTTAATTCCCTCCGCCACTTAGCTCGGACTTCAAAATGAAAATCACAACGCCATACTAATGACCATAACGATTAGCACCTGCCCGTCAACCCGACCTGCGGGCTCGGAAAACAAGACAGACGAAATAAATTCCGCTCACTCTACAGATGAGCACGAAGGCACCAAGTCTGAATTGTGTGCCAGGAACGCGTTAGGATGCTCCAATTAGCTCAGCAAATTAGGCCAAGGGCCCAAAGAGGCAACCCGGTGAAGAAATTCTTGCTAGTTCTGGCACTCCTGTTAACACTTGTCGGCATAACCAACGCCGATGACAACCGGGAAAATTCAGCGACTTCGATCGCTTCACCGACGTTAAGGGTCGATTTCCCGTCCCTTAACTCTCTCATCCAGTTCTTCTACGTCGAACGGATCGACCGCGATCCGAGCATTGAAATGTACTTGACCAGCCAGGCAGACGCCACCCCGAGATCCTACTACCTAGGGAAAATAGAACCGGAAGGCGGCCCGCCCAATATTGAATCGGTCTTTACCATGGACGTAGACAGAGATGGGCGCAAGGAATTGCTTGTTCTTGCGCGTTTGGAAGTGAGGCATTCTGGATTGCAAACATCAGGTAACTACTTCAGGACTTATGTTTACAAGGCCAATGCAAGCAGTACGGATTTTTCCCGACTGAAAGATGTCGAGGAAAAGATCGGGGAAGGCCTGGACGGCACACGCGAGGGAGAAAAGGTCCATTATCGTTACCGAGACGCGGCAAGTATCCGCAAGCTTCTTAGCAGAAGATAGATTGCCTCTCATGGACGCCCTGCTCAGCCAGCCGAAAAAAAACTAGTGGACGATATGAGCACACAGCATCAGTAACGAATGATTGATGGCTGATGCCAAGAATGCCCTCGAACCTCTCCCTGCTGGTCCCGTCCGCTCTCTCCATTTTCCTGCTGAGTTGTCAGGACGTCACGACTCGCGGAAATAGGGGCTCGCTACCCTCTCCTTCATGGACCGCGTCTGCTCCTTCACGGACCGCGTCTGCAGTCGAAGACGAAGAAACCCACGTCGCGCAGGATCTGGGCAGGATCAAGGAAATCGCCATTGCGAAGGACATCGTCGCAAATCATGGCTCGAACTTTATCTACATCGATGGACCTTCAGAAGGCAGATACGTAATTGTCCACGAGACATTCTCGTCCCGCTCGAAATACAAGACGATTACGCCGATCGTCAGCGTCGAGCAGGACGACCTCCTCATCGATTGCAGCTATGTGAGATCCATCACGGACATGACCACCGTATCGGTCGGGACCTACTGCAGAGGCCGATCCGATGCATCCATCGAGTCTATAGATCACGCTATCAGCGACGAGCACTTGCTCACGTACTCCTCGTCCCTACCGTGGCTCGGTGAAGCAAGCAACTCTGCCGACTGCGAGCATCCATCAGGCCTGGCTTACGCAGGGCATTACATTGTCAGATGCAAGACGGGAGAAGACGATGAAATGACAGGAAACTTATCCATCAAGTTTCTTTCACCAGACTATCGTGTGATCTTTTCAATCGCCGGATTCGAATTTGCGCCTACAACCGCGGAGGCCAACCAGAAAACATTGACTTTCTGGGGGCTCAACAAGAGCTCGCATCACGAGATCGCCGTGAAGACGCTCCCTTGAGGATCTTTTCTCTGTATCTCTCTACTGAACAGAGCATATTGCCTTCGCTTTATCGCACGCATCTAGGTGCATGACCATGAAACTTCCTGTAAGCGCGCTGGCTGTGCTCGTGTTGGTCGCCTGCACACCGGTTGCGCGATCAGATGGACACGCGACCGGAAAGGATATTACTCGACGCATGGATCCTTGCTCGACGGCTGACCATGAAATTCGGATGGCAATTGAAGTCGGCGATGATCGACACGCCAGCATCTGCCGCGCGGATGGCGTCGGGGACTGTCTCTATAGCTTCGAACTCGGGAAGACATTCATACACGCCAATCTCGACCTGAACTTTGACGGCCGGGAAGATTATATGATCAAGGATTTTTCAGGCGCCTACGGCATGCACGACGTCGTGCACTTTATGGGATTCGCAAGCTGTCCGGGAGGATTCAGCGTCAAGGTACTCGACGATTTCTTCACTGATGTCCGGCCGAGAGAGGCCAGGAAAACCTGGGCCGATCTGCAGGTCAGCCGGGCATGCTTTGATGAAGGCAAAGGCGAAACCGGGACGCGAAAGTACACCGTTGCGTTCGATTCGGCGCGCTCGGCGTATGGCCCTCCGGATGGAAATCCGGCGCTTACGGAATACTGCGGCCCTGAGGAGCTTGCTCTGCCGCTGACGCCGGCCCATGAATGAACAAACCGAGAAGGTCGCCTCGCTTCCTCGGCGACCGGGCTAGGATGTACTCCATGTGCCTGATCGCCATCGCCTGGAACATCCATCCCCGCTTTCCGCTGGCCTTGATCGCCAATCGCGACGAGTCGCATGCGCGACCGGCTGCGGCAGCCGAAGCCGACCCGGAGGCACCGGATGTCTACGGTGGCCGGGATCTGGTGGGAGGTGGAAGCTGGTTGCAAGTGTCGACACGAGGGCGGCTGGCGGCGGTGACGAACGTCAGGGACGGTCTTGCGGCGGAGGCGGCGCCGCGGTCGCGCGGATGGCTGGTGCGGGATTTCGCGCGTGGCGACACACCGGCCGGTCAGTACGTCGAGGCGTTGCAGCCTCTCGCGCACGATTACGGGCGCTTCAACCTGCTGGTGTGGGATGGCGATGCCCTCGCCTTCGCCAGCAACCATCCGCCCATGCATGCGCCGGTGGCGCCCGGCGTCCACGCCATGTCGAACGGCGCTTTCGACGCGGCCTGGCCCAAGAGCGGGCATGCGACCCGGGCGTTGACGGCCTGGCTGGAATCGCTGCCGGACAGCGCCGATCCCGCAAATGATCCCGATCTGATCGAACCGCTTTTCGCGGCCCTCGCCGACACGGCCACCGCGCCGGACACGTCGCTGCCGGACACCGGCATCGGGCTGGAACTGGAGCGGGTGTTATCGCCGCCCTTCGTCCTGGGCGAAACCTACGGCACGCGCTCGAGCAGCGTGGTACTGGTGGAACGCGGGCGGATCGTGTTCGCGGAACGGCGTTTCGGACCGAATGCCCGGGCGTTGGGCGGGTCGGTGGCGGCACTGACACGCACGACGTGACAAGCGCTCGTACGTGCCGGCCGGATGACTCGAAGACCCGTCCCGCACGAAGCTTGTTTTCCCGAAAACGGTGACGCTTCGGATCCGTGCAACGCACGCGCAGATTCGACCGGACAACCTGCCTGGCGATGCGAGTCGGCCGGGCAGCGCCAGCCACCTCAGGGCGAGGTCGCGGTACAGCGGATCGGTGCGTCGTTCTCGAGGCTTTGTTCCCAACCGTTGCCGCTTCGATAGGCCACCGTGCCGTTGATGCAGGTGGCGTTGTTGCCGTCGCGGCGGGCGCTGAGCGGCCCCGGCAGTTCCTGAAGCGCACTGGAGGCCGCCGGCACCAGGACGGCATCGACTTCAGCTCCACCCGGGTCGACACCGGCCGCAGCGTCCGACGGCTGTGTGGCGTTGACTGACTCGGCCCGCGGGCTGCTCGCGGCATCCTGGTCGGCAGCGTCGAGGTCCGGGCCCGGCGATGCCTCACCATTTTCGGCGAAGGGCGAGACACCCGGCTCGGCCGCATCGGGTGGCGCAATCTCGGCAATCGGTGCGTCGTGCCCGGCGAACACCGTCACCACCGCATAGCGGATCGCGTCGGCGGCAAGCACGCCGACGATGACGGCCAGCGCGATCGGGACGAAGAAGGACCAGGGCGGAGTGTCGTCGCGGAACCCGCTCATGATGCTGCCCTCTTCTTGAGGAAGCTCGAGCCTAACGCATCCAGTGACCTTCGGCACCCGCAAATCCTTTCTTTCGGCACAGGATGGGCACTCTGCGGAACGTTAGTCTGGTGCCCTGGCCCGCTCGCATTCATGCCCATGCCGACCCGACTGCCCGCCTCTGCCCTGATCGCCATCGCCGCGGTTGCGGCCGCCCTGCTGCTGGGCGGCTGCGCCGATCGCGACGCCACCACCACGCCCCTGCCCGAGGCCATCGCCTGCCAGGCCGGCGCCTGGCGCATGGAGAGCGGCGAAATCCTGTCGCTGTCGCCGGTCGAGGGCGGACTGCGCCATCGCCTGCTCGACGGACGCAGCGGCCTTTTCGAGACATCCGGCGACGACGCGGAACTGTCGGCGCGCAAAGGTTGGCGCGAGCACGGCCCTGCGGTGGCGACGGCGACGTTCGAGCCCTGCGACGCCGGCACCATGCAGTTCCGCATCGATGGCGGCCCATCGGGCAAGGCGGAGAAGATCGCGTTGCCGACGCAGGACACGCGCTTTCGCAGCGGCGACCTGACGCTGCGCGGACGCCTGGTATTGCCGGCGGACAGCGACGCGCCGGTCCCGCTGGCGGTACTCGTGCACGGTTCGGAGCGCTATTCCGCGGTCGACATCTATCCGCTGCAGTACCTGCTTCCGGCGCAGGGCGTGGCCGTGTTCGTCTACGACAAGCGCGGCACCGGCGGTTCCGAAGGCGAATACACGCAGGATTTCCGCGTGCTCGCCGATGACGCCGTCGCGGCGCTGGAGGAGGCGCTGCGGCTGGCGCCGGACGGCTTCTCGCGGACCGGCTACGCGGGCGGAAGCCAGGGCGGCTGGATCGCCCCGCTGGCGGCGTCGCGTTCCCGCGTGGACTACGCCGTGGCGATGTTCGGCCTGGCCGAGGGCGCGCTCGCCGAGGATCGCGAGCAGGTCATGAACGACCTGCGCGACGCCGGCCACGGCGAGGACGTGCTGGCCAAGGCGCGGGAGGTGACCGATGCGACGGGACTGTTGATGGCTTCGGGGTTCACCCGGGGCTTCGACGAACTGGATGCCGTGCGCCGCGCCTACGGCGACGAGGCGTGGTTCGGCGATATCCGCGGCGAGTTCACCGGCAGGATCCTGGAGTTCCCGGGCTGGATGCCGCAGTGGGCCGCGCGACGGATCGCGATGCGCTACGACGTCGGCACCAGCTGGGATTACGAGCCGCTACCGGTGCTGGCCGAACTGGCGGTGCCGCAGCTGTGGATCATCGCCGCGGAAGACCGGGAGGCGCCGAACGCCGAGACGCTGCGCCGCCTGCGCGCGCTGCAGGCGCAGGGGCGGCCAGTCGACCTGGCGGTATTTCCCGAGACCGACCACGGCATCTACGAATTCGCAGAGGAGGACGGCGAGCGGATCCTGCTGCGGCACCCGGAGGGCTATCTGCGCCTGCTGGCGGACTGGATCGAGCAACCTGTACTGCAGGGCCGCTACGGAACGGCGGAACTCGAGCCGGCGCTGGCCGCCGGACACGCGGACGCGCATCCGCAATAGGGGCAGGAGCGCATCGGTGTCTCGATGTGGGAGTGGCGGTGGCATGCCTCCCAGGGAAGTCGCGATTTCCGTCGCTCCCACATGAGCGGGAGCCGGCCCGCCCTATGTAAACAGCGCCCTGCACGCCTGTCCGTCGGGCCGGAGGTTGTACCCCACAAAAGCAGAAGGCCCAGTCTTTCGGGTTTGACCCCGATCGGCTGAGCCTTCCTTGTCGAAGCGATTGCGTCCGGCTTGCACCTTTCGCTTTTTCTTCGACGCATGCAGGTTACCGCGATGCCTGTTAGCCGGGCGTAAAACAGGGCGACCGTTCGTCGGCGACTTCATCGGTCGCCCTCACCACGGCCACCAGCCCCGGCCCGTCTGCGCGTAGCGGTCGGCGGCGCGCTCGAAGCGGTTGCGCACGCTGATGCCGCCGCAGACCAGGTACAGCGGCAGGAACAGCGGGCCGAGCGCCATGTACTGGTAGACATGGGCGCGCTCGTGGTCGCCGATCCGGACCGGCGGCTCCTCGCAGTGGCCGGCGCGGTGCGCATAGGTCAGGCACGGCGCATCGAGGGTCTCGCCGGTGTGCAGGATCGTGTTGCCGAGCGTCATCGCTCCGCCCGGCCCCCAGGGCCAGCGATGAAACACGAGCGCTACCGTGTGGGGGTCGAAATGCACGCGAGCGCCGAACGGCAGGCCGACGCTTCCGGCGATCAGGCCGAGGCCGGTGTTGGGCGCCGTCCACAGCATGCCGAGGACGCGCAGTAGCACCGACGCAGTGCGGCCCATGTGCGGCGCGGCGCTCAGTCGCCTTCCGGTATCACCAGCCACAGCACCAGATAGACGAGGATGCCCGGGAACGCCGCGGACAGGATCGACACCACCACGTACAGCACCCGCAGCAAGGTCGAGCTCCAGCCGAAGCGCCGGGCGATCCCGCCCAGCACGCCGGCGAGGACGCGGTCGTTGATCGAACGGGACAGGGTGGCAGACTGGTTCATGATCTCGCTCGCAATGGCTGCGTTGCAGACGAGTCTAGCGCGAAGGCCGGCGAGAGGCGCGTGGCAGGAAGCTCGCGCCCGGCGCCGGCGCGATTCAGGGCGCGCGCGCTGCGAGCCAGTCGTGGATCGCCGTCGGCACTTCCTTCTGCGCGCGGCCGGAAACGTAGATGCCGATGTGGCCGCCACGGAACGACAGCTCGGAATAGTCGTCGCTGCCGACCAGCCCCTGCAGCGGCCGCGAGGCGGACGGCGGGACCAGGTGATCCTGCTCGGCGAAGATGTTGAGCACCGGCATCTCGACCATGCCCAGGTGCACTTCGTTCTCGCCGATGACGATGCCGCCCTCGACGAAACCGTTGCCCTGGTAGAACTGCTTGATGAACTGGCGGAACGCCTCGCCCGCCTGGTCGGGCGAATCGAAGATCCACTTCTCCATGCGCAGGAAGTCCTCGACCGCCTTGCGGTCGTCGAGGATGTCGACCAGGCCGACGTACTTCTGCACGAACAGGCGCCACGGCTTCAGCGTCAGGTAGCACAGGTTCATCAGGTCGGCCGGCACGTTGCCGAGCGTGTCGACGAGCAGGTCGACGTCGATGCCGCGGGTCCAGTTCGACAGCATGTTGTCGTCGGTGTGGAAGTCGACCGGCGTGACCATGGTGATGAGGTTGCGCACCTTGTCCGGGTGCAGCGCCGCGTAGCACAGCGAGAACGTGCCGCCCTGGCAGATGCCGAGCAGGTTGACCGCGTCGATGCCGAACCTGCCGAGCAGGTGGTCGACCGCGCCGCCGATGAAACGCTCGATGTAGTCCTCGAGGGTGAGGAAACGGTCCGAGCGGTCCGGGTAGCCCCAGTCGATGATGTAGACGTCCTCGCCCCGCGCCAGCAGTCCCTTGACCAGCGAGCGGTCGGCCTGCAGGTCGACCATGTAGGGCCGGTTGACCAGCGCGTAGGCGATCAGCAACGGTACCTTCGCGGTCGGCGCCCGGCTCTCATCGGTATCGCCGCCGCGGAAGCGGTACAGCACCGTCTTGCCGTCGCGCCAGACTTCCTCGCGTTCGGTGGCGCCGTAGTCGACGTCGTCGACCTCGCGCAGGGTCTGCAGGCCGGCGGCGAGCTTCTGCTGCAGCCGCAAGGCGTCGTCGGCCATGGCCTTGGTACTGATGTCGAGCGGGCCGTGCATGTCAGCGCTTGCTCCTGGCGGCCTTCTTCACCGCACCGGGCGCGGGAGATGCCTTGCCGGCGGCGGCGGAAGCCGAGCGTTTGGCGCGACCGGCGGCGCGCTTGGCGGGGCTGCTCGCGTTGCTTCGCGGCGGACGCTTCGAAGCCCGTTGTCCGGTTCCGGCGGTTCGCGACGGCGTTTTCCTGGCCGCGACCGGCTTGCTCGTCGTCGTCTTCGCATTGCGCTTCACCGCGGCGGGCTGGCCGCTGCGGGCGGCGGATTTTCGCGGCTTGCCTGCCTTTGCCGCCTTTGCCGGTTTGCGCACCGCCGCGGCTTCGGGCGACGCGACCGTCGACGAAACCACCGCGTCACGCAATCGCCGCACCTGTCGTTCCAGTTCCACGATCTTGCGGTGCGCGCCGTCGAGTTCGCTGCGCGTCGGCATGTCGAACTGCCTGCACAGCTGCTCGACCTCGCGCTGCACCACACCGCGCACGCGCATCTGCGCGTTTACCAGATCCCCGTACGCCTCACGGAACTCCGGCGACAGCGCGACCTCCGCATAGGCCTCCTCGGCCGCGTCCACCCACAGGTCGAACAGCGCGCGCGGCGATTCTATCTGCAGCCCCGGCTGCTCGCGCTCGGCGAGCCGGCGCTCGAGGATGGCGTAGGCCTGCTGCGAGGCCTTCAGCATCAGCGCGTTGTAGGCCTCGGTCCGTTGCTGCAGTTCCACCTGCGCCTGCGCCAGTCGCTGCCAGCGTTCCTGGTGCTCGCGTGCGAAACCGAACGCCGGCAGCTCCAGCAGATCGCTGCCCTGCGCACGCCAGGCCTGCAGCAACGGCGCCACCTGCTCCATCCAGTGCTCGAAATCGTGCAGCCCGGGGCCGCGCATGCTCCGGAACATCTCCGGGAACGGATTGACGCCGGCAGCGCCGAGCGCACGCTTCCAGGCATCGACCACGTCCGCGGCGCTGCCGTCGCGTCCGGCGAACTGCGCCGCAACCTGCTGCATCTGCGCATACCACTGCCGCGCCTGGGCGTCGAAGCGCGCGACGACGACGTCGGCCGCGCCCGGCTGCTCCTGCTCCTGCGCCATGCGCGCCCACCGGCCGATCGCGTCCTGCAGCGCCTGCGCGCCCTGCGCGCCGGCATCGGGCGAAGCGCTGCGCAAGGCATCGCCCCAGGCGTTCCAGTACTGCCGCGCCAGGCTTTCGAAATCAGCGGCCGCGCCGCCCTGTGGTTCGCTATTCGCCATGCCGCCCTCCGGAGCTGGTTTCCGGATGATAGCAACCGGGCACGTCGTCGCCGTGACACAGCGGTCATGGCTTGGGGATGCGCACCGTCTTGCTGATCATCAGGGTCCCGGACAGGGCGTAGACCAGCACCAACGGGTGCAGTTGCCACGACCCGAGCTGCCATACCCCCAGCCACAGCTGCGCACCGATGCGGCCATGCCAGGCCAGAACCGCCAGCAGGATCACGATCGCCAGGCTGGTCGGGATCGGCGTGCCTTCGAAATACTTCACCTTGCCCGCGTCGCCGGCCAATTGCTCGGCGGTGACGTTGTAGCGCGCCAGCCGGCTGACGCCGCAGCCGACGAAGTAGCTCAGCACCACCCAGTCCCAGCCGCCCTGCAGCCCGCAGGCGTAGCCGAGCACGGCCGGCGCCACGCCGAAGGAGATCACGTCCGCCAGCGAATCCAGTTCACGCCCCAGGGTGGAGGCGACCTTGCGCCAGCGGGCGATGCGCCCGTCCAGCGCGTCGAACACGAACGCCAGCGGGATCAGCGCCATGCCGATCGTTAGGTCGCGGACCACCCCGTCCTGCAGGAAACGCATCGCCGCGAACACCGCGCCGGTGCCGCAGAACGCGTTGCCGAGGGTGAACCAGTCGGCGAGCCGGAATTCGCGCAACATCGAGAAGTGGCGGGGAGCCGACATGGGCGCGAATCCGTGAGGTGTCGCCGACAGACTGCCAAAAGCGGCGTGCGGCCGCCAGCCGCAAGAACAACCCTTTGTGGGAGTGGGGGGGGGGGGGGGGGGGGGGA